>CBDUIC010000081.1:0-33171 GCA_965367245.1 uncultured bacterium | reverse complement strand
AACCCGTCGGTGGTCGTCGGCGTCGATGCAAGCGGCGTAAAAGGCACCACAGAGAACACAAAGGTACACAGAGGAATGACAGAGGTCGGGGGCTCCGACGGCTGGGGCCTGGCGACCTAGAAGCGGCGTCTGAACGAAGGAGATACTGGAACATCTACCGGAGAGTCGCCTCGTGACCCCTCTGTGAACCTCTGTGAACCTCTGTGGTGAATCACACCGCCGGGACCGCCTCGATGCTCGGTGAGTGCCTCGCGCGGTGGAACCTGGAAACAGGCGTGACAGTGACACTGCATCGTGCTGGGCGTGAGCAAACGGTGAGCCCTGGGACTACGCACCACGTGGCAGCGCGCCTGAGCGACGGCGGTGCACCTCCATGAGGCATGATGGGACCCTGGAGGAGCCGATGAGCCGTCGCGACGAGCCACCGACCGGCGCGGGCCACGATCCCGGCGCCCCGACTGTCCTCGACGCCGACCCGACCGTCCTCGACGCCGACCAGACCATCGTCGACACCCCGCAGGCCACACCGCCCGCCCCCTCCCCCCTCCACAAGCTGCGCTTCGAAGACGAAGGCATCGTCGGCAAGGGAGGCTCCGGCGACGTCCACCAGGTCTACGACCCCGTGCTGCTCCGACGCACCGCCCTCAAGGTCCTCACCGTCGACACCGAGCGCGCCCGCGAGCAGTTCCTGGCCGAGGCCCAGGTCACCGGGCAGCTCGAGCACCCCGGCATCGTGCCCGTCCACGAGTTCGGCACCGACGCCGAGGGCAACCCGTGGATCAACATGAAGCTGGTGTCGGGGCAGACCCTGCACCACCGCATCGGGCAGCTGGGCGTGGCCCGCCTGGAGCCCGAGCACCTCGACCAGCTGCTGTCGGTGCTGATCAAGGTGTGCGATGCCCTCGACTACGCCCACGACCGCGGGGTGCTCCACCTCGACCTCAAGCCCAGCAACGTGATGGTGGGCGCCTTCGGCGTGGTCTACCTGCTCGACTGGGGCATCGCCCGCGCCCAGGCAGGCGACGGCGACAGCTCCGTCGAGATCTCCGGCACCTGGAGCACCGAGCCGGTCCTCGCCGGCACCCCCGCCTACATGGCGCCCGAGCAGTTCGACGGGGTCAACGCCGGCGAGCAGACCGACGTGTACACCCTGGGTGGGCTGCTGTACTCCATCCTCGCCGGCCGGCCGCCCCACCGCGGCCGCTCGATGATCGAGGCGATGCAGAAGGCCGTGCAGGGCCACATCCCGCTGCCGTCCGAGGTGGTGAAGGACGCCATCGTGCCCAAGGGCCTCGAGGCCATCGCCATGCGCGCCCTCTCAGTGGACCCTGCCGAGCGCTACGACAGCGCGGCCGCCTTCCGCAGCGAGCTCGAGCGCTTCCGACGGGGCGGCTGGCAGCTGCCCACCCGGGTGGTGCCCGCCGGCGAGGTCATCGTCGCCGAGGGCGACCCGGGCGACGAGGCCTACGTGATCGTGCGCGGTCGCTGCATGGTGGAGAGCGCGCGCCGCGGGGTCATCCGCGAGCTGCACGCAGGCGACGCCTTCGGGGAGATGGCCCTGGTCAACGACTCCCGCCGCTCGTCGACCGTGCGCAGCGTCACCGAGGTGGTGCTGAACGTGGTCACCCGGCAGACCCTCGAGGTGGGGCTGGGTCTCGACACCTGGGCGGGCTGCTTCGTGCGCACCCTCGCCCAGCGCTTCGCCGACCTCGAGTCCAAGTCGGAGTAGTGCCCCTCCGCGGCGCCTGTCCCCTCGCCGTGCGCGAGACAGGCTTTGACATCGCCCACCCTATCCAAACACTACACAAAGGATGTTCAAACAACGACCCCCTGCGGGGTCCCACCACGGAGAAACCATGATCTCGCTTGCCCTCGTCGCCGCCCTCACCGCCCCTGCTTCCGCTCAGGACGTGCGCGTGCTGCACCTGTCGCCCGACGCGCCCGCGGTCGATGTGTTCGTCGACAACGCACAGCCGGCGGCGATCACGGGCCTCAACTTCACCGAGGGCACCGGCTACGTCGCACTGCCCCCCGGCATGACCAACGTGAAGGTGTCGCCTGCGGGCACCACCCCCAACGACGCCGTGCTCGATGTCGACCTCGACCTGATGCAGGGCCGCAAGTACTCCGCCGTCGCCATCGACGAGCTAGCCGCCATCGGGGCCCTCGCCCTGGTCGATGACGATCGGAACATCGCTCCGGGCGACGTGCGACTGCAGGTCGTGCACGCGGCCGCCGCCGTCGGTGATGCCAAGATCCGCGCGCTGAACCTCAAGACCACCATCGGCACCCTCCCCTTCGGCGGCAGCACCGTGGTCGACGTGCCCGCCGGTGAGCTGAAGGTCGGCCTCGATGCCGACGGCGACAACCGCTGGGACTTCACCTTCGACGTGCCAGACCTCGGCGCGGGCATCTTCGTCAACGTCTTCGCGGTGACCGACGCCGACGGCGCTCCATCCCTGGTCGCGTGGCTGCCCGACGGCAGCACGGCCGTCGTCGAGGGTCGCGCCGTTCCGCCGTCCGGCGTGCGCGTGCTGCACCTGTCGGCGGATGCGCCCGCCGTCGACGTCTACGTCAATGGCCCCGACACCCTCGCCGTGGGAGGCCTCGGCTTCCAGGAGGGCACGGGCTACGTCGACCTCCCCGCCGGGCGTCACACCTTCACCATCGCCGCCGCGGGCGGCGCCCCGGTCACCTCGTTCACTGAGCGCCTGCGCCCGAACACCGACTACACCGCCGTGGCCTTCGACGATGTGGCCAACCTCGACACCGCCTTCCTCAAGACGTGCCCCGACGGCGAGCCCGGCACCAACAACCTGCGCATCTTCCACGCCGCTGACGGCGTCGGCCAGGTCGACCTGTGGGTGGGGGGCGCTCCGCTGCTGACCGACCTCGACTTCGGCACCTCGTCCATCGTCGAGGGTGCCCCGGCGGGTGCCTTCACCGTCGAGCTCGACGCGACCGACGACGGCATCGCCGAGTACACGTTCGACGTGCCCGACGTGGGCGACCAGCAGTTCCTCAACGTCTTCGCCGTCCTCGACATGGCGCCCTTCCTGCTGGTGCAGCTGCCCGACGGCGGCCTGGCTCGCATCGACGCCAACTGAGCTCACACGCCCTGCGGCGTAGCGCCCGGCTACCTACCCAGCGCGACAGACCGCTCGCAGCTGGGCGAGGTACACCGCGCCGTCCCACCCCTCCGACAGCCCAGCGGACCGAGCCGCTCCCTCGGCCTCCACCAGCCAGTGGGTCGCCTGCTCCTGGTCGCCCCGAGCCGCGGCGAGCAGCCCCTGCTGGGCGGCCAGGCTGGGCGCGTGCTCCTCGAACCCGTGGGTCTCGATGAGGGACTCCGCCTGTTCCAGCGAGGCCTGCGCCCCGTCGAGGTCGCCCTCCGCCCGACACAGCCACGCCCGCGTCAGCGCCGCATCGGTCGACGGATAGGGCAGCTGCGCCGACGCGAATACGTCGCAGGCCAGGTCGAGCTGCCGGCGGGCCTCGACCAGCTCGCCGCTCCCCAGCAACGACCAGGCCAGGTTGCCCCGGGCGATGGCCACGTCGCGCTCGTCGCCGTCGAACGCAGCCAGCTCGATGACCCGCCGGTAGTGCGCGATGGCAGCGTGCCCATCCCCCTCCAGGGCACTCAGCAGGCCGAGGTTGCTCAGGGTGAGGGCCTCGAAGCGCGACGACCCCAGCTCGCGATGCCCCTGCAGCGCCTGCCCGTAGGTGGCCCGCGCCGCTGCGAACCGACCGAGCTTCATCTGCAGCACGCCCAGGTTGCCGAGGTAGACGGACTCCGCGAAGCGCGCCCCCACCCCTCGAAGCCAGCCCAGCGCCCGCTGCAGCTGGTCGACGGCCGCACTCATCCGCCCCGCACGCATCGCGAGGGTCGCCAGCTCCGCCTCCGCCAGGCCCTGCCCATAGCGGTCGCCCCGCTCGGCGTAGGCACGGCAGGCCGCCTCCAGGTGCGACCGCGCCGCGTCGGCGTCACCGTGGTAGCTCCAGGCCGTGCCCAGCGCCTTGTCGAGGTCGGCCCGCAGCGCCTCGTCGAGACCCACCTCGGCCTCGCCGAAGGCCACCAGCGCACCCGGTAGATCCCCCGCGTAGCGTCGCGCGACCCCGAGCTCCATCCACAGCCGAGCCCGATGGGCGCCGGTGCCGTGAGGGCGAGCTGCCACCGCCTCCAGCGCCTCCACCACCACCGCGTGGGCCCCGAGTGCCCGCTTCACCTCCGCCCAGGCCACCGCCGCCAGCACGGCGTCCTCCCCCTCGCCGTGGCGCATCGCGAGGGCCAGGTTGCCGAGCTCCGGCACCAGGGCGAGCATGCCGTTCGCGCCGTCGAGGCGGCGCGCGCGCAGGCGCTCGGGGCGGCCGTGGGGGGCGTAGCAGGCGGCATGTCGAGCCCACAGCGGAGCGGCCCATCCGGGTCGAGCCGCGACCTCGTCCGCCACGAACCGCGCCACGGTGCCCAGCACCTCGATCCGCTCCCCGTCACCTCGCACGAGGCTGCGCTCCGCCAGCGCATCCACCAGCTCCAGCGCCTCGTCGCCGAGCAGCGCCTCCAGGTCGGTCGTCGCCACTCCCCCCTCCGCCAGCGCCAGGGCCGCGAGGGCGCGCTGCTGCGGCGGGGCCAGGCCCTCCCACGACCACCGCAGGGCCGCCGCCAGGCTGCGGTGGCGTGGGCTCCGCCCCTCCGACGCGCTCGCGGACAGCGGGAGCCGGCCCGCCTCTGCCCGTGCCCACAGCGCCTCCGGGGTTGCCAGGCGCGACCAGCGGGCCGCCAGCTCGATGGCCAGCGGCAGCCCGTCGAGGTGTTCCACCAGCCGCGTGAGCGCCTCCCGACCGCTCGCCGAGCCCGCCGCCCCCCCATCGGGCCCTCGCAACAGGAACAGCTCGACCGCCTCCTCGGAAGGCAGGGGACCTACCTGCAGCGAGGCGGCCCCTGGCGCCTCGATGCGCCGCTGGCTGGTGACCACCACCGACAGCCCCGTCGAGGCCCAGGCCTTCAGGGCCTCGACGACGGCGTCCGTGCACCGCTCGGCCCCGTCGAGCACCAGCACCCCTCGCCGTGCCGCCACCCGCGCCACCCGCAGCCACTCCCGGGCACGGTCGCCCCCACGGACCGGCAGGCACAGCGCGCTCGCCACGGCGAACAGCAGCTCGTCGCTGTCGGTCGCCCCCGACACGTCGACCCACCACCCGTCGGGCGCCAGCTCCCGCGCCGCCGCGGTCTTGCCCACCCCAGCGGGTCCCACCAGCACCACCACCTCGCCGCTCGCCAGGGCTCGTCGACCCTCCTCCAGCAGCCCCGCCCGCCCCACCAGCCTCGACGGAGGCGCCGACACCGCGGCGGAGACCGAGGCCGGGGCCGGGGGCCGGTCGGCGGCGAAGGCGTAGCCCTCCCGCCCGATGGTCAACACCTGCTCGGGGTGCCGCGGATCGCGCTCGATCTTCTTGCGCAGGCGCTCGATGGTCGCGTACAGCCGGCGGGTCGGGCTGTCGGCGGACAGCCCCCACACCTCGGCCAGCAGCTCCCCATGGCTGGCCACCGCTCCATGGCGGGACACCAGTGCGTCGAGGAGCCGCTGCTCGGTCGGAGTCAGCTTGTCTTTCGGCACCTCACCCCCTTTGTGAACCGGTTCACAGCAGGCCCAGAGCACGATGCGCCTATCCGGCGATGCCGGGAGGAGGACAGATGATCGCACTGCTACTGGTGAGTCTCGGCATGGCCCAGGCCGGCACCCTGAAGCTCGACGGCAACGCCCACGACAAGACCTTCGCGTGCGAAGGCCAGGCCGTCACCCTCGAGGGCAACCGCCTGGCGGTGACGCTCACCGGCGACTGCGGCCTGGTGAAGGTCGTCGGCAACGACAACACCGTCGACGCAGACGGTGTCAGCAAGGTAGAGCTGGTCGGCAACCACAACACCCTTGCCTACAGCCGCAACCTGTCGGGCAAGAAGAAGCTTCCGACCTCGAAGATGGGTGTCGGCAACAAGGTGAAGACCCCATGAACCTGCGTACCCTGATCCTGTTCTTCTGCGTCGCCTGCGGCGGCGGTGCGGCCGGCGACGACGGCAGCTGCCTGGGCGCCAACTGCGACAGCCCGACCTCCTGCGACGAGGGCGGCTGCGACCTTACCTGCGACGGGCCCGAGTGCGACCTGTCGTGCGACGGCGGGGGCTGCGAACTCACCTGCAAGGGCGACAGCTGCGCCACTACCTGCGCCGGAGGCGACTGCAACGTCAGCTGCCAGGCCACCACCTGCGACATCGGCTGCGCCGGTGATGGCTGCGTGGTCACCTGCGGCGAGGGCAGCGAGACCTGCCACCTCGACGCCTGCAGCCGCCAGTGCACCCTCACCTGCGGAGGCGCCAGCGACTGCGAGACCTCGTGCAAGATGGCGCAGGGCTGCGTCACCCTCTGAGGCTCAGGCCGGCAGCACGCCGCGCACGCTGTCGGCCAGGGGCACCCTCCCGCGAACCGGCGTGCCCTCCAGCGCCACCAGACCGCTGGCGATGCCTCGGTACATCTCGGCGTACATCGCAGCGATGGGGCCGGGCAGCCCTTGCTGAGCGAGGGCCCCCTCGGCGGCCTGCGCCGGGTAGGCCGCCAGCTGCACGGAGCGACCCGTGGCGTCGGCGAAGGCGGCAGCCACCTGCTCCGGCGTAGGGTCGGACGGCCCGGCCAGCTCCACGACCCGCACGCCCCGGGGACCCTCAGCGAGGAGCTCGGCGGCGACCCGGCCGATGTCCCGCACGTCGACGGTGGGCAGCGGCACCCCCGCAAGGAGGAAGGTGGGCAGCACGCCGTCTGAAGTGGCGGGCGCCGCCACCTGCTCCCAGTTCTGCGCGAAGTAGCCCGCTCGCAGGAAGGTCGACGGCAGGCCCGAGGCCTTCAGCGCCTCCTCCACGGCGTGCAGCGACCGGATGGGGCCGGTGCCCTCGGGGTGCTGCGCGCCCACGCTCGACAGCAGCACCACGTGGCCGACCCCAGCCGCCTTCGCGGCGCGCACGACCCGCTCCCCGCGGGCGATGGCTACGGCGACCGGGTCGGCGGCATCGAACGGCGGCGTGGTGAGGAAGTACAGGCTCGTCGCGCCCCTCAGGGCCTCCACGAGGCTGGCTTCGTCGTCCAGATCGGCGGCGACCACCTCGGCCCCGCGGGCGGCTAGGTCGTGGGCCTTGTCGGGCGAGCGCACGACGGCGCGAACCGGCAGGCCCCAGCTGCGAAGGGTCTCGGCGGCGATGCGCCCCGTCCGTCCCGTGGCTCCGATGATGGCGTGCATGTCGTTCTCCTTGGTGAGGTTCGAGGCCGGTCGCTCCGGCCACGTCTCCAAGATGCTTCCCTCCACGCTATGTTCCCAATGCATTCATTGGATGATCTACATGCGTCTAGAGCATTTGTATGGACTCGACCTGTCGCTGCTGGTCGTGCTGGCCGTGCTGCTCGAGGAGCGGTCTGTCACCCGATCCGCTCGCCGCATCGGTCGCAGCCAGCCCGCGATCAGCCGCGCCCTGCAGCGCCTCCGCGATCTGCTCGACGACCCGCTGTTCGTCCGGGAGAGCGGCGGCCTCGAGCCCACCCCGAGGGCTTTGGCGCTGCGGGCCCCGCTCCTCGACGCCCTCGGCGTGCTGGAGCGACAGGTGCTGTCGCCGACGACCTTCGACCCCGCCCACGACGACCGTGAGCTGCGCATCGTGAGCACCGACTTCGCCGAGGGCAGCATGCTCCCTCGCCCCCTCGCCGACCTGTCGCGTGCCGCGCCTCGGATCGACGTGGTGCTCGTCTCGGCCCCCACGGGCTGGTCGATGGCCGACGTGCTCCGACAAGACGCCCACCTCGCGCTGTCGCCCATCCGCGAGGGGGGCGCCTCGGTCCGGAGCGTCGGCGTGGGCAAGGAGACCTTCGTGGTCCTCCTCCGCCCCGATCACCCCGAGGTCGACGGCCTCGACCTGGCCACCTATGCCTCGCTTCCCCACCTGCTGGTCGCGCCGGGCGGCACGCCGGGTGGGGTGGTCGACGACGCCCTGGAGCGCCAGGGCCTGCGCCGACGCGTGGCCATGCGCACCCGGCACTTCCAGACCGCCCCCGAGCTCGTCGCAGCGTCTGATCTCATCGCCACGCTGCCCAGGCGCTTCGCCCAGATGGCCGCGCAGCGCTTCGGCCTCGTGCTGCGGGAACCGCCGCTGCCCCTCCCCCCCTTCGACATGAAGGTGGCCTGGCACGAGCGGTGGCACCACGATGCGGGGCATCGGTGGATCCGAGAGCGGCTGGTGGCGTCGCTGCGCGCGGAGCTCGCTTCGGCCTGACCCTGTGCGGTGCGGGAGGCGTACCCCCGGTGGTGAGCTAGAGTGACATCGCGAGGAGGCCCCATGGTCCGCTGGAACCTGGTGATGATGGCGGCCCTCGCGGCCTGCAGCAACGACATCTCGGTGGCCGACATCAGCTCGGAGCCCATCGCGAAGATCGTGGTGCCCGTCGATGGGGCCTCCTTCGACCCCCTCGAGCCGGTGACCTTCTGCGCACAGATCGACGGCGGCGACGACACGGTCAGCCTGGCGAGCTCCGCCGACGGCATCCTCGCGACCAAGGAGACGCTCGGCCCCTGCGCCGGAGGCAATGCAGGCATCGACGTGATGCTCTCCGATGCACCCCATACCCTCGAGATCGTGGTCACCGACTTCCGGGGCCGCCAGGCCCGCGACGAGGTCCAGATCGTGCCGACGCCCAACGAGGGCCCGTCGTGCTCCGTCGAGCTGCCGCTGCCGGGCGCCATCGTAGAAGAAGGCGAGAGCCTGCGCTTCGAGGGAACCGTCACCGACCCCGACGGCGACCCCATCGCGGTCACCCTGGTGTCCGACCGAGACGGCACCCTGTTCCAGGGTAGCCCCGACGCCGCCGGGGGCGTCGACCGGGTCCTCGAGGGGCTGTCGATCGGCGCCCACACCCTGGCCTTGTCGGCCAGCGACCCTCGGGGCGCCTCGGCCCTGTGCGTGGCGTCGATCGAGGTCGTCGAGTGCGTCGATGTCGACGGCGACGGCTACAGCACCTGCGAGGGCGACTGCGACGACACCGACGAGGCAGTGCACCCCGGCGCCGTCGAGCTGCCCAACGGCATCGACGACGACTGCGACGGCATCACCGACGAAGACACCGACCTGTACGACGACGACGGCGACGGCTTCAGCGAGCTGGCCGGCGACTGCGACGACACCGACGCCAGCGTGAACCCCGACGCCACCGACATCCCCGACGATGGCATCGACCAAGACTGCTCCGGCACCGACACCGTCACCTGCTTCGAAGACGCCGACCTCGACGGGCACGGCTCGATGGTCACCGTGCTCGAGCCCGACGGCGACTGCTACGACCCCGGCGTCTCCGAGCTCGACGACGACTGCGACGACACCGATCCCGCCACCTACCCGGGCGCCTCCGAGGTGCTCTCCGACGGCATCGACCAAGACTGCGACGGCAGCGACACGGCCGGCTGCTACGAAGACGCCGACAACGACGGCTACGGCAACGACTACGTCGTGCTCGCCTCCCCCGACGGCGACTGCGACGACCCCTTCGAGACCGCACTGCCCGGCGACTGCGACGACACCGACGCAGCGACCTTCCCCGGCGCCGTCGACCAGCCCGGCGACGGCATCGACCAAGACTGCGACGGCGACGACGCGACGACCTGCTACGAAGACATCGACGACGATGGCGTCGGCTCCACGGTCGAGCTCACCGCCCCCGACGGCGACTGCCAGGCCATCGGCGCGTCGTCCCTCGACACCGACTGCGACGACACCGACCCCTACAGCTACCCGGGTGCGCCCGAGACGCCCGACGACGGCATCGACCAGGACTGCAACGGCGTCGACAGCATCAGCTGCTTCGAAGACGCCGACTTCGATGGCTTCGGCGGCCAGGTCGTGGTGGTCGGGCCCGACGGCGACTGCGACGACCCAGGGGAGTCCGCCGTCGACACCGACTGCGACGACACGCGGAACACGGTGTTCCCAGGCGCTCCCGAAGTTCCCAACGACGGCGTCGACCAGGACTGCGACAACGAAGACACCGTGAGCTGCTTCCGTGATGCCGACCAAGACGGCTACGGCGAGGGCGTCGTGGTGTTGGCCAGCGACGGCTCCTGCGACCTCGCCGACGGCGAGTCGACGCTGTCCAGCGACTGCGACGACCTCGATGCGACCGTGTTCCCCGGCGCCCCCGAGGTCCCCGACGACACCGTCGACCAAGACTGCAACGGCTTCGACAGCGTCACCTGCTTCGCCGACGGCGACGGCGACGACTTCGGCGCTGGCCCCGCCCTCGCCAACCCGCTGGGGGCCTGCAACCCGCTGCTCGGCGAGTCCGAGGTCGACACCGACTGCGACGACACCGACGACACGATCTACCCCGGTGCCCCCGAGATCCTCGACGACGGCATCGACCAAGACTGCGACGCGGTCGACCTGCAGGGGTGCTTCGAAGACCTCGACGGCGACGGTGACGGCAGCTCGGTGGTCATCCCCGCACCCGACGGCGACTGCGACGACCCCGGTGAGGCCGTCACCCAGAACGACTGCGACGACGACGACCCCACCCGCTACGCGGGCGCGGTCGACACCCCCGACGACGGCATCGACCAAGACTGCTCCGGCACCGACACGGTCTCGTGCTACCTCGACGGCGACTTCGACGGCTTCGGCGGCGCGGTGGTGGTGCTGGCCGACGACGGCGACTGCACCGACCCCGACGAGTCCCTCACCAGCAGCGACTGCGACGACAACGACCCCGACGCCTACCCGGGCAGCACCGAGACAGCCGACGACGGCATCGACCAAGACTGCAACGGCGTCGACGCGGTCAGCTGCTTCGACGATGGGGATGGCGACGGCTACGGCACCCCGGCGGTCGTGGTCGGTCTCGCCGGCGACTGTGACGATCTGGGCGAGTCGTCCACCGACGACGACTGCGACGACCTCGACGGCACGGTGTTCCCCGGGGCGCCCGAGGTGGCCGACGACGGCACCGACCAGGACTGCGACGGCACCGACACGGCCACCTGCTTCGTCGACGCCGATGCCGACGGCTTCGGCACCCCCGTCTTGGTGCTCGCCCCCGACGGCAGCTGCGACACGGCCGACCTCGAGAGCCTCGTGTCGAGCGACTGCGACGACACCGACGGCACCGTCTACCCGGGCGCGCCCGAGGTGGCCGACGACGGCATCGATCAAGACTGCGACACCGAAGACACCGTCACCTGCTTCGTCGACGCCGACCTCGACGGCTACGGAAGCACCGCTACGCTGATCGCCGACGACGGCGACTGCACCGACCCCGGCGAGTCCACCACCGACGACGACTGCGACGACGCCGATCCCACCAGCTTCCCCGGCGCCCCCGAGACCGTAGGCGACGGCATCGACCAGGACTGCGACGGCAGCGACAGCGCCGACTGCTTCCAAGACCTCGATGGCGACGGTGTCGGCTCCTCGGTCACCGTCACCTCGGTCGATGCCGACTGCACCGACCCAGGGGAGTCCCCCACCTCCGGCGACTGCGACGACAGCGATGTCTCCGTGTTCGCCGGCGCCTACGACACGCCCGACGACGGCATCGACCAGGACTGCTCGGGCACCGACACGGTCACCTGCGTCGCGGACCTCGATCTCGACGGCTTCGGCGGGCCCACCACGCTGCTCGCGAGCGACGGCGACTGCACCGACCCCGGCGAAGACACCACCTCCAGCGACTGCGACGACGCCGACAGCGCGGTGTTCCCCGGCGCCCCCGAGGTGGCCGACGACACCATCGACCAAGACTGCAACGGGGTCGACGCCACCACGTGCTTCGCCGATGGCGACTTCGACGGCTTCGGCACCCCCGCCACCGTGATCGGCCTCGACGGCGACTGCGACGACCTGGGTGAGTCCACCACCAGCGACGACTGCGACGACACCTCGGGCACCCGCTTCCCCGGCGCCCCCGAGGTCGCCGGCGACGGCGTCGACCAGGACTGCAACGGCGCCGACACCATCACCTGCTTCGAAGACGAAGATGCCGACGGCTACGGCACCGTAGCCCTGGTGCTCGCGACCGACGGCTCCTGCGATGCGGTCGACCAGGAGAGCACGGTGTCGACCGACTGCGTCGACACCGACCCCGCCGTGAACCCGGGGGCCGCCGAGGTCTTCGACGACGGCATCGATCAAGACTGCAACGGGGCCGACACGGTCTCCTGCTTCCTCGACGGCGACCTCGACGGCTATGGCATCGCCACGGTCGTCGCGGGCACCGACGGCGACTGCAGCGATCCAGGGGAGTCCACCACCGACGACGACTGTGATGATGCCGACGACACCCGCTACCCCGGCGCGCCCGAGGTGGTCGGCGACGGCATCGATCAAGACTGCGACGGCTTCGACAGCGCCGACTGCTTCCAAGACCTCGACGGCGACGGTGTCGGCAGCACCACCACGGTCACCTCGGCCGACGCTGACTGCACCGATCCGGGCGAAGCCCCCACGTCAGGGGACTGCAACGACAGCGACGCCACGGTGTTCGCCGGAGCGGTGGAGGTGCCCGACGACGGCATCGACCAGGACTGCTCGGGCACCGACACCATCACCTGCTTCCTCGACGGCGACTTCGACGGCTTCGGCGGCACTGGCACCGTGCTGGCCTCCGACGGCGACTGCAACGATCTCGGCGAAGACCTCACCAGCTCTGACTGCAACGACGGCGACGACCTGGTGAACCCGCTGGGCATCGACATCCCCAGCGACGGCATCGACCAAGACTGCAACGGCGTCGACGCCATCGAGTGCTTCAACGACGGCGACTTCGACGGGGTGGGCACCTCCAGCACCTCGACCGCCCTCGACGGCGACTGCGACGACCCGGGTGAGTCCACCCTGGCGACCGACTGCGACGACACCGCGGGCACCGTCTTCCCCGGCGCCCCCGAGGTGGCCGACGACGGCGTCGATCAAGACTGCAACGGCACCGACACCGTCACCTGCTACGTCGACGGCGACCTCGACGGCGTGGGCGGCCCCACCACCTCCCTCCAGCCCGACGGCGACTGCACCGACCCGGGCGAGGGCATCGACGGCGACGACTGCGACGACACCAACCCCGATGTCTACCCGGGAGCTCCCGAGGTCGCAGGCAACGGCATCGACGAAGACTGCGACGGGTCCGACACGGTGGTCTGCTACCTCGACGCCGACAACGACGGCTACGGCACCGACGCGGGCACCACCGTCGACGCCAGCGACGGCGACTGCAGCGACGTGGGCGAGTCGTACAGCGCCGACGACTGCGACGACAGCGACGCGGGGGTCCATCCCGGCATCACCGACCTGTTCGGCAACGGCGTCGACGAGAACTGCGACGGCACCGACGGCGCCGACACCGACCTCGACGGCTACGCGGCCGACTACTCGGGCGGCACCGACTGCGACGACACCGACCCCGACATCAACCCCGGGGTGGCCGAGACCCGCGACGGCGTCGACGAAGACTGCGACGGCTTGTGCGACGAGGGGCTCATCGCTGCGGGCGACCTGGTGATCACCGAGCTGATGATCAACCCCGCCGCGGTCGGCGACAGCTTCGGCGAGTGGTTCGAGGTGAAGAACGTCACCGGCGTCGACGTGCCGCTGTGCGACGGCTGGGTGTTCTCCGACCTCGGCACCAACAGCTTCACGGTCGCCGACCCCTCGGTGGTCGTGCCGGCCGGAGGCTACGCGGTGTTCGCCGTAGAGGCCAGCCCGCTGGCCAACGGTGGGGTCACCCCCGACTACGTCTACAACTCCGCCTCATCGGGGGGCATGCAGCTCGGCCAGAGCGGCGACGAGCTGGTCATCACCTTCGACGGGCTGCTGATCGACGAGTTCCTGTGGGGCTCCAGCTTCGACCCCACCGGCGCCAGCATGCAGGTGCAGAGCGGGCTGGAAGACGCAGGCTCGAACGACCTGGAGGCCAGCTGGTGCCAGGCTACGACCCCGATGTCGGGTGGTGATGTGGGCACGCCGGGCGCAGCTCCCGACTGCCCCTAGGCCTAGCGCCGACGGCGACCGAGGCCTCCAGCTAGGGCCACGAGCCACGCCAGCGCCCCAGGTGGACCACCGCCCCCCATCGCGCAGGCACCGCTCCCCCACGACACCATGCGATCGGCGCCGGTGCAGTTCTGGTCGTTGCCGTCACCAGGCACATCAGCGGCGCCTGGGTTCCTGCTCGGGTCGGCGTCGTCGCAGTCGGTGCCGCCATGAGCCGCCGCCACGTAGCCGTCGGCGTCGGCATCGAAGTCGTCCCACCCGTCGCAGTTCTGATCGACGCCGTCGTACCAGACCTCGTCGGCGCCAGGATGCACGTCGGCGCGGGCATCGTCGCAGTCGGCCCCCCCATAGGTGGCAGAGTCGACGCCGTCGCCATCGCGGTCGAAGTCGCTTGCCCCCCCGCAGTCGGCATCGGTGCCGTCGTACCAGATCTCCGGAACCCCGGGATGCACACCGGGATCTGCATCGTCGCAGTCGGCAGGGGGCTCGTACCCATCCCCATCGAGGTCGACGGCCCACGCCGCGGGCGCGGCGAACAGCAGCCAAACGGACCAGCAGCCATGCATCAGGTGAGCCATGAAGGCCGATGCTAGCATGCAGCATGAATCGCTTTCACGCACCCTGGCTTGCCCTGTGTCTTCTCGGCAGCGCCTGTGCCCAGAGCAGCCCGGGCACCACCGGCGACCCCACCGCCACGCCGACCGGCGACTGCGACGGGCAGACCGACGACGGGCTCCTCCCGACGTGGTACCGCGACGGCGACGGGGATGGCTACGGCGGCACAGACGCCATCGAGGCCTGCGCCATGCCCTTCGGCTTCGCTTCGGTGGCCGGCGACTGCGACGATGCCTCCAGCGACATCCACCCCGACGCCGCCGAGGTCGTGGATGGGGTCGACAACGACTGTGACGGGGTCGTCGACACCCCACGGACCGACACCGCCACCGACACCGGCACCGAGCCCGGCCCCGACGTGAGCTACCGCCTTCCGATCCGCATCACCGGTGCGTCCGTCGACCTCGAAGGTCCCCCCCTGCTCGTGAACGTCGACCTGTCCTCGGCCCTCGTCGACGCGGGGGTGACCGAGCCTGTGGAGACGCGGAGCATCCGTGTCGTCTACGAGCCCACCGCCGGCGCCCCCATCGAGCTGCCCAGCCAGTTCCTCGACGGGGTGTGGGGGCTCGACGCCAAGGTGCCTTCCGACGACCCCATCGGCGACGGGGTCGGCACGGTGGCCTTCCTCCACGACACCGACGGCGACCCCGACACCATCGAGATCCTCGGCGCTGGCGAGACCGTCTTCTACTACCTCACCTTCGGCACCGAGGGGGTCGACGCGACCTACCCGACCGACCTGCAGGTCGAGGTGGGAGGCCTGTCGAATGGCCGAACGAAGGTGGTGCTCGACCCCTCCCGTGGCGGCCTGGTCTCGACGCTCAGCATCGACGGAAGCCCGGTCCTCACCAGCCAGACCGATGGCCTGTACGGCAACGGCGTGAACACCCGGTCGCAGACGTGGATGGACACGCCCCTCACCAACGTCGCCACCTCCGTCGTGGTCGCCGACGGGCCCGTGGTGGCCATCGTGACCGCCGACACCCAGATGGCCGACTACGATGCGCGCTACACCTTCTGGATGTTCGACCGCCACCCCGAGCTATGGGTCAAGGCCTGGGTCGAGATCACCGACGACACCCAGCTACAGGCGTATGACGACGCCGTCGAGACGATCCGGCCCTGGCAGTCGGTGCAGTCGGGCCTGACCGCCCCCTGGGTGTTCACCGACGACCCGGCCGGGGCATGGGCCCATGTGTCCGACGGCACCTGGGGCATCGGCTGGGGCTACCGAGAGCCCCCGCGGTGGATCCACTCCACGTCGAACTACGACCCCTACTTCATCTCTCGGGCGAACGACGCCATCGAGCCAGGCGGCCCCGCCAACCAGGGGGTGCCCGCTGGCACGACCCTCATCGACCACACCGTGATGGCCGTCTTTCCCCATGCAGGGCCCTACGCCGCCATCGAAGGCCGGATGGCAGGCCTGCTGGAGGGCGTGCAGTGGGAGACCCTGCCCGTGGAGACCGTCACCACCACCGGCACGAACTGACGCCGCGGGGCCGCTACGTCGAAGCCAGCCCCTCACGAAGCCGAAACGCGGCCCGCGCCTCACGAATACGCACCCGCAGCCCGAATCCCCCCACCCGTCGCACGTCGGCCGCGCTCAGAGCGCCCACCCGCTCCGCCGCCGCGACATAGAACGCCTCGGGGTCGCCGCGGTAGTCGCCCCAGCCCATCGGGCGCGCCGACGGGTCGAGGCCCAGCTCTGCAGCCGCCCAGCGAGACAGGTCGGTCTCCAGCGTCTGCAGCAGGCTCCGGAGCGCCAGCCAGAAGGCATGCCCCGCCTCCCCGCGGTCGAACCGACAGAACCAGGTGCTGCACACCGCGTCGCGGTGGGCCCAGATCCGACAGCGCCCCTCGTGGAAGTGCGGGCAGACCAGGCCGGGGTCAGAACCGAAGCCCGTGGTGCGCTCCACATGGCTCCACTGCGCGGCGTAGGCGGGCGGCACGCCGACCGACAGCGGAGTGACCATCACCCGGGCCTCGATGCGCTCCCGCAGCGTCGCCGCCCCCTCCCCGCCGTCTCGGAGGACCCCACCGACCAGGTAGTTCGGCAGCTTCGGCTGGTAGCCGCAGCACTTGGTGTCGAGGGTGAAGGGGACCTCGCTAGGGCGCGGCGAGGCACACCGCGGGCAGGCATCGCAGCGGGCCTCGGGCTCACTGCGGAGGGGGCCCTGGAGCCAGGCGTCCAGCCAGCCCGCATACACACCCGCCACGACATCGCTCACGGCACGCGGTAGCGCACCACCACCTCGTCGCCCTTCTGGGTCACCACCCCGTCGAGGTGGACTACGGCCTCGCTCGTCGACGCCACCACCTCGAACTGCACGCCCTCGGTGAGGGACTCCACGACCCCCGACGCGCGGGCCACCTCCACGGTGACCGATCCGGGCGCGGGCAGCTCGGCGAGGGGCAGCTGCGACAGCGGCGGCGGCACGAGCACGTCGTCGAGCAGGCTGTAGTCGGCCTCGTCGACCCGCGTGATGTCGGCGACGCTGCCGCCGGTGGCCTCTGCCAGCTCGATGTACCGATGGCCAGCGGTCAGCGCGTCGAACGGCCCCGATGCGTCGGTGCCGACCACAGCGTGAAACACCGCGTCCTCGGGCTCGGGCGCGAGGGCCTCGTACCAGGCCGCAAAGTCGTCGAGGACGAGTCCCTGGCTGGCGTCGTTCTCATCGCTCAGCACCACCGTGTGCAGCGCCGCCTCGTCACGCCGGAACCCGGCGTTGACGCCGTCGGCGTGGTCTACGAGGGCCAGCTGCAGCGCCTCAAGCCCCCGCTCGTCGCCCGAGCCGCTGTCGCCCACCGTCACCGACACCGCGAAGGCCTCGTCGACGAAGGGCGTGTCGGCATCGAGCCACCGATCCCCGTTGGGGGAGGCCACCAGGCGACCCGAGTGGGTGCGGTCGTCGGTGTCGGTGGTGATGACCCCGACGTGCCAGTCGACCCCGCTGGCCAGGATGGCGAGGATCGCCGGGCCGAAGCCGCTCGCGAGCTTGGCCTGGTCGTCGCTCATCGAGCCGCTGTTGTCGACGATGAACAGGATGTCGACCGCGCGCGAGCCGTCGAAGCGCTCTTCGACCTCCGTGAGCGCGGTGTCGCCCGTGCCGACCACCAACGCCGTGTCGTCGACGCCGGTGTCGGACGCCGGCGGGCTGGAGGTGGACGGATCCCCTCCCCTGCCGCCGGTACACGCCACCAGGCACAAGATGGGAAGCAGACCGCGAACCATGAGACCTCCGAACACCCCGTGCACTGTAGACGGCCCTCGCACGCCCTCGTTCCACGAAGTGTCACGGCTGCCCATCCTGGGCGGGCTCGCACACCCTCGCGCGCGCCCTGCCCCACGTGCGACCTCCGCATGCGTGATAGTCCGCCTACGACCGACGCGAGCCCTTGGCACGCAACCTGCTTCACGGCAGCCCGGGGGAAGAGCACATGCGCGAGCTGCAGCGAGGCCAACTCGAGTCGCTCCTTCGGCTGCTGCAGGCCGACGGGCGGCAGCTGATCGGCCCCACGGCCCGCGACGGCTCCATCGTGCTCGAGCCCATCCACGGCGTCGCCGACCTGCCCAAGGGCCTCACCCTCCGTCAGGCCCCCGGCTCGGTCCGCCTCGAGGCCCGCGACGACGACGCGCTGTTCGGCTTCACCGTCGGCCCCGACGCCGCCAAGCGCTGGCTGTTCCCGCCGCGGGTCGAGCTGTGGCGCGCCCGCCAGGCCGAGACCCTCACCTTCGACGACCGGCCCGCCCCCCACGCGCCCCTCGCCCTGCTGGGGCTCCGCGCCTGCGACACCGCCGCCATCGCCATCCAAGACCGGGTGCTGCTGCAGTCCCCCTTCGCCGACCCCACCTACGCCTCCCGTCGCGCCGACCTGCTGCTGGTCGCCGTGCAGTGCGCCACCGCCTCCCCCACCTGCTTCTGCACGTCGATGGGCACTGGGCCCCGGGTCACCTCGGGCTTCGACCTGTGCCTCACCGAGCACGTCGACGGGCCTTTCGTCGTCGAGGTCGGCTCCGAGGCCGGCCAGCGTCTCGTCGACCAGCTCCCCACCCGTCCCGCGGCCGACCCCGAGGCACCCGAGCGAGCCGCCGCCGCCGCGCGACAGGGCCAGCGGGTGATGCCCTCCGACGTGCGCGAGCAGCTCCTCGGCGCCCTGCAGGGCCCCCACTGGGACGACGTGGCCACCCGCTGCCTGGGCTGCGCCAACTGCACCCTGGTGTGCCCCACTTGCTTCTGCACCACCGTCGACGACGTCACCGAGCTGTCGGGCGACGCAGTGCACACCCGCCGGTGGGACTCGTGCTTCGACCCCGCCTTCAGCGACGTCCACGGGCATGCCGTGCGCGAGGGCGTCGGCGACCGCTACCGCCAGTGGCTCACCCACAAGCTCGCCACCTGGCACGACCAGTTCGGAACCAGCGGCTGCGTCGGCTGCGGGCGGTGCATCGGCTGGTGCCCTGCCGGCATCGACATCGTCGCGGAAGCCATCGCCGCCGGAGCGTCCTCATGAGCGACCTCACCCACGCCCTCGCCGCCCACCCCTTCTGCCAGGGCCTGCTCCCCGAGCACATCGCGAGGCTCGCTACCTGCGCCACCGAGCAGGCCTTCGAGGTCGGCGACTACCTCGCCCGAGAGGGTCACGATGCCGACGCCAGCTACCTCATCCGCTCCGGTCGGGTCGCCCTGCGCAGCGGCCGCGAGACGCTGGAGACCGTGGAGTCCGACCAGCTGCTCGGCTGGTCGTGGCTGCTCGACGGCACCACCTGGCACGTCGACGCCGTAGCGGTGCTTCCGGTGGCGGCGCTCCGCCTCGACGGCCCCGCCCTCGACGCGCAGATGCACCTCCACCCGGCGTTCGGCCATGCCTTCGCGCGGCAGATCCTCCGCTCGGTGCACCAGCGCCTCGAGCGTGCCCGCCTGCGGAGCCTCGACGTGTTCGGCGGGTCGCCGTGACCCCCAACCCCACCACGCCGGTCGCCATGGAGGTGGTGGCGAAGGTGCAGGAGACGGCCGACACCTACACCCTCACCCTCGACGCCAGCGAGCATCCCGTCGCCTTCGCGCCGGGCCAGTTCACCATGCTCTACGCCTTTGGCCATGGCGAGGTGCCCATCAGCATCAGCGGCGACCCGGCCGACCCCACCCGCCTCGTCCACACCATCCGCGCCGTCGGCAAGGTCACCCACCCGCTGTGCGCCACCGAGGTCGGCACCCACCTGGGCGTGCGGGGGCCCTACGGCACCGCATGGCCCGTCGTGCAGGCCGAGGGCGGCGACGTGGTGGTGGTGGCCGGGGGCATCGGCCTGGCGCCCCTGAGGCCCGCGATCCTGCACCTGCTCACCCACCGCGCCCGCTACGAGCGCGTGTTCGTGCTCGTCGGCGCCCGCAGCCCCGATGATCTGCTGTTCCGCGAGGAGCTGCAGCGCTGGCGGGGTCGCTTCGACCTCGATGTCGAGGTGATCGTCGACCGTGGCCCCCCCGACTGGCACGGGCCCGTCGGCGTGGTCACCCAGCTGCTTTCCCGCGCTCCGTTCGACGCCTCCCAGGCCGTAGTGATGACCTGCGGGCCCGAGGTGATGATGCGCTTCGTCGTCCGCGAGGCGCTGCAGCGGGGCGTCGCTCCGGAGCGCATCGCCCTGTCCATGGAGCGAAACATGAAGTGTGCCATCGGGCTGTGCGGCCACTGCCAGTGGGGCCGCGACTTCCTGTGTCGCACCGGCCCCGTGCTGTCGTGGGACCAGGCGGCCAGCCGCTTCGGCGTGAGGGGCTTGTGAGCACCCGCCCCCGCCTCGCCGTGTTCAAGTTCGCCAGCTGCGACGGCTGCCAGCTCACCCTGCTCGACTGCGAAGACGAGCTGCTCGCCATCGCGGGCGCCGTCGACATCGCCAACTTCCCCGAGGCCAGCCGGCGCATGGAGCCCGGCCCCTACGACGTCGCGCTCGTCGAAGGCAGCATCACCACCCCCCACGACGCCGAGCGCATCCGCGCCATCCGCGCCGACGCCAAGGTGCTGGTCACCATCGGCGCCTGCGCCACCGCCGGGGGCATCCAGGCCCTGCGCAACTACGCCGATGTCGACGAGTACATCGCCCAGGTCTACGCCACGCCGTCCTACATCGACAGCCTGGCCACCTCCACCCCCATCGCCGCCCACGTGCCCGTCGACTTCGAGCTGCGGGGCTGCCCCATCGACAAGACCCAGCTGCTCGAGGTGCTCACCGCCCTGCTCCACGGGCGGCAGCCGGTCATCCCGAACCACAGCGTGTGCACCGAGTGCAAGCTGGCAGGCAACGTCTGCGTCATCGTCGCCCGAGGCATTCCCTGCCTCGGCCCCGTCACCCATGCCGGCTGCGGGGGGCTGTGCCCTGGCTACCAGCGTGGCTGCTTCGGCTGCTACGGTGCCTCGCGGGGGGCCACGCCCGCGGCGATGAGCGAGGTCCTCACCACCACGGGAACCAAGGGCGCCGACCTGCGGCGACTGTGGCAGGGCTTCACCACGGCCGACCCCGCCTTCGAGGCCGAGGTCCGCCGCCTCGACGAGGAGGGCGAGCTGTGAGCGAGCGCACCATCAAGGTCGACTACCTGGCCCGCGTCGAGGGCGAGGGTGCCCTGCACATGGCGTGGGACGGCGACCGCGTCACCGAGCTGTCGCTGTCGATCTTCGAGCCACCGAGGTTCTTCGAGTCGTTCCTGCGGGGGCGCAGCGCGCTGGAGGCCCCCGACGTCACCGCCCGCATCTGCGGCATCTGCCCGGTGGCCTACCAGATGAGTGCCTGTGCGGCGGTCGAGCAGGCCCTGGGCGTGGTCGTGCCAGAGCGCCTGCACCAGCTGCGGCGGCTGCTGTACTGCGGTGAGTGGATCGAGTCGCACGTGCTGCACATCGCGATGCTGCACGCCCCCGACTTCTTCGGCCTCCCCGACGCGATGGAGCTCGCCAAGCTCCACCGCGACGAGGTGGTGGCCGCCCTCGCCGCCAAGAAGGCCGGCAACGCCATCGTCACCATGCTGGGCGGCCGCGAGATCCATCCCATCAACGTCAAGGTCGGGGGCTTCTGGCGCCTCCCCCGCCGCACCGAGGTCGACGCGCTGCGCGAGCAGCTGCTCACCGCCCGCGCCCTGATGGAGAAGGTCGTTCGGTGGACCTCGACCTTCGACTTCCCGGAGCTGCAGCGCGACCAGCCCTTCATGGCCTTGTGCCCCGGCGATGTCTACCCGCTGATGGAGGGCCCGGTGGCCAGCACCATCGGGCATCGCTTCGAGGCCAGCGACTGGCCCCAGCACGTCGTCGAGGAGCACGTCGAGCGCTCCAACGCCCTGCACGCCCGCCTCGACGGCCAGCTCTACCAGGTCGGGCCCCTCGCCCGCTTCGCCCTCAACTTCGAGCAGCTCCCGGCGCACCTGCAAGACCTCGCCCGCGAGATCGGCGCCACGCCCCCCGTGCGCAACCCCTTCCGGTCGCTGCTGGTGCGCGGCATCGAGACGCTGTTCGCCTTCGACGAGGCGGTGCGCATCTTGGAGTCCCTCGACGGCGAGGCGCTCAGGGCCGAGCCCTCGGTCGAGGTTCCCCTGCGTGCAGGGGTGGGCCACGGGGTGAGCGAGGCACCGCGCGGCATCCTGTACCACCGCTACGAGGTCGACGACGAGGGGCTCATCACCCACGCCGACATCGTGCCCCCCACCGCCCAGAACCAGCTCGCCATCGAGGCCGACCTGTGGGCGCTGGCCGACGACCTGTACCAGCTCGACCACGAGACCGCGACGATGCGGGCCGAGCAGGCCATCCGCAACTACGACCCGTGCATCAGCTGCGCGACCCACTTCCTCACGCTCACGCGGGAGGAGCGGTGAGGGTCGCGGGGCTCGGGCAGGCAGCGGCTGGCGACGATGGCGTAGGTCTGGTGGTGCTCGAGCGGCTGCGACAGGCGCCGCCCGAGGGCGTGCAGCTGGTCACGCTGCGCGACGCGGTCCCCCTGATCGACCTGCTCGACGGCGAGCCCCTGCTGCTGGTCGACGCCCTGGTGAGCGACGAGCCCCCCGGCACCCTGCGCTGGCTGACAGCGGCCGAGGTCGGTCGCGCGCCGCTGTGGTCCACCCACGGCATGGGCCTGCCCGACGCCCTGGGCATGGCTCAGGTGCTCCATGGCGACGCCGCAGGCGCCGGGCTGGCGGTGCTGGCCGTGTGCATCGCGCCGCCCCAGGGCGTGTCGATGGGGCTGTCCCCGGCGGTTGCCGAGGCCGTGCCGCGCGCCGTCGACGAAGTCCACCACTACCTGGCCCGCCGTGGCCCACCCCCTGGGAGCTCCCATGCATGAGTCTGCCCTCGCCCGCCAGCTCGTCAACGCCATCGTCGAGCGCGTGCCCCCAGGGCAGCGGGCCCTGCGGGTGCGCGGCTGGCTCGCCGAGACCGAGGCCCTCGACGCCGGCAGCATCCGCCTGCACTTCGACGCTCTCGCCACCGGCACCCCGGCCGAGGGCGCCGAGCTCGACCTGAAGCTCACCCACGTGCGCGCCCGCTGCGATGGCTGCGCCGAGGTCTACCTGCCCGAGCACCACCTCACCGTCTGCCCGGCCTGCGGCAGCCTCGAGGGCACCCTGCTCGACCGCACCGGCATGGGGATCGAGGCGCTGGACGTGACCGCATAGCCGTCACCCGCCGGCGCCTGCGGGTGGAGGGGCAGGTTCAGGGCGTCGGCTTTCGGCCGTGGGTGCTGCGCACCGCCCGCGCCCTCGGCCTCACCGGCTGGGTGCACAACGCCAGCGACGGCGTGTGGATCGAGGTGCAGGGCCAGGCCTGTGACGACATCGAGGGAGCGCTCGGTGAGGCCCCACCTCCCATCGAGGCGGTGGTGGTCTACGCCATCGACATCGCGGAGGTCGCCGAGGAGGCGTCCTTCGTGATCCGACCGAGTGAGGACGCCCCTCACGCCCGGCCCACCCTCCCGCCCGACCTCGCCACCTGCGACGCCTGCCTCGCTGAGCTCGACACCCCCAGCGCTCGGCGCGAAGGCTACGAGCTCATCTCCTGCGTCGCCTGCGGGCCGCGCTACTCGCTGGCCGGCGCCCCGCCCTTCGACCGGCAGCGCACCGCCATGGCCGCCTTCCCGCTGTGCGAGGCCTGCCAGGCCGAGTACGACGACCCCGCCGATCGCCGCTTCCACGCGCAGGTCACGGCCTGCCCGAGGTGTGGTCCCCAGCTATCGATGCCCGTGACCACCGCGGCAGAGTGGCTGCGGGGCGGGCGCATCGTCGCCATCAAGGGCAGCAGCGGCTTCCAGCTGCTGTGCGACGCAGGCAACGAGGCCGTCGTGCGGCGGCTGCGACAGCTCAAGCGCCGCCCCCACAAGCCGCTGGCGGTGATGACCCTCGACGCGCCCCTCCGTGGGTCGGAGTGCCCGATCCTGCTGTGTCGTCCCCCCGACACGCTGGTGCTGGCTCCCTCGGTGCGGTGCGGGGTCGCCGAGGTCGGCTGGATGGGGCCGCCGACAGCCGTGCACCTGCAGCTGCTGCGCGCCTTCGGGGGCCCGCTGGTGTGCACGAGCGCCAACGTGTCCGGGGAGCCGCTGGCCCGGGTTGCTTCCCGGGTCGACGGGCTGTGCGACGCGGTGCTCGACCACGACCGCCCGATCTGGCGCGCCGCCGACGACAGCGTGGTGCGGGAGGTGGCCGGCGAGGTTCGGGTGATGCGCCGAGCCCGCGGCTACGCGCCGCGGCCGCTGCCGCTGGGTGCCGACGGGCCGCCGCTGCTGGCGCTGGGTGCCGACCTGAAGAGTGCAGTGGCGCTGGGCCTCGGCGACCAGGCGCTGCTGTCGCCGCACCTGGGGTCCCTCGGCTCCCGCCCGATGATGCGCCGGCTCCGCGCCGAGATCGCCTCGCTGCTGGAGGTGTACGACGCCGAGCCACAGCAGGTGGTCTGCGACGCGCACCCCGACCTGATCAGCACCCGCGTGGCCGAGGAGCTCGCTGCGCGCTGGGCGGTGCCCCTGGTCCGCGTCCATCACCACCACGCGCACATCGCGGCGGTGTGCGCCGAGCACGGCCTCGACGAGCCGGTGCTGGGGCTGGCCTGGGACGGCGTCGGGCTGGGCGACGACGGCGGGGTGTGGGGGGGCGAGCTGCTCCACGTGCATGGCGGGCGCTGCGAGCGTCGGGCCCACCTGCACCCCTTCGCCCTGCTTGGGGGCGACGCGGCGGCGCGGGAGCCCGCGCGGGTCGCCCTGGCCCTGCTCCACGGGGCGGGCATCGGCTCGGCCGACGCCGCGGCCGCGCTGCACCCCCACGGGGCCGAGCTGTGGTCAATGCTGCCCCAAAGCCCTCGGCGGTGCACCTCGATGGGGAGGTTGTTCGACGGGATCGCGGTCCTGGCGGGGGTGCCGGCGGAGGTGAGCTGGGAGGCCCAGCTGCCGCTGGCGCTGCAGCAGGCCGCGGTGAGCCACGGGCCGGCCGAGCCCTGGCCCCTGGCGTCCGACGACCCCCTCGACTGGCGCCCGTGGGTGCGGGCGCTGGTCGCCAACCAAGAGCCCCTGGAGCGGATCGCTGCCCGCTTCCACGCGACGCTCATCGCCGCCCTGGTGCAGCTGGTGGAGGGCAGCGACCAGCGCGTGGTCCTCGGCGGCGGTTGCTTTCAGAACCCGCTGCTGGTCGAAGGTGCGGTCCACCATCTGGGAGCCCGGGTCGTTCTGCCGCGGCGGGTGCCCCCCGGCGATGCCGGGATAGCCCTCGGGCAAGCATGGATCGCCCGGAGGTTGCCATGTGCCTAGGCCTGCCCGGCCGCATCGTGTCGGTGACCGACGACCAGCCCCTGCGCATGGGGGTGGTCGACTTCGGCGGGGTCACCAAGGAGGTGTGCCTGGCGACCGTGCCCGATGCGGGCATCGGCGACTGGGTGGTGGTGCACGCGGGCTTCGCCATCTCCACGGTCGACGAGGAGGCCGCACGCGAGGTCCTCAGCTGGGTGGAGGCGCCGTGAAGCACGTCGACGCATGGCGCGACCCGCAGCGAGCCCAGGTGTTGGCCGACCGCATCGCGGCGACCGTCACCCGACCGTGGCGGATCATGGAGGTGTGCGGCGGGCAGACCCACGCGCTGGTCCGCTTCGGCATCGACCGGCTGCTGCCGGAGTCCCTCACCCTGCTTCACGGGCCGGGCTGCCCGGTGTGCGTCACCCCCACCGCTACCCTCGACCACGCCATCGCCATCGCCGAGCGCCCCGAGGTGGTGCTGTGCACCTTCGGCGACATGCTGCGGGTGCCCGGCTCCGACGGAACGCTGGCCGACGCGAAGGCCCGTGGCGCCGACGTGCGCGTGGTGTACTCCCCCCTCGACGCGGTGCAGCTCGCCCGCCAGCTGGCCGGCACCGGGCGGGTCGTGGTGTTCCTCGCCGTGGGCTTCGAGACGACCGCCCCCGGGGTCGCGCTCGCCGTCGAGGTCGCGGCCGCCGAGCAGCTCGACAACTTCGCCGCGCTGTGTGCCCACGTGCGCGTGCCCCCGGCCCTCGAGGCGCTGCTCGCCGACCCCGAGCCGGTCATGGATGGGCTGCTCGCCGCCGGCCACGTGTGCGCGGTGATGGGCATCAGCGAGTACACCCCCATCGCCGAGCGGCACCAGCTCCCCATCGTGGTGACGGGCTTCGAGCCCGTCGACCTCCTCGACGGCATCCTGGCCGTGGTGACCCAGCTCGAGGCCGGGCGCCACGAGGTCGACAACCGCTACGCCCGCGTGGTCCGCGACGAGGGCACCCGGGCGGCGCGGGAGGCGCTGCAGCGGGTGTTCCAGCCCACCACCCGTGACTGGCGAGGCATGGGGCCCATCCCCGACAGCGGCCTGGTGCTGCGGCCGGCCTTTGCTGCCTACGACGCGGCCCGCCGCTTCCCCCTCGACGGCGAGCCGAGCCACGACGACCCCGCCTGCATCGCCGGCCGCGTGCTGGTGGGGCGGGCCAAGCCGATGGACTGCGCCGCCTTCGGCACCCGGTGCACCCCCGACCACCCCCTCGGCGCCACCATGGTGAGCAGCGAGGGCGCCTGCGCCGCCTACTTCCGCTACCGCAGCCGGCCCGCCCCGTGAGCGACATCGTCACCCTCGCCCACGGCGGAGGCGGCCGGGCGCTGCGCTACCTGCTGGAGCAGCACATCGGCCCAGCGGTCGGTGCCGACGCCCTGCGGCACGACGCCGCGGTGATCCATGAAGCCGGGTCCACCGTCGCGTTCACCACCGACAGCTTCGTGGTCCACCCCCTCGACTTCCCCGGCGGCGACATCGGGCGGCTCGCGGTGTGCGGCACAGTCAACGACCTGGCCATGGCCGGCGCCCGCCCCGTCGCCCTGTCGCTCGCCCTGGTGCTGGAGGAAGGCCTCCCCCTGGCCGACCTCGACCGCTACCTGGCGAGCGCAGCCGCAGCAGCCTCCGAGGCCGGTGTGCGCATCGTCACCGGCGACACCAAGGTGGTGGAGCGGGGCCGCGGCCACGGTGTCTACGCCACCACGGCGGGGCTGGGTGCCGTGGCCGAGGGCGTCGACATCGGGCCCCATCGCCTCGCCGAGGGCGACGTCGTGCTGGTGTCGGGCGACCTGGGGCGGCACGGGGCCGCCATCCTGTCGGTGCGGGAGGGGCTCGGCTTCTCGGGGGCCGTGCCCAGCGACGTCGCGCCGGTCGCGGCCGTCGTGTCGGAGCTGCTGCAGGTCGCCGACGTGCACTGCCTGCGCGACCCCACCCGGGGCGGGCTGGCCTCGGTGCTGGAGGAGCTGGCGACGGGGATCGACATCCTGGTCGAGGAAGGGGCCGTGCCGGTGCACCCCACCGTGCGCGCCGCCACCGAGCTGCTGGGCCTCGACCCGCTGCAGCTCGCCTGCGAGGGCCGGTTCGTGGCCATCGTGCCGGCCGACGCCGCCCACGACGCCCTGGCCCTGCTGCAGCAGCACGACCCCGCTGCTGCGCGGGTGGGTCACCTGGAGGCGGGCCACGGTTCGGTGTGGCTGGCCGATGCCTTCGGCGGCACCCGGCTGCTGCAGCGCCCGTGGGGCGACCCGCTCCCGAGAATCTGCTGAAGGCCTGGCAGCTGCTGGTAGCCGCACCGTCGCGCGACTAGGTTGGCGCATGGCTTCCAACGACGTGCGCTACCACATCGGCTTCGGCCCCGACGACATCGACGGCATCGATGTAGCCATCCTGTGCGGCGACCCCGAGCGTGCCGAGCGGGTGGCCCGCGAGCACCTCACCTTCGAGCGCGCGCTGTCCACGAACCGAGCGCTGAACAGCTTCATCGGCCGCACCCCCGGCGGCCGACGGGTCGTGAGCGCCACCAGCGGCATGGGGGCACCGTCGACGAGCATCGTCGTCAACGAGCTCGCCCAGGTCGGGATCCGGCACATCGTCCGGGTGGGCACCTGCGGCTCCATCCAGCCCCACGTGGCCTCTGGCAGCGTGGTGATCTCGCGGGCGTCGCTGTGCCGCCAGGGCGCCGCCGACGACATCGCTCCCACCGAGTACCCCGCCGCTGCCAGCCCCTTCTGGACCCTCGCCCTCGCCGAGGCCGCCAAGGAGCTGGGAGCCGACTGGCACGTGGGCCTCACCGCCTCGGTCGACACCTTCTACGAGGGCCAGGAGCGCACCGAGACCTCCTACAACCACACACTCATCCCGTCGCGCCGAGGCCTCATCGAGACCTACAAGGCCCTGCGGGTGCTCAACTTCGAGATGGAGTCGGGCACGCTGTTCAAGATGGCCAACGCCTACGGCCTCGGTGCCGCCTGCATCGCCGCGGTCATCGCCGCCCGCGACGAGGCCGAGGGGGTCGCCCTCGACGTGAAGGCCCGCGCCGAGCACGACGCGATCCGCATCGCCGTAGCCGCCGTCGACGGCATCGACCCCAGCTGGCTCGACGCCCACCACCGCTGGTGAGCTAGGCGATCACCGCCGGCGGAGGCCAGGGGCCCTCGAGCACCAGCTCCAGCAGCTCGGAGGCGTGGTCGGGGTCGTCGGCATCCGTGACCCCCCACAGGCTTCCCCCCGGGCCTCGAGCGAGCCCCTCCAGCTTGCACGGGACGACGTCTCCAGCGGCGTCGACGAGGGGCGCCCAGTGCCCGCCTTCGTCGTCGGCCCAGCCCACCGCCGAGCCGAACACCGGGCCATCGTCGTAGGCGTCGGGGGAGGCCTCGGCCGATGCCGCGAACAGCCACTGGCCCGACCGGGTGGCCAGCCCGTCGGTGAAGCCGAGGGGCACGCCACCGAGTGTCCCGAGGTCCCACGTCACCGCATGACGCAGCCGGGCAGGGACGCCTTCGCCCCGCAGCGCCGCATCGAGCCAGCCTCGCTCCACCACCAGGCAGGCATTCCAGCCACCCCTGCCGTTGCCTCGCTGCAGCAAACACAGATCGCCGTGGACCGAGCGAAACGCTCCCTCGATGTTCAGCTGGGCATCCCCCGCCGCCTCCCGCAGCGCGGCGTACAGCCCGGCGCCGTCGATCCACCGTGGCACCCCGAGCCCGTCGCCGTGCAGGGGAGCCACCAGCAGGCGCTCGCGGGCCGACGTCGAGCCGCTCCCGAAGGCCACCAGCGTCGGCTCGTCGCTGGAGCCCCACAGGCAGCCCGCCTCGAGATCGGGCTTCGCTGCCTTGTTGCCACGCCCCTCGTCGAACTGCCGCACCCCGTCGGCCGAGGGCAGCGTCACCGCGCCGACCCCCGAGGCGCTCAGCTTGGCGAGGAACAGCGCGTCGTCCTGCACCACCACGTGATGACGTGCCAAGGAGACCAGCGCCGAGGCCGAGCGCACGTGGGCAGGCCGGTCCACCGAGGCGTCGGCCCCCCGCTCGTAGCGCAGCGGACGGGCAGAGCGGACGCGCACGAGCAGGGCATCGGATCGGGTAGCCCGGCGAGGGACGGCAGCCATGGGACTCCAGCGGTGGTGGCAGAACCCTACCGAGACCTGGGCTCTCGACGGTCAGCCATTTAGCGAATGACATTCACTTTTTGTTGGCGTGGTGGGGAGAGCGGAAGTACAACGCAGCGGATGTCGGAGGTCGCGTGCCACAGCCCTATGTCTTGATCGATCCCTGCCTTCCCGCCGACCGAGCCACCGCTCTCGTCGACGCGCTGCGCGCGCTGCCGTCGCTGCCGATGTATGTGCAGCAGCCGGTCACCGAGGGGCTGGGCGCCGGCCTCGTTCGCCGCCACGACGCGCTGTTCAACTACGTCAAGGGCAAGAGCGCCTCGGGCCATATGGAAGACATGGAGGCCATCGCTGCCCGCACCAACTTGTTCCGTGGGGTGCTGGCCGAGGGGTCGAAGGTGCACGATGCCTCGTCGGCCGAGCTGCTCTACGAGCACGAGCCGTTCCTGGCCGCGGCGGAGGCGCTGACCGGGCTGCCCCACGTGGTCCCCGACATGATGTACGTCAACGTGCTGCTGCCCGGGCAAGAGCTGGCGACCCACACCGACACGCCGGAGTATCGGGGGCTGTCGAAGGCGAAGCTGCCCGAGTGGTTCCTGGTGGTGATGCACCACAGCGGCCTGTTCGAAGACTGGCGGGTGCGCATCGCCGGGGGGGTGACCTTCCTGCAGCCTCCTCGGGCCGGGGGCGCCTTCGTGCTCTACCCGCAGGGTGCCGACGGGGCGGCCGTGGCCCTGCCCCCCGACCACAACACCAGCGTGATGCTCGATGCCGACGCACTGTTTCACGGGGTCGACCGGGTGGGAGGCCCCGACGCGGCGGCGCCCCCCGTGCGCCCCGGCATGACCCTGCACCCCGTCGACGGCGGCGGCTGGGAAGTGCACGACGGCGAGCGGGTGGTGGCGACCTACGGCCCGGGGGAGGTCCGCACCTCCGTGCAGTGGAAGGCCTACTGCTTCCCCGACGAGGCCGCCCAGCGCCGCTTCGCCGACCACTCCGACGATCTGACCGTCGAGCAGGTGGTCGACCGGCTCCTCGCCGACCTGCGCAGCCGCGGCCTGGTGGGCGACGAGCGCCCCGACGACACGTCGCTCGCGCTGCTGCTGATGAGCACCTACATCGCCTTTCCAGAGGCTTGTTAGGGCTGGCAGGCCTCGCGCAGGGCCTTCAGCTCGGCACGCAGCTCGTCGAGCTCCGCCTGCTGCTGCTGGATGGCCGCGACCGCCATGCTCGTGTAGCCGTACAGATCGACGTGCTCTCCATCGGGGCGCACGGCCGGGCTGGTGGGCGCATCGTCGATGAGGAAGCCCATGTGGACCGCGCCGTCGTCGAGGTCGCCGCGGTACTCCCAGCGCGCCAGCCGCAGGGCCAGGAGCTGCTGGCGGGTGGCCTCGCGCTCGGCCTCGCTGAGGTAGGCCACCTTCTGCTTGTGCTCCACGCGGGAGATCGGGCACCCGCCGGTCTGCTGGGTGGGGTCTTCGGTGGCGCAGACGAGGCGTGCGTTGCAGCTGTCTTCAGGGTCGCACTGGGCATCGAGCTCGGCGGTCGAGCAGGGGTCGCCCACGGAGGTGCCGGCCTCGCTGCACAGCGGAACCCCGGCGAAGGGGCCGGTGTAGCCCTGACAGACCGGATCGCCGCAGGTGAGGTACCACTGGGGCTCGACCGTGGTCGTCGTGTCGGTATCGCCGCTGTCGGAGGGGGTGCCGTCGCCGCTGCAGGCGACGGTGAGCAGGGCGAGGGTCACGGCGAAGAGGCGAGAGGGCGACATGGCAGCTCCGGGGTCAGCGCCCCGGCGAGCCCCCTCCGCTGGGTGTCAGCCGCAGCAACCCCTGCTCTCCGAGGTTGCCGTGGGGCGGGAAGGTGCCGGTGGCCGGATCGAGGTAGTGCCGCCAGACCATCTTCGCCAGCTCGTCGAGCTCCACGCCCGGGCATTCCTCGGGCACGACGATGCACGGCGAGATCCCTGCACAGTCGCGGGCGAAGGTGACCGTGTACAGCTCTTCTGGGGCGTCGGGCACATAGGCCTGTGCCGTGCCTGCCAGCTCGCTGGTGCCGAAGGCTCCCGCGGCATCGCTGTTGCCCATGCCGTGCAGCACGAGGCTCGTCCACACCGCGCGCCCCACCGTCGCGGCCGCCGGATCGACCCCGTAGGCCACCAGCCGATCGTCAGGACCCACCAGCATCTCTGACGACACGAGGTAGCTCACGTCGCGGTTGCAGCCCGACCAGCAGGGCCCATCGGCGGGCGGGTCGAGGGGCTCGAGGACCAGGTCGGTCGCCTCGTGGTCGGGGTGGGCGGCCACGATGGCGTCGCGCAGCGGGGCGATGTCATGAGACAGCGGCGGCAGCTCGACTGGGGTGAGGGAGGTGGTGATCAGGGGGACTCCGGGGGACGCGGTGCGCGGCGTGAGCCGGAACACGCGACCCGTCGGCGCCGCGAGCCACGGGTCGAGCACCGCCCGTTCGAGCCCCACCATGCGCACCGTGGTGTGGAAGGTGTCGTCGAGCTTCCCCAGCCCCATACGAGGCACGTCGAGGGGGATGGCGTCGAGGTTGGTGGTGGGCCAGCCCACGCCGGCGGCCGCCTGCTCCACGAGGGCCAGCGTCGCCGCGCTCGCGGTCGTCACCACCAGCAGGGTGCCATCGGGGTTGGTCTGCCACACCACGTGGTTGAGGGTGTCTCCCAGGCTCTCGAAGGTCTCCTGGCGCCCGCCGAGCACGGCCACGTCGTGCACGTAGGTGCGGAAGCTCGCGTAGACCGCACCGGGCGGTGGCGGGCCGACGTAGACCACCGCTTCGTCGTCACGCAGACGCCACGCCAGGATGGTGCCGTCGTCGGCCACCTGGCGATCGGCCGTGTACTCCCCTGGCCCTGGAGGCAGCGCGTAGGCGCCGTACTCCGAGCCCGGGTTCATGTGCAGGCAGTCGTCCCATGCGCAGCAGTTCTCCGCCGCCTGGAAGTGGATGCGGCCCTCGCCGGCGTCGAAGCCCTGGGCATCGAGGGCCGACAGCCACGCGTCTACCGAGGGAGGGCCTGTCGGGACCCCGATCGAGGTGGGGGAGCGGGTGGAGGCCGTGTCGCCAGACGGGGCGGCCTCGGACGCATCGGGCACCTCGGCGAGGGGTGAAGGCGACGCACCGCAGCTGGTCGCCAGCCAGGCTGCCACCATCCAGAGAGCGCGGTCGGCGCCATTCGTTCGCTCGAGCATCGTGTACTGCCGTCGAAGAGGAAGGCTCTGTACGTAGCTGGCTAGAGCGTCGCTCGCCGTACTATTCCTGACCGGAAGACCAAGCCAGCGAGGCCGACTTCGCCTACGCGCTCGCTCGGAGTCGAGCTCCCCCACGCCCACGCACGTCGCGGGTCCAGGGGCGCAGCCCTTGGCGGGGGGCGAGCGGGGGCGGAGCCCCCCGGCAACCCGTAGTGCGGATGCAACGCCCTGTCCTGCGTGGGCAGCTCGTCCTCGATCCGGACCGAGCCGGGCGAGCAGCGGAGCGCTCTGCTCGACCACGTCACCACGCCACTCCCCACGCTCCCCCTGCGTCCGTGGCCTGGGGGTCTCGAAATCGGGGTCGGGACGCTAGGTGTTAGATCTCGGGCGCCCTGGCTT
>CBDUIC010000080.1:0-33216 GCA_965367245.1 uncultured bacterium | reverse complement strand
GGAGCGACGGGCGGCGCGGGCTTCTTCTTCTTCTTCTTGCGACGGGGGCCGGGGTCGTCATCCTTGCCGAGCTTGAGCCGGCTCTCCACGAGCTGTCCCGTGTCGACGTCTCGGGCGGTGAGGTTGAGGATGCCTTCCGAGTCGATGTGGAAGGTGACCTCGATCTTCACCTGGCCCTTGGGGGCCTCCCGCAGCCCGGAGAAGACGAACGTTCCCAGCAGCTCGTTCTCGGCGACGTACTTGGACTCGCCCTGGTAGATACGCAGCATGATGGAGCGCTGGTTGTCTTTGCTCGTGGTGAGCATGCGCGTCTTGTAGTCGGGCAGCGGCTGGTTCTTGGCGAACAGCACGTGCATGGTGCCGTCGACCTTGTTGATGCCGATGGCCATCGGCAGCACGTCGAGCAGCGTCATGTCTTGGGGGCCCGCCTTGGACGACAGGCTGTGGGCCATGATGGCGGCGCCAATGGCGACGGCCTCGTCAGGGTGGACCTTGTGGGAAGGCTCCTTGCCGATGAAGTGCTTGAGCTTCGTGCGGACCAGCGGCATGCGCGACTGGCCACCGACGAGGAGCATCTCGTCGACATCCTCCCGGGTGGACCCGGCTTCCTGCAGGATCCGCTCGCAGGTGGCGATGGAGCGGTCGATCAGGTCTTCCGTGAGGCCCTCGAGCTCGTCACGGGTGATCGTCATGTCGAGGTTGACCAGGTCGCCGTCGTCGTCTTCGCAGATGTTCTCGAGGAAGATCTTGACGGAGTCTTCGTCGGACAGGCGGATCTTCGCTTGCTCCGAGGCATCACGGATGGCCGTGACGGCAGAGCGGTCGTACGACACGTCGATGTCGGTCTCGTCGACGAAGGTCTGCAGCACGTGCTGCATGAGCCGGTCGTCGAAGTCGACCCCACCGAGGAAGGTGTCGCCACCGGTCGCGATCACCTCGAAGATCTTGTCTTTGATGTCGATGATCGAGATGTCGAAGGTGCCGCCACCGAGGTCGTAGATGGCGACCCGCTGGTTGAGCGTGCGGCCCAGGCCGTAGGCGAGGGCGGCAGCCGTCGGCTCGTTGAGCACGCGCAGGACCTTGAGCCCAGCGAGCTTGCCTGCGGAACGCACCGCCTGGCGCTGGCGGTCGTTGAAGTAGGCGGGGACGGTGATGACCGCCTGGTCGACCTCGTCGTCGAGGGCGTCTTCCGCGGACTCCTTGATGCGACGGAGGATGGCCGCAGAGATCTGCTCCAGGGTGAAGACCTGGTCGGCCACCTTGATCAGCACCTCGCTCGACTCGCCTTCGACGAGCTCGTAGGTGAAGACCTGCTGCATCTTCTCCATGGCGTTGGAGCCGAACGACCGGCCGATCAGGCGCTTGGACGCTGCGATCGTGTGGTCGGGGTTCGCCACGGCTTGTTCTTTCGCTTCGTTTCCTACGAGACGGTTGCCGCTCTTGTCGATCGCGAACACCGACGGGATCGTACGCGACCCGTCTTTGTACGTGATGACCTGCGGTTTGCCGTTCGACACGAATGCGCAGCACGAGTTCGTCGTGCCGAGGTCGATGCCGATCGCCTTGCCCATGTGTGCTCGCCCTTCGCTAGAGGCCCGAGGCCAACCGAACGGCCTCGTAGGTGGTGGGGTCTAGCACAGCACCGGGAGGGCGGTCAATCGTGTCGTGGTCGGGCAGGTGGGTGGCCCGGGGGCCTGGGGGATGGTTCGGTGTGGACCGTGACTTCGCGCTGGGGGGTCCCGATTGGGATCGGCGCGCACCTCCCCTCGGAAGAGGAGGCAAAAAGGGGGCGCTGGGGGCCCCTGAGAGGCCTCTACAGGGTCGTCGAGGTAGGCGACGAGACCTGACAGGCAGACAGGTCGACGGCGTAGAGGTCGACGCTGGCACCGATGAGGGCGGCCGGTACCCGTCGCTGCAGCGCGGGGCTCTGACCGCCAGCGCCGACGGTCTTGCCGCGCATCAGCACCCCGCCGCCTGCCGCCGGAATCTCGAGCTCCGGGCACTCCGGCAGCACGGTGACGCCAGGGCCCGTGGTGGCCACGATGGCGTAGGGCGTGTGGGCGAGCAGACCCGTCGGCGGGTCGACGGAGAGGCGTCGCTTGTTGGCGTTGTTGGGAGACACCTGAAGGCTCGCGCTGGGCCGACCGATGGGGCACGCGGTGTGCTTCCACTCGGGGGTGCCGGGCACATCGAGGATCTCCCCGAGCCCGGTGGAGGGGCAGACCAGGCCGCCGTTGGCGGTGCCGACCCACGTGGCGGCATCGCCGGCCTGGGCCGTGGCCTGGTCGACGAACCACAGCTCGAAGCTGTTGCCGGCGATGAGGTATTCCCCCGTCCATCCCTCGGGGTTGCTCCAGGTGCCGCTGGCGGCATCGAGGGAGAACACCACGCGCTGAGCCTCGACTCCGATGGTGACGTCGGCGGACACGTCAGAGTAGGCGTAGACGGCGTCGAGCTCCGACTGCGCGTGGGCCGGACCCGTGAGCAACGACAGCAGGGCAGCGGCGATCATGGGCAGCCTCCGACGGTGTAGAAGTCGCCGAGGAAGGAGTAGGTGCCGGTGGAGAAGGCCTCGCCGTCGATGCACCCCGTGCTGTCGACGTAGCCGGAGAACACCGAGCCGGGGGCGAAGATGGTGCTGAAGGACAGGGCGCCCGAGATCGGGTCGAACTGGTAGGTTCCGACCATGCCCATGCTGCTGTAGAGGTCGCCCTGGTTGGGGTACAGGATGGGGGCGGTCACCACGGGCGTCGCCTTGAAGAACACGTCGTTGCAGACGTTGAGCCAGCAGATCTCCACGTCGATGGTGGCGGGGAGGGTGAACGCCAGCGCGCTGCTGGGGACGAGCACGCTGCCAGCCAGGGCACAAGCTGCCATCATCCGGGTCATACGCACTCTCCGGTGAGTGGGTCGGGGTTCGTGCACCAGGTGCCGATGGGATACCAGATGCCCATGTACAGAATCAGCTGGGGACCGAAGAGGTCGCGGTTGCCGACCAGCGCTCCTTCGTACTTGAGGCCGGTGTCGTACAGCAGGATCCAGTCGGGATCGTAGGGCCAGATACCAGGGTAGCGGTTGGCGAAGAACCAGCTCCCTCCAGACCCATACTGGTCGACGAACGTGCCGTCTTCGTAGACGATCCAGGTGTTCGTGAGCCCAGAGCAAGGCAGGTAGTCGAAGCAGGTCTGGAAGTTCAGGTATTTGGGCCATGCCGCCTCGGCGGGGCTCGCGAGGAGCCCCAGGGCGAGGAGCAAAGTGGCCATTGCGGCACGCATGGGGCCTCCAGGGGCGCAGCGTATCATCCGATCCGGGCAGCACCCACCATGCCTGCCCGAGCCCTCCGCCGTCACCCCTGGATCGCGACCACGCGCACGACCTCGATCGCGCGCTCGCTCGCGGCCTCGATGTGGAAGACGAGGCGTCCTACGCGGATCTTCTCGCCTGGGCTCGGAATGCGCCCGAGGGCGGCGAGCAGCAGGCCCGCGACGGTCTCGTAGTCGCCTGGGGGGAGAGGCTGGCCTAGGGCCTCCTCCAGCTCCTCGAGCTCGGTGCGGGCCGGCACCCGCCACTCGCCCGGGCCGAGGGTGCGGATGCCGGGGGCCGTGTGGTCTCGTTCGTCTTCGATGTCGCCGAGAATCTCCTCGAGGAGGTCTTCGAGGGTGACCACGCCCACGCTGCCGCCGTACTCGTCGACCACGATGCGCATCGGGTCGGCCTCGTCGCGCATCTCACGGAACAGCTCGTCGATCCGCTTGCTCTCGGGCACGAACACGACGGGGCGCATCAGCTGCGACACCGGAATGTCGTCTCGAGGCGCCCGGAGCAGGTCGCGGGCCTCGATGCGGCCGACGATGTTGTCGATGCGCTCGCGGTAGACGGGCAGCCGAGAGAAGCCCGTCTGGACGGTGAGCTCGACGGCCTCCCCTGACTGTGCGTCTTCCGACACCGCCATCATGTCGACGAGGGGAGTCATCGCCTCTTCGAGGGTCTGAGAGGCGGTGCCCAGTAGCCGCTGGATGATCTGTCGGTTTCCGGGATGAATCTCGCCCTTCTCGTCTTCGAGCAGCTGCACGATGTCTTCCCGCCGAATGGACGGTGCCTCGGTGCGGTTGAGCATCTTGAGCAGCTGCGACCAGCGGCGCACGATGTAGAGCAGGGGCCAGAACACGCGCGCGAAGAAGCGAATGGGGGTGCTCAACAGGGGAGCGAGCACATCGGCGTGGTGCCGGTAGATGACCTTGGGAAGGGCCTCGCCGAGGAGCAGGGCAAACGGCACGAAGCACAGGGTGACCATCAGCTCGTCGGTGACCCCCCAGCTCTGCAGCGTCTGACGGAACAGCACCGTTCCGGTCACCAGACAGATGTTCGTGCCGATGAGGCAGGTGCCGAGCAGGCTGTCTTCCTGGCCCTGGAGCATGTCGATGGCGAGCTGGGCCCCACGATGCCCCTCGTCGGCCCGCGCCTGCAGGCGCGCACGATTGGCACTCACCAGCGCCATCTCACTGCCGGAGAAGAAGCCCTGGCACGCCAGGCAGGCAGCCACCGACAGTAGCCCGAGGCCCGCGGTCATGGCTGGCCTCCGAGCCGATGCTCCGCGACGACGCGAATCTCCGAGATCCGGCGCCCGTCAACTTCCTCGACGACGAAGCGCCGCCCCTCGTGGTGCACGGTGTCGCCTTGCTTGGGGAGGCGCCCGAGCTCGTGGAACACGAAGCCTCCCACCGTGTGGTAGCTGCCTGCGGGCAGGGGAATGCCCGTCTCCTCCACGAAGTCCTCCACATCCATCGTGGCCTTCACGGTGAGCACGTTGGGCCGAACCCGCGCGATCTCGGAGTCTTCGCTGGCCTCGTCGTCGCGCAGCAGCTCCGACAGCAGGTCGTCCATCGTGATCAGACCGGTGAGGGTGCCGTGTTCGTCGACCACGAAGGCCATGTGGAACCGCTGGGCGAGGAACTCCTGCAGCATGATGTGGGCCGGCATCGTCGCAGGGACGAAGATGGGCGGCATCAAGATGGACCGCAGCTGGCGCGGGCCATCGAGAGGCGCCTTGCGATAGCGCAGGAGGTCTTTGACGATCAGCACGCCGACGATGTCGTCTTCCGAGCGGCCGCGCACGGGGATGCGGCTGTGCCCTGCGGCGTAGGCGCCCTCGAGCAGGTCGCTCCAGCCGATGTTCAGGGGCAGGCTGAACACGTCGGGTCGGGGCGTCATCAGTCGCTGGATGGGCATGTCGTCGAGCTCGAACACGGCCTCGATGATGTCGCGCTCCACCGGGTCGAGCTCCCCCGACGCCATGCTGCGGTCGACGTAGACCATCAGCTCGTCTTCGGCGAGGCGCTCCTCGGAGGCGCCGCGGGGGACACCCGCCAGCCGGGCGAGCCCGGAGACGATGGCGGAGAAGATGATGCGCAGCGGCGTCACGAGCAGTGCGAAGGCCGTGAGGGGCCACGCGGCCAGCCGAGCCCAGGCCGCTCGGTAGCGGAAGGCCACGACCTTCGGGGTGATCTCGGAGATCAACACCAGGGAGGGCGTGACGAGCAGGATCGGCACCCATGGCTGACCGGGGAGGGTGGTCTCCACCACGGCAGCGACGACGGCGGTCAGGGCGATGTTCGCGCTCTCGTTGCCCATCAGGATGGTGGTGATCAGCGGTGCCCGCTGCTCGAGGAGTCGATGGAGGACCTTGCCTGTACGGCCCCCCCGCTGAATGCGGTCTCGGTCGACCTGCTGCAGGCTGAACAGGGCGGTCTCGGTGCCGGAGAAGAAGAACGACAAGCCGAACAGCAGCAGCACCAGACCGGCGGCGAACCATCCCGCCTCGAGCTCGAGGCTGACGCCCCCGGCGGCAAGCGGCACCATCACGAGGCTCCGAAGTGGTCGAAGGAGCCCGCGGGCCAGGCCCGACCGATCAGGTCGGCGCCGCGGCCTGGCGTCGCCGTGCCAATCGCGGTGAGGCGGGTATCGGTCGCGGCGGCCAGGTCGTGTAGGTGGGGGACCACGTGGGGCGCGACGGCCAGGAGGAGCTGGTAGTCCTCCCCACCACACACGGCGTAGCGAAGGCGCTGGGGGTCGTCGCGCAGCGATGGATGCACGGGAAGCGCGTCGGGGTCGATGCGCAGCGCGAGGCCCGAGGCACGCGCCATCCTCGGAGCATCCATGGCGAGACCATCGGACAGATCCATGGCGGCGTGCACCGTGAGGCCCGACGCGGCCACGGCCCGCGCGAAGGCCAGCGGGGGCTGGGGCCGCTGCAAAGCGGCCACCGCGGCTTCACTGGGCGTCGGGCTCATCCACCCCGCGCCCGCCAGGCCCAGCGCTCCCGTGACGAGCAGGGCATCGCCAGGACGAGCACCACTGCGTTGCCAGGCGGTGCCCCACAGCTTGCCGAGAAGGGTGAGGCTCACCACGATGGGGCCGTCGGTGCCGGTGGTGTCGCCGCCGATCAGGTCGACATCGTAGCGTGCACAGGCCTCTGCAAGGCCCGCAGCAAAGCCGTCGAGCCACGGGCCGGGCCCGGCGGGCAGGGACAGCGCGAGCACGGCGTGCTCGGGCTTCGCTCCCATCGACAGCACATCCGACACCGACACCGCGAGAGCCTTGAAGCCCACCGTCGCGGCGGGCGCGTCGGCTCGGAAGTGCCGGCCCTGCACCAGCGTGTCGACGGTGACCACGACTCCGTCATCGCGGACCGCGGCGTCGTCGCCGATGTCGACGGCCACACGCGCAGGGGCCGGGCGCTGCGCCCGGAGGACCCCAATCACCGCGTCTTCCTGCGTTGCTCTCGTAGGTGGAGGTTCCAGCTTAGCGACCTCGGACGGACCCTTTCATGCTACAGCCCCGAGCCGGTGGCGTCGAGGGGCACGACATCGACCGACTTCAGCTCGGTCCGGGTGATGGTCAGGATGTGCATCTGCCGGACGGCGCGGAGCGACTCGGGATGGATGTGGGTGGCGCCCGTGATGCTGTCGTCGACCTTGGCGTCGAGCAGGGCTTGCCGGAACGCGGGGCGGGTGGCGGCGTCGCTGCCGGCGGCCTCGGCCAGCAGCTTGCCCACATCGACGGTGGCGGCCTCGAGGGACGAGGGCGTGCGGCCGGTCGCCGCGCGGTAGCTCTCCGTGAACGCCGGGGCGGTGCCCGCTGCCGAGGAGAACACGTCGGTGAACAGCGAGTTGCGCGTGTACTCGTTGCCCTGGGTGATCAGGTTGGCGGTGTTCCACGACGACAAGCCCAGCAGCGGGACGGTCGGGGAGTCTCGCTTGGGCAGGAACTCGCCCATGGGGAACTCCTCGTAGGCGAGGGCCGCGCAGGCCAGGGGCGTGCGTGAGGCACTCTCGGGAAGGAACAGCCCGTCGAAGTCGATGACGGGAGGAACGACGACCGTGTCGGGGTTGCCGCCTCTCTGCTCCGCCTCTTCGCGCAAGGCCCGCAGGTTGCCCTGACGCTTGCCCAGCTTCTTGGCGAAGGGGAGGATGTTCTCGTCTTCGGCAGAGTAGCTGGCTTCGGTCACCAGCTCGGCACCCGCCGAGGCGACGATCTCTCGGAACGACGCGGCGGCGTGGGTGCCGAAGGCGTTGTCGGGGTGGAACATGGCGAACCGCGTCTTGCCCTGGGTCTCCACCATGTACTTCACGAGGGCGCGGATCTGGTCGCGGCGGGTGTACATCCCCTGCATCGCGTAGTGGGCCTGCGAGGTGTCGTCATAGGACTGCGACAAGGAGAGCAGGGGCACATGAAGGGCCTCGGCGGCGGCCACCACGGCATCGGTCTCGTCGGACAGAAGCGGCCCCACCACGGCGATCGCGCCATCTTCGAGCACCGCCTTCTCCAGCGCCGCCACGGCAGACTCCGGCGTGGCGCCGCTGTCGTAGGGAACCAGGCTGCGCTGCGTGCTGCCGAAGCCGAAGCCCAGTGCCTCTCGGACCTGCTCTCCGACGGCGGCGTACTTCCCGCTGAGGGGCAGCAGGACGGCGATGGTGCGGCTGTTGACGGTGGCGCCATCGAGGGCGCGGAGCAGGCCCTCGGCCAGCGGCTTCACGGCAGCGTCGCTGGAGGCACGTGCCCGCTCGGCGAGGCGACGGGCCTTGTCGGGGTTGCCCTCGGCCCATGCCGCGACCGCGGCCTCGAGGGGGTTCGCCGAGGGGCTGGGCTCCAGGCTGGGGGACTGCTCGGAGTCGGTGTCGCCACTCGCCGCGAGGGTGGCCTCGATGCGGGCGCGCTGGGCCGCGTCTTCCTCGGCCCAGGTCAGGGCCTTCTCGCGGTAGCTGCGGGCCTTGGACGCATTGCCTTCCTTGGTCGCGAACAGCGACAGCGCGAGGTAGCGATCCGCGTTCTGGGTTGCGAGGGCCTCCTTGTCGTTGACGCTCTCCAGCACGTCGACGACCGCCGAGTCGATCTGGGTGGACGCGTCGACCAGCGAAGCGCCCAGTCGTGCCGCCTCGTGGTCGACCCCCTTTCGCGTTCGCTGCAGCACGGCGACAAAGCGGGCTCGGGCCTCGTCGTTGCTGCCCGCGAGCCGGAGCTGCTCTGCGAGGTGGACCTCGACGACGTCGACGTCGCGGGAGCCTACGCCGTCGTCGAGGGCCGTCTGCAGCAGCTGGATGGCCTTGGAGCGATCGGTCTCGGCGAAGGCCATTGCGTCTTCCACCACGTCGGGCGGAGGGCGGCGCTTCGCTGCGTGGGCTGGGCCGGCGAGGAGGGTGGTGAGCACGAGGGAGGCGAACAGACGGGTCATGAGCTGCGTTCCTGGACCGCGCGGTCGAAGGCGGCGCGTCGGGGATGGGAGGTGGGAGGCAGGGAGCGGGCCCACTGCTCCAGCTGCTGTCGCTGCTCGGCCTCGAGACCGTGGGGGACCTCGAGGGTGAGCTGCACATGCAAGTCGCCTCGGGTGGCCTGCCCGAGGCGCGGAAGCCCCCGGCTGCCCAGGCGGAGCACCTTGCCGGGCAAGGAGCCAGGCGGGATGCGGATGGAGGTAGAGCCCTCGACGGTGGGGATCGCTACGTCGGCGCCGAGAGCGAGCTCGTCGAACGTGAGGGGGAGATCGACCAGCAGGTCGTCGCCGCGGCGGCGAAACAGGTCGTGCTCCGCCACGCTGACGATGACGAACAGGTCGCCCGCTTCGCCGTCGCCCCGCGCAGCGTTGCCCTTCCGGGCCACCTTGAGCTTCTGACCCGTGGACACGCCCTTGGGAACCTTGACCATCAGCTCATCTTCCAAGCCCTTGCGGCCGTCGCCCCCACAGGTGGGGCAGCGCTTCTCGACCCGGAAGCCCTGGCCGCTGCAGTGGTAGCAGCTCGTGCGGAACAGGCGGCCGCTGCCCTTGCCGGAGCCTCCGCACACGTCGCACTTCACCTTGCCGCCGTCAGGGTCGGCGCCATCGCCGCCGCACTGGTTGCAGGGCACGAAGCGGGGCACGGTGATCTGCTTTTCGGTGCCGGTCGCCACCTCTTCGAGGGTGAGGCTGACGGTGTAGCGGAGGTCTTCCCCACGAGCGCCTTTGCCGCGGCCGAACAGGTTGTTGAACACGTTCGACACGACCTCGTTCACGTCTTCGGGCTTCGGCGGTCGGCCGTCTTCGGTGTACAGCGGGCCGAGCCGGTCGTAGCGCCGCCGCTTCTCCGGATCCGACAGGGTTCGGTAGGCCTCGTTGATGTCTTTGAAGCGGGCCGCGGCCTGGGTGTCGCCGGGATTCTTGTCGGGGTGCCACCGTCGCGCCAGGCTGCGGTAGGCCTTCTTCACGTCGTCGGGGGACGCCGACTTGGTGATGCCGAGGATGTTGTACAGATCTCGGGTGGCCACCGTGCCCTCGCCTCGTGGGCCTCCGGGTGTAACCGACACCCTCGCAGGAGGCCGCTCGCGAGTGGGTGCGTAGGGATGGTCCCCCCTCGAACGCATCAGTGGGGACGGCTATTTCGTGGTGGGGATGGCTGCGGCCGCGAGCCGAGCGACGATGGCGTCGCACAGCGGGAAGCCCTCGGCCGTCAGGCGCAGACGACCGGACGGCTCGTGCACGACCAGAGGGCCCAGGGCTGACACGGCCGCGTCGCTCGGCCGTAGGTGGGTATGGGCCGCGAGGTGGTGCAGGTCGACGCCCTCGACGGATCTGAGCCCGCTCACCAGGGTGTCGGTGAAGCGCTGGATGGGGTCGGGTTGCTCGAGATGGGCTGGCTCGGTGGGGGAGAGCAGGTAGTCGGGTAGGTGGGGCGCGTTGATGGAGCGCTCCCCCGACGGCAGGTAGCTGTGGGCGGCCGGCCCGAGGCCCAGGTAGGGGCGGTCATTCCAGTACAGCTGGTTGTGCAGGCTGCGGTGACCGGGTCGGGCGAAGTTCGAGACCTCGTAGCGGTCCAGCCCCATGGACTGGAGGCGCTCGACCAGCCGATCGTACAGCTGCCGCCACAGATCGTCGTCGACGGCTTGGATCTGGCCGCGGGCGTGGGCTCGCGCGAGGGCGGTCCCCGGCTCGATGGTCAGCCCGTACAGGGCGACGTGGGGCGGTGCGATGCGCTCGATGGCGTCGAGCTCGTGGTCTAGGTCGGCGAGGGTCTGACCGGGAACGGCGAAGATGAGATCGACCGACCAGCTGCGTAGGGGGGACCTCGCTACCTGCCCGAGCGCCGCCTGGGGTTCTCGGTCGACCCAGGCGCGGCCGAGGCGCTTGCGCAGCGAAGGCGAGAAGGACTGCACCCCGACGCTCACGCGGTGGACACCGGCCTCGACCACGCCCTCCAGCCAGGCCTCGTCGAGGTCTTCGGGGTTGGCCTCGACGGTGACCTCTTCGGTGGCCCCGACGGCGCGGACGAGCCCACCCAGGGTCGACGCATCGACCCGGCTCGGGGTTCCGCCCCCCAGGTAGAGCGTGACAGGAGGCGCGGCGGGAAAGGCGGGCCGACGGGCCGCCCACTCCGCCAGCACGCCATCGCGCCAGGGCATGGGGTCGGGAGGGGCCTTGCCGGTGGTGACGTGAAAGGCGCAGTAGGCGCACTGCACACGGCACCAGGGCACATGAACGTACACGCCCCAGCGGTCGCTCACCGGGGGCTCGCGATGGCCACCTGGAGCTCGTCGACGAGCTCGCCCAGGGCCGCGTGGACCTGTGCGGTGGTCAGGGAGGCCAGGCGCGCCCGGAGGGCGTCGAGGTCATAGGGGCGATCGAGACACACCGACCAGGCGAGATCGGTCGCTCGGCCCACCACCCGCTGGCGACGCATGGCCACCATCCCCCGCAGCATGCGCACGACCCGAGACAGCTCGGCATCGGTGGGGCCCTGCTGGGCGAGCTCGCGGAACACCCGCTGCAAGCCGGCGGCACCCTCCTCGGCCCGCTCCGGGGCACAGGTGAGGCCCACCTGGAAGGCGCCGCCCTCGGGGGCGACCTCGGAGGAAGCCCACACGCTGTAGGCCAGCCCGGTGGCCTCCCGCAGCTGCAGGAAGAGGCGGCCACTCTGGCTGTCGAGGAGGTGGGCGGCGACCTGCAGCGCGAGTCGGCGCTCGGCGTCGCATGGCTCCACCCTGGCGCCGGCGACGACGGCAGCCTGGGTGGTGCCCGCCCGCTCGCTGCGGGGCCTGGTGACCGGTCGCAGGGGAGGTGCATCGAGTCGAGGGGTGGTCTCGGGTAGCTCTGCGCCGAGGCCCTCGACGAACGCGACCACGTCGTCGGGGTCGAACGAGCCAGTCACGGCCATGGTCAGTCGACCCTGCCGCACGACCCGCTCATGGAGGCGCTGCAGCCCGGCGGGCGTGACGCGCGACATCGTGGCCTCGGTGCCCCCCGGGGGGAGTCGCCACGGGTGCCCCGGGAACAGGGCGGCCCACAGGGACTCCGTGGCGGCCTGCGCAGGCCGGTCGCTGCGGGTCGACACATCGTCGAGCAGGTCGTCGACCACGTGCTCCACGTCGACGGCATCGAAGTGGGGGTCGAGCAGGACGTCGCCGATGAGCTCGAGCCCGTGGCCCAGCCGGTCGGCCGGCAAGCTCAGCGACAAGCCCTGGGTGGAGCGGCCGCTCGACGCGTCGAGCCAGGCGGCCAGCGCGTCGACCCGCTCGGCAACGGCCTGCGCGGGGCGCTCTCCCGCGCCTCGGGTGACGGCCTCGGACCACGCCCTGGCGCTCCCGGCTGCTCGGGAGGACTCCACCAGCTGCCCTCCAGGCCACAGGACCCGCGCCGCCGCCAGGCGACCGCCGTCAGGCAGCAGCGCCAGGCGGATGCCCGCCACCTCACCCACCCAGGGCACCCCGGCCGCTGCTCTGGGGCGCGTGGGCCGAGGGGGCTTCGCCTCCAGCACTTCCCGGAGGCTGGCTTTTGGTACCTCGCGGTCGAGGACGACGACCTGTCGGCTGCCAGGGGAGAGGACCTCGCTGGCCACGCGCGCCACGTCGTCGGCGGTGACGGCGGCCAGGGCGCGGCGGTCGGCCTCCAACGCCGCGGGACCGCCACGGTACAGGGTGGCCCACACCCGCTCCGAGGCACGACCCTCGACCGTCTCGGTGGTGAACAGCTGGTCGACCAGCAGCCCCTCCCGCGCGCGGTACACCGCATCGCCATCGAGCCCCCTACGACGTACCCCCTCGATGGCCTCGAGGGTCAGAGCCAGGGCCTCTCGGGTGTCACCGGGCTGGAAGCCCAGCTCGAGGGATCCACCGCGCCGGTAGCTGCTCGTCTGTGCCCAGCTGCGGCTCGCCACCCCCTCCGCGAGCTCGAGCTGGCTCGGCAGCAGGCTGGACCCTCCCTGACCGAGGGCGGCCGCCAGGACTTCCAGGGCCGGGAGGTCGGGATGCCCGATGGGGTAGCCGGGCCAGCCCAGGTGCACCGCGCGGCCCTCGAAGCCACCCGGTGGCCTGGCCAGCGCCGGCTCGACTGCGGGACGCACTGGGTCGAGCCCCTGGCGCTCGGCACCCAGCGCCCAGCCGGCGAGCTGCGGTGCCAGGTCGGCGCGCACGGCGGCCTCGTCGATGGGGCCACTGACGACGAGGAGGGCGCGACCGGGGTGGTAGTGGCGCCGCCAGAAGGCCAGCAGGGTGTCGCGGCCGAGGCGGCGAACGCTTTCGACCGTGCCCAGCACGGGCCGCGCATAGGGGTGCCTGGCGAAGAGCAGCTCGTTCAGGCGATCGCTCGCGACGGAGTCGGGGTCGTCGTCGTAGCCAGCGATCTCGTCGAGGATCACCTGTCGCTCACGCTCCAGCTCGTCGGCGTCGAGACGCGAGTTCCGCGTCATGTCGACGAGCACGTCGAGGGCCTCACGCCAGGCGTCGGCCTCGACCGTGGCGTGAAAGCACGTCTCGTCGAAGGAGGTGTAGGCGTTGAGGTCGCCGCCGAGGCCCTCGATGGTCGCGGCTACCTCGCCGACCCCACGGCGCTGTGTGCCCTTGAACAGCATGTGCTCGAGGAAGTGGGCAGCGCCTGCCTCGTGGTCGCCCTCGTCGGCGCTACCCACGGTGAAGCACAGGTGCAGAGAGACGACCGGGGAGGGGACCTCGTCTACGACCAGCTGCAGGCCGCCGAGGCTCGGGTCGGAGGCTATGGGGTCTCTCCGGTCTGTAGGCTCTCGGGGCAGTCCGGCGGCGTGGTCACCTGGTAGTAGCCGAGCTCGTCGGCCCAGAACTCCCCCTGCCACGGCCACACACGGCTGTTCTTCTTGTCGCGGCGCAGTGCACGCATCGCCTGGCGGCTGCTTCCGGTCTCGAGCACCCCCGTGGCGGCGGCACGCTCGTACATCTGGGTCTCCAGGGCCAGCAGGTCGAGCTTGGTGATCTCGATGCCCTGGAGCATGTCGGTGAGCTCGGCCACGGCAGCGTCGACCTCGTCGAGGACCCGCTGCCCCTCCTCTTGGATGCGGCCCTGCTTACGCTCCCCGAGCCACGCCACGGCACGCTCTCCCGCGCGGCCGCCGAGGGCCTTGGCCGGCCCCTCCTCGGCTTCGATGCGCGCCAGGAGCTGCTCGGCTTCGCGCATGCGCTGCTCGTCGCGGAACGGTCGCAGCAGGTAGGCGGGGATCTGATGCCGCTGGCCGGAGCGGAAGGCCTGCACGTCGGCGAAGGCGGCGGCGGGATCGAGGCTGCCCGCGAGCCTGCCGAGCTCGTCGTTGACATCGGTGTACTTGTCGACGAACTGGTTCATCTCCTCCGACGCATCGGGAAACTTGCAGATCATGAACAGCGAGTAGGCGCGGAGCAGATCGGCCTCGGGCCAGTACCAGTCGGTGAAGAAGGGCGCGTCGTGGTTCATGAGCAGGCCCAGCGCGCCGTTCACGTCTTTGGCGCGGAAGTGGGCCCAGGCTCGCTCGAACTGCGCGTCGAGCCAGAACTCCGACGTGCGGGGCAGCTTCGCGTACCACAGGATGCTCTGGCCCCAGTCTTCGTTGCCGTAGTGGGCGCGGGCCACGTTGAGGGTGATGGCCTCGTCGAAGCGCGCCTCACGCCCCTCGGAGCGGGCCAGGCCCTGTGCGGTGGTGAGGGGGGGGATGGCGTCGGCGAAGCGGGACTGCTGGGCCAGCACGACCCCGCGGAGCAGCTCGACGTCGGCGAAGCCCGGCGCGGAGGGGTCGCCCATCATCAAGGCGCCGAGGGCCGGGCCGTAGTTGCCCTCACGAAGGTGGTAGGTGCCGGCGATCTCTGCGAGGCGGTTGCGAGCCGCTGCGTCGACGGCGAGCCCGAGGTTGTTGCCGAGGACGGGCGACAGGCCACCGGCATCGCCTACCTCATCGGCCAGCTCGGCGGCGTGCAGCAGCTTGCCGCCGTTGGCGTCGGGGTCGATGGCGATGGCCTTCGCCCACGCCTCGATGGCGGGCACGAGCAGGCCCTCCTTCTCGTACAGACCCGCGAGCATGGCCCACGCGGCCCCGTGCAGTGGCGCCTTGCTGGGGTCGGTCAGGATGGCGTCGAGCTGGTCGCCTGCCGCGACGTGGTTGCCGGACCCGAGGGCTGCCGCCGGGCCAGCGAGGGCCTGGCCCATCTCCTCGGCCGTCGTGGTGACCGTCGTGGTGACCGGAGCGGGCTCCGGCGCGTCGGGGGAGGCCGTCTGGGCCCATCCCAGCGAGGCACACAGCAGCAGCCAACTCACTCGTCGCCTCCGGAGAGGAAGGTGATGCCGAGGGTGACGTTGGCGTTCTGCTTGAAGTCGGTGGTGTTCGTCAGCGCCCTGCGCTGCAGCATCAGGTCGTCACGGAACTCGACGCGCAGCGCCGTGCTGCGCGACAGGAACAGCCGCGACCCGATGCCGGGGGACAGGGTAGGCGCGAGGGCCGTGCCGCCACCGCTGATGACCGCTTGCTCCAGCGTCACCCCCACGCGGGCTGCGAGGTAGGTGTCGAAGTGGATGATGCGCGAGCCGTTGACGTTCATCTTGGCGTAGATCGGCGCCCACTCGATGCCCCCGAGGGCGCCGCCGAGGTAGCGGTAGGCGTAGGGGGCGACCCCGTAGGCTGGGCTCTCCAGCTTTCGGTAGACCGCGGTCTTGAAGCCGTAGCCGCCGCCGGCGAGCACCGAGATCGACACCTGGTCGGACAGGTGCTGGTTGAACGACAGCTGGGCCACGGCGTTGGTGACGTAAGCGTCGAAGGGCATGACCCCAGCGTGCAGCCCGAACTCGGTGCGCTTGGCCTTGGGGTAGAGCAGCTTCTGGACCACGGTGATGTCTTCGTCGCGGATGACCCCCAGGTCGATCGTCTCCTGGGCGGAGGCGACGGGGGCGATCAGCAGGGCGACGAGCGCGGCGGTGAGCGTGCGCATGGGGCTCCTCAGAAAGGCAGTTCGCGGGGCATTCCCTCGATGGGCAGGTAGAGGACCTGCACGTCGGCGTCGTACCCGGGGATGGCGGCTCCGTGGAACTCCACGGCGTTGTCGGCGACGGAGTAGGACCACCCGTCTCCGTAGACATCGAATCCGTAGGCATCGGAGCCTGCGATCTCGGCCTGTGGCACGTCGTTGCCGTCGACCCGGACGATGAGCGTGTCGGGATCGGGAACGGAGGCGAGCGGGAAGGTGGTGAGCAGGTTGACCAGCAGCTCGCCGAGGGCCTCGAAGGCGATGCCGAAGTCGCGAGGCTCGCAGTTGGGGGGCGGCTCGAAGATGTCTTCGACGAGGCCGTTGGTGCGGTAGGCCAGGTAGTTGTAGCGGGCCACGCCCCAGTCGGTCGCCTGACCTGGGCACGACACGGTGCCGTCTTCGTCGAGGCCGGGCACGATGGCCGCGAAGGTGACGCGGCGGCCGAACTGCTCGAACAGCGACTCATACACCTCGGCGGTCGACTCGCGGTCGAGGCGCCGGCTGCCGTCGCCTTCGTCGGACACGATGACGATGATGGTGTTTGCGCCCGGACGGAACAGCCCGTCGTTGATGCCCACGTTGGCGTCGCTGAACAGCGACGGAACGAGCTCGTCTTCTTCGTTGGTGGCATCACCGATCTGCAGCACATCCTCGAAGCAGGCCACGGGCGGGTTGCTCACGCCGCTGCACATCGCCATGTAGGCGGACTCGATGCCCTCTTCTACGGCGTTCCCGCAGTTGCCCTGCCAGGTGCCCGCCCCGCAGACGCAGTCGAGGTATTGCTCGGTGACCTCGTCGCCGATGGGCTGCCCGCACTCGTAGGTGGGGTCGGTGGGCAGCTGCAGATCCTCGCGGAAGCAGGTGGCCTCGCACAGCAGCGTCTCGACGAACCGGCTCGACAGGTCGGGGTCGCCCCGCTTGTAGAGACCGCCGAGGGCCTCGCCGACCTGGGCCTCGACATCGGTGGTGGTGATGCCGAACTGGAAGTCGACGAAAGAGCTGCGATTCTGCACATAGTCGACGTAGTTGGCAGCAGCGTCAGCCAGGCCATCGGTGGCGAGCTCTTCCTCCTGTGTCTCGATGGACTGGATGAAGGTCGCGAAGTTCAGAGCCAGCGACGCCGAGACCTCGTACATCGAGTCCGAGTTGTCGACGACGAAGACCACGTCGGCCTTGTTCGAGAAGCTCTCTTGCTCGAAGCCCGAGGTGAGGAACAAGTCGTAGCGATTGCAGCTCGCGAGGCTCACGAGCGCGAGCAGGCCTGCCGTCCAGCGCATAGGCACTCCGTTGGCGGCAGCCTATCTCGTGGGCTCGTCAAGCGGGGGTCAGGCCTGGTTCGGGCCGCGACCTCAGCTCTGCATGAGGTTGTGGATCATGTTGAACGCGTGGGTGACCTGCGGGTTCGGACGGATGCCACGCTGCTGGTGAAAGCCGAGCAGGCCGTTCCACACCTCGGTGATGTTCGCGCGCAGGGAATCGTAGTCGCCCTGCTCGATGAGGTGCGACAGCTCGTCGACGGCGGGGGGCATGTCGCCGCCCGCGTAGCACTTCTGGATGCGGCCCAGGGCGTCGGACAGCTGGGCGTGGAGGTTCTCGTCGCCGACGCCCATCGCCTGCTCCATGAGCGGCTCCAGGTCATCGAGGGACAGCGACAGGGGGTCGTCGACGTCTTCTTCGTCGTCGGCCTCGCTGGTCACTGTCTTGGCCTCCTCTGGCTCGGGCTCGGGGAGGGGGGTGAGGGGAGCGACGGTGGACTTGTCGAGGGGCGCGATCCCACGCTCTGCGAGGAACTCCTCGGCGTTGCCGAACATGTCGTTGTAGTCGCCGAGGCTGAAGCCACCCTTGATCTTGGTGGCGCCGCGCTCGTTGTTGGACTCGACCACCGTGACCCGCCCGCTGGCCTTCGGGTCGAGCGTGATGCCGGGTGCGACGATGGCGTCGACGCGCAGCGTCGCGGCTCCGATGATGATCGTCTCGGAGGCCGTGATGCTCTGGCAGGTGACGGCCTGCTTACCGAGCTCGATGCGGGAGGCGTGCAGGCGCGTGGCATCGATGTCGCCGTCGATGGTGAGGGTGCCGCCGGCCTCGATGTCGCCGGTCACTTTGGGCAGCGCGATGTGCAGATCGCCGCCAGCCCGGATCGTGCCCAGCGAGCGCCCCAGGTCGTGCTCCAAGACGACGTCGCCATGGAACGTGAGGTTGAGCGTGTCGCCGTCGATCTCGAGCTCTACGCCCTCGGGCAGCGTGAACGTGGAGGAGCTGGACATAGGGATGACTCCGATGGGGAGCCGATGCTACCGGCGGCCTACAGAGGTGTCAACGAAGCTGGGAGAGGGCCGCCGCAGCCTGCGGATGACCAGGTTGAATGCTCAGAGCCTTCTCGAATGCCTCGACGGCGGCGGCGCGATCCCCGGTGGCCTGTGCCGCGCGGCCGAGGATGGTCCAGGGGTGGGCGCTGCGAGGGGTGAGGGCGGTGGCGGGAACCGCTGCCTGGCGAGCCTCCTGGGGGTGACCGGTCTGGAGCAAGGCGTCGGCCAGGGAGCTCCATGCGAAGCCGTTGCACTGGTCGATGGTGATGGCGGCTCGGTACTTGTCGGCGGCCAGGGCCCAGTCCCCGGCGACCATCGCTTCGTTGCCGGCGTCGACCTGGTCGATGGAGGGCTGCCGAAGGGCAGGGTTCGGGACGCACCGATCGGGTGGGGGGGCCGGCACGGTGGTGTCGAGGCTCACGGGTGCGACCGCCGACGTGGGCACGACGGGGGGTGGGGCGGCGGCAGCCAGCTTCCCCGGGGCCCCGTTGAGCACCCTGCCGGCCACCACGGCGGCGCCGTAGGGCGAGCGGGGACCGGCGGACCACACGGCCGCGCTGGCCTCCGTACCGTCGCTGCAGCGCACCAGGCGGTAGCGGCCACCGGCGTTGCGCAGGCACAGCCCTTCAGGAAGGCGGCACGATGCGTCGAAGCAGCGGGAGGAGGCGGGGTCGAGGGGGGTGACCACCGAGCCCGACCCGAGGCCGGACAGCGTGGTGGCTCGATCGCCATGAAAGCGCGTGGGCCCGTCGCAAGGCAGGGACCACAGCCCTCGCTGGCCGCTGCCGTCGGCGTAGGAACCAGGCCCGACGGCCTCGATCTCCGACGGACACGTGGGCGCGCCCGCAGCCCTGCAGCAGGCGTCGAGGCCTGGACCAGCTGAGGCGAGCGAGGCGAGCAGCCACCACATCGCTCTAGCTCTCCTGCAGCACGTCCTGGGCGCGCTTGCCGCCGCCGAGGTTCTGCAGCTCGTCGTCGTAGTCGTCGGAGACCTTGGCGACGTAGCGGAGCGACCGCTCGAACTCATCGAAGTCGAGGTGGTTGCCGAGCAGCGTGGCGGAGAACGACAGGGTGTTGTCTTCGAACAGCAGGAAGCTGCCGAAGAGCACCTCGGTGTTCAGGCGCAGGATCCGGTGAAGGAGCTCGAGGCTGGGCTCGAAGTCTTTCAGCATGATGCTGGCAAACCGGCAGTAGGTGTCTTCTCCCTCCTCGAACAGGGAGATCATCACGACCGTCGAGCCATACTTGAACAGGTACAGCCCGTCTTCCGATTGGTCGGGCACGAGGTCCATCTGGCCGAGATAGGCGCTCACCCTTTCCTCGAGGAGCTGCATGCGTTCCGTGCTCACGATGTCCTCCCGCTGGCGCCAGACGCTACACCCTGCGGGCCCTCCGGGGCTACCCCCGCAGCTCGGGGATCGCTCATGAGCCGGGGGAGCGTGGCCCTGACGGGCTTCATGGGGGCGGGGAAGTCGACGATCGGGCGGGCGCTGTCCGTGCGGCTGGGGGTGCCTTTCGTCGACCTCGACGCGGTGATCGAGGCGGCGCATGGGCCGATCGGCGAGCAGTTCGCCCGCGACGGCGAGGCTGCCTTTCGTCGCCGCGAGGCCGAGGCACTGGCTGCGCTGTGTGATGGAGTCCCCCGTGTCCTCGCGCTCGGTGGCGGGGCCTACGTCGCGGCCGACAACCGGGTGACGCTGCGACCGCACTACCTGACGGTGTTCCTCGATGCGCCCCTCGACGTCATCGAGCAGCGGGTGGGGGGCCAGCCGGGGCGCCCGCTGTGGGATGATGCGGTGGTCGAGCGCTTCCGCGCGCGGCGGCCGATGTATGCCATGGCCGACCTCACCATCGACGCCACCGGAAGCGTCGACGAGGTGGTCGCTCGGATCGAGGAGGCGCTGTGAGGGAGGTACAGGTCGAGCTGGGGGACCGCGCCTACCGCGTGGTCGTCACCCGAGGCTTCGCGGGCCTCGATGACGCGCTGGTCGAGGTGACGGGAGGCCGCCCGCCGGTGGTGGTCAGCGACGACAATGTGGCACCGCTGTACCTGGCTGCCGTGCGGCAGGCGGTGGGCGAAGTCCACCACGAGATCGTGCTGCCAGCCGGGGAGGCCCACAAGGGGTGGGCGGCGCTCCAGCAGATCGTCGATGGGTGCCTGCGCGCTGGGGTCGATCGTCGCACCACGGTGCTGGCCCTCGGCGGTGGGGTGGTGGGCGACGTGGCGGGGCTCGCTGCGGCCCTCGTGCTGCGCGGGATTCGTGTCGTGCAGGTGCCGACCACGCTGCTGGCCATGGTCGACTCCTCCGTGGGAGGCAAGACCGCCATCAACCACGCGGTCGGCAAGAACCTGGTGGGTGCCTTCCATCAGCCCTCGCTGGTGTGGGCCAACCTCGACACGCTGCACACCCTCGAGCCCATCGAGCGGGTGGCGGGCATGGGGGAGGTCGTGAAGACCGCGCTTGTCGGTGACGCAGAGCTCCTCGACGTGCTGGAGGGGGACGGGGTGGAGGCGCGGCTCGACGAGGTGGTCGCCCGCTGCGTCGCTACCAAGGCCAGCGTGGTGGCTCGCGACGAGCGAGAGGGGGGCATCCGCGCCTGGCTCAACGCTGGGCACACGGTGGCGCACGGCCTGGAGACGGCCCTGGGCCACGGGCGCATGCCCCATGGGGTCGCCGTGGCCCACGGGCTGGTCGCCGAGACGCGCTGGGCCGCCGCCGAGGGGCTGTGCACCGACGCGGGCCTTCCTGCTCGCCTCGAAGCCCTGGTGCGCGGGCTGGGGGTCCCACCGGTGCCTGCCGACCTCGATCACAGCGCTGCCGTCGCTGCCATGCACCTGGACAAGAAGGCGCTGGACGATATGATGGTGCTACCCGTGGTGGAGCGAGCAGGGCAGATGCGGCTGTGTCGCCTACCCAAGGAACGCCTCCCCGAGCTACTGGACCACCTACCTTCATGACGACGCCTCGACTCATCGCTCTGTTCGCCACCCTCGCGGCCTGCGCCGACGCAGGCGGGCCCGAGCTGATGGTCCCCGACGTGGTGAGTCTTCAGTGGAGCGATGCCTACGACGGCACCGACGATGGCCTCGGATCCGTCGTTCCGGTCGACGTGATGGTCTACGACTCTGCGTCGGGCGAGCCGCAGGCGGGTGTGGCGTTGACGGTGACGGCCGAGCACGATGGCACCTGGGTGCTGCCGGCCGGGGCGCTGGTTCCCGAGGAACACGGCCAGGGCACTACCCTGTGGGATGCGCGGCACGACCGGTACCTCACGCTGCAGCTCGACATCGACGACACCCTCGTCGGTGCGCGTCAGGTCGTCACCAACGACGACGGGGTGGCCAGGGTGCTGCTGTTCGTCGATGCCCTCCCCGGCGGCCCCCGCGACTTCGACGACGTCGCTGTGGTAATCTCCGCGGCGTCCCCAGAGGATCCGCTCGAAGGGACAGTCCTCCTACAGCCAAGGTAGCTGTGTGGCCTTGACCGACCCCGAGCTCGACCTCCTGACGGAGCTTCTGGAGGACGACCCCACGGCCGACCTCTATCTGCAGGTCGGTACCGAGCTCGTTCGACGGGCTAGGTGGCGCGAGGCGCGCGATGTGCTCCTTGGGGGCCTCGCCGGCGACGACCGCCCTCCCGCGGCCTACGCGCTGCTGGCGCGAGCAGCCCTCGAGCTCGGCGACTACGCGGCTTGCTTGAGGGCCCTCGAGCAGGTGGAGACGACCCCCGGAACGGAGCCTGGGCGCATCGAGATCCTGGCGCTGGAGCGCTCGGGCCAGACCGACAAGGCTCGCGACAAGGCGCTCGCCTTTCTGGCGGTCGATGCCGCCGATGTCGTGGTGTCGAGCGTGGTGGAGCGCCTCGAGTCACCGCCTCCCGACGAGGATCAGCGAGGCCTCGACCCGATGCTCACCGTAGAACGGGCCGAGCGCTACGTGGCGGTGGGGCGGGTCGACCGCGCGATCCGAACCTACCGTCGCATCCTTCGAACGCACCCCGACGATCAGGGGCTCCAGATTCGGCTGCGCGAGCTGATGGGAGTCGAAGCCGACGAGCTGCCCGACGACCTGTCCGAGGAGCTGACCGACCCTGGCCTGGTGCCGCCGGAGTTCGACATGCCTTCGCCGGGCATGGGGCCGGCGCCCGAGGCCGACGAGCCCGAACCGAGCGTGGCCAACAAGCGGAAGGGCCGTGGGTCGCGCAAGCGTCGGCGCTCGCTGATCAACCCATGAGCGTGGGCGCCGTGAAGCGATTTCTGGTGCTGCAGGGCCCCAACCTCGATCGCCTCGGTCGGCGGGAGCCAGAGACCTACGGGTCGATGACGCTGGCCGAGCTGCAAGCCCACCTCGACGAGGTCGCCGTGGAGCTCGGCTGCGAGCTCGATCACTTCCAGTCGGCCCACGAGGGGCGCCTGGTCGAGCGGGTTCATCAGGCCATCGACGACGGCTGCGAGGGGGCCATCGTGAATGCAGCCGCCTACACGCACACATCGATCGCCTTGCGGGATGCGCTGCTGGCCGGCCCGCTGCCCTTCGTCGAGGTGCACCTGTCCAACGTCCATTCCCGTGAACCCTTTCGGCATCATTCCTACCTGGCCGACGTAGCTATCGGCGTGATCACGGGGCTGGGGCCGATCGGGTACGCGCTGGCGCTCCGGGCGTTGGTCGGTCGGGCCTCCGTAGGGTAGAACCACGGGCCACCCAGGAGCGCGCGCGCTCCCAGCACCTGCGGAGTCCCGATGGATCTGAATCAGATCGAGTCCTTGCTGAAGATGCTCGCCGAGCACGATGTGAGCGAGTTCCGCTTCAAGGATGAAGACCGCTCGATTCAGCTCCGCCTGGGCCCGCCACCGGCCCCGATCGCGCAGGCTGCCATGCCGACGATGGCGCACACGCTGCCGCCGCCGCCTCCCGGGGCCGCTGCTGCCGAAGGGGCTGCGCCCGCGGCCGCGAGCGATGCAGGCCTCGTCACGGTCGAGTCGCCGATGGTGGGCACCTTCTACCGGGCGCCCAGCCCCGACGCGCCGAACTTCGTCGAGGTCGGCGACAGCATTGCCGCCGGCAAGGCGCTCTGCATCGTCGAAGCCATGAAGCTGATGAACGAGATCGAGTCGGAAGTCAGTGGCACGGTCGTGGAGATTCTCGTCGAGAACGCACAGCCGGTGCAGTTTGGGCAGCCGCTCTTCAAGATTCGTCCTTAAGAGAGGCGGCCGCGCATGTTTCAGAAGATCCTCATCGCCAACCGCGGCGAGATCGCCCTTCGTGTCATCCGAGCCTGTCGAGAGATGGGCATTCGCACGGTAGCGATCTACAGCACCGCTGACGCCAACGCCCTGCACGTGCGCTTCGCCGACGAGGCCGTGTGCATCGGCCCGCCCCAGGCGACGCTGTCCTACCTCAACCAGCCCGCCGTGCTGTCGGCCGCAGAGGTCACCGGGGCCGATGCGGTGCATCCCGGCTACGGCTTTCTGGCGGAGAACGCGCAGTTTGCCAAGGCGGTGCGGGCCATGGGGCTCGCGTTCATCGGGCCGAGCTTCGAGCACCTGCACATGTTCGGCGACAAGCTGTCGGCCAAGGCGGCAGCCAAGAAGGCTGGCATCCCCATGCTGGAGGGCTCCGGTGGGGCCATCCAGTCGCTGGAGGAGGCGCAGGGGGCGGCGGCGGCCGCGGGCTTCCCGATCATGCTGAAGGCAGCCGCTGGAGGCGGTGGCAAGGGCATGCGCGTGGTGGAAGATGCCGACCAGCTCGCTCGCGTGTTCGAGGTGGCTCAGGCAGAGTCCCAGGCCGCCTTCGGCAGCCGCGACGTGTTCTTGGAGCGCTACCTGCGACGCCCGCGACACATCGAGGTGCAGGTGATCGGCGACGCCCACGGAGGCGGCATCCACGTCGGCACCCGCGACTGCTCGCTGCAGCGCCGTCACCAGAAGATCATCGAGGAGGCCCCAGCGCCCTTCTTGTCGGATCGGCTGCGTCACGACATCCAGGAGGCAGCTGCCCGCCTGGTTCGCTCGGTCGGCTACACAACGGTCGCTACGGTGGAGTTCCTCGTCGAAGACGATGCGTTCTTCTTCCTCGAGGTCAACCCGCGCATCCAGGTCGAGCACCCGGTCACCGAAGAGGTCACCGGCGTCGACCTGATCCAGATGCAGATCCGCATGGCGGCGGGGGAGCCTCTGCCGCTGGCCCAGGAAGATGTGGTGCAGAAGGGCCACGCCATCGAGGTGCGGGTCAACGCGGAGGATCCGCAGCGCTTCCTACCTTCGCCCGGCCTGGTCACCGGCTACCACGAGCCCGGGGGCCCCGGGGTGCGGGTCGACAGCGCCATCCACGAGCACGCCATGGTGCAGCCCTACTACGACAGCCTGGCCGCCAAGCTCATCGTGCGCGGCGACGACCGCGAGCATGCCATCCGGCGGATGCTCGGGGCCATCGACGAGTTCATCGTCGAAGGCATCAAGGTCACGCTGCCACTGCAGCGCGAGCTGCTGCAGACCGAGGAGTTCGTCACCGGCACCATGTGGACGCGCTTCGTCGACCAGTGGGTCGCCCAGCGCGACTGATCAGAAGGTGGCGCCCAGCGTCAGGTGCGCCCGCACGGGGGGCTCCTCCCACAGCACGGAGAGGAGCTGCCGCTGGGCGGCCTGACTCTGGATCACCTGCGGGTTGACGCCCACGTCGAGCTGCAGGGGCCCGACCGGGGTGGCGATCCGCACCCCGCCCCCGACGCCGTAGCGCCAGCTCGGCACCAGATCGGCGACGGTGCGACCTTCGCTGTCGGCGTCGGCGCCGAGAAGCCACACCTGGCCCACGTCGGCGAACAGCGCGAGGGCGTAGCCATCCCAGCTGGTGGCACCGAGGCTCGACAGCGGCATGAGCAGCTCGGCGGTGTTGACGCTCATCACGTCGCCCCCGGTGGTCACCCAGCGGTCTGGCGCGTTGCGGCCGACGTAGGCGATGACCGGGTCGAGGGCGTCGGGCCAGGCCACCTGCACATCGGGAGCGAGGTTGCGGGGGCCGACCGCGTCGCGCCGGTAGCCGCGGAGCGAGCCGGTGCCGCCGAGGCGATACCGGTCTTCCAGGGGGATGGGAGCCTCAGACAAGGAGTACCCGAGGCCGGCAGCGCCTGACAGCTTGAGGATCAAGCCCCACAGTGGCACGAAGGCGGTCGCCCGGGCATCGGCCTTGACGAATGAGGTTCGGGGGAGGTCGGGACTCCACTGGATCCCTGGCGACCACTCCCCGTTCAGCGACAGCAGCAGGCCCGAGGTGGGGCGGACCGGGTCGTCGCGGAGGTCGACGACGAGTAGGCTCGTCACTTGCTCCTGCACTCTCCAGCGCGACGGCAGGACGGGGTCTTGGATGTCGACCAGATCGGCCCACACCTCGCCCGGCAGGAGCGCGCCAGGGTCGATCTCTCGCAGCTGCCGGCGCTCGACACGCGCCCCCCCGCGCAGGCGGGTGCGGCCGGTCTTCGTCTCCAGCGCGGCCCCCGCTCCCGTGCGGTCCATCTCCCACGTGAGCTCCTGCCTTCGCTCGCGAAGGACGATGTCGAGGATGAGATCCTGCCCACGCGTGGGGAACCGGGGTGCGGTGTAGCTGATGGCCGCCCGCCACTCGGGCTGGGTGATGTCGGGCACCCAGTCGCGGATGTCTTCGGAGCGGTAGTCGAGCCCGATCTGGCCGACGAAGTCGAGGCGATGGGCCAGGCCCCACAGGTTGCGACGGGAGGCGCGCCCGAAGGTGCGCAGCCCCTGGTCGGTGTTCAGCCCGGCGCCGACCTCGAAGGCCCAGCGCGCGCGCTCGTCGACGGTGACCACCAGATCGCGAGCGGCGTCGTCGCCCAGCAGATCGAGCTCGACCGTGCGGAAGATGCCGAGGTCGTACAGGTTGGACCGTAGGTCGTCGAGGTCGCGGGAGCGGATGGGCTCGCCCAACCCGAGGTCGACTTCACGGAGTAGGAAGGCGGGCCGGGTGCGACGGGTGCCGTTGGTCACCACGGAGCGGAGCAGCACCTGGTCGCCCGGCTCCACCACGACGGTGGCGGCTCGCTGCTGTGGCCCCTCCGCGCGCTCGATCACGCGCGTGTCGGCATCGAGGTAGCCCTGGTCGCGGTGAGCCTTGAGGACGCGTCGCGACAGCTGCTCCATCGCCTGTGACGAGTAGGGTGCTCCGATGCGATCTTCGATGGTGGAGCGCAGGTCGGGCACCTCGACGGCCGACCCGACCACCTCGAGCTCGGTCTGCACGGTGACGGGCCCCTCGACCACCCCGACGGTCGGCTCGATGCGCCGGCGCACCGGACGGCCCGTGAGCACCCGCAGCAGGTCGCCGAGGCCGTGGCGGTTGCGGATCCGCAGATCCTCGGGCGGGGGGGTGAGTTCGGCATCGAGGTAGCCCCGCGACCGGTACAGCTGCTCCGCCGCCGCCAGGCCGACGCCCATCTCCTGCTCGGTGTAGACATCCTGCCGGAGGACTCCGGGTGAGGCCTGGTCCATCACGGCCTGCAGCTCTGCATCCGTGACGTGATCGTTGCCGTCGAAGCGGATGCCCACCCAGGTGGGGAATCGGCCCACCGGCAGGTTGTGGCGGGGCCCCTTGTGCACGTCGACCTGCAGCGTCTGCTCGGCCGAACGGCTGTCGCCCTGCAGCTGCACGTCGACGGTGGAGGTGTAGAAGCCGAGCTCCGCGAACTGTTGCTGCAAGGTGAGGGGCGCTTCCTCCAGAAACCCCCGGGTGATCCGGGTGCGATGGTCGAGCTCGAGCCCCTGCAGGACCTTGTGGCGGGAACGGTAGGACAGGCCCTGCACGTCGACCACCAGCTGCGGACCCGGCTCGACGGTGAAGGTGGCCATCGATCCGCTCGGCGTCGACACGACGGCTGGGGTGACCCGCGCGCTCGTCCACCCGCGACGCTTGCGGAACAGCCCGCCCTGCAGGGTGCCGAGGTGCCGGCGAATCGACTCCTTGGCCTCGGCGATCGCCTCGGGCGTGAAGGGCTTGCCCTCTTCCACCCCGGCGCGTCGGGCCCAGCGCCGCAGCTGGCGGTCTGTGGCCACGCCCTCCAGCTGGCCCACGAAGGTGAGGCGCTCCAGGAGGTTGGCGGGGCCCTCCTCGACAGCGATCTCCACCTCCAGCCCGTCGTCGGACTCCTGGGCGCGCACGCGGGTGGTGGCGTCGGTGTAGCCCTGTGCGTACATCCAGCGCGACACACGTTCCTCGACCAGTCGCGCGTCTTGCTCGACGTAGAACACCTGACCGACAGTGAGCTTGGAGACGTCGAGGATGGGTCGATCCCGCACGGCTCGGTTGCCCACGACCCGCAGGCGCTCGATCCTCGGCGCCGGGTAGACGACGTAGGTGAGCAGAGCGGCGTCGATGGGCTCCCCGTTGTCGTCGAGGAGGAACCACGGCTCGATCTGCGCCTCGACGGCTCGGTAGCTGCCCACCTGGAACAGCGTCGCGATGTCGAGCCGGATGGCCTGGGGGTCGACCGTGTCGCTGCCCATGCTGCGGAGCAGGGGGGCCAGGCTGGCCTCGGGAAGGCCGCCCTCAGGCCCGACCAGCTGCACGTCGGCCAGCGGCATGCCGACCCACCGTGTCGGATCGCTCGGCTGTGCCTGCGCGGTAGGCACGCACGTCAACCAGAGCCAGCAGAGGAGGGGGGACACCGGTACCGATTCAACTCCCGGCGACGTCTATCGGCCCCGCCCGGCCTGCGCGCTAATCCAGCTCCCAGCGTGCGGTCACGTCGAGCCCATACGCGCCCCCGATGGGCAGCACCCGGTCGCGCTGCAGGGTGGCGTACCAGCCCTGCAGGCTCCAGATCCCACCGATCCGCTTGTCGAGGCTCATGTAGGTGTCGGAGGGCCGCGTGAGGTTGATCTGCCAGCTCAGGTCGATGTCGGCGAGGTCGTCGAGGCGCTTCTCCACCACCAGCCGCGGCTCGGGGCTGTACTCGCCGCGGGCGTTGACGCCAGTGGCGAGATCGATGCGGTCGAAGAGCAGGTCTGGCAGCTCGCTGGTGAACTCGCCAGCCTGACCGCTCACGAAGAAATCGGTGAGCATCATGTCGGCCACGCCCTGGAACACCGCGCTCGACAGCTCGCCCATCTGCTCGAGCTCGTCGGTGGTCACCCCGAACCACAGCAGGGCGTTCACATCGGCCTGGGGGAGCGGCGGGTCGGAGCGGGTAGAGGTGCGCCAGTCGGAGAAGGGGCCGAACACCAGGTAGTCGACGTTGTAGCGCTGCTGACGACTGCGGACTTCGGTGAGCAGCGAAAAATCGAGCTGTGGGTCCCACGACCAGGGGTCGTTGAACAGCAGGCTGCCGCGATCGACACGGAACTCGCGGTCTTGGAGGAAGGCGATGGTGTCGTATAGGTCGACCCGGCCGACCAGCCCGGGACGCACGGTGTCGCCGAGGATGCGCAGGTCGGCGGAGGCCCGGCCCTCGGCGACGTTGTTGCGAAGCCGGATGGTGTCGTCGGCGGCGATGTGCACGTTGAGGTTGAACATCGCCTCCTCGGCGGCGGTGGAGGCGGGGTCGACCAGCATCTCCTCCCGATAGGAGACCACCCAGTCTTCCCAGTCGATGCGGTCGGCGAACTCCATCTGCGTGACCTTGACCTCGCCGTGGAGCAACAGCGCCTCGGCGGGGCCGTCGAAGGAGAACTGGGCGTCGCCGATGGCGGGAGGCAGGGAGTCGACCCACTGCACCTGTGCGTCGTCGACATCGATCTTCAGGTCGTAGCGGGTAGGGGACCACTGCTCTGCATCGATGCGACCCCCACCGCGGAGTCGGCCGCCTCCCACCCCTGCCGACAGCTCGCTGACCTCGATGCCCTCCTTGGTGGCCCGCACCTGCAGCACCGCGTTCTCGAAGGTGATGGGCATCGCGTCGATGCGGAACAGCTCGGCGTCGGCCCGAAGGTCGACGACGGCCTGCACATTGGGCTGTGCCCCCACGGCGTACAGCACCACCTCTCCGGTGCCGGCACTGCGCTCGACCCCGGGAAGGACGGCGCGGAGGAGGTCGAGGTCGATGGTGCCGTCGCCCGCCATCAGCAGCGCCTCCCCACCGCTCGCCGACAGCTGCAGGTCGGTCTGCCCCCCCTGCAGCGACAGGCCCTGCACCTTCCAGCGCGACCCGTCTTGCTCGTAGACCCACGGCTGCTTGTTCTCGAGGTGGTGGTGGGACCAGTCGATCGCCACCTCGGGCAGCGACATCGTCAAGGCCACCGGCGACCACTGGGGCCCGAAGTGCCCCGCGATGTCGAGATGGCCGCTGGCGACGGCGCGCACGTCGCCTCCGTCGGCGGCGGTGGGGTAGAACAGGTGAGCGGGGAGCTCCTTCAGGTCGATGCCCAAGGCGTAGGGCTGCTGGTCCCACAGCCCGAGGGTGCCCGCGACCTGTGCGTGCCCTCCCACCAGCTCTCCGGTGTAGGCAGCGACGCCGTCGGTGGTGTCGAAGTGCAACAGGGAGTCGGGGATGGCCTGCCCGCCGTAGCGCACGTCGGTGACGGCGATGCGCCCGTCGGGGGAGGGGTCGAACAAGGTGTTGGTGATGCGGGACCACGCGGTGATCCGCCCGGTGACGGGGACGTCTTGCGCGCGAATGCGGTCCATCGTCTCCAGGGCCAGGCCGTCGGCGACCAGCTCCATGTCGAGGGCCCAGGCGCGCTCGACCGAGCCTCGGAGGGTCAGGCCTGCTTCCTCACCTCGTCGAACCCGGAGGTCGTCGAGGGTGAACCGGCCTGCGTCCAGGTAGCCGTGAGCCTCACCGGCGGGGAAGGACTCGCCGTACAGGTCGACATCTCGCATGACCATGTGGGCCTCGCCGTCCATGTCGTACAGCGGGCCGTGCAGCGACAGCGTGCCCTCCATCTCGCCGGTGAGCCCGTCGAGATCGATGAACATCTGGACCATGTCCTGCACCCGGCCATCGTCGATGATGATGTCGGTGTGCATGGCCAGCGGAGGCCGGAAGTCCATCATGAAGTCGCCGCCATAGTGGCTGTCGCCCACCCAGGCCTCGGCGTCGTCGAGATGCAGCGTCTTCATCTCGGGGCTGCGGATGATCGCCATCAATCGGTCGGCGTAGGGGATGCCGAGCACGCTGAAGCCGGTCAGGTCGCCCTGCCCCTCCAGCTGCAGGGCGTTGAACGGGCCCCAGATCCGTGCGCTCACCTCGCCGGCGCCGGTCATGTCGACGCCGTTGAGGGGCTGGAAGTCGGCCAGATCGGCCTCGGGAAGGTCGAAGCGCAGGTCGAGGGGACCGCGGGGGCCGAAGCCGATGTCGATGGTGCAGCTGCCCCGATTGCGGGGCCCCTTGACCCGGTCGGCGGCCAGGAAGATGTGGTCTTTCTCGAGCAGCAGCGTGCCCTGGGCGCGGGCCCAGGGGATGTCGAGCATGGCCTGCACGCCAGGGGCACTCACGGGCCGGTCGCCGACGAACAGGTCGGCGACCGCGAAGTCGAACGGCCCCTCCAGGTGCAGCGGCTGCAGGGTGCCCGAGGCGCTGACCTCGAGGTCGGTCTTCATGTCGACCCACGGGGTCGGTGCGGCGTCGAAGGCCTGCAGCAGCCACTCTAGCGAGACGTTGTCACCCGTGACGTGCACGTCTTCGATGCGCTTGTCGGCCGTCACCCTGCCCTGGGCGACCAGGCGCCCTCCGCCCCACTCCAGCACCGCCTCCTCCAGCTGCACGCCCGTCTTGCGGGCGGACGCCGTCGCGCGGATGGTGCCCAGGTCGTAGGTGAGCAGGGGGGTGAACACCCCAGGCACGTCGACGCCGAGCTCGGTGCCCAGGGCGACCACCGTGATCTCGGGGTCGGCCATCGGCCCGTGCACGGCCAGGTCGAGGTCGACCTTGCCGTGGGCATCCCGCGGCGGGGTGAGGAGGGGCTGCAGCTCGTCGAGGCGGGCCACCGCCGACACGTCGATGTCGAGGTCGTCGAGGAAGGGCACTCGCACGTGGCCATCGAGGCCAAGGATCGACGTGTCGAGGGTCAGCGACGGGATGTCGATCTGATCCGGCCCGACCTGCACGTCGGGCCAGTGCAGCGGGCTGGAGACCCGCAGCCCTCGCACCTGCGCCGACAGCGAGCCTCGCAGGGGGCCGCGACCGCCCTTGGTGGGCAGCAGCTCCAGGCCTTCGAGCTGCACCGAGCCTTCGGGGTGGTCGAGGCGTACCGAGCCATCGAGGATCTCCAGACTCGACCAGGGCAGCCGCTGCAGGGGCTTCCGCTCTTCGGGGGGCGGCCGCTGGAGGTCGCGGAACTCCCGGAGCCCTCCCTTGTCGAGGTGCAGGTGGACCGTGGGGGCCTGCAGGCTCACCTTGCCCAGCCCCACCCCACGCCGGAGCACGACCGGCAGGTGCACCCGCTCGACGCTGACGATGGTGTCGCCGGTGGGGCCGTGCCACAGGTGCACGCCCTCCAGGTCGACCGCCGGGGGCCAGAAGTCGACGTTCACCGCGTTGAGAGAGAACTTCTCTCCGGTCTGGGACTCCACCAGGTAGTCGACGATCGGCAGCACCCGCTCCTGGAAGCCGGCCGACTTCAGCCAGAAGTACAGCAACACGAACAGGAACAGCCCGGTGAGCAGCGAGAGCTGGACCCCAGCCTTGAAGAGCCGCCACAGGCAGCTTCCCTTGGGCTTCACGACCTTGCCGCGGGGCTCCGCTGGGGCGGGGGTACTCACCTTGGGCTTCTAACCGCCCGCCACGGGGTCCCCACCTACAGAAGGCAAGGGCTGACCCTCGATGACGAACGCTGTCGAGCCTTTCCCTCGTCGCCACAGCGGGGTAGGTCGGGCCTTCGGAGTTGCCATGCCACGCGCTGCCATCGACATCGGGTCCAACAGTGTGCTGCTCACCGTCGTGGCCGACGACGGTGGCCTGCTGCACGACGAGGCACGCGTGGTGGGGCTCGGGCGAGGCCTCGGCGACCGCGGCCTGTTTCAGTCGGAGCGCATGGCGGCGGCCCAGACCGCCCTCGCCGACTTCGTGGCCATCGCCAAGCAGCTCGGGGTCGAGGCATGGTCCATCAAGGCGGTCGCCACGTCGGCCGCCCGGCGGGCCATGAACGCCGAGACCTACTTCTCTCGGGTGCAGCGAAAGCTCGGTCTGCGGGTGAAGATCATCAGCGGCGACGAGGAGGCGCGGCTCACGTGGCTCGGTAGCCAGCGCGACCTGGCCCTCCCCGACGGGCCCCGCCTGGTGATCGACCTGGGGGGCGGGTCGACCGAGCTGGTGCTGGGGGCAGGGGAGGTCGCCGAGCGTCGCTCGCTGGAGATGGGAACCGTCCGGCTCACCGAAGCGTTCTTCGTGGCCGACAGCACCGGCAAGGTCGACCCGTCGGGCCTGGCCCGGGCGCGGCAGCACGTCGACATGCTGTTGTCGCGGTTCGAGATGGCGCCGATGCCTCGCACGGTGGTCGGGGTGGCGGGCACGGTCACCACCCTGGCGACCGCCAAGCTCGGGCTGGCCACCTACGACGCCACCGCCGTGCACGGGTCCCACCTCACCCGCGCCGAGCTCGCGCGCTTCGTCGACGACCTGCTGCCGATGACCGCTGCCCAGCGCCGCGCCTTCGCCCCGGCGAGCCCCGAGCGGGCCGACTACCTCCTCGCGGGCGCTCTGATCCTCGAGCGCTGCCTGCAGGTGTCGCGCCGCCAGCAGCTGACGGTGTCTGACCGAGGGCTCCGCTACGGCTTGCTCGGCTGACACCGTCGTGGTGTGCACCAGGCGCTAGACCGACAGCAGCGAGAACGAGGGAGGCCCGCCGGCGACTGCCGACGGGCCTCGAGAGCGGGCGACGAGATTCGAACTCGCGACACCGAGCTTGGGAAGCTCGTACTCTACCAACTGAGCTACGCCCGCATGGTGGACCCAGCTAACGCGGCGCACCGCCGCCACGCAATGATCCGGATCCAGTCGCCCGTCGGCGGCCCAGGTTAGCCGCGCACCGGGAGGACTTCGTGGCACGACGTGTCGGTTGGGCGCTGCTGGTGCTGTGGGGGCTGGGCAGCTCGTGTCGCCAGCAGGACGGCGATGACGAGCCGAAGATGACGGCCGACGCCGACACCGACACCGACGCCGACACCGACACCGACACCGACACCGACACCGACACCGACACCGACACCGAC
>CBDUIC010000079.1:0-34272 GCA_965367245.1 uncultured bacterium | reverse complement strand
CTCGTCTTGCCGACCTCGTAGTACCCTGCCATTCGCCCCTCACGGAGATGCTCGTGACCCCAGTCCCCCCCGATCAGCTGCGATGGCGCTGCCCGCGCCTCGGCTTCAACGACACCCGCGACGTCACCCCCGCGACCCACATCGTGGGGCAGGCCTCGGCGCACGAGGCGCTCGCCTTCGGGCTGTCCATCGACGCCAAGGGGCACAACGTGTTCGTGCGCGGGCAGCCGGGGACCGGGCGACTCACCCTGGTTCGCGAGGTGCTCCAGCAGGTGGAGCTGCAGATCCGGCCCGGGCCCGACCACCTGTACGTGCTCGATCCCGACCGTCCCGACACGCCGATGCTGATCAGCGTCCCTCCGGGCACGGGTCGACGCCTCAAGGATCGCATCGACGAGCTGATCCGCTTCCTGCGAGAAGACCTCGCCGATCTGGCGCAGACCGAGTCCCTCTTGGAGAGAACCTTCGACATCGAGGCCCGTGCGGCCGCCGAGCTCGCCGAGCTGACGGGGCCCTTCGAGGAGGCCCTGTCGCAACAGGGGCTGGTGCTGGTGCAGCTCGAAGATGAAGACGGTGACGAGGAGACGGTGATTGCCCTGATGGTCGGTGAAGACGCGGTGTCGGTCGACCAGATCCCGGCGCTGGTCGCGACTGGTGCTCTCACCCGAGAGGAGGGGATGGCCCGCCGCCAGGCGGTGGAGGTGTACAGCCAGCAGCTGCGGCGCCTGCAGGTGAAGGTCACGCGCGTGCGCAAGCGCACCCACCACAAGCTGCAGCGCGAGGCGCGGGGCGCGGTGACCCAGACGCTGACCGACGCCGTAGCCGACCTGCGACGCGAGGTTCCCCAGGTGAGGGAGTGGCTCGACAAGGTGGTCGTCGAGGTCAGCAAGATCCTGCCGGCGCTGAGGGAGAGTCCCGAGATCGCCGAGCGCTATCGCGCCAACCTGCTGGTGGAGCGCGATCCCAACGGCCCGCGCCCGCTGGTGCTGGTGACCGTGCCCACGTTCCAGTCGCTGGTGGGCAGTGTGGATGTGCCCGGGGAGGGTCCGCCTCACCTGGGAATCCACGCGGGGGCGCTGCTCGAGGCCGACGGTGGCTATCTGGTGGTCGAGGCCGCCGACCTGATCAGCGAGCCGGGTGCCTGGAGCGCCCTCACGCGCACCCTGCGCTCGGGGCAGCTGGAGCTCGCTCCCCAAGATCCTCCTGGCACCACCCAGCGCTCGTCGCACATCCACCCGGCCTCGATCCCGGTGAGCTTCAAGGTCGTGCTGATCGGCGACTCGGCGATCTACTACGGGCTCGACGAGGCCGACGACGACTTCGCGCTGCTGTTCAAGGTGCTGGCCGACTTCGACGACGTGCTCGAGTGCGACGCGGCGGGGATCCAGAAGTACGCCCAGGTGATCTCCGGCATCGCGCAGCGCGGAAAGCTGCCGCCCTTCACGGCAGGGGCGGTGTCGGCGCTGGTGGAGCATGGGGTGCGGGTGGCCAGCGAGGAGGGCAAGCTCACCGCTCGCTTCGGTCGCATCGCCGACATCGCGCGGGAGGGGGCCTTCCTGGCTCGTCAGCGAAAGGTGGCCCAGGTGCATCGCCAGGATGTCGAGAAGGCCGTGCACGCGGGGCGGCGGCGAGCCGACATGCCCGGGCGGCGCTTCCGAGACCGGGTGGCCAAGGGCACGTGGCTCATCGAGACGGCAGGGGAGCGCGTCGGCCAGATCAACGGGCTTGCCGTCATCCAGGCGGGCCCGCTGGTGTATGGCTTCCCCAGCCGCATCACCGCGACGGTGGGGCCCGGCACGGAGGGCACCGTGCACGTGGAGCGCGAGGCCCAGCTGTCGGGCCAGATCCACACCAAGGGCTTCTACATCCTCCAGGGGCTCCTTCGTCACCTGCTCGACAGCGACGGGCCGCTGTCGTTCGATGCATCCATCACCCACGAGCAGTCGTATGGCGGCATCGACGGCGACTCGGCCTCGGGGGCCGAGCTGTGTGCCCTCGTCTCCGCGCTCACGCGAATCCCCGCTCGGCAGGGGGTCGCGATGACCGGAGCCATCGATCAGTTCGGCAACGTGATGCCCATCGGGGCGGTCAACGAGAAGATCGAGGGTTTCTTCGACACCTGCGCCGCCGGAGGGCTCGACGGCACGCAGGCGTGCATCGTGCCCGCGTCCAACGTGCGAGACCTGATGCTCCGTCGCGACGTGGCCGAGGCCTGCCGTGCTGGTCGCTTCGCCGTCTACGGCGTGTCGCGCATCGAGGAGGCCCTGGAGCACTTCCTGGGGCAGCCGGTCGACCAGATCCTCGCCGCCGCCAACGAGCGGGTCGCGGCGCTGTGGCGCATCAGCAGGCCGGTCGTGTCGTGATCGCGTGGGTGTTGTTGGCGGCCTGCACCTGTGCAGAGCGCCCCGAGCCGCCCAGTATGGCGCCCGACCCAGGCCACTTCGGCACGTTTTCGGCCCTGGTCGATCAGGTGCTGCGGGTCGACCGGGAGGGGAGCCGGCGGGAGGCCCGTGACCTGCTGGCCGACGCCAAGACCGTCGACGCCGTTGGGGTAGAGGCGGTCGGCGGAGCGGTGGGCTTCCTGCAGGTGGCTGACGACGACGAGCTGGTCGACGGCCTCGTGGCGCTGGCCCACGCCTGTGGGGCTTGCCACGACGGGGTGCCGGCGCCGCCTCCTCCGGTGAATGACCACCGGCGCGCGGGGCAGGTGGCCGCGTGGGCCCTGGTGTGGGGGCAGCCGATGCCCACGCCGGCGCCGCAGCAGCTGGGGCCGGCCTACGCGCTGGGCCCCGAGGGCGTGCTGCGATCCTGCGAGAGCTGCCACCCAGGGGGCTACGGGCTCACGCCCTGACCCGACCCGACCCGACCCGACCCGATGCGACGCCTACTGGAAGGCCTGGATGCCGGTGATGTAGCGGCCGAGCACCAGGTTGTGGATGTCGTGGGTGCCCTCGTAGGTGAAGACACTCTCGAGGTTCGCCGCGTGGCGCATGATCGGGTATTCGCCGAGGATGCCGTTGGCACCGTGAATGTCGCGAGACACGCGAGCGATCTGCAGGGCGATGTCGACGTTGTTCATCTTGGCCAGACTCACCTGCTCGTGGCGCAGGCTGCCTTCGTCTTTCATGCGGCCGAGGCGCCAGGCCAGCAGCTGACCCTTGGTGATCTCGCGCAGCATCCAGGCGAGCTTGTTCTGCACGAGCTGGAAGGCTGCGATGGGCCGGTCGAACTGGATGCGGGAGCACGCGTAGTCGGTGCTGCTGTGGAAGCAGCCCATCGCGGCGCCCAGCGCGCCCCAGGCGATGCCGTAGCGAGCGTTGTTGAGGCACGACAGCGGCCCCTTCAGGCCCTTGACGCCGGGCAGCAGGTTGCTCTTGGGCAGCTTCACGTCTTCGAACACCAGCTCGGAGGTGACGCTGGCGCGCAGGCTGTGCTTGCCCTTCATCTCGGGAGCGGAGAAGCCGGGCATGCCCTTCTCGACGATGAACCCGCGGACCTCACCGTCGAGCTTCGCCCACACCACGGCGACATCGGCCACGGTGCCGTTGGTGATCCACATCTTCGCGCCGTTGAGCACGTAGTGGTCGCCGGCGTCGACGGCCTTGGTGATCATGCCACCGGGGTTGGACCCGAAGTCGGGCTCGGTGAGGCCGAAGCAGCCGATGAACTCGCCGCTGGCGAGCTTGGGCAGCCACTTGTTCTTCTGCTCCTCGGTGCCGTAGGCGTGGATCGGGAACATCACCAGGCTGCCCTGCACGGAGCAGAAGGAGCGAATCGCCGAGTCGCCGCGCTCGAGCTCCTGGCAGATCAGGCCGTAGGAGACGTTGTTGAGGCCCGGGCAGCCGTAGCCATCCAGGTTGGCGCCGAGGAAGCCCATCTCGCCCATCTCCCGGGCGAGCTCCATCGGGAACGTGCCCGCCTGGTAGTGCTCTTCGATGATGGGGACCACGCGCTCGTCGACCCACGCACGCACCGTGTCGCGGATCGTTCGCTCCTCGTCGGAGAGGAGGTCGTCGATGCGGTAGAAGTCGCTTCCTTCGTAGGCGGACATGCCGGGCTCCGGGGCTTCATGAGGCCAGACCGAACGTTATCCACCTGCGTGTGCGGGTGCACCGCAACGGGGAGGTGCGGCGTGTCGGATGACGGGTGGGCGATGGTCGACGGCGTGCTGTCGCCGCTGAGCCAGGCGACCGTTCCGGTGACGGATCTGGGGTTGCTCCGTGGGTTGTCGGTGTTCGAGACGCTGTCACTGCCTCGCGGCGACCTGGAGGAGCATCTCACCCGGCTCGAGGCCAGCTGCGCGGCGACGGGGCTGGCACCCGTGGGCCGCCAGGTGCTGCGGGCGGAGGTGCAGCAGGTAGTGGATGCCGTCGGCGTGGAGGCGCAGGTGCGCATCACCCTGACGGGCTCGGGGCGACGGCTGGTGGTCGCGAGCGCGGCGACCGCCGGCAGGCGCCATGCGCCGGTGCGCTGTGTGCGAGGTCCCCATGTCGACGACCCGTTCCTGCCGGGCTTCGTCAAGCACGGCAGCCGCATGGGGTGGGAGGTCGCCGTGGCGAGGTCGGGGGCCGACGACGTGCTTCGCGTGCGCGACGGCCGGTTCACCGAGGGCACCCGCTGTGGGATCGTCGCCGTCGTCGACGGCGTCATCGTGACCGCTCCCCATGACGGCACGATCCTGGCCTCGACTACGGTGACCCGCTTGCTCGGGCACGCGCAGTCGCTGGGGCTGGCGGTGAGGCGGGAGGGGCCACGGGCCGAGGGGGGCTGGGACGCGCTGTACATCGCGTCATCGACCCGCAGCCTCGCTCCGGTCGTCATGCTCGACGGGGAGCCCCTGCAGGGCTGGTGCCCGGTGGGGCGGGCGCTGGCCGAGGCCGACGACCGCTGGGCGGCACGCTAGCGGGGCCGGTGCCGCCCCGGAAGGATCGGCGGGCGATCGCTGAGATCTGCCGTGGAGGCAAGGGGCCCAAGGCGGGGATCGAGGTCCTCCCCCCATGCGCGCCCACTTGTCTTAGGCTGTGCCTTCGGAGGATGTGTGAGTCGAGGTCGGTGGGTGGTCGCTGCGACGACGTGGGGTTGGTTGCTCGCCTGCACGGGGGGCGAGGAAGCCGTGCCCGAGCCGGAGCTCGTCGAGGCGGAAGACGTCGAGCCCGAGCCCCCTCCTCCCCCGCCAGAGCCCAAGGGCCCCGAGCTCACGGTGCGGTTGCTGCTGAGCACCAGCCCGGGCGCTCAGGCCGATCAGGCAGCCGACAACGACGAGACGACCTACTGGGCACCCGTTGGTGACGCCCGCGGCGAGGGGCTGCACCTCGAGCTGCTGGAGCCCTACGATGCCGATGCGGTGCGTCTCCTCGGCTGCTCCGGGGTGGAGCCCTTCGAGGTAGAGCTGTACGCGGGAGGCCAGCAGGTCGGCGTCACCACGGTGGATGGCGACGTGTCGCTGTCGCTGCCCGCCGGCGAGCCGCTGCAGCGCCTCTACGTGCGGTCGCTGAGTCCTACGGCTTGCCTGGCCGAGATCGCCCCGGTCGTAGGGGGGCTGCCGGCGCGCCTGGTCGTGCCGAGGCGCGTCGAGGCGCGCATCCAGGCGAGCTCCATCAAGGAGCCGGTCGCGCTGCATCACCCCGCCTACTTGTTCGATGGCCGGCCCGACTGGGCGTGGGTGGAGGGAGCCAAGGGGCATGGAGACGGCCAGTCGCTGTCGCTCACCTTCCGACAAGATCAGCTGATCAGCGGGCTCGAGGTGTGGAACGGCCGACAGCGCGATCAGGCCAGCTTCGACGCAGTAGGGCGGGTGCGCAAGGCAGAGATCGAGGCCAGCGGTCGCCGGATGATGCTCGACCTGGCCGACACGTCGGGCTCGCAGCGCCACGACTTCGACCCGCCCCTCACCACCCGGCACTTGTCGTTCACCATCGCGGCTGTGGTGCCGGGGGCTGCCAAGAAGGAAGTGGCCATCAGCGAGCTGGTCTTCTTCGATCGCACCGGCCCGTTCACCATCCGACCGATGAAGGCACTCACCTTCGATGAGAAGGTGAAGGCGAAGGTCGTCGGCACGGTGCTCGAGCCCCTGGTCGATCGCTTTCACAGCTCTCCGTGCGACCGGCAAGCCGATCTGAAGCTCCGCAGCGATCACTCCTTCGTTCACATGGCTACCCACGACAGCGAAGAAGGCTCGTGGGTCGAGGTCTTCGAGGGGCGCTGGCTGCCCGGCAAAGACGGCAAGATCACCGTGGATGGGCGGCGCTACCTGGTGGCCGATGGGCGTGACGACGACGCGGAGCGCCCCGAACCGGCGCCGCTCGAGGGCGAGCTCACGGTGCGTCCTCTCGCGGAAGTCGAGGAGGCCGAGCTGGCGAAGCTGGCCAAGGCCTGGAGCAAGGCCGGCCACGGTGCAGCCCTCGACTGCCTGCTCACCGACGGCAAGGTCGACGCCGACAAGGTGGCGTCTCTCGTGGCAGGCGAGGCGGTGTTGCTCGAAGGGGAGCCCCTGAGAGAGCTGCTCGTTCCGTGATCGGGTTCGCTATGCTTTTCCCCTGCAGGCGCCTCGCGGTTCTCCTGTAGGCGGAGGAAGGTATGCGGCATCGAGGTTGGTTCGCGGTGGGGATGCTGGCCTGTGGTGGGCCGGCTGCGGAAGAGCCCACCTCCTCCTCGACCGCCCTGCTGACGCCCAGCGAGCACACTACCCCCGTGCTGCCGACCCTCACCGTGAGCGACACGGGCACAGCGGCTACCGATCCGTCGCTGGCTGCTGCGGAGGCGATGTACGAGCCTGACCACGTCGTCCGCATCGAGTTCACCCTCGACGAGGCCGATGCCCTCGCCCTGTCGCAGGAGACCAACGAGATCTTCGAGCTGCTCCAGGGCGCCGACTGTCTGGCAGAGCCCTGGTCGGGCCCGTTCACCTGGTACCCCGCTGACATCGTCGTCGACGGGGTGGCCCGCAACGAGGTGGGCGTGCGCAAGAAGGGCCTGATCGGCTCGCTGTCGACGGAGAAGCCCTCGCTGAAGGTCGACTTCGACACCTTCGTGCCCGAGCAGAGCCTCGATGGCCTCGAGCGCCTCACCCTCAACAACAGCATCTCCGACCCGTCTCTGGTCAAGCAGTGCCTCGGCTACCAGCTGTTCCGCGACGCGGGGCTCGCCTCCCCGCGCTGCCACTTCGCGTCGGTCGCAGCCAACGGCGACGAGCTCGGGGTCTACGTGAGCGTCGAGCCGGTGAAGAAGACCTTTCTGGACTGGGCCTTCGACGGCGACGACGATGGCGACCTGTACGAAGGCACGCTGTCCGACGTGCGGGAGGGGTGGCTGAATACCTTCGAGCCCGACACCTCCGACACCGACCCCACCCGGGCTCCGCTGCACGCCATCGCCGATGCCCTCCTCATCGCCGACGACGAGGCCATGCTCGCCGAGCTCGAGACGGTGCTCGACCTCGACGCCTTCTACCGGTTCTGGGCGATGGAGGTGATCGTCGGGCACCTCGACGGCTACAGCGGCAACACCAACAACTTCTACGTGTACGTGCCCGAGTCGACCGGCCGCGCGGTGTTCATCCCGTGGGGCATCGATGCGATCTTCTACCGGTTCCAGGGCTTCGGGTCTGACACCACCCTCGTGGCCCTCAACAACGCCGCCCTGACCCGCCGCCTGTGGGCTGTGCCGTCGGCCCAGCAGCGCTATCGCGACACCCTCGCCGAGCTCCTCGACACGGTGTGGGACGAAGACGCCCTGCTGGCGGAGATCGACCGCATGGAGGCCCTGTCGGGCCCCATCGCGCTGCCCGACGGCGGCCAGCGCGCTGCGGAGCTCGCGGCCCTGCGCGACTTCGTCTCGACCCGCCGGGCAGAGCTGCAGGCCGCCCTCGCCGCCCCGTCTCCGAGCTTCGACGAGCCGTTGTCCGACGACATCTGCCTGGTAGAGGCGGGCACGCTGCGGGTCGACTTCGACACCACCTGGGGAACCCTCGAGAGCGCCGACCCCCTCGCCGAGGGCAGCAGCACGCTGGTAGGCAGCCTCGACCCTGCCACGTTCGACCTGCAGGGGAGCGCCATCGCCGGCGAAGACAGCGACTATGTGGCCATCGCCGGCCTGGCCTTGGAGACGCCCACGCTGCTGAAGTACGCCATCGTGCAGCTGCCGGCATGGCAAGTCTACGAAGGAGCGCGCATCGAGCTCAACGGGCTCGACAGCGTGGCGTTGTTGGCCGAGATCGACTTCGCCGTCAGCGAAGACGCCGTCATCGTCGGATCGATCTGGGATGGTGAGCTGGTCATCGACACCTACAGCGGCATCGACGGCACCCCGGTGCAGGGGCACTTCGAGGGCGATCTGTGGTCGGGCGGCCTGTTCTAGGGCCTACATGCCGAAGGCTTTCGGGCTGCCGTTGCCGAACATCACCGTGGCCTCGAGCCCAGCGTGCCCGATGAACAGCCCGTCGGGGCGGCGGCCCTGCACATACTGCACGACCGGCGGCGCGAACCACGCGTAGGGGCCGACCTCGACGGTGAACCCTGGCATCAGCGTCGCGCCGAGAGCGACGGTGGGCGACACGTAGGGGGCGAAGGCGGTGTAGGTGTCGCTGCCTGGCCCGCGCTCGGTGTAGGCGGACACGCCGACATGGGCATAGCTGGTGAGGTAGACGTGGCCGCCCCACTGGCGCCCGAGGCCGAACGCCAGGCCGCCGCTCTGCGCCCCGCCGCTGAGGGGGCACGCGGAGCCCTCGCCGCCGATGCGCCAGGTGTCGTCGGCCCGCTTCACCTCGCCGCGCTGCCCCGCGTAGGTATGGCCGCCGAACAGCCACCAACCGGAGCCCGTCGCGCAGCCGACGCCTGCGGGGCCGATGGCGCGGTCCCACGAAGGAGTGAGGGGGGCGACGCCGACGCTGCCCGACACGCCTACGGCGAGGCGACCGGAACCCACCGAGGGCATGGCGAAGGCGTGGCTGGCGACGAGCAGAGCGAGCAACGACATCGGTCCCCCAACTGGCGTGGGGGCGTAGACGCGAGCGACGCACAGATCTTCAGAGGAATGCCGAATGGATCCGCCCGTAGGATGGGTGGACCCCGCAAGGAGCCCGTCATGCCCATCGCTGCCTTCGGCTGGATGTTCATCGGCATCGGCCTGTTGATCGCCATGCTCGCGATCCCCCTCGCCGCCGGCAAGGTGCCGCGCAACCGGTGGTACGGCTTCCGCACGCCGCGAACGGTGGCCGACGAGCGCTTGTGGGGGCCAGTCAACGAGATGGCGGGCCGCACCATGGTGCCCATGGGCGCCGGCATGGCCCTGCTGGGGGCCGCCGTGCTGGCGCACCTGCTGTCGCTGGAGGCGGCGACGGGCCTGTCGCTGGCTGTGACGATGCTGCCGGTGCTGTTCATGATGTGGCAGGCGTCGGTCATCGCGGCGCGGGTCGACGGCCGACTGGCCGACACGCCCGCACAGGGCGACGAGGAGGTCGACGGCGCGTCAGAGGCTGAGGCGAAGCAGGCCTCCCGCCCTCAGCGACGGGAGACCGAGAGCCCCTAGGCGAAGAGGACTTCGTCCATGCACGACTCGTCGTTGTTCTGGATGGCCTTGCCCAGGGCGACGGCCTTGGGCAGCAGGTTGTTCGTGTAGAAGCGCACGTTGAGCAGCTTGCCCTTGAGGTGGGGCGTCTCGCCGCGCTCTTCGATGCACCGCTTGGCGACGGCCGCTTGATGCAGGGCCTCGAGGCCCAGCTGCACGGTGCCGAACATCTCCAGGAAGGGCGTGGCCTGCAGCAGCGTGGCCTCGAGCTTGCCCTGGGCGCCCAGGCCACCCAGGTGCATGGCCGTCGCACCGACGTGGTTGATGGCCTTCTGCAGCGAGGCCACCTCGTCGGGGAAGTCGGCCTTCACCTCTTCGCAGGCCTTCAGGTTGTCTTGGATCCACTCCATCAGCAGGGCGCCGCCCTTCTGGCGCAGCTTGCGCCCCAGCAAGTCCATCGCTTGGATGCCGTTGGTGCCCTCGTAGATGCTGGTGATCTTGGTGTCGCGCACCAGCTGCTCGAGGGGGTACTCACCGGTGAAGCCGTAGCCGCCGAGCACCTGCACGCCCGTGACACACACGTCGAAGCCGCGGTCGGTGCAGTGGGCCTTGAGCACCGGCACCAGCAGGTCGACTCGGCCGGTGTATTTGGCCGCCATCTTCTCGTCGTGGTGAGCGATGTCGTGGCGATGACCCAGCTTGTAGAGCATCGAGCGCATCGTCTCCGACAGCACCTTCATCGTCATCAGCATCCGGCGCACGTCGGGGTGCTGGGTGATGGTGACGCGGGGGGCGGCCGGATCCTTCCAGTTGTCGACCGACGAGCCCTGCTCGCGCTCCTTGGCGTAGGCCAGCGCGTACTGGTAGGCCGCATTGGCGGTGGCCACACCCTGGGCGCCGCATCCGATGCGCGCCTCGTTCATCATCTGGAACATGATGCGGATGCCCTCGTGCTCCTTGCCGACGAGCCACCCCCGACAGGGGGCGCGGCCGCCGAGCTCCAGCACGCAGGTGGCGGAGCCGTTGATGCCCATCTTGTGCTCGAGGCTCGCCACGTAGGCGCCGTTGCGCTCACCCGACGACAGGTCGTCGTTGATGAGGAACTTGGGGACCACGAACAGCGACAGGCCCTTGGTTCCCGGGGGGCTGTCGGGGGTGCGCGCCAGCACCAGGTGCAGGATGTTCTCGGTGAAGTCTTGATCTCCGCCGGAGATGAAGATCTTCTCGCCCTCGAGCAGGTAGGAGTCATCCCCCTGGGGGATGGCCTTGCACCGGTTCTCTCCCACGTCGGAGCCAGCTCCGGACTCGGTGAGGCACATGGTGCCGCCCCACTGGCCCGTGTACATCTTCTCGGCGTAGGGCAGACGCCACGCCTCGGGGCCGTGCTCGCGGATGACGTTGGCGGCCGCGGCGGTGAGCCCCGGGTACATCTCGAAGGCCATGGCGGCCCCGATGAACATGTCGATGACCGCCATGCCCATAGCGGCGGGCATGCCCACGCCCCCCGCATCCTGGGGCGCGGTGACGCTCACCCAGCCGCCCTCGGCGCGCAGATCCCACGCTTCCTTGAAGCCCTTGGGCGTGGTGACGTTGCCGTCGCCGTCGAGGGTGCAGCCCTCGCGGTCGCCGACGCTGTTGATGGGCGCGAGCACCTCGACGGCGATCTTCTGCGCCTCGTCGAGCATCGCGTCGTACAGGTCGCGGTCGAAGTCTTCGTATTTCTCGATGCCCGCGAGGTCTTCGTCGACCTTGAGCTGGTCGAAGAGAACGAAGCGGATGTCTTCCATGTCGACGCGGTAGTCGAGTGCGCTCATCGGTGCCTCCGGTCAGCCTGCATCGGCCCGACGGGGCCTGACTGAATGCTCATTCAGCGTTTCCTAACCGAGGCGACGGCCCGTGGAGGCCCGGTGCGGTGACCTGCCGGGGTGCACGTAGGTTCAACCGAGGGCTTCGAGGGCTTCGCGCACGGAGGCGACCCCCACCACATCGAGGGATCGCGGGGCATCGGCCGCCACCCGGGCCGGCACGATGACCCGACGGAAGCCGTGCCGCTCGGCCTCTTTGAGCCGCCGCACGGCATGGGAGGTGGCTCGCACCTCGCCCACGAGACCGACCTCTCCGAACAGCAGCGTGTCGGTGGGCACGGGCCGGTCGTGCAGGCTCGACCACAGCGCGGCGCAGATCGCGAGGTCGGTGGCAGGCTCCAGCAGGCGGACGCCCCCAGCGGCGTTCACGAACACGTCGCGGTCGTGCAAGGGGAGCCCCAGCTTGCCGAGCACGGCGATGAGCAGCAGCACGCGGCTGCGGTCGACCCCCACGCAGGTGCGTGCCGCGATGGCTGGGGTGGGGCGGCCCACCAGCGCCTGCACCTCTGCCAGCAGCGGGCGGGTGCCCTCCATGGCCGCCACCACCGCGGTGCCTGCCGCGGCTCCGGCCCGCTCCTCGAGCAGCCGCGCCGAGGCGTCGGGGACCTCCCGCAGGCCCTCGTCGACCATCTCGAACAGCCCCAGCTCACCTGCGGGGCCGAAGCGGTTCTTCGTGGCCCGCAAGGCCCGCAGGGAGGAGTGATCGTCGCCCTCGAAGTAGAGCACCGTGTCGACGAAGTGCTCGAGGACCTTGGGGCCCGCCAGCTCGCCGCTCTTCGTGACGTGGCCCACCAGCAGCACGGCCACGTCGGTGGACTTGGCGAGCACCATGGCGCGGTGCGCCACCTCGCGCACCTGCGACGTGCTCCCTGGGACCCCGCTCACGTCGCTCACCGACACCGTCTGCACCGAGTCGACCACCGCGACCCGTGGCTTGTGCTCGCGGATGGTGGCCTCGATGCGCGGCCAGTCGGTCTCGGACAGCAAGAACAGCTCCTGCCCGGAGACGCCGAGGCGATCCGCCCGCAGCCGCACCTGCTCCACCGACTCTTCGCCGCTGATGTAGAGCACCGGCAGGCCCTTCCGCGCGAACTGGTCGAGGGCCTGCAGCAGCAGCGTGCTCTTCCCGACCCCTGGGTCGCCCCCGACCAGCACCAGCGAGCCCTGGACCAGCCCGCCCCCGAGCACGGCGTCGAGCTCGCCGATGCCCGTGCGCACCCGCACCTCGCCCCCCGAGCGCATCGACACCTCGCCCAGCCGGACGGGAGCCGCCGCCGACACCGCCTTGGCGGCGGCCTCGCCCTTCGTCTCGATCTGCTCCTCGAGGCTGTTCCACGCCTTGCAGCTGGGGCACTTGCCCAGCCACTTCGGCGTCTCGTTCCCGCACTCGCTGCACACGAAGCTGCGCTTGGGCTTGGCCATTCCCCCTCCTGGGGGGGCAGCTATCGAGGGGGCCGGTCAGTTTGTGGCTGCTTGTCGACAGGTCCCCAGGGAACATCGCGATCTCTTTGTCGCAGGTGGGGCCTGAGGCGCGGGCTGCGCGGGATCCTCGCGGGATGGCACGCCCCTTGCTTTTGTGGCGACGCACGGAGGTCCCCCCATGCGCATCCTGCTTCCCCTCACGCTCCTCGTGGTCGCTTGCGGCCCCAGCTACGTCGTCAAGCCCGGGGGCTTCGACGATGGCGACGGCACCGAGCCCGCCACCAAGCCCTTCGGCGACGACGACGACGATGACGATGACGATGTCGATGACGACGACCCGGTGGACGAGACGGAGACCGAGGCCACCGAGGAGCCCCTCGACCCCACCCTGGACTCGGACGGTGACGGGGTCACCGATGTGGTCGAGCTGCAGTTCGGCGGCGACCCCTACAACCCCGACAGCGACGGAGACGGGTGGGAAGACGGCGAAGAGGTCGACCTGGGGTCCAATCCCCTCGACAGCTCCTCGGTGCCACAGCTCACGACCTGGGGGGTCGATAGCTGTGCGAGCAGCATGGTGGGGCAGGGCAACAACGTGGGCCAGGTCGCGACCGACTTCACCCTGACGGACCAGAACGGCGACGACCTGCGGCTGCACGACCTGTGTGGCCGCGCGGTGATGCTGGTGGCCAGCGCCATGTGGTGTGGACCCTGCCAGAGCGAGGCCATCGAGCTGGCCGCCCTGTACCGGCAGTACGAAGACGATGGGTTCATCGTGGTCACCCTGCTGGGCGAAGACAGCTTCGGCCAGGTCCCCAACCAGGCGGATCTACAGGACTGGGCCAACTCCTTCGGCATCGACCATCCGGTGGTGGCCGACCCGGGCTTCGGCGTCGGCGCTCGCTTCGTGAGCGGCGGCTCGCTGTACCTGCCCTCGACGTCGCTGCTCGGCCCGGGCGCGGTGGTCCTGGAGCGCGACAGCTACATCACCACGGGTGACATCCAAGCAGCCCTTCCCTGACGGTCTGCCGGCAGCGTTACCCTCCGTCGGGGAGGCGTGATGGCGGTGGTGCTGAGGTGGGGGCAGTCGGCCTACGAGACCGACGACGACCTGGCCCTGGAGGAGGCAGCGGCACAGTCGCTGGGCTTGGCCCTTCGCCGCGCCCCCGATGCCCGCACGGTGCCCGATCTGACCGGCGTCGATGCGCTGGTGGTGACCAGCAAGTGCCGGGTCGACGCGCAGGTACTCAGCCGCTTTGGCGGCAGCCTGGTGCTCACCACGACCTCGGGGTGGGACCACATCGATCGCGAGGCGGCCGCCGCGGCGGGGGTCGAGGTCGGGCGGTGCCCGCTGGCCCGGCGCGACGCCGTTGTAGAGCACGCCCTGGGCTCGCTGCTGTCGCTCCCCCGCCGCCTGCCTGCCCTGGAAGCCCGGGCACGCGCGGGCCGGTGGGCTCGCGCAGAGCTCCCCGAGCTCGCCCCGGTGGGGCTGGCGGATGCGCCGGTGCTGGTCGTCGGGCTGGGGGTCATCGGCCGGCTGGTGGCCACGCAGCTCGCGTTTCTGGGCGCGGAGGTGTGGGGAACCGATCCGGCGGGCGTGCCGGAAGGGGTGCGGTCGGTCGACCTCGACGAGGCCTTGCCCGAGGTGGGGGCCGTGACGCTCCACTGCTGTCTGTCGGCCACGAGCCGTGGGCTGTTCGACGCGGCCCGAATCGGTCGCATGCGCCGCGGGGCGGTGCTGGTGAACACCGCGCGCGGCGACATCCTCGACCCGGTCGCGGCAGCCCGAGCGGTGGAAGGGGGGGCGCTAGGGGGCTTTGCCTGCGACGTGTTCCCGGAGGAGCCGTACCCCGGCCTGGCAGAGCTGGCGGCGGTCCCCGGGGTGCGTCTCACCCCCCATGCATCTGGCTATACGGTCGGGCTGGGGCATCGGGTGGCGGAGGGCGTGGCCGAGGGGCTGCGAGCATGGGTAGAAGGGCGTCCGCAGCCGTACAGGGTGACATGAGCGAGCGGGTGACATGAGCGAGCGGGTGCCATGAGCGAGCGCTTCGAGCTGCTGGGGATGCTGGGGCGGGGCGGCACGGCCACGGTGCACCTGGCCGACGACCACCTGCGTGGGCACCAGGTCGCCTTGAAGGTGGTCCACCCCCACCTGGCCGACGATCCTGCGGTGCAGCGCCGGCTGCGGCGGGAGGTGCGGGCGGCGAGCCTGATCCAGCACGAAGCGGCGCTGGTGCCCTATGACCTGCACGAGGTCGACGGCGCCCTGGCCCTGTCGATGCCCTGGCATCCCGGGGAGACCCTCGCCGATCGTGTGGCGAGGCAGGGGGCTCTCGAGCCCGCCGAGGTGAAGCTGCTGGCACGACGCCTCGCAGGGGCCCTGGCGGCCTCGCACCGGGCGGGGGTGCTGCACCGCGACGTGACGGCGGCCAACGTGCTCCTCGAGCAGGCCAGCGACGCGGTGCTCACCGACTTCGGGTTGGCGAGGGTGACGAAGGCGGGCACCCAGGCGACTACGGGCCTGCTGGGCACGGCGGGCTACGCGGCCCCGGAGGTCTACAGCGGCTCCCGTGCCGATCCGCGGTCCGATCTGTACGGGCTGGGGGCCGTGCTCTACCTGGCGGCCACCGGGGTGCCTGCCTTCGATCCAGGGCAACCCATGGCGGCGCTCAAGGCCCAGCTCGACGGCAGCTTCGTGCCGGTTCGGGAGCACGCGCCCCAGGTGCCCGCCGAGCTGGCCGCGCTGATCGAGTCGCTGCTGCAGCCCGAGCCCAGCGATCGCCCGACGGGGCCGAGCGAGGTGGTGGAGGTGCTGGAGGGGCGCAGCGAGCCGGTGTCGCGCCAGGCCGCCCCACGCACGATGGGCGCCCTGCGGCTCCCCGAGGGGGAGTGGACCCTCCTCGTGGTGGAGAAGGACGGCGATCGAATGCGACGCGACATGCTGCGCGCCGAGACGGGCCGTCGCGACTCCCTGGAGGCGCAGCTGGCCGAGGTGGGGCGAAGCATCGCCAGCGGGCTGCGCGGCCTGGTGGGGTGGCCCGAGCCCGATGGCCCGGCCCCCGAGCAGCTTCTGGCGGATGCGGTCGCGGTGGCGGGGGGCCTCGGCGAGGGGGCGCTGCAGCCCAACCGCGCCATGCTCGACAAGCGGTTCCGGCTGGTCGACCTCACCGACGAGGCCACCGTGCGGCAGCTGGCGACCCAGGCTCGGGATCTGGGGTTCAAGACCGAGGTCCACCAGGTTCGGGTGCTGAGCAGCTGGCAGCGGTCGATGCGGATGTGGTGGTGGGTGGCCATCTTCCCGATGCTGCTGACGGTGCAGGCGCTGCCGAAGCAGTTCATGGTCATGGGCTGGTTCGCCTTCGTGATGGGGCTGATGGCGCTGGGCTCGGTCGCGGCCCGGGCCGACGTGCAGCGGCGGCTGGCCAAGCGTGCGGTGGCCTTCCGCCGCGACCGCGAGGTGGTGCCCGAGGCGGCGGCGTCGCCCGACGAAGAGGCAGGTCCCAGTCAGACGGAGGGGGAGCGTCTGCTCGACCGGGTCGTCGACGCGCTCGACGCCCTCGACGAGGCCCTGGCGACCGACGCCGATCTGCCCGACGCCGCCCGCGCCGACCTCGCCCAGACCGCCAAGCGCCTCCGCAGCTCGGCGGTCGCCCTGGCCGGGCAGCACGACCGGCTCGCTTCGGCGCTGAGCGACCGCGGGGTGCAGGGCGACCAGGTGGCCAACCTGGCGGCTCGACTGGCACGCCTCGACACCCTCGAGAAGGCTGGTCGTGCGGTCGACGGCCACGAGCGCTCGCGACTCGCTGCGGCACTGGCAGAACACACGGCGAGCGAGGCCGCCGCCGAAGAGGTCGAGAGCGAGCTCATCGCCACCAAAGCCAAGCTGATCGAGGTGGCGGCGACGGCTCGCCGCGTGCGCCGCGAGCTGGCTCGGGGCGGGGCGCATCACTCCGCTGACGAGCTTGTCAGCCGGCTGTCGCGGGAGGCGGAGATGCTCGACCGGGCCCGCCGTGAGGCCGCCGCGCGCAGGCAGCGTCAGTGAGCCGCGGCGCCCCGGGGCTGGCGGGCACGCGGATGGGGCTCCGCCTCGCGGAGAGCATCCTGTCGGGCTGTGCGTGGGTGGTGGTGGTCGGCGTAGCGGCCCTCGCGGGTGGGGTCGCAGGCGCGGTGGGGGAGGGGAGCTGGGGGCTCGGGCTGGCGGGTGGTGGGCTGCTGGTGGGGTGGCTGGCCCTCGGCGCCTTTGCCCGCGCCCGGCGTCGGCGGGCTGCACCGGTGCTCGAGGCGGTCGCCGGAGAGCGGGCGCTACCCTCGGTGTGGCACCCCATCCGGGTGCCGATGTCGGTGCGCACCGAAGAGGGCGTCGTGCGGCTGTGGCGGGTGCACGGGGTGCGCAAGCCCGACGGGTCGATGGTCACCGCCGAGGTCGGGATCGAGCAGGAGACGGGGTCCCCCTCGTTCGTCGTGTGGGGGGCCGACGACGAGCGACCGCCGGCGGCACGGGGGATGAAGCCCGTGCTGGAGCCGGTGTTCGGGGGCCTGCTGATCGCAGCGCACGACCCGGCGGCCGTGTCGGTGCGTCTGCATGGCCTGGAGGCAGCCCTCCGCGCCGCGATGCCCGACGACGGGCAGCTCGCGATCTACCCGTTTGGCATCTGGTGGCGGGTGAAGGGCGCGGTGTCGGCAGAGCGGCTGGCTACGGCCGAGGCACGGTTGCTCGACCTCGCCACTGCACTCGCGACGCGGGGTCGAGGGTAGGGTTCTGCGCGGCTTCACGCCACAGCTGCATCTCGTGAGCGAGCGCCTTGCGGGCCGGCACCGGCATGTAGGGCAGCGTCGCCGCCACATCGGCGAGGATCATGTTGCTCTCGGTGTCGAGCTCGGGGTTGTCGTGCTCGCTGGAGACGGGCTCGTAGAACACGACCTCGACGTGGTAGCCGAGGCAGCCGGCCCATGCGACGAGCTGCTCGACCCGCAGGCCACGGATGCCGCGCTCCAGCCGGGAGATGGCCGAGACCGACAGATCGAGGGCATCGGCCACACGCTGCTGGCGATGCCCTGCTTGTTTTCGCATCTTGCGCAGCCGAGAGGCGACCCTTTCACCAAACATGCTGCCTCCCGACCATCGAACGAATCGTGCTGTCCATGACAAATCCAACGCATAGAGAAATGCGGCCGCAGGAGAGCGGCGCAAGGGGGGGATGGGTGGTCGGGGGGGCGTGACCATCTACATCATGCCCTAGTGCGGGCGCCTTCGCAGTTACCGACCGGAGTCAGCTACGCGGGCGGCCACCTCGGCAAAGCCGTGGCCCCCCTCGGACGGCGCGACGAACGAAGGCCAGGACTGCATTCGATCGAGGAAGGCCCTGACATTGGCCACGCCGACGCTGTAAGGAAACCGCTCGAACATGGGCTCGTCATTGGCCGAGTCGCCCACGTAGATCCAGCGCGCCAGCTGCGCGTCGAGATCCTCGCCGTAGCGCGCAGCGACGAAGCGGCGGCACCCGTCGAGCTTGTCGAACGAGCCGAACCACCCGTTGACGTGGATGCTCGACACCTTGGCGGTGGCCCCGGCCTCGGTGAAGCAGGCGACGATGCGATCGATGGCCTCGGCGGGCAGGGGGGGCACGTCTTCGCAGAAGTCGATGGCCAGGTCGAGCTCACGATAGGGCTGGTCGCTCGCGAGGGCGCAACCTGGCACCTCGGCCAGGATGTGGTGGGCCAGCGCCTCCAGCCGGGTGCGGTTCGCCGCGCGCTCGTCATCGGGCTGCACGAAGCCGCGGATCATCGCGCCCTCGTGCATGTAGAACCACAGGCCGCCGTTCTCGCCCACCACACCGTCGACCGGCCACATCCGTGCCAGGTGGTCGACCCAGCCCGCGGGGCGCCCGGTGACCGGCACGACGCGTAGCCCCGAGGCCTGCAGCTGGTGCAGTGCGAGGAAGGCCTCAGGCACCAGGCGGCCTTCGTGGGTGAGGGTGTCGTCGATGTCGCAGAAGACGCCGAGGAGGTCGGCGGGGGGCTGCAGCTCCTCGAGCGGGCGCAGCGAGGGCATCACGCGACGTCCCACGTGTCGCCCTTCTCGAGCAGAGCCAGCAGATCACCGGGGCCGAGGCCCTTGCGTGCCGCCGCGATCTGGTCGACGAAGGCGCTGTCGTAGGTGGGGCGCTGCTCCTGGTAGAACAGGCCGACGGGCACGGGCTCGCCGCGCTCGGGGTCGAGGCGGGCGAGGAGCTGGGCCACGACCCAGTTGCTCGGGTCGTGCACGAGCACCTGCTGCAGATCGGCGTCGTCGTTCACGTCGATGACCGCGAGCTGCGTGCCGGTGAGCACGAGGCCCCGTCGCTGCTCCTTGCCCCACACCAGCGGCGCGCCGGGCTCGAGGTAGAGCACCCGCTCGTCGCGCACGGAGCGGTCGGTGAAGTCTTTGAAGGCGCCATCGTTGAAGATGTTGCAGTTCTGGTAGATCTCGGTGAACCCCGTGCCCGCGTGGGCGTACGACTCCTTGAGCGTGGCCTGCAGGTGCTTGGTGAACACGTCGACCGAGCGCGCCACGAAGCTGGCCCCGGCCCCCAGCGCGAGCTGCAGGGGGTTGAAGGGCTGATCGAGGGAGCCCATGGGGGTGGACTTCGTCTTCTTGCCGACCTCGGACGTGGGGCTGTACTGGCCCTTGGTGAGGCCGTAGATCCGGTTGTTGAACATCATGATGTTCAGGTCGACGTTGCGGCGGAACACGTGCACCAGGTGGTTGCCGCCGATGGACAGCGCGTCGCCGTCGCCGGTGACGACCCACACCGACAGCTCGGGGCGGGTGCACTTCAGCCCCGCGGCGAACGTGGGGGCGCGACCGTGGATGGTGTGGAAGCCGTAGGTCTGCATGTAGTAGGGGAAGCGGCTGCTGCAGCCGATCCCGGCGATGACGGCGTATTCCTCGCGGGGCCGGCCGATGTCGGCGAACACCGCCTGAACCTGGGCCAGGATGGAGTAGTCGCCACATCCGGGGCACCAGCGCACCAGCTGGTCGGTCGCGAAGTCTTTGCGGGAGAGCTTGGGCTGGTCGGTCATGGCTGCCTCAGGCGAAGGCCCGGATGCCCTTCGCCACCTCGCGGGTGAGGAAGGGCTGGCCCTGGATCTTGTTCAGCGGAATGGCGTCGACCAGGAACTCCGCGCGGATCAGCTTCGACAGCTGCCCGAGGTTGAGCTCGGGGACGAGGACCTTGTCGTAGCGGGCCATCAGCGGCCCGAGGTCGGACGGGAAGGGGTTGAGCCAGCGCAGGTGGGCGTGCCCGACCCGCTTGCCCTCGGCGCGCACCTCGTCGACGGCGGCGCGGCATGCGCCGAAGGTGCTGCCCCACGACAGCACGAGCAGCCCGCCATCGTCGCCGTGCACCTCGATGGGACCGAGCTCCTGCTGGATGCGACGGACCTTCTCGGCCCGCAGCTCCGACATCATCTGGTGGTTCTCGGGGTCGTAGGAGACGTTGCCGGTGAGGTGCTGCTTCTCGAGGCCGCCGATGCGGTGCTCGAGGCCCTTGGTGCCGGGGCGGGCCCAGGGGCGGGCCAGGGTGCGCTCGTCGCGGCTGTAGGGCAGGAAGCCCTCGGCGTCGTCTTCGGTGGCGAAGCGCGGGGTGAGGTCGGGGAGGGCGCTCACGTCGGGGAGGGCCCAGGGCTCGGCGCCGTTGGCGATGTAGCCGTCGCTCAGCACCACGACGGGCACCATGTAGGTCATGGCGATGCGCGACGCCTCGATGACCGCGTCGAAGCAGTCGGAGGGGCTCTGGGGCGCGATGACGGGCATGGGCGCTTCCCCGTTGCGGCCGTACATCACCTGCAGCAGGTCGGACTGCTCGGTCTTGGTGGGCAGGCCGGTGGAGGGGCCGCCTCGCTGCACGGCGAGGACCACCAGCGGGAGCTCGGTGATCACGGCCAGCCCGAGGGCTTCGGCCTTCAGCGCGATGCCGGGGCCCGAGGTGCCGCACACGCCCAGGCTGCCTCCGTAGGAGGCCCCGATGGCGGCACACACCGCCGCGATCTCGTCTTCCGCCTGGTAGGTCGCCACACCGAAGTTCTTGAAGGGCGCCAGGTTGTGGAGGATGTCGCTGGCCGGCGTGATCGGGTAGCTGCCGTAGAACACCGTGAGCCCGGACTGCTGGGCCACGGCGGCCAGCCCCAGGGCCAGGCCCCGGTTGCCGGTGATGTTGCGGTAGCGACCGGCGGCGAAGTCGGCCTTGGGCACCGTGTAGGTGGTCTGGAACAGCTCGACGGTCTCGCCGTAGTGCAGGCCCGCGCGGAGGGCCGCGATGTTGGCTTCCTTGTAGGGGGACTTGAACTTGCTCTCGACCCACTCGATGGTGCTGTCGAGGCTGCGGCTGTACAGCCAGTACATCATCCCGAGGGCGAAGAAGTTCTTGCAGCGGTCGGCTTCCTTGGTGTTGAGGCCGAGGGGCTTGACCGCTTCCTTGGTGAGGGTGGTGATCGGCGCACGCACGGCGCGGAAGGGGTCGAGGGTGCCGTCTTCCAGCGGGTTGCTGTCGAGGCGGGCCTTGGCCAGATCGCCCTTGCGGAAGCTGTCGGTGTTGACCACCAGGATGCCGCCGCGCTTGAGGGCGATGAGGTTCTTCACCAGCGCAGCGGGGTTCATCGCCACCAGCACGTCGGTCTCGTCGCCGGGGGTGAAGATGTCGTGGCCCGCGAAGTGGATCTGAAACCCACTGACGCCCTCGCGGGTGCCGGCAGGGGCCCGGATCTCGGCCGGGAAGTCGGGCAGGGTAGCGAGGTCGTTCCCGAGCAGCGCGGTGCTCTGGGTGAACTGCCCGCCGAGCAGCTGCATGCCGTCGCCCGAGTCGCCGGCGAAGCGGATGACCACCTGCTCGAGGGTCTCCTGGGAAGAAAGCGACATGGGTTCTCCGGAGGGGAGGGTCTGGTAACCGCCCGCTCGGCCCATGTCGCGGGTTAGGCGGGCGCGTGAGCGAAGCGCAGCTACCCCGCCGAGACCTCGTGCTGCCCGTGATCATCGCGGCGCTGCTCGGGGTGGGGCTGTGGGCGCTGCCGGTGCGCGACCAGCCGGCCCCACCGGTCGTCGCAGCGGCGCCAACCTGTGGGGACTGCCACGGCGAGGTGGAGGCCGCCTGGTCGGGCTCGAACCACGCGCTGGCGCAGCGGGAGCGGGGTCCCCATGACCCGGTGGAGGCTGCGGTGGGAGGGGAGGAGCGCGCGGTCCTCGGGATCATCGGGGTCGAGCCGCTCCACCAGCCCCTGGTCGAACAGCCGGGGGTACCGGGGGCGCTGTGGGTGAGTCCCACGGCCTACGATGTGGTGCGTGAGGAGTGGTTCGAGGCCGTGCCCGGGCCGCCGTTGACGTGGAACCGGTCGTGCGCCAGCTGCCACGCCACCGAGGTGCGCAAGGGCTACGACGGCATCGGCTACGCGACGACGTGGTCCTCCCTGGGGGTCGGGTGCGAGGCCTGCCATGGGGGAGGGGCGGAGCATGCGGCCGGTGGGGCTCCTCCTCCGGAACCCGGTGCGGGCTGGACCGAGGTGTGTGCCGCCTGTCATGCGCGGCGGGCCGAGCTGACGGATGGCTACGAGCCCGGGGCGCCGTTCCTCGAGCACTTCGCGCCGCAGCTGGTCGACGGTGTGCACCACTACGTCGATGGGCAGATCCGGGAGGAGGTGTTCGAGTACACCGCGTTCGTCGGCAGCCGGATGCACGAGGCGGGCGTGGGCTGTGTCGACTGCCACGAGCCGCACTCGGGGGCCCTGCGGCGGCCGGGGGATGCCCTGTGTCGTGGCTGCCACGATGGCCTCGGCACCCAGCCCCACGACCTGCACGACGAGCCCCTCGCGTGCATCGACTGCCACATGCCGACCACCACCTACATGGCCCGCGACCCGCGGCACGACCATGGCTTCCTCCTCCCCGATCCGGTGAGCGCGGCGACGCTGGGGCTGCCCGACCCCTGCCTGGGGTGTCACGACGACACCGCGATGGTCGAGACGGCGTACGCGGAGCACTACGAGGGGGGGCATCGAGAGCGTGCGGCCCTGCTGCAGCGCGCCGTGGAGGGCGACGTGGAGGTGGCGTCGGCCCTCGCCGAGGCGGTGCGGCACGGCGCGGTGGGGGAGCGGGTGACGGCGGCGACCCTGGCAGCGGGCCTGGTCGGGGTCGATGAGGTGGCCGAGGCGCTGGAGGGGGCAGCGGCCGACGAGGATGGCCTGGTGCGGTTTGCGGCGGTGTCGACGCTGGCTTCGAGGGGTGTGGCTCGCGCCACGCTGCGGAAGGCCCTCGGTGACCCGGTGCGGGCGGTGCGGGTGGCTGCGGCTCGGGGCTTGGTCGGCGAGCTGGTGCCGGGATCCGAGGAAGCGAGGTCCTACGAGGGCTATCTGAACCACAACGCCGACCAGCCCGAGGCGCTGGTAGAGCGGGCGTCGTGGGCCCTCTCGCGTCGTCGGCCGGAGGAGGCGGTGGCACCCCTGCAGCAGGCGCTCCGCATCGACCCCGCTCATGTGCCTGCCTGGGACGCACTGGCGGTAGCGCACGCAGCGAGGGGGGATGCCGAGGCGGCGCTGCAGGCGGCCCGACAGGCCTCGCACCTGGCCCCTGACGACGCCGAGCTGCGCTTCCGTCTGGGGCTGGCCCAGGCCGAGGCCGGGCGGGTGGCCGACGCGCTGATCACCCTCGATGCCCTCCCCGAGCACCCGCGAGCGCTGCTACAGGCCGGGTTGCTCGCTGTTCAGTCGGGGGACCACGAGGGAGGCCTCCGCAGGCTGTTCCGCGCGGAAGACCAGGCGCCCGACGATGTCGAGGTGCGCTACGCCATCGCCTGGGCCTTGTGGTCATGGGGCCGCCACGACGACGCACGCCTGGCGGCCCGGCGGGTGCTGCAGCTCGCCCCCGACCATGCCGGGGCGCGGGCGCTACTCGCGCGCTGAGGGGGCAATGCGCGAGACCTCGGCGAGGATCTCGTCCATGCTGTGCGCGTGCTTGGAGATCACCTGCGACACCGATGCCTCGAGCTGCTTCACCTCGTCGCGTGACAGGTCTTTGGCGGTCGTCACGACGACGGGGATGTCGTCCCAGCGTGACTGGCTGCGCAGGTGCTGCAGGAAGGTGATGCCGTCCATCACCGGCATCATCAGGTCGAGGAGGATCAACCCCGGGCGCTCCTCGATCACCGCGTCGAGGGCCTCCCTGCCGTCGGGGGCGGTGCGCACCGACCACCCGTCGCGCTGTAGGTAGCGCCGCATGAGCCGGCGGGTGGCGTAGTCGTCGTCGACGATGAGCACATCCGTGCCCATGTCGCCTCGGTAGAGGCGCTTGACGTGGCCCGACAGCAGCTTGCGCTCGACGGGCTTCACCATGTACTCGTGGGCGCCCAGCGACAGGCCCCGGGTGCGGTCGTCGATGGTGGTGAGCATCACCACCGGGATCTCCGACAGCTTGGGATGCGCCTTGAGGCGCGACAGCACCTCCCAGCCGCTCATCCCGGGGAGCACCACGTCGAGGAGGATGGCCACCGGCTTGAGCCGCTCCGCCAGCGCGAAGGCCTGGTCTCCGTCGAGGGCGGCGACGACCTTGAAGCCGTCGCGGGCGAGGATGCGGCTGACGAGATCGATGACGTCGGGGTCGTCGTCGACGGCGAGCACGATGCGCTCGCCAGGCTCGGCCTGTGCTGCTTCGGCCATGAGCTGCGCGCCTCGCTCGGGAGCGATGGCGAGGTCGGGTAGCTGGAGGAAGAAGGTGGACCCCACTCCCGGCGTGCTCTCGACCCGGACGCTGCCGCCCATCATCTCGGCGAAGCGGCGGGTGAGGGTGAGGCCCAGCCCCGTGCCCCCGAAGCGGCGGGCGGTGCTGGCATCGCCCTGGGTGAACTCGGCGAAGATGCGCTCCTGCTGCGCCTTCGACATCCCGATGCCCTCGTCGCTCACGGCGAGCTGCACGCCGCCCTTCGCGGGCTCCACCCGCAGGACGATCTCGCCCCCCTGGGTGAACTTCACGGCGTTCGACAGCAGGTTGAGCAAGCACTGTCGGATGCGCTGACGGTCGGAGACGATGCTGTGCACCGTGACGTCGAGCTCCAGCCGAATCTCGTTGGCCTGATCCATCGCGGCAGGCGTGACGGCCTCGACGACCTCCCGCGCCAGGTCGGCCAGATCGACCCGCTCGCGCTGCACCTCCATCTTGCCGGCGTCGATCTTCGACAGGTCGAGGATGTCGTTGATCAGCCGCAGCAGGTGCTTGCCGGAGCGATGCACGCGCCGCACGTCGTCGGTGAGGGCGTCGTGGCCCAGCTCGGTGAGCTCCTCCACCACCATCTCGCTGTAGCCGATGATGGCGTTCATCGGGGTGCGGAGCTCGTGGCTCATGTTGGCGATGAACTGGGCGCGGGCGCGCTCGGCGTTGGCTGCTGCACGGGCGACGGAGCGCAGCTCGGCCAGCTCCTCCATCGTCTGCAGGTGGGCGGCCCGCTCGCGGTCCAGCTCCACGCACCGCCCATCGAGCAGGCGCACGAGCCGAGCCGTAGCCTCCGCGTCGAGGCCTTCGCCCTCGACCCAGCCGACGGTCGCCAGATCATGTTCGAGATCGGGGTGCAGGGAAGACACAGGTGAGCTGCCAGACAGAGGGCGCGAATGTAGCAGAGCCTGTCGGCCGCGCTGTTGTGGTCCTCCGTTAGGGACGCCGTTCCTGCGCTTGCGTGGGGCGCCTGCCCGCGGTTCGGTCGGGCGGGTGGCGCAGGCTCACCAGGGAACGGTGGCCTGCCCGAAGTCGTCGCGGCCCCAGCACACGGCGTGGCCGTCGTCGGCGCGCACCACGCAAGCGTGGCTGACGCCCGGCTCGACCTCGACGACATCGAAGTCGTCGGGGGCGTCGTCGATCTGGCCGAAGGTGTCGATGCCCCAGCAGCTCAGCTCGCGGTTGGAGATGATGCCGCAGGTGAAGTCGTCGAAGGCGGCGATGCGGCTGTAGGGCCCCTGGTCGGAGGGGGCGTTGGCCTGCTCGTACTCGTTGTCGCCCCAGCAGCGCAGGCCCTGGTCGACGCGGACCGCGCAGCCGTGGGAGGAACCGATGCCGATCCGGGTGTACTCGACGATGTCGCCGCCGACGTCTTCACCCTTCGGCGCGTTGGTGACCTGATCGGCCTGATCGTTGCCCCAGCACAGGGTTTCGCCGGTGGCGCGCATGATGACGCACGCGAACTCGCCGCCCGCCGCGAGGGCGTCGGCCGGCGTGTTCTCCGGGGCCAGGCTCACCTGCTGGCTGTCGTCGTTGCCCCAGCAGCGCACGAAGTTGTCGTCGGTGAGCGCGCAGCCGAACTGGAAGCCCAGCGCGACATCGGCGTAGGACTCTTCGGCGGGCGGGCCGGCGGTCATGCCGGCGGTCTTGCCCTCCGCGTCGCGGCCCCAGCAGGCCACGGCACCAGCCTCGTCGACCGCACAGGTGAAGTTCTTCGCGGCGTCGATCCGCTCCCACACCCCGCTGGTGGGGGCGGCGCTGACCTGGCCGTGGGCGTCGTCGCCCCAGCAGCGGATGGCCCCGTCGCTGCCGATGCCGCAGGTGTGGTATTCGCCGGCGGCCAGCTCTACGAAGTCGTAGCGGTCGGCGCCATCGCAGTCTTGATCGATGGTGTCCCACCCGATCTCTTCGGCGCCCAGGTAGATGCTGACGTCGGTGTCGTCGCAGTCTTCGCCGCCGGTGCCGACGCTCGCCTGGCCGTCGCGGTCGCCATCGGTGCCGTCGACATCGTCGCAGTTGTTGTCGACATCGTCGCCGACCACGTCGAGGGCATCGGGGTGGATGTCGGCGTCGTTGTCGTCGCAGTCGCCCTGGCCGATGGTGAACCCATCACCGTCGGCATCGAGGACGTTCGTGGTGGACCCGGTGGTCGCCTCACGCTCGTTCGGCCCGCCGCAGGCGAGGAGCAGGCAGCCGGCCAGGGCCGGGATCACGGTGCGCAGCATGGGAAGTCCTCCATCCGTCGGCGAAAGGTAGCCGGTGGGACCCCCCACCGGCCACGGCGGGTTGTAAGGTAAGGAAGAATGGAGGTGAGGATGCTCTCCCTGATCTGGGCCGTGGCGCTGGCTACCGAGCCGGTGGCCGCTCCCCCCGAGGCCGACAGCCTCCGACGCGCCTTGTCGATGAGGCACCCCGTGCCGTGCGTGGAGCTCGAGGCGGGGCTGGCCGAGCCGGTGTCCGCCCTGCGGTGGGCCGTCACCGAGGTGCAGCAGCCACCGTGGGCCGCGATGCACGCTGCCGAGTGCCTCACCCGAGGGCACGCCGCCGCCGTGCAGGCCGACCTGGTGCGCTGGGTGACCGAGCCCGAGCTGATGGGCCTGGGTCGCCAGACCCTGGCGCTGATCGATGTGGTGCCGGTGGAGGTGGCGCTGCCCGTCGCGCGCGCTGCCTTGGCTGGGCCGGTCGCCGACAAGGCCCTGGAGACGGTGAAGACCGACGCGAGGCCCGAGCTTCGGGCCCTGGCGGTGGCCCCATGAGGGGCGCGTGGCTGGCTCTTGCCCTGCTCGTCGCCTGTGGCGGCGGCAAAGACAACGACGGCAAGGGTGTCACCGGCGACGATGACGACGAGGCGACGGCCTTTGGGATGCTCCAGATCAATGAGGAGGAGATGGTCGCTGGCGACACGGGCGTGGTGCTGGTGCGGGTCGAGGTCGAGGAGGGCGACGCGTCGTTTCAGGTCACTGGCGAGGTCGATGAGAACTCCCGGGTGTCGCTCATCCAGATTCAGGATCCGAGCGGCCAGGTCGTGGTCCACTGGTCAGACTGGTGGGACTCCGCTCAGTCGCTGATGGACGGCTTCTTCGGCTACAGCCCAACGACGGCGGTCCAGTGGCCGGTGCGGGATGTCGACGGCACGCTGCAGCCCGGTACGTGGCAGGTGCGCCTGCAGGCGCATCGGCCGAACTACCAGCCGCTGCCGCAGCACGACATGTCGGTCACCACCATGACCAAGGCCGACGACGACCTCGGCAACAGCGACGTGAAGGTGCAGATCGTGTGGGCCGACGGGGTGGAGTCCGACCCCGAGGTCAAGAGCAACGTCGAGGCGGCGGTCGATCGCTGGCGAGAGGTCTGGTCGAGCTACGGCCTCGTCCTCGACGAGACGTTCATCAGCAGCACCCTCGACCCCAACCTCGGGTTCACCTACACGGGCTCCGAGGAGGTGAAGGCCCTCGACAAGGAGGAGGGGGCGCTGCGGCTGATCGTCGGCGAGAAGATCGTGACCTCCGACTACGGGCCCGAGAACGGCACTTATGGCATCTCCGCAGGTATCCCCGGCTCGGCCCAGCAGACCCGCGAGACCTTCGTGGTGCTGTCGTGGTTCGTGCATGCCGGGGTCGACGGGCAGTTCAGCGACGACGAGACCCGCCTGATGGGCGAGACGATGGCCCACGAGGTGGGCCACTACATGGGGCTGTACCACCCCGTCGAGGACGGGTTCGAATACTGGGATGCCCTCGACGACACGCCGGAGTGCCGCAACGGGAACACCTGCGAAGACCAGCTGGGCACCAACCTGATGTTCCCCTACAGCATCTGCAACAACCAGGGCTGCGTGGTCACCGATCAGATGAGCGCAGGCCAGGTGGCGGTCAAGCAGCGATACATCAGCGCCCTGTAGGGGCGGGGCTGCCCGCGCCGTTCAGGCGGCGCGGGCGGTGCGAGAGGCGCGCACGGCATCGAGCAGCGCGTCTGCGATGGGCTCGGCGTCGGCGAGGCCCATCAGCACCAGGCCGGTGCTCACGCCACTACTGGCCACCTCCCCGGTCATGTCGCGTACCTGCACGTGCTGCACGCCGAAGAGGAGGTCCCACCAGGAGGCGGCCACCGTCACGTCGACAATCCGATCGAGAGGCACGCTGCGCACTGACCAGCCGAAGAGGCCCGTGCGCACCACCAGGCGCTGGTCGGTGAGCCACCAGCGGTGCATCGACAGGTAGCGGGTGGCGAGCCACGGGTTGAGCAGTGCCAGCGGTGCCGTGAGCACGCCCAGCAACGCCAGCAGCGACCACGTCACGACGAGCTGGGTGTGCATGGCCTGGATGGGGCCCCCCTGCCGCAGGAGGACCTCACCGTCCTGCAGGCGCAGTCCGGGGCGGGTGGTGGTCGTCGTCGGGGTGGCGGCCATCGATCCTCCTTGTGGGGACCCATGGTACGACCCTGTCGTGGTCGATGTTTCAGCATTCTGACTGACAGGTCAGAATGTGGAGTCCCCAAGGACGAGAGAGGGCGGACCCGAGGGCCCGCCCTGTGGACTCGACCGTCAGCCGATCAGGGGCAGAAGCCGGTGAGCGGGATGATCGCGGTGTTGTCGGTCTCGTCGCATTCCTTGCTGTGGCCGTCGGCCGAGGCGAGGGTGGCAGCGGGGTCGTCGACGTAGGCCAGCATGTGGTCGTACTGCGTCCACACGGCGGAGGTGATGTTGAACTCGACCGGGTTGCTCACCTGGCCGGGGTCGACGTACTCGTTGAGGCGCTGGTAGTCGAGCAGGTCCTGCTGGCCGCCGCTGGTCACGCCGTAGATAGCCACGACCACGTCGGGGTTGACCGAGATGAAGTCGCCGCTGTTGCCGACCTGGATCCAGAAGGCCGCGTCGCCGCAGCCATCCTGACAGGAGCTGGTGACGGGCACGGCGTTGGGCGCCGCCAGGGCACCGAAGGCGCCGGGCGCCTGCAGGCGGAAGGAGTTGAAGTCTTCCGCGGTGTAGGGGCTGTAGTTGGGCGGGCCGTAGCTGACGTAGCCGTCGTCTTCGACGTTGGTGATGAAGTAGGCGTGCTGGTTCCACTGGGACCGGGCGCTGACCCAGTCGTCGTCGTTGGCGCCGAGCACGTACAGGCCGAAGTGGCCCTCGAAGCCGGGCAGGTAGCTGTTGGCCACCAGGATCTCGGCCTTGCCGTCGCCGTCGACATCGGCGACGAGCGGGTACTCGTGGATCGTCCACGACTTGTGCTGGTCGTCGACCATGTAGGGGAACAGGCGCTCCCACGGGTCGAGGCCGGCGCTGTCGTCGAGCCCCCAGACGTAGACGGCGTCTTCGTCGCTGAACACGACCTCGCTCGCTCCGTCGCCGTTGAAGTCGAACACGGTGGAGCCCGTCGATGCGCTCGAGAAGTCTTTCGTCTCGGCCATCGCGTAGCGCTCGATGCCGTTGTTGCCGAACTTGAACACCGAGTAGTAGCAGGACCCGGCCACCGCGAACTCGTTGAGGCCGTTGCCGTCGAAGTCGGCGATGGTGGGTGGGCCACCGAAGCTCTTGGAGTTGGTGTCGCAGTTGTTGTGGTAGGGCAGGGCGCTCATGGCCGGGTCGGACCACGGGGCGTTGTCGATCTCGTCGATGAGCACGCAGCGGTCGAGGCCGTTGGGGTCGTAGCGGGTCGACCCGTGGTAGACGCTGACCTTCTCGTTGCCGGTGACCAGGATCTCCGGCTCACCGCCGCCGTCGCCAGCGAAGCCGATGATGTCGCCGACCGCGGGGTAGCCGTCGATGGCGGGCACCCAGGTGGTGCCGTCGTAGCGGCCGAGCTCGCAGTAGGTGGCGCCGTCGTGCTCGTAGACGGTGCGGCCTGCGACCACCTCCATCTCGAGGCCGTCGCCGTCCATGTCGTAGGCGAAGCTGTGGTAGCCCGAGTTCCAGTAGCCCTCGGGGGCCGGGTAGTCTTGGCGGCCGTACCAGCCGCGGCCGCCGGTGGCGTACCACTTCTGGGTCATGTCGCCGTTGAACACTGCGCGGCCGTAGACGATGTCGACATCGCCGTCGCCGTCGATGTCGGCGAGGGAGGCGGCGTGGCCTCCGCAGGCGTAGCTGCCGCCCTCGTAGACCGCCTCGAGCTCGAGGCTGACGTTGGCGCCGTTCTGGTTGACCTCGTAGGTCGCGGGCCAGCACAGCTCGCTGGCGGAGCCGACGACGGTGGTGACGATCTCGGCGCGACCGTCACCGTCGACATCGCCCATGGCGACGCCGGCGTAGCGGTAGGGCGCGTAGTCGTCGGTGCCGTTGGCGTTGGTGACCCGCTCCCAGGAGATGGAGTCGTAGACCTGGCCCTGACCCGAGATGAGCCGGAGCACGCCGTCGAGGTGGTCGAGGTCGTAGTAGGCCATGACCGCGGCGATGTCGGGCACGTCGAGGTCGTCGATGCGACCGTCGAAGTTGTCGTCGGTCGCGTGGGTGACGGCGGGGGCCTGGTAGACCGATCCGTAGCCGTCGAACTCGGCCCAGCTGTGAGCGGGCCACACGGCGCCGGTGGTGGGGTCGGTGATGGTGTGGGTGAGCGCCCACTCGATGGTGGGGGTGAAGGGCGTGCCGACGGTGTTGGGCACGTACTCACAGACGGGCATCAGGGAGACGGTGCCGGTGGGGGGTGGCGCGCAGGTCTCTTCGCACTCGATGACGCCGTCTTCGTCGTTGTCGTACTCCGACTCGGGGATCTCACCGTCGCAGTCGTTGTCGATGCCGTCGCAGATCTCTTCGGCGCCGGGGTAGGTGTTCGGGTCGTCGTCGTCGCAGTCGCCCGACTCGGGCCAGCCGTCGCCATCCGCGTCGACCTCGGTGGTGGTGTCGTCGTCGTCGTCGTCACCGGTGAGGTCGGTCGTGACCGAGGTGGTCACATCGTCGTCGTCGTCGCCGGGCGGGTCGACGGTGCTCGAGGGCAGGGTGCCCTTGGTTCCGTTGGCGCAGGCGGCGAGGGCGAGAAGAAGGAGTGTGAGGCGCATAGGCGACTCTCCTGTTGCGGATGGTGCACGCGTGTCGACCCAGAGGGGCCAGGCCGCGCTTGTGCAACTATCATGCCCGGCGTGACAGCGCGTGTGACACGATCCCAGCGTGGGTAGCGATCGTTTTTCCGCACCTGTGTGGACCACATGCCACACTGCGCCGTGGCCTCTGGGCGATGGCCCTACCCGGGCCCTACAGGTCGGTGAAGGCGCCGCCCTCGGGGGAGGGGAGGTCGTCGAGCGCCTCTTCCCGGGCTGCGCGCAGGGCGTGGCCGATGTCGCCCAGCGCCTCGTTCTCCCGGGCATCGACCGTGAACACGAGGTCGAACAGCCCGCCCGCGGCGCGTGCCACCTCGCGGCAGTGTCGCTCGACTTCCTCGAGGTCGCTGGCGTCGAGCTCGGCCCCGGGGCCTCGGTGGCGCTGCAGGAGTGCCGTCAGCACCTGGCGGCCGAGCACCAGCGTCTCGGGTTGTGGGGGGACCTCGAGCCAGCGGCGCACGACCCCACCCGCTTCGGAGTCGAGCAGGCCGTGCTCGTGGGCGAGCTCGAGGATGCGGACGCGCTCGGCGGGCTGCACCGAGCCGTCGGCCCAGGCGACCTGCACGACGGGCAGCAACAACACCGCACGCCAGGTGTCGCGCTCGACACCCAGGTCGCGGAGGGCACGCTGTAGCTGCTCGTCGGTCATGGCGGACTCCCGGCGGGGGCCCAGTGTCGCATGTGCGCCACCTGGGTGGGGCACAGATGTCCCAGGCGTGGCGTGCAAGGGGCCAGGGGCGCGCCGTGTGCGGGCTCCCACCTTGAATCCGAGGTCGGCATGTTGTTTGCTGAGGGCGTAGTCCCCCACAGGAGGTTGCATGACGACACGCCCAACGATGGCCGGCCTGATGGCCTTGGCGGCGCTCACGGCGTGCGGATCCGAGGTGAGCTTCACCAACCAGACGGGTGTCGACACCTGGACCCAGAAGGATGTCGAGCTGGTCGACCTGCTGTTCGTGGTCGACGACTCGCAGTCGATGGCCGAGGAGCAGGAGGCCCTCGCCGAGGGGTTCAGCGACTTCGTCAACGGGCTGTCGTCGTCGAAGGTCGACTTCCACCTCGGGGTGATCTCCACCTCCCAAGACTCCGATGATCCGCAGGCCGGGCACTTGCTGGGCAGCCCTGCCTACCTCACGGCCGAAGACGACTACGTGCGGCTGTTCGAGGAGCGCGTGATGATCGGCATCGGTGGCTCCGACAAGGAGAAGGGGCTGCAGGCGGCGCTCACGGCGATGTCTCCGGCGAACCTCGCAGGCGCCAACGAGGGCTTCCTGCGTCGCGACGCCCACCTGCTCACCGTGTTCGTCACCGACGAGGAAGACTGCTCAGACTTCGGCGCCCTCGACGCCTTCGACTCGGATGCCTGCTACGAGAACATGGATGAGCTCGTGCCCACCTCGCAGGCCCTCGCGGAGCTCCAGGCCCTCAAGGGAGATCCCACCAAGGTGCAGGTCGGCGCCATCATGGGGCTACCCTGGTCAGACTGCGAAGAGGCTTGGCCCTCGGAGCGCTACCGCGAGCTGGCGGTGCTCACCAACGGGTTCATGGGCGATATCTGCAAGAACAACTGGTCGAACATGCTGTATGAGCTGGGCCTCAATGCCGGGGGGATGCGTAGCGAGTTCCGGCTGACGGGCCAGGCCGTGCCGAGCTCGATCAAGGTCTTCGTCGACGAGCAGCAGATTCCCAGTGAGAAGAACTGGTATTACGAAGCCGAGAACACCACGATCTACTTCGAAGAGAAGGCCATCCCGCCGCGGGGCAGCGTGATCACGGCGGAGTACACGATCCAGCCATCGAGCACCGACGCGGAGTAGAGCGCAGGGCACGAGGGTTGGTAGACTCCAGCGCTGCAAGGAGCTCCGCCTCATGACCATCGCCCGCGCCCTCGCCCGACTGCCCGCTGTGGCGGCCCTCGTCGCCCTGTCGTCGGTGGCCTCTGCGGCCAGCTTGGACCTCAAGCTGCGCAACGCCGAGGGTCAGGAGGTCCTCAATCGGATCCTCGAAGACGACAGCTACTGGGCCGACGCCTACACCAAGAGCTACTCGGGCAAGCAATACGACGAGATTCGGCTGAAGTCGATCGAGTCGGGCTACGTGCCGATGATCACGGGAGAGGGTGCACAAGACTTCGACCACGACGTGGTGGCCGACGTGGTCTACATGCAGAACACCCGCCTGCCCAAGTACATGGACGGCGCCAAGATCGTGATCGATATGGGCCGGGGCTACGACAAGACGGTGGGCGCCGAGTACCGCGACACCTTCTACGTGCTCGACCTCACGCTGTTCTACGGCACCTTCCCGCAGCGGATGTACCGCCGGCACGACGAGGAGACGAACCGCACCGTGCTGTGGTTCGAGAAGATCGAGCCGAGCTGGGTTCCTGCGGCGACGTGGACGGAGTACCAGGCGAAGATGACCGCTGCGGTCGAGAACATGGACACCCGGTGGATCGGCGGCTCGGTCGTTCCCGTAGGGGAGATCTACGGCATGTTCGTGGTGGAAGAGGGCAAGGTCCAGACCTCCCGCGTCAGCTTCGTCTCCAAGCTCGCCTTCGGTGACGACGCCGGGTTCATCGCCAAGATGGGCAGCCAGATGGCGCCGGTGATCAAGGCGGGGCTGCGTTCGGGCTTCGGGGCGTCGGTGGCCATCGCTGCCCACGAGCAGCAGCGTCGGGAGAAGCGGAAGAAGGCGGCGGAAGAGGCGGCGAAGAAGGAG
>CBDUIC010000078.1:0-37568 GCA_965367245.1 uncultured bacterium | reverse complement strand
GGTGGTGGCGCATGCTCGGTGGGCCGGCTGACCTTCTGGGGCTCGGGCATCCGAACGAGGCGCTCGGAGGGGTAGAGCGAGTGGCCGCCCTCCTGCGCGATGCGCTTGCCGGTCGGCTTGGGAAGGAACGGGTCGTCGTCTTCGATCTTCCGCCAGAACTTCCGGCTGTTGCCTGCGGGCCGAAAGCTCCGGCGCTCGAACAGCCGCGCCGAGGTGGCCCATCCGCCCACCCGACGCTCGGCGATCTTCTTGGACGGTGGGTCGTACGGCTCCACGTCGGGGGGCAACAGGTCGCCCACCTTGGCTTCGTCGCTCAGCTCCGGGAGCCCGCTCGGCTCGTCTGCATCCGTGCTCATCGGCCTCTTCGCGCTGCTGGGTGCGGCTCAGTGTACCAGTTACCAGGCCGCCGTGGAGGACCCGAAATGGGCGCACTGGAGACCCTCGAGGCCCGCGGCTTCGTGCAGCAGATGACCCACGAAGACGAGATCCGCGAGGCTCTCGCTGGGGAGCCGGTCCGCTTCTACATCGGCTTCGACCCCACCGCTGACTCGCTGCATGCGGGGTCCCTCGTGCAGATCATGGCCATGGCCAACCTGCAGCGCGCGGGCCATCGGGTGGTGGCGCTGGTCGGTGGCGGCACCAGCCGGGTGGGCGACCCGTCGGGCAAGACCGAGCTGCGGCAGATGATGACGGCCGAGACGATCGCGAAGAACTCGGCGGCCCTCAAGTCGCAGCTGGAGCGGTTCCTCGTGTTCGACGGGGAGCGTGGGGTGATGGTCGACAACGCCGACTGGCTGATGCAGCTCGGCTACATCGACTTCCTGCGGGAGATCGGTCGGCACTTCAGCGTCAACCGGATGCTGGCGGCCGAGGCCTACAAGCAGCGGCTGGAGCGCGGGCTGTCGTTCATCGAGTTCAACTACCAGATCCTGCAGGCCTACGACTTCCTCGCCCTCTACCGCTCGCACGGCGTCCGCCTGCAGCTGGGCGGCGACGACCAGTGGGGCAACATCGTGGCGGGGGTCGACCTGGTCCGTCGCCTGGAGCAGTCGCAGGTGTGGGGGCTGACGACGCCGCTGCTCACGACGGCCTCGGGGGCCAAGATGGGCAAGACCGCCAACGGCGCGGTGTGGCTCGACGCCGACAAGCTGTCGCCCTTCGACTACTGGCAATACTGGTACAACGTCGATGATCGGGATGTCGGTCGCTTCCTCAAGCTGTTCACCTTCCTCGACCTGGAGCGCATCGCCGAGCTCGAGTCGCTGCAGGGGGCCGCGATCAACCAGGCGAAGCGGGTGCTGGCCAACGAGGTCACCACCCTCGCCCACGGGGCGGATGCGGCGGCGCAGGCAGATGCGGCAGCCAAGGCGATGGTCGGCGGGCAGGCCTCCCAGGAGATGCCCACCCACGTGGTGGTGGCCGACGCGCCCTTGTTCGTCGTGCTCGAGGCCTCGGGCCTCGCGAAGTCTCGTGGAGAAGCCCGTCGCCTGGTGAAGGGCGGTGGGGTGCGCATCGACGGCGACAAGGTGGCGGATGCCGAGCAGCTGGTGGAGCCGTCCGCCCTGGGCGGCGAAGGGCTGGTGCTGCGGGTGGGCAAGAAGCGCGCCGTGCGGCTCGTCGCGGGCTGAGCGCTTCTCGGGGGCTTTGCGGTAGCGGTGCCCCGGCTGCGCGGGTATGGCTTTCTACGCATTCTTCTGGGGGCTGTTCATGAACTGGCGAATTCTGTTGGCGATGGGCATTCTGTCCCTGGGGGCTGGGTGCTCCGGCGGTGGCTCGAGCGATGGCACCGAGACGGGCGACGACGACGACGACGATGTGTCCGGTGACGACGACGATGACGACGACATCGATCCCACCGGCGGCACGTCGGGCCCGGCCGACAGCGATGCCGACGGGCTCACCGACGACGAAGAGGTCGCCCTGGGCCTCGACCCGCAGTCGGCCGATAGCGACGGCGACGGCCTCGACGACGGCACCGAAGTGGCCGACGCCGGGCTCGATCCGTTGGTCGCCGACACCGATGGCGATGGCTACCTCGACGGCGACGAGGTCGCGGAGGGCTCCGATCCTACGGATGCCGAGTCCCTCATCTACAAGGGCGGCTGGCCCTACGTGTCCGACAAGAGCGCCATCGAGCCGGGCACCTCGTCGGTCGCCACCGATGGCGAGCGCATCGCTCCCTACTCGGCCAAGGATCAGTTCGGCGACGAGGTCGACCTCTACGACTTCTACAACGAGGAAGGCAAGTACATCGTCGTCGATGTGTCGGCGCAGTGGTGCCCGCCCTGTCAGATGGTCTCCAGCTGGCTCGACGGCGACTACGGCGCCCTCGACGCCGACTGGCTGAAGGTCCGCGAGGCCGTCGACAGCGGCGATGTCTACTGGGTCACTGTGATGGGTGAGAACACCAGCGGCCAGGAGCCCGGGCCCCTCGACGTGAAGGAGTGGTACTTCGACTTCCCCCACCCGATGATCCCGGTCCTCGGCGACCCCGGCTACACGATGGTCAACTACGTGCAGCTCGCCGGCTGGCCGACGATCATCGTGCTCAACCCCGATCTCACGGTCGCCTACCAGCCTACGGGCTTCGAGAGCGGCTGGTGGGACTCGATGGACTGGCTCAACGGCGAGCTGTAGGCCCTCGGGGCGAGCACACACGCTTTTTGCGATGGTCGGTAGCCGATGGCTGCTGGCGCAGGTATCACTCCACATGCGTCATCCGACCCATGGGGGCGCTCTTGTAGGGGGTCCCTGATGGATTGGCGTTTGGTTCTCGCGCTCGGCTTCTTCTCCGTGGCGTGTTCCGGTGGTGGTGATGACGGCACGGTCGACGACACCGAAGATGTGGGCGACGACGACGACGACGACGGCACGACCGACACCGACACCGACACCGAGCCCGAGCCTGCGGTCGACAGCGACGCCGACGGTCTGACCGACGAGGAAGAGGTGACGCTGGGTCTCGACCCGATGTCCCCCGACACCGACGGCGACGGCCTCGACGACGGCATCGAGGTGGCCGACGGTCTCGACCCGCTCAACGTCGACTCCGACGGCGACGGCTACCGCGACGGCGACGAAGCAGCGGTGGGCAGCGACCCGGCCAACGCCGACAGCGTCATCTACATCGGTGGCTGGCCCTACGTGTCCGACAAGAGCGCCATCGAGCCCGGCACGGGCACCTACGCGGCGGTCGGCGAGCGGATCATGGCCTACGCCACGGAAGACCAGTTCGACGACACGGTCGACCTGTACGACTTCCACAACGACGAGGGCAAGTACATCATGCTCGACGTGTCGGCCCAGTGGTGTCCGCCATGTCAGATGATCTCCAGCTGGCTCGACGGCGACTACGCTTCGCTCGACGCCGACTGGCTGAAGGTGCGTGAGGCGGTCGACAACGGCGACATCTACTGGGTCACCGTGCTCGGCGAGAACATGTGGGGCAACGAGTGCAAGCAGAAGAACGCGGAGCAGTGGTACAACGACTTCCCGCACCCCAACATCCCCGTGCTGGCCGACCCGTCCTACAGCATGACCACCCACGTGCAGCTCGCGGCCTGGCCGACGATCATCGTGCTCAACCCCGACCTGACGGTGGCCTACATCCCGCCCGCCACGCCCAACAACGGCTGGTGGGACTCGGTCGAGTGGATGAACGACCAGCTGTGAGCTGACCGGCCTCGGCTCCGCTGAGCAAGAAGGGCCAGCCTCCTACGGGAGGCTCGCCCTTCGACGTTGGACGAGCAGGCCCGGCCTGCTGGCCTCAGGCGATGCTGTCGAGGCGCTTCTTGAGCTGCTTGCGCTGCTCCTTGAGGTTGGCCTGCTTGGCGAAGCCGATGGCGTCGGTCAGCAGCTTCTTGGCCACGGCCTTGTTGCCCTGGCGCTCCTCGATGTTGGCGAGGGCGTCGAGGGCCGAGCACATCTTCGGCCAGTCTTTCGCTTCCTGCATCGGGCGAAGGCCGTTGCGAAGGCTCGTCTTGGCAGCGTCGAGGTCGCCCGTGCGCAGATGCGCGAGGCCCTTGAAGTAGTGCAGCTCCTTGACCACGGGGTGCTTGCCGAGGCCGGCGATGCGCTGCTCGGACTGCGTGAAGTAGGAGACGGCCTCGCTGGGCTTGTTCGTCATGAAGTGGAAGAAGCCGAGGTTGTACAGGTCGATGGGCAGCGTGTGCTCGAACTTCAGGGCCTGCGACAGCTGCAGGGTGCGGGCAGCGAGGGGCAGGGCCGCCTCGTAGTTCTTGAGGGCCCCCTCGGCCTGGGCGAGCAGCTCGGCGGCCTGGCGCTCACGCACGGCGTTGCGAAGGCTCTGTGCGATCTGGAGGACCCTGCGGAGCGCGTCGCGACCCTTCTCGGTCTGACCGCCGACCAGCAGCGCTTCGCCGTAGGACAGCCCGGAGTCGAGGGCCAGCCCGGCCAGCCCGACGCGGCCCGCGACCTCGTTGGCGATGCGGAAGTGCTTGATGGCGTCGTCGAGCTTGCCGCTGCGGCGGGCCACGAGACCGCGGATCTGCTCGGCCGTGGCCAGCACGTTGGGCAGCACCGCCGTCTTGCCTTCGGGGGTCTGCACCTGGCCGGCCTGCAGCGCCTTCTCGACGGCGTCGAGGGCTGCCTGGGCATTGCCGTCTTGCAGCTCGATGCCGGCCATGTGGTTGTGGACCTCGGCCTGCTTGCCGGCATCGCCCGCCGCGGCGTAGGCCGTGAGGGCATCGCGGGCGCGGTCGCGGGCACGGAACAGATCCTGGCGGCGCAGGTCGATGCGGGAGCCGGTGAACAGCAGCCAGGCCAGCAGGCCCTTGTGGTCGTTCTCTACGCCGGCGCGGGCACGCTGGGCGGCTTTGTCGGCCTCGGCGTCGACCTCGACCTTCTCCTGCCCCTCGGCGCCTTCGCCTGCGTCGATGCGGGCGTTGTAGGCCGTCGCGGCCTCACGGGCCTGCTCGGTGGCCTCTTCGCCGGCCTTGTCGATCCGCTCTGCCAGCGTGGCGCCCTGGCCCTCGACCCACTCCGACACCGTGGCGTGCACGCGCTCGGCGGCCGCCGTGTTCCCGCCCGACGCGAGGCGGTCGAGCAGGTTGGTGTACACCGTGCGCTTCAGCGCGTCGGGGTAGGGGATCTCGTCGAAGTAGTTGATGAAGTCGAAGGCGAGGCTCCACACGTCGGGGTTGTCGTTGGACAACGCCTGTGCGCGCATCAGCCGCGCCCGCATGGGGGCACCGTTCTCGGCGTAGACCCGGGCCGTCTTCACGATGAAGCCGTAGCCGCGGGGCACGAGGTATTGCTCCATGAACACGCCGACGCGGCGAGCGAGGTCGTGCCCCTCGTCGGTGTCGTTGTGCTCGAGCACACCCTCGCGGTAGCAGCCGCGCTTGAAGCGGTAGATCCAGGTGTTGAGCTCCTTGCTGAACTGCACTTCCTCGAACAGGTCGCCCATCGCGTCGAGCAGATCGTCGATGGAGTCGCGGTCGTAGCCGCCCATGTCGGCCACGAGGTTGCTCGGGAAGGCGGCGCCCAGGAGCGCGGCGAGGTGCATCACCCGCGAGCTGTCGTCAGCCGATGCGTGCTTGGCCTTGCCTTCTTCGGGAGGGCTGTCGGGGACCTCGAGCTCGTCTTCGTCGACGCCACCGGGGACCAGCGACGCGAGGGTCACGTCGGACAGGTCGCCGCCGAGGCGGCCCTGCTCTTCGAGGATCTCGGCGAGCTCGGCGATGAAGCCCGGCCGGCCCGTCGCGATCTCGGACAGGCGGGCGGCGTCGCCCGAAAGGCCCTTGCTGTCGAGGTAGGCCGTCGTCTCGGTGGCCCCCCACGGCTCGATGGCGTGCACGTCGAAGCGGCCCTCCATCCGGTCGTACAGGTCGAGGAGCGGCATCGGGAACAGCTCGCGGGTCACCTCGGAGGGCGCCTCGTCGAACAGCACCTGGAGCAGCTTGGCCCCGGACTGGGTCTCGACGAACAAGGCCTCGACGAACATCGCGAGGTTGAGGCTGTTGACCGCGTAGGGGTTCTGGATCTCGATGATCATCGGGATCTTGCGGCTGATGGCTGCCACGACCTCGACGAGCCCCACGAGGGGGTTGTCTTGGGGCATCCGGAGCTGGACCTGGCCCTTCTCGGCGTCGGTCTTGGCTTCCTTCATGGCCGCGATGAACTGCTGATACCAGCTCTGCACGCGCTTGGGCTGCCCGGGGAGCTGGGCATTGAGCACCATCTCCACCTTGCCGCGCCGGAGCACGTCGCCCGTGAGCACGGCGACGAGGCTGCCGTACATGCGGACGAGCCACTGCAGGCCGTTCTCCTGGTCGAGGCAGTTGACCCGCCAGATGATGGTGTCTTCTTCCTTGGCAGCGGCCTGCCGGAGGAACTCCGCCGACAGCGCGCGACGACCCCCGCCAAAGGGGGCCTGCAGGCGCAGCGCCTTCGACTGGCCCTCGCGTGCGGTCGCCCAGAGCGTGTGGAGGGCAGCGACATCGGACTCACGGGCCACGAACAGCGGGCGATCCTCGGACAAGGGACGACTCCTGCGTCAAGGGACGGTGTCGAGCGCACTCCATGGGTTGGAGACACGCTGAGAGGCCGGTATATATGGGCGTCGGGCGGCCTTTGCAACGGGCCCTGTCCGACCGGAGGATCCCCATGAAGAGCTTGTGCGCGTCCCTGTTCGCTGTGTGTGCCCTCGCAGGGTGCGGCGAGGAGGAGCTGCCCGGGGAGTACTTCCAGGTCGACCTGACGGGCGTGGAGAACACGTGTACCGGCGGGGGCTCGAACTACTCCGACTCGCTGGAGTACCGGGTCGAGCTGGAGAACCAGGCGGTCAAGCTGTCGATCGGAGACGATCTGTGGGCCCAGGGGCAGGCGGATGGCTGCCTGATCACCTACAGCTCGATCGTGTGGGAAGACGACATCGACGGGCACATCGTGCGCTGGCAGATCTTCGGATCGGCCCGGATCAACCAGGGCGGCGGAAGTGGCTGCGTGGAAGAGTCCGACTGGGAGGGCGAGGAGTCCTTCGTGGTGCTGTCCACCGATCACCCCGACATCCAGCCGGGCTGTACCTACGACATCGCGACCAGCGGCACCTGGACCGGAGCGGTGCCATAGGCGCCGAGCCCCACGGAGAGCCCGCAGCGGGCGTGTCACCCTCCTCGACCGAGGCGGTGCGCCGGCTGCGCGACGCGGTAGGTCGAGTCCTCCAAGGCAAACAGGATGTCGTCGACCTGGCGCTCATCGCGGTGCTGGCGGGTGGCCACCTGTTGCTGCAAGACGTGCCCGGGGTGGGCAAGACGACCCTGGCGAGCGCGCTGGCCGCGGCGCTGGGGGGGTCCTTCCGGCGGGTTCAGTTCACCTCCGACCTGCTTCCCGCCGATCTCACGGGCGTCAACGTGCTCGATCCGAGCGAGGGCACGTTTCGCTTTCGCGAGGGCCCGCTGTTCGCCAACGTGGTGCTCGCCGATGAGATCAACCGCACCACGCCCAAGACGCAGTCCGCACTGTTCGAGGCGATGGAGGAGCATCAGGTCACCGTCGATGGCACCACCCGGGCGCTTCCCCGCCCCTTCCTGGTGGTGGCGACGCAGAACCCCTACGACATGCACGGCACATTCCACCTGCCCGACAGCCAGCTCGACCGGTTCCTGATGCGACTGGCGCTGGGCTACCCCGACCGAAGCACCGAGCGCGCCATCCTGCGGCACGCCCGTCGCCCCGTGCCGTCCGAGGTGGTCGCCCCCGAAGACGTGGAGGTGCTCGTGCACGAAGCCATGGGCATCCGGGTTCCGGAGCTGGTGGAGGAATACCTGCTCGACCTTGTGCGTGGCACGCGCTCCGATGCCCGCTTCGTGCGGGGGGTGAGCACCCGCGGAGCCCAGGCGCTCCATCGCGCGGTGAGGGCTCGTGCCTTGCTGCAGCAGCGGTCCTTCGCCATCCCCGAAGACGTTCGGGCCCTCGCGGTTCCGGTCCTGGCGCACCGCGTGATGGCGCGCACCGGCGGGCGTCTCGACTCCGATGGGGGTGCCGAGGCGGTCTCGGCCCTCCTCGACGAGCTCCCGCCTCCGCTCTGATGCGCGTCACTCGCGACGGCCTGGTGTTCGTGTTGCTCGCCACGGCATTGACGGGCGTGGCCATGGTGTCGGGCAACAACCTGCTGTTCCTGGTGGTGGCGCCGCTGTGGTCGGTGTGGCTCGTCCAGTGGCCTCTAGGGTGGCTGAACGTCTATGGCCTCGGCGCCCGGCGGATCCTGCCGGCCGAGCTGTACGCAGGGGAGGCGGCGACGGGGCACTGGCTGGTCCTGAATGCGCGCCGTGGGCTGTCGGCGCGGGGCGTGGTGGTCGAAGAGGCAGAGGGGCTGGCGGCTGCGACGGCGGCGAGGGTGGCGGCTGCGGGAAGCTTACGGGTCGCGGCGGTGTGGGCCTTTCCTCGGCGGGGGGCTGCCCAGCTGGGGCGCGTGCGGTTGACCTCGACCTGGCCCTTCGGGCTGATGGAGCATGAGGTCACCGTCGATGTGCCCGCGGAGGTGCTGGTCTACCCGACCCCCGGCACCCGGGCGCAGCGGGCCACGCCGCGCTCGCGGCACGGCCAGGCCGAGGCCCCGCGACCGGGAGGGGGAGGCGACTTCCTGGGGCTGCGCCCCTATCGCCAGGGCGATGCACCGCGGGCGATCCACTGGCCGGCGACGGCCCGGCTGGGGCGGCCGATGGTGGTGGAGAGGGCGCGTGAGGCGGAGCGGGCCGTGCGCGTGGTGGTGCCCGACCGCTCGGGTGCGGCCTGGGAGCGTGAGCTGTCGCGCGCCTGCGGCGAGGTCCACCGGGCCACGGAGCGCGGGGAGGCCGTGTCGTTGCGGGTGGTCGCAGGGGAGGGGGTCGACGGGATGGAGCTGCCGGCAGGTCGCGGGCAGGCGTGGCGTCGGCAGCTGCTCGATCGCCTGGCGCTGTTGCCGGAGCGTGGCTGATGCGGCGCATGGGCATCGAGCTGGTGGTGGCGGCAGGCTTCGTCGCCCTGACCTTGCTGGGGCCTCCTCTGGGCTGGCTGGGCCCGGCGGGCTGGCTGGTAGGACTGCTCGGGCCGAAGGTGCCGCTGCGGTGGCGGCGGCGGGTGCCGTGGGGAGCGCTCACGGTGGCCTGGCTGTTGGTGGTGGGCGCGCTGGCATGGGCCCGCATTCCCCCGGTCGTCGGGCTGGGGCTGATGCTGTGGTGGCTGCAGGTGCACCGGCGCATCACCCGGCACGACGCGGGCGACGACAGGGTGTCGGTGGTGCTGGCGGGCTTGATGCTGGTGGCGGCAGCCGGCGTGGTCCAGACGGCGACCTTCCTGGTCCCCGCGAGCCTGTTCGCCGTGGCGCTGCCGCTGTCGCTTCTGCCCGAGGGGCGGGCGGGTAGGGGATGGGGCTGGCTGCCGCTCCACGTGGTGGGCAGCGCGGTCTGCTTCGCCTTGCTGCCACGCCCGGCGTCCGACCCTGCCCCCGCCCCCGACGTGCGGCTCACGGGCTTTGCGCCCGACGTGGAGCTCGGCGCCCTCGACCCACTGCTCGACGACCCGGGGGTGGTGTTTCGGGCTCGCATGCAGGGCGCACCGGAGCGGGTGTACTGGCGCGGGCTCGCCCTCGACGGCTTCGATGGCGTGCGCTGGTTCAGCACCACGCCCCCCCAGCCCGCCACCGTCGCCGGGTCGCAGGGGGTGGCGGTCGACGTCACCCTCACGCAGGCGACGGATGGCGTGATCTTCGTGCCGGGGGCCCTGACGGGCCTTGCCGTGGACGGCGTGCAGAGCGACCGGCAGGGGGGCTGGTTCCTCCCCGCCGGAGCCCAGCGAGGGGCCTACCGGGTGTACGTGTCGCCTCGCACGGAGGGGGAGCCGTGGTTCGACGAGCCCTCCGTGGAGCGAGCCCGTTGGCTTCAGCTCCCGCCGAGTCTGCACCCCGACGTGCGCTCGCTGGCCCGGAGCGTGGCGGGGCAGGGGTCTGCCGAGGCGCGCGTCAGGCGCCTCGCTGCCTGGCTGGAGGGGGAGGTGGCCTACACCCGCGACGGGCGGTCGGCCTCGGAGCGCCCCCTGGAAGACTTCCTCCTCGTCGACCGTCGAGGCCACTGTGAGTTCGTGGCGGCGGGCCTCGCGGTGATGGCCCGGGCCATCGACGTCCCGTCTCGGGTGGTGAACGGCTTCGCGTCGGGGGAGCGCGATCCGGTGACGGGCGACCTAGTGGTCCGGCGCCAGCATGCCCACGCGTGGGCCGAGGTCCTCCTCGACGGGGAGTGGGTGGCCCTCGACGCGACCCCTCAGCAGGCGCCGGTGGCTCCGGTGCCGCCGATGCAGCGGCTGGCGGAGTCCTTCGACGCGTGGTGGAGGGCCGCCTTGGTCGACTACGACCGAGACGACCAGCGGGCCGTGGTGTGGGCCTCGGCGCGCACGGTGGAGGGCTGGCTGCGGCTGCCGTCGGTCGCCGAGACGCCCTGGCGGGGGGTGCTGATCCTGGTCGTCGTGGCGGGGCTGGTCGGCGGGTTGCTGCGGCTGTGGGCGGTGCGGTGGCTGGGGCGGCTACGGCGGCGAGGTCCCGCGCCCCCCCAAGGGCCCGTGGCGCGTCAGCATGCCCGTGCGCGGGAGGCCTATCGCAAGCGAGGGCTGGGTCCCCCGGCTGCCCTCCCCCCAGTGGATGCGGCGGAGTGGCTCGCCCAGCGAGGGCCTGCGGAGGCGGGGGAGGCGATGATCGCGCTGGCCTGGCTGTACTACGACTGCGCGCTGGGAGAGGGGCGAGGGCCGGAACACGCGGCCCAGGCTCGAGGGCTGGCCGAGCGAGTCGTGCGGGCCCTGCAAGACCAGGGTACCGGGGAGGCATGATCCCGATCCTGCTGGGGCTGCTGGCCTGCTGGGGCGCCAACGCCTACATCGTCGAGGGCACCGTCGTGGAGGTCCGCGGCGAAGAAGTCGTGCTCGACCACGAGCCGGTGGATGGGCTGATGCCGGCGATGGTGATGCCCTTCACCGCCGCCGACCCCGCGCTGTTGGCTCCCCTCGAGCCAGGTCATCGCGTCGTGGCCCGCTACGAGCTGCTCGACGGGGGAGGGCAGCTCACGAAGCTGCGCATCACGGGCAAGGGCCCGGTTCCCGAGGCGGCCAAGGGCCCGGCACCGCTTCAGCCCGGTGAGGGGTTGGCGCCCATCACCTTGCCCGGTCATCGGGGGGATGAGGTGCTGGTGGGGCTCGGTCAGGGGGTCCCGACGGTGCTGACCTTCCTCTACACGCGTTGCCCGCTCCCGGAGGCGTGCCCGGCCCTGGTAGGCCGGCTGCAGGCCCTCGACGCGGCGCTGGGGGCGTCCCCCGCACGGATCGTGGCGGTGAGCCTCGATCCCGCCTACGACACCCCTGAGGTGCTGGCGGCCTACGCCGAGGGGCTGTCGCTGTCGGAGCGGTGGCATCTCGTGCACGCGTCGAAGAGTCAGGTCGATGCCCTGGCGATGTCTGCCGGCATGTCGGTGCTGCGCGGCGAAGAAGCGACCGACATCGTGCACGGGCTACGGGTGCTGGTCCTCGACGGCGACGGGGCCCTGGTGGCGCGTCACGACGACGTGCGGTTCCCCCTCGACGAGGTGGTCAGCGCTCTCGGCGCATCTCCGCGATGAACCGGCTGGGATCGAGGTGCATCGAGGTGTCTGCGCTGTAGCCGGGCCCCAGGGGCAGGTCGGGCGCGCGGCGCACCTCGAAGTGCAGGTGCGCGGCGTAGCGCCCATGGGCATCGCCGATGGTGCCCACGGGCTGCCCAGCCAGGATGGCGTCGCCCACCGTGACATCCATGGTGTCGAGGTGGGCGTACAGGCTCTCGACGAAGCTGCTCTGCTGGTGGTGCCGAATATGGTGGACCACCCTCACGACATTCCCCCACCCGGGGCCTGCGTCGGCCGCGTAGGTGACCACGCCATCGGCCATCGCCGCGACGGGGTCGCCCAGGTCGGTCTGACCGCCGCCGACCCCGTTCCAGTCTTCGCCCAGGTGGTAGTTGGTGCCGAAGTCTTGTGCGTCGTAGTAGCCCTCTCCGCTGGGATACCCCACGGGAAGGCCGAAGGTGGTCGCCACGGGCAAGTCGCCGTACGTGAGGGTCACGGGGTCGACCGTCGTGGCGCCGAAGGCGACCGCGCCGACGGTGAGCAACGAGAGCAGGCTTCGGGTACCGAGCACGGATCCTCCTGACCCTCGGTAGGACCACTGCGAGCGCGGGGGGTTCCACGAACCTGGCATGGATGTCGCGATCTGGGGGCGACGCGCGACCGCGTTGAGCATCGATGTGCTGTGGGACCACGTCGTGGAGGTGGCACGGCGCCTGCAATGTCCCCGTGGGCTCCGGGTCACCACTGTCCGTGCCCCTGACGGTGTCCGGAGCTCGCTGTCGTCGGGGCGGGGGGAATGGGCCTCCCGCCTCGTCGATGGTCTGGCACCGAGCGACCACGCCCCGTTACGCTCCCGGTCGGAGGGAGCATGCTGCTGCTGTGGTTCGTCCTCACGGTGCAAGGGTTCGGGGCCACCTGGGGCAAGCCGAAGCCCTACGTTCGTCCCATCTTGACCGGTGGGGTCATCTCGGTGAACGGCGACACCCATGCCCTCGCCACCGGCGGTGCGGTCGCTGGCGTGACGGTGCGCGACCGCGACGATCCGCACTGGCTGTCGCACACGCGCACACAGGTCACTGGCACCTACGGGATCACCAGTGGCTCGCTGGGCGCCGACGTGCGGGTGGGCTCGTTCATCGGGCCCGACACCAAGCTGATTCAGTACCAGGTGGGCCCCGACCTGTACTACAACGGCTACGGCACCACGACCGCGCCCGACTACTTCCTTGCGTGGTCGCCCGGTCTCGACCTGCGGAACACCGTGCTGCTCAAGCTCAGCAAGCCGTTCAAGCTGTACGGCGAGCTGACGCCGGGCTGGGTGTTCACCCCTGCGAGGCAGAGCGACATCGTCACGCCGTTCCACGAGCTTCGGATGCTGGCGGCCGCGGTGCTGGTGACCCCGGCCGTGCGCCTCACGGTCGGCGTGCAGCGCACCTACTCGGTGGCGGGGGTCATCGACTCGCTGGTGTTGAGCGGGGCGCTGTAGTCCTGGTCCGCCCGGTTCGTTAGGCTCCGGGGCCTGGAGGCCCCATGTCCCACCCGAAGATCGATGCCGTGGCCGAGCGTGCCACCTCCCAGCTCGACGAGACGGTCCAGCAGCTCTGCGGCTACCTCGAGATCCCCGCGATCTCCTGCGACGAGGCACACTTCGACGACGTGCGGGCCCTGGCAGCTCGCATCCGCGACGACCTGGAGGGGCTGGGGCTCGATCGCGCGCGGGTCCTGGAGCTCGACGATGCGTTGCCTTGTGTGGCGGCCGAGTGGCTGCACGCAGGCGACGATGCGCCCACGGTACTGATCTATGGGCACCTCGATCTGCAGCCGGTGGAGCGGGAGCACTGGCACACCGACCCCCACGTGGGCGTCGAGAAAGACGGGCGCCTGTATGCGCGGGGCTCGGCCGACGACATGGGCGGCTGGATGTCGCACATGGCGGCACTGCGGGCGTGGCTGGAGACGGCCGATGGGCCCCCGTGCAACGTGCGCTTGCTGATCGAGGGCGAGGAGGAGATCGGGTCGCCCAACCTCGAGCGGTTCATGGATGCCTACCCAGACGCCTTCGACAGCGACGTCATGGTCCTCACCGACTGCGAGAACCCGTCTCCCGAGGTGCCGGGGCTGACCGTGTCTCTGCGGGGCCTGATGGAGATGAAGGTGACCTGCCGTGCCTTGTCGGCCGACGGCCACAGCGGGCTGTGGGGCGGCATGGTGCCCGACGTGAGCACCGCACTCATCACCCTCGTCGGTCGCTTGGTCGACGAAGACGGGCGGCTGAAGGTCGGGCTGGTCGAGGTCGACGAGGCCCGCAAGGCGTCGGGCGCGCAGGTTCCGCTCACCGACGAGGTGATCCGCGAGGGGGCGCACCTGCTCGAGGGCGTCGACCCGCTGCCGGTGCGCGACCGCTCCGCGGCCGAGTGGATGTGGTGGCAGCCGGCCCTGACCGTGGTGGCCACCACGCTTCCTACGGCCGACCGCAAGAAGAACGCGCTGCGTCGCGAGGCCAGCGCCACCCTGTCGGTGCGGCTGGCCCCCGACCAGGCGCCCGAGGCGCTGTTCGAGGTGCTGAAGGCCGAGCTCGTGCGCAACCCGCCGGGGGGCGTGCTGGTCGAGGTGGTCAACGAAGGCTGGCACGGCACGGGCTGGCTGTACACGCCCCAGGGCCCTGCCTTCGACGCGGCCGATCGGGCCTACGAGCGCGCCTGGGGGCACAAGCTGGTGCAGGTCGGTGTGGGGGGCTCCATCCCCTTCGTGGCACTCTTCGGCCGGCGCTTCGGCGATCTGCCGCTGATCCTCAACGGCGTGATGGACCCGCTCACCACGGCCCACGGCCCCAACGAGTCCATGCACCTGGGCATCTTCCGCAAGGCCGTGCTGGCCAATGTGTACTTGCTCGACGAGCTGGCCGCCCTGGGGCGCTCCGGCCTGGCGCGGGCGTAATTCTCTCGAATGGTCACGGTTCGTCTTCGTCCAAGGCGCGCCCGACCTGGAATCTGAGCCCCGCGCAGGTCTTGTCGCTATAGTCTGGGGCGCACACGGCGGACGCCGCTGGAGGAGACACGATGCATCGCACCTTGAAGGGAGCTGCCGCCGTCGCGCTGGTGGCCGCCGGCCTCGGCGTCGGTGAAGACGCCCACGCGGTCGAGGAAGCCAACATGTGGGGCGTCGGCGTCCGGCTCGGCACCATCGCCGTGCCTGGCCGGTTCCCGCTGGCCTTTCCCTCGAAGATCGCCAACTACAACTTCCTCGACGACGGCGAGCAGCGGGCCGGCAACGAGAATGGCGACGACCCCAATCGCGACCTCGACGAGAACGGCGACCCGCTGTACTCGGGTCTCGAGCGCGTGCTGTGGGATGCACAGTTCGCCATCGATGCCTTCTACGGCATCGACCGCGACAACCGGATCGGCGTGCTGGCCGGGGTCGGCTCGGGCAAGGGCTACAACGACCTGTACTTCATGCTCAACTACGACCGCGTGCTGGTCACCGAGTCCGACATCGACATCATCGCGGGCGCCTACCTGGGCGTCGGTCAGATGAGCTTCCGCGCGGCCGACGGTGTCGAGAAGCTCCGCGTGCCGCACTTCCCGGTTCGTGGTCACCTGATGGCACAGCTGCGCGCGAAGAAGACGGCCTACGCGCTGGGCATCTTCGGCGGCACCAACGTGCCGTCCAACCACTACTACACCGACCTCGACGGCCTCGAGCGCGACGACGTCGGCTCTCCGTTCAACCTCGCGCTCTACCTGCACGCCGGCGTCGAGCTCACCTTCCAGTACGGTGACTTCACGCCGCCCAAGAAGAAGAAGAAGGGCAAGAAGGGCAAGAAGGGCAAGAAGTAGCGCCGCGCAGCCCCACCGGGGCCTGCAACGAACGACGCCCCGGCACGAAGCTCGTGCCGGGGCGTCTCGCTCAGGGCACCCTGCCTATGAAAGGTCGAGGGGCTGCGTGCCGTCTTGGCCGAAGCTGCTCACGCCGACACCTGCCGCGTCGGCCATCGCGATGAACAGATCGGCGATGGGCGTCTCCTGGCCCAGGTCGATGTGCCGACCCGGGGTGGTGTAGCCGCCGCCGCTCCCTGCGAGGAGGACAGGCAGGTCGTCGTGGTTGTGGCGGTCGCCGTCGGAGATCTCCGACGACAGCAGCACCAGGCTGTTGTCGAGCAACGTGTTGCCGTTGGCCGCGACCACGCCGTCCATCTGCTGCAGCAGGTAGGCGAACTGCTCTACCTCCCAGGTTCCGATCTGCGACAGCGCCTCGAGCTTGGCGGGATCGCTCTGGTGATGGGACAGCTCGTGGTGCCCGCCGGTGACGCCGACGAAGTCGAAGGAGCGGTAGGAGCCGCCGTTCTCCATCATGAACGAGACGACGCGGGTGAGGTCGCACTCCAGCGCCTTCACCTGCAGGTCGGTCATCACGCGCACGATGTCGCCGTAGTCGTAGACATCCTCGGGCCGCGTGCCGGGCAGGCAGGTGCCTGCGTCGGCGCCCTGGATGCGGACCTCGAGGTCGCGGATGCCCGTCATGTACTCGTCGAGCTTGTCGCGGTCGGACGCCGACAGCTTGTTGTTCAGGCTCTGCGCATCGCTCAGAACGTGGTCGAGCACGCTGGTTCTCCAGCGGATGCGGCGGTCGATGTCTTCCTGGGTGAGGGAGTCGTCGAAGCCTGCGAACAGCCGGTCGTAGACCACCGAGGGGTCGGTCGTCTTGGGCAGCGGCGTGTCTTCGTCGGCCCAGGCGATGTTGCGCACGTAGGCGCAGCTGTAGCCTGAGTCGCAGTTGCCGATGGACAGCCCACCCTCGGCACCCAGCTCGAGGGAGCGGAACAGCGTCTGCGCGCCGAGCCCGTTCGCGATGACCTGATCGATGGAGATCCCGTTCTGGATGTCGTCGCCGTCGGTGAGGCGACACTCCATGCACGTGAGGAAGGACCCGGTGCCGCGAGCGTGGTCGCCTGCGACCGGCACGGAGGCCGCCTGGTTGGCCAGGCCGCTGATCACGCTGACCTTGGCCTGATGCGGCGCCATGGGCTGCAGGATGCGCTTGAGGTCGTAGCCGGTGCCCGTGTTGTCGGGGCGCCAGTCTTCCATGCGGATGCCGCAGGGGAGGTACCAGAACAACGTGCGCACCGGGGTCGGGGCGGTGGCGGCGCCGGCTGGTGTGTGGAGGGACTCCAGGAAGGGCAGGGTGACGACGGCCGCCCCGCCTCCGAGGAAGGCGCGACGGGACACTGGCGCACGACGCCCACCGGGCGCCTTGCCTCCAGGGCCTCCGAACCACTTGGACCACGTCATGGCTCACCTCGACGGCTGCGGAAGGGGGGAGAGACGGCGATGGCGGTAGCCAGCTCCTCGAAGGAGAAGCCTCCCGCCTCGAAGTCGGCCTCGATCTGCTCGAGGAAGGCGTGGTCGCTCTCCTGGGGGATGCGACCGAGCCCGTAGGTGAACAGCTGCTCGGCCATGCAGGCGGTGAAGCCCACGTCTTCGGCGAGCAGATCGGACAGCTCGCGGGCCCCGTAGAAGGTGACCTCACCAGGCAGCGTGCCAGAGCCGTCGATGGGCAGGCCGCGGTCTTCCTCGCGGTAGGCGCCCAGCACGTCGAAGTGCTCCATGCCGAAGCCGATCTCGTCCATCACTGAGTGACAGCTGGCGCAGACCGGGTCGGCCCGATGCTGCTCGAGCTGCTCACGGAGGGTCTGGGCTTCGACATCCTCTGGGAGGCCCTCGACCCCCGGAGGAGGTGGCGGGGGCTCGCTGCACAGCAGCTGGCCGAGCACGTACTTGCCACGAATGACCGGGCTCGTGCGTGCCGGGTAGGTGTTGACCGCGAGCAGGCCCGACAGGCCGAGGAGGCCGCCTCGGTCGACGACGGACAGGTCGACCGGATCCCAGTCGTTGGCGGGGGGCGGCAGGTCGTAGTGGGCCGCCAGCACGCTGTCGATCTCGCCCTCACGGGCCGACAGCATCTCCCTCATGTCGCGGTCGCTGCCGATGAAGCTGGCGACGAAGCGCTCCACTTCCTGCTTCATGGAGGCGCGGAGCACCTCGTCGAAGCTCGGGTAGGCCGACAGGTCGGGGGCGATGTCGTCGATGGCGCGGAGGTAGAGCCACTGGCCTGCGAAGTTGTCGACGAGCGCCTCTGCCTTGGTGTCGAGGAGCATGCGCTCGACCTGCACGCGGATGCCGTCTTCGGTCTGCAGCTCTCCCGCTTCGGCGGCGCGGAACAGCTCCTCGTCGGGCATGCTCGACCACAGCATGTAGGACAGTCGGGAGGCGACCTCGTAGTCGTCGAGGGCGGTGATCGTCATGCCCTCGGGGTCGTCGTCGAGCTCGACCCGGTAGAGGAAGTGCGGTGCGAGCAGCACGCCGGCGAGGGCGTGACGAAGGCCGTCTTCGAAGCCGCCCCCATCCGCCAGCACGCTGTCGTAGATGCCCATCAGGCCATCGACCTCGCCGGGCTCGAGGGGCCGCCGCCAGGCGCGGGGCGCAAAGGACTCGACGGTAGACCGCGCGCAGGCTTCGTCGGCATCGGCGATGCACGGCACGATCTGCTCGCGCAGCGGGTTGTCTCCCACCACCAGGTCTTCCGGGCCGTAGACCCCGACCCAGTCGATGAGCAGGTTCCGGTCGATGGGTGGGTCGGCGTCAGGGTCCCACTCGTCGTTGAGGAAGGAGATCTGGACCTCGTGGCGGCCGGCCGTGAGCTCGACGCTGACCGTGAGGATCTCGGCCTCGGCCTCGCTTGCCCCGGCAATGTCGGCGGTGAGGTCGACGAAGCCATCGTGGCCCAGCGCTGCCTGCACCAGCTCGGCGCCGCCCTGGGTGCCCCACACCCGCGCGGACAGCTCGTAGGTGCCGTCGAGCGGTGCGTCGAACACGCCGGAGAGCGTGCCGTTGGACCACAGGTTCCACGCGTCGCCCGACGGCCCGCCCGTGCTGGGCGTGACCATCTCTCCCTCGGCCTCGAGCCTCAGGTCGAGGGCGTCAGCCAGCGGCACGTAGAGGATCTCGTCGACGATGGCGTGGGCCGCCAGCTCGTACATCTCCACGTGGAGAGGCGACATCGACAGCGTCGACGCGATGTTGTCGTAGCCGGCGCCGAAGTCGTCGGCGGGGAAGTCGTCGGCGAGCCCCAGGTCGACCCCGTAGAGCAGGTCGCGCACGGTGTTGTCGTATTCCGCGCGGTTGAGGCGATGCAGCGAGACACGCCCAGGGTCGAAGGCTTCGGTAGCCGTCGGCGGGAAGGTGTCGGGCCCGGTGATGGGACCTGTCGTGGAGCCGGTGCCGGCCCCCTTGCCCTTGCCGTCGCCGCTTCCGCATGCGGCCAGCGCGAGCACGAGGCTACCCAGCCAGATCGTTCGAGACATGGTCCCCCCTGGACGATGCGGTCCCAGTGTACCAGGAACCGCTTAGGCTCCCAGGGGGCTCACGTCGAGCAACTTCAGGCCTTCCGCCTGCGACAGCGCGTACTCCAGTGACCACGGGCTGTTCGACAACACGACCGGGTGGCCGTAGCGGTCTTCCACCAACACGAAGTCGGGGCGCGCCGCCAGCCACTCCAGCCCCGAGGGCTCGCCGGCCACCCACCTCGCCACGGCGAAGGGCGCGCTCTCGAGCTCGGCCTTGGTGTGGTACTCGTTCGCCAGCCGCTCCTTGAGGACCTCGAACTGCAGAAGGCCGACCGCGCCGAGGTAGGGGTCGGCTTGGCCGAGGCCCTTGCGGAAGAACAGCTGGATCGTTCCTTCCTGCGACAGCTGCGTCAGCCCGTTCTGCAGGTGCTTGCGCTTCGTCGGGTCTTTGAGGCGGATGCGAGCGAAGTGCTCGGGGGCGAACCGCGGGATGCCGAGGAACTCCACCTTCTCCCCGGCGTACAGGGTGTCGCCCAGACGCAGCTCGCCGGGGTCGTACAAGCCGACGATGTCGCCTGGGACGGCCTGCTCCACGATGGAGCGCTCCGAGGCCATGAAGCTGTGGGGCTTCGACAGCCTCATCTTCTTGTCGCTCGCGGCGATCCGCACCTCCATGTTGCGCTCGAAGGCCCCCGACACGACCCGCATGAAGGCGATGCGGTCGCGGTGGCGGGGGTTCATGTTCGCCTGGATCTTGAAGATGAAGCCGCTGAACGCCTCGTCGGAGGGCAGGCGCTGCCCCTCCTTGGCGGGGCGTGGCGCGGGCGGCGGTGCGAGGGTGCCCAGGGCGGCGAGAAGCTGGCCGACGCCGAAGTTGGTCATGGCCGAGCCGAAGAAGAAGGGCGTGACCTCGCCAGCCAGGAAGTCTTCTACCGACCACTCGTCGCCCGCCATCTCCAGCAGCTCCAGCGACTCCTTCAGCTCGTCGAGCTCGGAGGTGCCGATGAGCGCTGGCAGCTCAGGATCGTCGAGGGACAGGCGGCGCTCGGGCAGGATCTCGGTGCCGGCGCCCTGGCGCTCGAACAGCACCACCTGCTTCGTCACCCGGTCGTAGACGCCCTTGAAGCCCTTGCCCTCGCCGATGGGCCAGTTGAGCGCCACGGTGCGGATGTCGAGCTTCTCGGCCACCTGGTCCATCACCTCCAGAGGGTCGAGGCCGAGGCGGTCCATCTTGTTGACGAACGACATCACGGGCAGCTTGCGCAGGCGACACACCTCGAACAGCTTCAGGGTGCGCGGCTCGACGCCCTTGGCGTTGTCGAGCAGCATCACCGCGGAGTCGACCGCGGCGAGGGTGCGGTAGGTGTCTTCGGAGAAGTCGGCGTGGCCGGGGGTGTCGAGGAGGTTGAAGCGCCGGCCGTCGTGGTCGAACTGCAGCACCGACGAGGTGATGGAGATGCCCTTCTCCTTCTCCATCTCCATCCAGTCGGACAGCGCGTGGCGGTTGGCCTTTCGGCTCTTGACGGCCCCCGCCATGTGCACCGCTCCGCCGTACAGGAGCAGCTTCTCGGTCAGCGTGGTCTTCCCGGCGTCGGGGTGGCTGATGATCGCGAAGGTGCGGCGGCGGTCGACCTCGTGCGGCAGGTCCATGGGGCCCTCCTGGGGCCGCCCCCTAACGCTGTGGGATCAGGAGGACCTTGCCCACGGTCTCGTTCGACGCGAGCAGCTCGTGGGCCTGCCCCGCGTCGTGCATCGGCAGCCTCGACGAGATCACCGCCTGCACCTCACCGCTGGCCAGTGCGGGCCACACCACCCGCTGCAGCTGCCGGAGGACCTCCTCCTTGGCCGGCACGGTGCGCGAGCGCAGGGTGCTGCCGATCAACCGCTGGCGCTTCACCAGCAGCCGCCCGAGATCGATCTCGGCCCGGCGCCCTCCCATCAGGCCGATGAGCACCCAGCGCCCCTCCGTGGCCAGCACCTGCTGGGCTTGCGCCAGGTAGGGTGCGCCGACCGGATCGAGGATCAGGTCGGCCTCCTCGGCCCAGGCCCTCACCGCGTCGGCCCAGTCACCGTCATGGCGGTTCCATCCTCCCTCGGCTCCCAGCGCGGTGCACCGGGCCACCTTCTCGGCGGATCCGACGGTCACGAAGGCACGCGCGCCCTGGAGGCGGGCGATCTGCACCGCAGCCGTGCCGACGCCGGACGCGCCGGCGTGAACCACGACGCGATCGCCCGCGCCCATGCCCCCCTCGATGACGAGGTTGAGCCAGGCCGTGGCCCACACCTCGCACAGGCCGGCCGCGTCGATCAGCGACACCCCGGAGGGCACCGGCAGACAGCAGCGCTCGTCGACGACGACCTGCTCGGCGTAGCCGCCTCCGGTGAGCAGGGCGCACACGGGGGCGCCGACGGCCAGGCCAGCCTCAGGCCCCGCCTCTTCTACGATCCCGGACACCTCGAGACCGAGGATCGTGCTCGCCCCGGGAGGAGGGGGGTAGCGGCCCGCGCGCTGCACGAGGTCGGCTCGGTTGACCCCCGCCGCCGCCACCCGGATGCGCACCTCGCGCCCGCTCGGGGCCTCGGGATCGGGGTGTTCGTTCCACAGCAGCTGGTCTTCGACGACTTCGATGGCCTTCATGGGAGCTCCGGGGTCGGGGTGTGGGCGGGGGCACCGTCAGATATACGCCGGCATGGACTCATGGGGCCCCCTGCATCGGTGGCGGTATGGCGCGCTGCAGGCCGTCGGCTTCGGCTTTGTGGCGGGTGCGCTCGAGGCGGTGAACCTCGCGGCGAGCTCGCTGCTGTCGTTGTCGTGGCTACAGGCGCTGATCCTCGGGGTGCTCGGGGTGCTGGCGATGGGCCTCGTCGGGGGCGTCCTCGGCGGCCTCGCAGGAGCTCCCGTGCAGGCGCTGCATCGCGCCGAGACACGCACCTCGACGACCGTGTCGCGCCACCTGGCGGCGGCTGCGCTGCTGCTGACGGGGTTCTACCTGTGGCAGATGGCCTACCGCCTGGCAGAGGAGGGGGCCGAGCCCGCTGGCTACCTGGCCCTGGCCGCCATGCCGCTGGGGTTCGCCGGGGTTGCCTTCTTCAACGCTCGCTACTGGCTGCGAAAGGCCGAGCTCGGCAAGGAGGCCGCCCTCGGCTGGCTGCCGGTGTCGTTGCTGGGGTCGTTGGTGGTGGTGCTGGGCGTGTCTCTGACCTGGGCCCTGCGCGATCCCGCTACCGGGTTCGCTCTGGAGGGCGACCCCTCTCTGGTGCTCGTGACCGTCGACGGGCTGCGTCACGACGACCTCGCTCCCGGCTCCTCCGCCCCGGGGCACGATGCGGTGTTCGAGGATGGGGTCGTGTTCGCCAACGCCGTCAGCCCCACGGGGGCGACCCGCTCCGCGCTGGCGACGACCCTGGTGGGGCTGCACCCGCTGCGCCACAAGGTGGTGGGGGCCGACGACTTCCTCTCCCGCGGCTACCGCTCGCTGGCTGAGTCCCTCGGGGAAGAAGGGTGGGCCACCGCTGGCTTCGTGTCCAGCACGGCCGCGTCGGCAGGCTCCGGCCTCGAGCAGGGCTTCCGCGTGTTCGACGATGACTTCCTCCCCGGTCCCGCGGGCCTCGGGCGGCTGCTGCTGGTGCAGGATGCGCTGGCAGTGGCGCGGGTCCTCGGCATGCCCGAGCCGTGGCGCTCGGCCGAGGCGACCTCCCGCCGTGCGGCGCGGTGGATCGAGGCCCACGGCGAGCAGCCGTTCTTCGTGTGGGTCCACCTGGCCGACCCTGCCCAGCGCGACGACGACGAGGCCGCGGTGGCCGATGTCGACGCCGCCGTGGCCACCCTCGCCGACGCCGTGGGCGAGCGAGCGGCGGGCGAGGTGATGTGGGCGGTGGTGGGGTCCCATGGAGAGCTGCGAGGGGCCCACGGCCAGCAGGGTAGCCACACGCTGTTCGACGAGGTGGTGCGGGTGCCGCTGCGGCTCAGGTGGCCGGAGGGGCACCGCGATGTGGCGCCGATCGAGGCCCAGGTGCGCCTGATGGACCTCGCCACCACCCTCGCGGTCGGGATGGGGCTCGATGAGCTCGACGACACGGAGGGGGTCGAGCTGTCGGGCTACGCCGAGGGGGCACGGGAGGCGACGATCTCGACCACCCTGGTCGGGCACGATGCCGACGGTGGCTGGCTGCTGGGGCTGCGGAACAACGGGCTCAAGGTCATCCGCGACGCCGACGGGGACCACCTCTACGATCTGGGCGACGATCCAACGGAGTCCACCGACCTCGCCGACGAGCAGCCCAAGGCCCTGCTGCGGGCCCAGCAGCTGCTCGCGCCCGATCAGATCGCCCTCGATAAGCTCACCCGATGAGACGCTTTACGGTCGAGGGCTTGTCGCGTGCGCTGTCGGGGCTGGTCGACCGGTCGTTCGGTCATGTGCAGGTGGAAGGGGAGATCGCGCAGGTGCAGACCCCGGCGTCGGGGCACTGCTTCCTCACCTTGAGGGAGGGGCGCGCCCAGCTGGGGGCGGTGATCTGGGCCACGACCTTCCGCGGCATGCCGCATCCTCCCCGGGCGGGGGACCGCGTGGTGTGCACGGGCAAGGTGGGGCTGTTCGCACCGCAGGGCAAGCTGCAGCTCTACGTCAACACGCTGCGCCCCGTGGGCGACGGCGAGCTGGCACGGCGGATCGAGAAGATCAAGGCCCGCCTGGATGCCGACGGGCTGCTCGACCCACGGCGTCGTCGGCCGCTGCCAGCCTTTCCGCGGGTCGTCGGGGTGGCCACCTCCCTGACGGGTGCCGCCCTGCAAGACTTCTTGCGGGTCAGCCAGCAGCGGTGGCCGGCACGGATCCTGGTCGCGGGCTGCACGGTGCAGGGGGCCGAGGCGGCGGGCTCGGTCGTGCGCGCGCTGGAGCTGCTGTTCGATGATGGTCGTGCCGAGGTCGTGGTGGTCACGCGGGGCGGGGGGAGCAAGCTCGACCTGATGCCCTTCCACGACGAGACGCTGGCGCGGTGGATCGCGACGGCGCCCGTCCCGGTGGTGACGGCGGTCGGCCATGAGACCGACACGTCGGTGGCCGATCTGGTCGCGGATCGGTCCGCCCCCACCCCGTCGGCGGCGGCGATGGTGGTGCTGCCGGATGCGGCCGCGCTGTCGCGCCGCGCACGGCAGGCGGAGGAGGCCCTGCACCGTGCCATGCGGCGCCGGCTGCAGCACGAGCGCCGGAACGTGAAGCAGCTGCGCGACCGGCTGCGGCATCCCGCAGAGCGGCTGCGGATCGCGGCCGACCGGCGCCGCGACCTCGAGGTGCGTCTGAGGCGGGCCCTGACGCAGCAGATCGCGCGGCAGCGGGCTCGCTTGCAGCAGGCCGAGCGAGGCCTCACGGCGCTGTCCCCTGTGGGGGTGCTCGATCGAGGCTATGCGCTGGTTTCCCGCGACGACGGGATGCTGGTGCGCTCCCCAGAAGAGGTCGCGGAAGGGCAGGAGCTGACGGTCCGTGTGGCCCATGGCGCCTTCACGGCGCGGGTCGGGCAGGCTCTGGTAGACTCCGACCGGGAGGCCACGTGACCCTCGACGCGCTCCACTCCGCCGATCGCGGCTTTCTGACCGTGCTCGCGGGCCGGCTTCGCGAGCCGCTCGATGCTCTGTGGCTCGATCTGGGGGAGCGGTCGGAGACCGACACCCGCGACGGGCGGCTGCGGGTGCTCGATCTGTCGGGCATCGCCGGCCAGCTTCGGCAGTCGGTAGGGGAGCAGCACCAGCTGTCGCTGCCTCTCGGGGGCCTCGAGGCCCTCGAGGTGCTCGACGTGACCGGGCTGCAGCTCGATCGCCTCGACCTCGGCGGGCTGCCCGCGCTGACGACGCTTCGATGCAGCGACAACCGCCTCAAGGAGCTCGACCTCACGCAGGTGGGGGCCCTCGAGGCGCTGGAGTGCTGCGGCAACGACCTGATGGTGATCGATCTGCGCGGGCTGCCTGCCCTGCGCCGGGTCGACCTGTCCGGCAACTCCCTGGCGTCGCTGATGGTCGACGAGGGGCAGCAGATCACCCACCTCGACCTGTCGCGCAATCAGCTCATGGCCCTCGATCTGCCGTCGCTGCCGGCCCTCGAAGAGCTCGAGGCCTACCGCAACGACCTGCTCCAGGTGGCGCTGCCGTCGCCAGGGATGCTGCGCAGGCTCGATCTGGCGCGCAACGACCTGGAGGTGCTCGACCTGTCGGGCGCCTTCGCGCTGGAGTATCTGGCGGTCGAGCGCAACCGGCTGTCGTCCCTCGACCTCACCCAGGTGCCGGCCCTGCGCACCCTCAAGGCGCAGGGCAACTACCTCGACGACCTCCAGCTGGCCGCCGCTCCGCTCCTCACCACCCTCGAGGTGGCCAGCAACCAGCTGCGCGCCCTCGATCTGGCCAGCCACCCTGGGCTGCAGCGGGTCGATGTGCGCGACAACCGCCTGCAGGCCCTGCAGGTCGAGGGCTGCTCGCAGCTGCGGCAGCTGTGGTGTGGGGCCAACGAGCTCGGCGAGCTGGCGCTGCGCGGGCTGTCGGGCCTGTGCCAGCTGCGGGCGAGCGACAACGAGCTCACCACCCTCGATCTGGCCGGGCTCGACGACCTCGCCGAGCTCGAGGTAGCGAACAACCCCCTGCGGCGGCTCGATCTGCGCCCCTGTGGGGAGCTGTGCCGCCTGCACGTGCGCAGCGATCGCGGGGAAGGGGCCGAGGAAGTGCTCGCAACCGACGCGCAGCGGCATCGGCTGTCGGAGCTCCGCGAGCGGTTCGGCCTGAGCACCGGAGCCACCGATCTGGCGGCGATGAGCCCTTGGGAGCTGCACGACTACGCGGTGAGCTGCCGCGACGCCCCCGACGTCGAGCGTCGGCTGCTGCAGGTCGTGCAGCAGCCGCACTGCGACCTGGGCACGGCCATGCTCGTCTACTGGTCGAGCTCGCCCCACTACTACCTGCGCTACGCCGGCCGCGACGAGCTCGAGCCCTATGAGCAGCCAGGGTGGGACTTGCTGAGGGCCATCGAAGACCGGGTGGCGGGGGAAGGCTTCGCCACCGACATGATCTGGTTCGATCCGCGCAACGACAAGCAGACGCGCTCGGTCACCGGCCACGACTGGACGCAAGACGCCACCCGGGTGCGGGCCTCCCGCAAGCGGGCGATTCCCGCGGCGCTGTGCCGGCCCTCCCGGCCCTCCCTGGCCTGAGCGGGGGCGCCGTCAGGCCATCTGGGTGAGGTACCACTCCAGCATGTCGGCCCACAGCACGTCGTAGGCGCCCGAGCAGAACAGCCACGCCTGCACGCCGAACAGGGCGATGACCATCAGCACCGCCGCATAGGCCGCGACCTGCAGCCGCCCCACCGTGACCCGCGCGTCGCTGGGGAGGTAGCCGCTGTCGACGCGGTCCATCTCCTTTTCGACGAGCATCCAGGCCATCAGCACCATCACTCCGCCGGGAACGGCCGTGCAGGCCAGCCCGATCACGCCGATGGCCAGCCCGCCGGCGAGCAGCCCGACGATGGTGCCGACCCGCGGCGCGGGGGCGCCGCCCCCCTCTCCGAACAGCTCGTCGATCTCGTCGTGACTCATGCACCCACCATCGGGCCCAAGGTATCCACCACCCGAGCGCTGTGGGCCGGGTCGGCGCGCAGGCCGCCGTCGTCTTGCACCAGCACGCCGTCGTCGAGGAAGGTGGCGGCGGCATTCTTCAGGGCCGCACGACTCAGCGCCTCGGGTCGGGTGATCCGACCGGTGGCCAGGTGCGCTGGCCCGTCGCCCTGCAGCCGCTCGACCAGGGCGTCGCGTGGCTCGACCCGGTCGCTCGCCGCGGACTGCGCCACCAACAGGTAGGCCTCCAGCAACGAGCGAACGAGGGCGTGGACCTCACCCATGCGCACCCCATCGACGACGCGCCACTGGCCATCGTCGCTGGCCAGGGCGCCGTGAGCCTCGAGCATCTGCAGCCCCACGGCGACGGCCTCGTCGGGCGTCTGGGTGGGGTCCCACGGGAACTCGCGGCGGAAGGTCGCGCGGAGTGCCTGCACCCCTGGCAGCAGATCGGCGGCGGCGAAGGACCCTTCGGGCAGCGCTCGTGCGGCAGAGGCCACCAGGAGTGCCTCGCCGAACAGGTGCAAGACCTGGTTCTTGTAGAAGTCGAGGGTGATGCGCTGATCGGGGGGCACAGACCACACCCGCTGCCCTTCGTGGCTGAGGGCCTCCAGGCGACCCTCGCGGACGAACCGGTCGAGGGCCTGGGTGATGGCCTGGTCGGGCCGCTGCAGCGAGGCAGCCTGGACCACGCCTCGGCGCACCAGCAGGGCCAGGAAGCGGTCGCAGCGGGCACGGAGGGCCTCGTCGGGAAGCCCGCGACGGTGGTGGCCCAGGACGGCCAGGGCGACGAGGCTGGTGGGCAGCAACACCATGGCCTCGCCGATCCGATGCACGATCTGCTGGCCGACGAACTGCAGCTCGCGCTTCTTGTCGCCGTCGTCGCGGTCGGACCAGCCGGGGCGGTCGTCGGTGGGATCGACCAGCGACGAGCAGGGGATCGGCTCTCCGACCCGCAGGTAGACCCGGCCGTAGCGGCGGCGGAGGACCGACCGGGCCTTGAGGAGCTCGCCGATGCTCTCCCGACGCTTGGGCTCACCGCCGAGCTCGGCCGCGTAGGCGCCCTCCTCCGCGACCTGCTCGTAGGCGAGGGCAATGGGCAGCAGCGTCACCTCGCGGTGGCTGGGCCGGAGCTCGGCGGCGTCGAGGACCATGCCCAACACACCCACTCGAGGGGGCAGGAGCTTGCCGCTGCGGGTGCGCCCTCCCTCGATGAAGAACTCGACGGGGTACTCCTGCCGCACCAGCTCTCGCAGGTAGCGGCCGAAGACGACGGGGTGCAGGCGCTTGCCCTGAAAGCTGCGCTCGATGAAGAAGCCGCCGCAGCCGCGCAGGATGCGACCGATGGGCCACACCGCGAGGTTCATTCCCGCGACGACGTGGGGCACGATCAGGTGGTGGTGGTAGAGCACCCAGGTGACCAGGATGTAGTCGAAGTGCGACTTGTGGCAGGGCACCAAGATCGGGGTGCCGTCGCGCATCGCCGCCCGGATGCGGTCGAGGTCTTCCTCCCGCACGTCGACGCCGGAGAACACCTTGGTCCACAAGGGCTGCAAGAGGATGTGCAGGGCGCGGATGACGGTCCAAGAAAAGCGGGCGGCGATGCGGTCGTACTGCCGCAGCATCTCCTGGCGGACCTCGCTCACCGCGACCCCCTGGCGGGCGGCCTCTTCCTCGGCCAGCGCGCGCATCGGGGGCGTGTCGAGCACCTGGCGGCGCATCACGTCGTGGGGCACGAGCTGCGGCCCTCGAACGAGCTTGTCTTCCCGCCGCGCCGCTCGGCCCAGCATCTTGCGCAGGGCGCCGGCCCGTCGGCCGGGCTCGACCCGCTCCTGAATCGCCCGCAGCTCGACCGGGCGCCCCACGTGCACGAAGGCTTCGCGGCTACGCCACACCAGGTTGACGAGGCGGCCCAGCCACCCGGGTGCATCGCGCCGCCCGAGGAAGAACTGGCGGATGGCGTTGGGCGTCTCTGGGCCGCGGTCCCACACCACCATCGCCGGGACGAAGTGCACGGGCTGGGTGCCGTCGAGCTGTGCCAGCCGGGCTAGCGCATCGGATGGCTCGGCACCGAACCAGCCGGTCGGCTCGTCGAGGAACAGGGTGACCGCGGCTCGCTCGCGCACCCAGCGGTCGAGCTGGCCGCTGTCGACGGGATCTGGCTCGCCTCGCCACCGTGCTTGCAGCCGAGACCAGGCGGTGGAGATGGCCTCCCCAACGGGCCGATACCAGCTGCCGCCAATCCCCCGGGCCCAGCGAGACAGGGGCAGGTCGTGCTCGGCGAGCATCATGTTCAGCGCGAAGTGGTCGAAGCCGTCGCGGCGAGGGAGCACGTAGACCACCGCACCGTCTTCGGCGGCTCCGCGCACCTGCTCCACGGAGTGGGCCTCCATGCGCAGGCGGCCGACGAGCCACGTGAGGCCGGTGAGGCGGGCCATCCAGCCGAAGTGGCGGGTCATGCTGGCGCCGAGGGCGGTGGCCTGCTCCTGGGTCATCCGGGCCCGGTGTCGGCGGTGGGGCTAGTGGGGGCCGTATCGCCGGTGCCGGTGGGGCCGGTGCCGGTGTCGCCGGTGGGCAGGGTGGCGCCGGTGTCGGGAGGCGTCGTCGACGCGGCGGTGGCTACCCAACCCTGTGGGGCCTCACAGCCGATGAACACGGCGGTGGGCTCCCCGACGCCGTCGCCGTCTTCGTCGGGGTAGAACGCGCTGCGCGTCTCGCAGTTGCGCTCCACGACCTCGGGCAACTCGATGCAGCCGGGAGTAGCCAGGAGCGTAAGGATGGAGAGGAAGGTCACCGGCGCCTCGATGGGGAGGGTGGTCTAACCGGCCGGTTAGGGGAGGGGCATGGCCTGGTGGCTGCTGCTGTCATGGGCTCTCGCAGCCCCGGTTTCGCTCCCGGAGAGCGCCGACCCCGACGCTTGGCGCGACGTGCTGCAGCTCGTGGGTCTCAGCATCGCCGACGATGCCGGCGAAGAGGGAGTCCACATCCACCCCCACGAAGGGCGTTGGGACCTCGTGGTGCGCTGGAACGGCGGCGAGCGGCGCGCCACGGTGGAGGTGCCCACATCCCTCGCGCAACGAGAAGACGTCGCGCAGCTCGCGGCTTCTCTGGTGCGAGCCCTCGACGCGCCCACCCTGCCCGGGCTCCCCGAGCTCCCTGCGGTGCCGCCCCTGCCCACGCCGAGGCCGGTGCCGGAGCCTCGGGTGGTCCCGGTGCAGCCGCCGCCTGCCCCGGAGCCGGTGCCCGCCCCGCAGCCGGAGGCAGTGAGCCCTCCAGAGCCTGCGGTCGAGCCCGCCCCGGAGCCCGTCGTCGAGGTGGCGCCGGAGCCCGCCGTCGAGCCGGCGCCCGTCCCTCCCGCTGTCGGGCCGAGCGCCGACGTGGCGGAGCCCCCTCCGTCGTCGCCGTCGCGGTGGTCGGTCTCGGGGTGGGCCGGTGCGGGGCTGGGGCTGCGGTCGACCGTGCAGCCGGCAGCGCTGGGGCACGGCTGGATAGGGGTGGCCAGGGGCGCTTGGCAGGTCGGCGCAGGGCTGGAGGCCACGGCCCCCGCAGGGCTGGTGCGGCTCAGCGTCGATCGCCGGGTGGCCGAGGTGTCCCCGTCCCTCGGAGCGTGGGTCGTGGGCTGGGGGGCCGTGGGGGTCGGTCCGGTGGTGCAGTACAGCCTGCGCAGCTTCCGCGGTGACGGGCTCGTCGAGCAGGCAGAGGTTCCGGTGGTCGCAGGAAGTCTGTGGGGAGCGATCAAGGGAGTCCCCCTGCGGGCAGAGCTGCGGGTAGCGCGCGATCTGCGGCCGGTGGAGCTGTTCGTCGACGGCGTACGCGAGCAGGTCTTCGAGCCGTGGGGGGTAGCGCTGATGGTGAGCGCCTACGGTCGTCCGGGTGGTCGGCGTGCGAGCGGTACCTCGCCGCGATAAGATGCGTCGTGCGCTGGACTTCCCACGTCGCGTTGTGCGTGTCGCTCGCTGCCATGGCCTGCGAGCCGGCGCAGGTGCGCTTCGGCGACGACGGTTCGTCCGCCCTCGTTCCGTCGATCACGGCCCCGCTCGATCCGGTCGAGGTAGCGGCGCGGGTCGAGGCCGGCGGGGTGCAGGTGTGCGAGGCCCCCGAGGAGCGAGCTGCCCTGGGGCCCTTCGAGCGTCGTGCTTCCGCCGCGCCCCCCTCGTCGATGCGCTACCTGTGGTCGTCCGGCATCCTGGTCGGCGACCTCGACGACGATGGGTTTCACGACATCGTGGCCCCAGCCGAGCCCTATGCCCAGCTGTTCCATGGCCGGGCTGCGGGTGTCACGCCTTCGTCGCTTCTCCGCCCGTTCGACCTATCCTTCGGCGCAGGCGGCACCTTGGCCGACTACGACGGTGATGGCGACCTCGATGTGCTGCTCACTCGCTTCGAGCGCCCCGACCGGCTGCTGCGCAACGAAGGCGACGGTCGGTTCACCGACGCCACGGAGTCTGCAGGGCTGGGCGATGCGGGTCCGAGCACCTGCTCGGCGTGGGGGGATGTCGACGGCGACGGCGACCTCGACCTGTTCATCGGTCGCTACGGCGATCTGCTCGCCGATGGCGGGCCGGCCCCGTCCAAGCTGTACGAGAACATCGGCGGGGCCTTCATCGATCGCTCGGAGCAGCTACCTGCCGAGGTGCAGACCCGGTGGACTCGAATGGCCGGCTGGCACGACCTCGACCTCGATGGCCGGCCCGAGCTGCTGGTGGTCAACGACCTCGGCGAGCCCAGTGCGCTGCTGTGGAACCGCGGGGGGCAGCTGGTGCCCGACGATGGAACCAGCGGCTTTGGTCAGGCCGTGCGTGGCGCGGGCCTCGGGGTCGCAGAGATGGATGGCGACGGCGTGCCCGACCTGCTCGTGACGGAGTGGGGCCGCATGTCGCTGCTGCTGTCGGGCGGCAACGAGGGCTGGGTCGACCACGCCTCGGTGCGCGGTCTTCGCTCCGACGTGGGGCGGCAGCAGGAGGTCCCCTGGGGGGCTGAGCTGGCCGACCTCGACAACGACGGCGACCTCGATGCCCTCGTGGCCTTCGGCCACCTCGAGGTCGACGGGCACGACTGGTACAACCCCGAGGAGCAGCCCGACGCGGTGTTCCTGCAGGGCGACGATGGTAGCTTCGTCGACGTGGGAGAGGCCTGGGGTATGGCCGACCGTGGCGTGGGGCGCGGCTTCGTGGTGGTCGACCTCGACCGTGACGGCTTCCTCGATGTGGTGAAGCGCGATCTGGTCGGTCCCTCCGTGATGTACCTGTCGCGCTGCGACGAGAGCGCGTGGCTCCGCATGGAGCTGCGTCAGCCTGGGCGGCACAACGGGTTCGCTGTGGGGGCGACGGTCACGGTGTGGGCGGATGGCGTGAGGCAGCAGCGCACGGTGCTGGCGGGCGGCACGGGCTTCGGCTCGGGAGGGCCGCCCGAGGTCCACTTCGGCCTCGGCGACATCGATGCGGTCGACCGGATCGAGGTCCGCTGGCCCGATGGTGAGCGGTCGGTGGTGCGCGATGTGATGGCCCGCCAGTCGCTGCGGATCACCCGCGACTGAGCCCGGCGCGGTCGAGGGCCTCCGCGATGGCGGTGGGCCAGCTGCGCGGCGATGGGGGCGACCGTCGCCCTGCCTGGCGCCGGATGGCTTCGGCCCACGCGGTCGGCGTCGCGTGCACGGGCAGCACCTCTCCCGACCGGCCGACGAGCTGGCGGGCGTCGCCGTGATCGCTGGCGACGATGGGTACCCCCTGGGCGCGGTAGTCCATCAGCTTGAGTGGGGCGACCCAAGGGGGGGCGTCACCGGGGGCGAGGGCCACGTCGAAGGCGGCGATCACATCGGCCAGATCGGGCTGATGTGGCAGGGCGAGGAGCCGAGGATGGGGCGGTGGGGGGGCATCGCCCTGCCCGACGACCACCGCGGTCGCCTCGGGGAGCTGGTCGAGGAGGGCGGGTAGGTCGGCCAGCCCATGCCATGGCCGATGCGAGCCGACGAAGCCGATGACGAGGCCTTTGAGCCCCAGGCGTCGCCGAGCGCGGGCGCGGTCCCCCAGACGAGGATGGCTGGTCGCCTGCAGGAGATGGTGGACCTGGCGTGCGCCGAGGGCCCGCGCCCAGGGCAACAGCCACCGACTGACGGCGAACACGTGGTCAGCGTGGCGCAGACTGTCGCGCTCGAGGCGACGGGCGAGGGCGCGCCCCGAGATGGGGTCGGTGGTCTCCCGCTCCAGGGCCAGGGGCGCATTGAGCTCGAGCAGGCGCGGCACACCATGGCGACGCGCCCACCGCCAGCCCCCGTCGGCGTGCAGGCTGTGACGCTCCCAGAGCACGTCGAACGGCCCCGGCACCGAGTCGACGAGGGCCCGGCTGTGGTGCCGCTCACGGCCCTCACGCTGGCGTCGCGAGCCGGTGGGAGGTGGAGGAGGAAGGGTGTGGACCTCGTAGGTCGGGGGACGGCCATGGGCTCCACGCTGGTCGGTCAGGCACGGCACGGCCACCGTGACCTCGTGACCGAGGGTGCCGAAGGCTTCGGCGACGCTGCGCAGGTGCGCACTGGCACCCGTGGGGCCTCGCAGCGGAATGCCCCTGGCGGCGCTCAGCACGAGCACGCGCACGACCGTCTACCTCGACCCTGGGACGCCCAGGGCCTCGTGCTGCCAGCGTGCGCCGGCGTGGCATGGGGGCTCGTGCCCTGGGTGGATCACGGCGGCCTCCCTCGCGGGCTCCGTAGCCGACGCCCGTCGTTCCCTCCACCTGCAGCCCGGCGGACAGGTGTGCCCCGTCCGCCGCGTGCGTGGTAGGGTGTAGCGCTGAACACATGGGAGAGGTCCTTGGAGCACCAGGAGCGCCTGCTTCGGAGAGGCGATTACATCTGGGGCTCGTGGCTGAAGCCCGAGCGCGTAGATGGCTACGTCGTAGGGGTCAACCCCGGTGATCGCAGTGATGTGCTCGGCCGCTTTTCCTTCTCGGAGCAGTCGGTCGACGATGCGGTCGACTCGGCTACTCGAGGTGCCTTGTATTGGCGCCGGGTGGGGCGGCACGATCGTGCCAAGGCGGTGCGGAAGTACCGTGACGTGCTGCACAAGCAGCAGGAGAAGTTCGCCGTCCTGATCACCCGGGAGACCGGCAAGCCGCTGTGGGAATCGCGGCAAGAGGTGATCGCCTCGGTGCGCGCGGTGGATCTGCTGCTCGACGAAGGGATGGAGCTGCTCGAGCCCCGGATCCTGCACGAGCGCGAGGCCCGCAGCGACTACCGCCCGCGTGGTGTGGTGGCCATCCTGGTGCCGTTCAACCTGCCGCTGCTCATCCCGACCCTGAAGGTGTGTGCTGCGCTGTTGTCCGGGAATGCGGTCGTGCTCAAGCCGAGCAAGTTCACGCCGGGTGTGGGGCAGGCCGTCGCCGAGCTGTTCGACCGCTGCCGTCTGCCCCGTGGCACGTTCAACCTGGTGCAGGGGTCGGGCACGGGGATCGGGCAGAAGCTCGCTACGCACACGGGCGTCGACGCCCTGCTCTTCTCCGGGTCGTTCCAGACGGCGGCGGCGCTTCGCAAGGCGATGGTCGATCGCCCCGAGCTGCCCACCTTCCTGCAGTGTGGGGGCAAGGGGGCTGCCATCGTCCTCGGCGGAGGCGACCTGCAGCGGGCCGTCTACGAGGTGCTCGTGGGCGCCTACCTCACGGCGGGTCAGCGCCACAACAGCACCGGTCGGGTGATCCTCACCGAAGACGTCTACGACTGGTTCGTCGACGAGCTCCGCCGCAGGGCCGGCCGCATCGAGGTCGGCTACGGGTTCGATGCCGGCGTGTTCCTGGGTCCCCTGATCTCCGAGAACTTCCGCACGCGCTACCGTCGCTACGGGCACGCGCTGGTCGCGCGAGGGCACCGGGCCATCGTCGAGGCCTCGAACCGCGAGGTCAAGGGGCACAAGGGCTTCTATGTGCACCCCGCGGCCTACGAGGTCGACTGGGAGTCGGGCCACAGCTTCATCAACGACGAGCCCCCAGGGCCGACGGTGCTGCTGTATAAGGTGCGCAACTGGGAAGAGGCGGTCGCCCTGCACAACCGCCTGCTGTATCGGGTGAGCACGAGCTTGTTCGTGTCACCCGGGCTTCCGGAGCTTCCCGAGATCGTGGGGCGCCTCAAGACGGGGTCCCTCAACATCAACCGGGGCACCATCGGGGCGTCGCTGCGGTTGCCGGCGGTGGGCCTGGGCCGGTCGAGCAATGGCACGCCGGGGGGAATCGACCTGCTCCGCTTCATGTCGACCCCGCGCTCTACGCTGGTCGAGACGCGGCAGTTCGATCCATCGCAGGCGGTGCCGGGCATCCACTGGGACGAAGACGAAGACGTCGACGATCCGATCAGCGTCGACGTAGAGCTCGAGACGATCTAGGCGGCCAGGGCGCGGCCACCTAGCCGTCGCGCCGGCGCTGGAACAGCAGCAGCAGGATGGGCATCAGCACCAGGCCGGCACCCCCGGCCGCATCGCCTACGGTGATGCGCCGCTGGATCTGCATCTCGGCCTGGGCGCACCCGAAGCAGCTGTCGCCGCCGCCGCCGTCGTCGGGGGGCGTCTCGGCGGTGATCCGCACCTCGTCGACGTTGGACTGGGCGGCACCGTCGTGCACGTACAGCTCGATCAGGTAGCCACCAGCTACGTCGGCTACGAAGGACGGGTCGCGAATGCGGTCGTCGTCGAGCACGGCGCTGGAGCCGCCCGGCCGGGAGGTGATCGTCCAGTAGTACTCGAGAGGGTCGCCGTTGGGGTCGACCGAGCCGCCGCCGTCGAGGAACACCGTGCGGCCGACGTCGACCGTCTGGTTGAAGCCCGCATCGGCGATGGGGGGCTCGTTGGGGATCTCGGCCGTGACGATGAGGGTGTCGACCGCTGTGGCCATCCCGTCGTCGACGGTGAGGGTGAGCTCGTAGTCGCCCTCTCGGTCTGGGTAGAACGACGGCGTGGCGGTGGTCTCGTTTGCCAGGTTGGAGCCGCTGCCCACCGGGGTGACCCAAGACCAGGTGTAGGTGAGGGGGTCGCCGTCGGGATCGCTGCTGTTGGTGCCGTCGAGGTCGACGCGATCGAGGACCAGCACGAGCTGGTCGGGGCCAGCATCGGCGACCGGCGGGTTGTTGGGGACGGCGGTGTCGGTGTCGGTCGGCAGCGTGTAGTAGGTGTCGGTCGTGGGGTAGGTGCCCGAGTCGACCGGCAGAGTGTCGTCGTCGTCGTCGCCGACGGTGGTGTCGTCGTCGTCGTCGCCGACGGGGTCGGACGTCGTCACGGGGCTGCCCGTGTCGACACCGTCTACGGTGACGGTGGACTTGTCTTGGATGGCGGTGAGGCCATTCGAACAGGCCGACAAGACGAGTACCAGCCAGATGGGGCGCATGAGATCCTCACGACAGATCGTCACACCCTACCATTTCGCGGCCCCATCGGAGGGACTGGATCACCGCACAGCGTCGAGGCGCGAGCGGCGTGGCCCGACCTCGCGGGGCTCGAGAATGGTGATGCCGGCGACCTTCCACCGGTAGCTCTGGATGTGCTCCAGGTACCAGCGCACGTCGTGGTCTTTGGTGCCGCCGGCGCCGAGCTTCGTCGCATGCCGCATCCGGGGACCTTCGTCGGTGGGCACGACCATGCCCACGTGAGTCGTCCAGATGGGAACGCCGGCGCGATCTTCCCGAACCGTGAGCACGATGGACCCTGGTGCGATGCGGCTCGCGGCGGCGATGGCCTGGTCGAGGGGGAGCACCTGCAGCGTCATCTCGCCCATGGGCATCTGCTCGTCGGGGATGGGGAAGCGCGCTCGGGGCCCCCAGCCCGCCCAGGTGGACGCATCGACCGCCTTGGCCAAGCGGCGAGGCTCTCCGTACTGGCCCGTCGTGTCGACCAGCCACCCGTTGGCAACGGCGGCAGGCACCCACTGCAGCTCCATGAAGTGGCGCCGGGTAGCGTAGGAGGGGGACCCGTCGTACCGCAGTGCGGTGCGAATCGCCGCGGCATGCACCGGATCCCCAGCGAGGGACAGGGCGAGCACCTCTTCGGTGAAGGTGAGGCAGTCGAATGCGTCGTAGCGGGCCAGGGGATCTGCGTCGTGCCCATCGCCCTCGCCCATGGGGTCGTTGACGTAGGGGCGGCCGAGGAGCGCGCTCGACACGGCTGCCATTCGGTCGGGCAGGGGGAGTGGCTGGGCTGCGCGGGCCGCGGCGAGGACTTCGTCGGGAATGACCCCGATGGTCGGCTGCGGGAGCGCATCGGGAGACGTCTCGGCTCCTGGCCCTCCGAATGCAGCGGCGAGCCAGAACCATAGGACCACGTGCATCACAGCCCCAGGCGCTTGCGGTAGCCCGCGACCCCTTCGTAGACGGTGTCGAAGGCATCCTCAGGCAGGTCGTCGGCCGCGATGGACAGGGCGCGCTCGATGATGTCGAGGACGCCGTTGTTCAGTAGCTGGCGGTGCTCGGTGGCCGGGCGCCGGTAGAGATTGTCGAGGACGCGCTCGGCGTCGAGCTGCCCCTCGTCGTCGACCGCCACGTCGTGTAGGAGTGGCGCGAACTTGGATGGGCCGCCGTCGACCAACAGCTGCACGATGGCACGGCCTCGCCCGCTGCCCTCGGCATCGTCGAAGGCCTGCACGATGCGCACGAGCACGTCGTTGACGACCTCGAGCTTGGCTGCGGCGTCGTCTTCGGAGAGCACGGGGGCTGAGAACTTGGCCGCCGGTGCCTCGTCGGCCTCCAGCAGTTGCTCGCCTTCGTCACCCATGTCGGTGACATCGACCTTGTCGAGGTTGTGCTTCTTCGTGGAGAAGGCGCCCTCTTCCCCCCCACCGCTGCGGGCGTAGTCGTGGTCGGAGAAGAAGTCGAGCTCTTCGTCGTCGACCGTGGTGGCATCGCTCAGCCACGCTGCGAGGCTGGAAGGCACACCCTCGCCAGCCACGGCTTGCCCGGGCGCCTCCTCCGTCTCGGGCTCCCAGTCGTCGTCGTCTGGCTCGGGCTCGGGCTCGGGTTCCGGCTCGGGCTCGGGCTCGGGGTCCGGCTCGGGCTCGGGCTCGGGTGCCGGCTCGGGTTCCGG
>CBDUIC010000077.1:0-37592 GCA_965367245.1 uncultured bacterium | reverse complement strand
CGTCGGGCCCGCCATGTGGCAACCCCAACGCCACCTCGACGACGACCGGCTCAACGTCCCGCTCCAGCCGCCCGCAGCGCTGGAAGCAACGGCGCTCGAGCCTCCGAAGCCTCGTTTCTCGCGGCTTCGAGCTTCGAGTGGAGGCCGCGCCGGAGGTCGAGCAGAGCGCTCTGCTGCTCGTCCAGCTCGGTCCGGATCGAGCAGTCCACCCACGCAGGACAGGTCGTTCCATCCGGCACCACGGGTTGTCGGAGGGCTCCGCCTCCGCTCGCCCCCCGCCAAGGCTGCGCCCCCGGACCCGCGACGTGCGTGGCCACCCGGAGACAGCGTGTCCCGCTCGCCCCTACCAGTCCGCCGGCTTGTAGTCCTTCAGAAACTGCCCCCACACATGCTCACCCGTCGCCAGCCCATCGAGGAACGGGTCGACGATCCGAGCCGCCCCATCGACGATATCGAGCGGTGGATGGAACCGGTGCTCCTCCCGCTTCCGCTCGGCATGCTGCGCAGGGTCTTCGTCGGTCACCCACCCCGTGTCGACGCTGTTCATGTGGATACCGTCTTCGATGTAGTCGAGGGCCGCGGTGCGCGTCATCATGTTCAGCGCCGCCTTCGCCATGTTCGTGTGCGGGTGCTTGTCGCTCTTGAACGTGCGGTAGAACTGCCCCTCCACCGCCGACACGTTCACGATGTGGGCATCGTTGGTCGGCACGCGCGCCAGCAGCGGCTTGAGCCGCGCGTTGATCACGTAGGGCGCCACCGCGTTCACCAGCTGCACCTCGAGCAGCTCCACCGTCGACACATCCGCCATCTGCAGTCGCCAGCTGTTCACCTCGCGCAGGTCGACCTGCTGTAGATCGGCATCGAGCTCGCCCTCCGGGAACAACGTGCCCCCCTGGTGCAGGTCTTCGGGCAGCAGGGGGACCTGGCTGAGCGCCGCGCTCCCCCCCTCGCCTGCCAGCGGCACGATGGCCTCCTCGGCGTCGGCGCGGGCCCCCACCCCGAGCACCGACCGCGCCGCGTCGTCGAGGGCCGCCACCGGCCCGAGCTCGAGCTCCATCATGTGCCCGTAGAAGCCCGCAGGGCGGCGTACCGTCTGACACGCGTTGTTGATGATCACGTCGAGGCGGTCGAGGCGCTGCAGCAGCGCCTGGCACAGGCGCTCCACGCTGGGCGTGTGCCGCAGGTCGACGCCGTGCACGTGCAGCCGGTCACGCCACGCCTCGAAGTCGGGCTCCGCTGCATAGCGCCGCGCCGCGTCGCGGGGGAACCGGGTGATCACCTCGACCTGAGCACCGTTGCGCAGCAACACGATGGCCGCCTGGTACCCGATCTTCACCCGCGCCCCGGTGACCAGGGCCACCCGACCCGTCAGGTCGACCTTGGGGTCGCGCTTGGCGTAGTTCAGGTCGCCACAGGCCAGGCACATGTGGTCGTAGAAGTGGTGGACCTCGGTGTACTTGCTCCGGCAGACGTAGCAGGTGCGCGCATCGTTGAGGGTGCCCAGTGGAGGCGGGCGCTCGGTGCCCTGCCGCCGCGGGGTCTGGAAGATGGGGTTGGCGCGCATCCGCCGGATGCCAGTGCGGTCGAGGAGCTGGGTGTCTTGCTGCACCGTCTCCTTGCGGTCTTTCTTGCGCTGGGCCCGGGCCAGCTTGCGCCGGTCGTTCTTGTCGGGGCGCGCGACCCGCCCCGCCGCCATCAGCAGCCGCTTGCGCAGCTCGGGGTCGGCCTCGGCGAGCACCGCACGGTCGTCGACGATGGACTCGAGGAGCTCGGCAGCAGCGGTCAGGCGATCGGTCAGGTCGGTGGACATGACCCGCTGCCTATCCGGCCTGTCGCCTTCGTGGCACCCCGCCGCCCAGCCCTCCGCGATAGACGCTCGCGTGACCGCCCCCGCCCCCGCCTCCGAGTTCGTCGTCGACGGTGCCCACACCTACGACCGCCGCTCCCCCGCGCGCTGGGTGCTGTCCCACGTGCTGCGCTACCCCCACCTGCTGGGCGGCTTCGCCGTCGCCGTCGTGGCCAGCAGCCTCGCCTCGGCCACCCTGCCCCGGCTCACCGGCCTCGCCTTCGACGCCGTCTCCGGCGCCTCGCAGGCCTACGCCCTGAGCCACCTCGCCCTCGGCATGCTCGCCGTCGCCGCCTGCCAGGGCCTCGCCTCCCTCGCCAGCGGCTTGCTGGTCGAGCTCACCGGGCAGCGGGTGGAGCGCGACGCGAGAGAGGAGCTGTACATCGCGCTGCTCGGCAAGTCGCAGACCTTCCACAACCGCCAGCGGGTCGGCGACATCATGGCCCGCGCCTCCAACGACGTCCGCCAGCTCAACCCGATGATGAACCCCGGCGTGTCGCTGATCACCCAGTCCACCCTGGGCCTGGTCGTGCCCATCGTGTTCATGGCCACCATCGACCCGCGCCTGCTGCTGGCCCCCCTCGCCTTCACCGTGGCCTTCGCGCTGTCCCTGGTCCACTACATGCGACAGCTATCGCCGGTGAGCATGGCGCTGCGCCGCCAGTTCGGTGTCATGAACGCCGGCCTCACCGAGGTCGTCAGCGGCATCGAGGTGGTCAAGTCGGTCGCCTCCGAGCCCGCCGAGCTCACGCGGTTCACCACCGATGCCACCGCCTACCGCGACCACTTCGTGCGCCAGGGTCAGGTGCAGGCCCGCTACCTGCCCACCCTGCTGGTGGGCCTCGCCGTCGCCCTCGCCTTCGCCCACGGCCTGTACCTGCTCGCCCTGCAGCAGATCACCCTCGGCGATCTGGTCGCCTACATGGGCCTGATGAGCGCGCTGCGCTTCCCCGCGTTCATCTCGGTGTTCACCTTCCTCCTCGTGCAGCTCGGCCTCGCCGGCGCCCAGCGCATCCTCGCCCTCATCGACGAAGAGACCGAGCTCGACGAGAACGCGGCAGGCCACAGCGCCCCCCTTACCGGCACCGTGCGCTTCGACCACGTGGGCTTCGGCTACGCAGGCCCCGAGGGAAAGCAAGTCTTACACGACATCAGCTTCGAGGTGCCCGCGGGCGCCACCGTGGCCATCGTGGGGCAGACGGGCTCGGGCAAGTCCACCCTCACCAAGCTGCTCAACCGCACCTACGACACCACCACCGGTCGGCTGCTCGTCGACGGCATCGACGTGCGCGAGTGGAACCTGCAGAGCCTGCGGCCCCAGATCAGCGTCATCGAGCAGGACATCTTCCTGTTCAGCAGGTCCATCGCCGACAACATCGCCTTCGGCCTGGGCGAGCGCGCCACCCGCCCGGCCATCGTGCAGGCCGCCAAGGCCGCCCAGGCGCACCGGTTCATCGACAAGCTCCCCGAGGGCTACGACACCGTCATCGGCGAGCGCGGCGTCACCCTGTCGGGCGGCCAGCGGCAGCGCCTCGCCATCGCCCGCGCCCTGCTCACCGACCCCCGCATCCTGATCGTCGACGACGCCACCTCCGCCATCGACTCCGCCACCGAAGACGCCATCCAGCGGGCCATCGCAGCGGTCCTCGACGGGCGCACGACCTTCCTGATCACCCACCGCCTCGCGCAGATCCGCCGGGCCGACCTCATCGTGGTCCTCCACCAGGGCCGGCTGGTCGATGTCGGCACCCACGCCGAGCTGCTCGGCCGCTGTGGGCTGTACCAGCGCATCTTCGCCCGCCACGGGGAGGGCTGATGGCCTTCGTCATGGATGGCCTGGGCGCCGAGGCCTACGACCGCGAGTACAGCGACCGCGCCCTGCTCACCCGCATCGTCGGCTACTTCCGCCCCTACGGCGCCAAGATGGCCTTCGTCTCCCTCACCATCCTGGTCACCGCGGTGGTCGACGCCGCGCTGCCGGTCCTGATCAGCCAGGGGGTGGACCGCCTGGCAGGCGTACGCGGCGGGGTGCAGCTGTGGGCCGAGTCCCAGGGGCTCCTCGCCGCCATCGTGGTCGCCGCCGCGCTGTCGTGGGTGCTCACCTTCGTGCGCCAGACCTACTCGTCGCAGGCCGTCGGCGACGTCGTCCTCGACCTACGTCGCGACGCGGTCACCGCCGTGCTCGACCGCGACATGTCGTTCTACGACGAGTTCCCCAGCGGCAAGGTCGTCAGCCGGGTCACCTCCGACACCCAGGCCTTCTCCACCGTGGTCACCCTCACGGTCAACCTCCTCGGGCAGCTCGGCCAGGTGCTGCTGGTCGCCGCCGTGCTGTTCGCGGTCAACCCCACCCTCGCCGCCATCACCCTCGCCGTAGCGCCCTTCGTCGTGCTGCTCGCCCTGGGCTTCCGCGCCGTGGCGAGGTCCACCACCACCCAGGCGCGGCGGGTGCAGGCCGAGGTCAACCGCACCATCCAGGAGAGCATCACCGGCATCTCCGTCGCGAAGGCCTTCCGCCAGGAAGCCACGGTCTACCAGACCTTCCGCGAGGTCAACGACCGAACCTACGCCCTGAATCTCCGCCAGGGCTTCGTGTTCAGCGCCATCTTCCCGCTGCTGGGCATCCTCGGCGGCCTCGCCGCCACCGCCGTCGTGTGGTTCGGCGGTCAGGCCACCCTGGCGGGCCTGGCCACCCCCGGCGAGTGGTTCCTGTTCGTGCAGTCCATCAGCCTGTTCTTGTTCCCCCTCACCGGCGTCGCCTCGTTCTGGAGCCAGTTCCAGCTGGGCCTGTCGGCCTCGGAGCGCGTGTTCGCATTGATCGACGCGGAACCCAGGGTCCACCAGACGGGGGACCACACCCCCGCCGGCCTCCGCGGCCACATCCGATTCGAGCAAGTACGTTTCGCTTACGTCGACGACGAGCCCGTGCTGAACGACTTCGACCTCGACATCCCCGCTGGCCAGACCCTCGCCCTCGTCGGCCACACCGGCGCCGGCAAGTCGAGCCTCGGCAAGCTCGTCGCGCGGTTCTACGAGTTCCAGGGCGGCGCCCTCACCGTCGACGGCCACGATGTGCGCGGCTTCGACCTGTCGGCCTACCGTCGCCAGCTCGGTATCGTGCAGCAGACGCCGTTCCTGTTCGCCGGCACCGTGCGCGACAACATCCGCTACGCCCGCCCCGACGCCACCGACGAGGCCGTCCTCGCGGTGGCCGCCCGCATCGGCGGGGGCGACTGGATCGACGCCCTGGAGCAGGGGCTCGACACCGACGTCGGCGAGTCGGGTCGGTCCCTGTCGATGGGGCAGCGGCAGCTGGTCGCCCTGGCCCGCGTGCTGCTGCAAGACCCCCGCATCCTGGTCCTCGACGAGGCCACCGCCTCGGTCGACCCGCTCACCGAGGCGCAGATCCAGGAGGGCCTCGACGAGGTGCTCCAGGGGCGCACGGCGCTGGTCATCGCCCACCGCCTGTCGACCATTCGCTCCGCCGACCGCATCGTGGTCCTCGAGGAAGGCCGGGTCGTCGAGTCGGGCACCCACGAGCAGCTCATGGCCGCCGCCGGGCACTACCAGGAGCTGTACGACACCTACTTCCGCCACCAGAGCCCCGACTACGACCCGGCCGCGTCCCCCGACGGCCCCTGAGGAGAGCCCGGGAGCCCCCGCGCGAAGCGGTCACGCAGCCGCTCCACCCGTGCCCGCCGCAGCGCGTGCTTCGAGGCCAGCACCCCCAGCACCTCCGTGAGCAGCTCGACGATGTCGACATCGGTGCACCCTCGGTCGGCGGCACCTCGGGCCTCCTCCATCGCCCGGTCGAAGGCCGGCCACCGCTCCAGCGCGGCCAGCGGCCACAGCTGCAGCGCATGGGCATAGGCCACCAGCGTCGCCCAGGCGACGCCCACGAGGTCGAGCCTCGCCTGCTCGGAGCGCTCGATGGCCTCCTCCCATCGACGGCGTCGACAGGACACCAGGGCCAGGTTGAGTCGGAACACTGCGATGTCGGGCGCTGCCAGCGGGCGCACGCCCTCCACCGCCTGCTCGTAGGCTGCCTCCGCCGCGTCGAGGTCGCCCCGGCCACGCGCGATGTCGCCCGCCACGGAGTGCAGGTGGGCCGACAACACCGGCCGCCCTGCCGCCTGGACCAGCGCTTCATCGACGCGCTCCTGAGCCTCCTCCGTGCGGCCGAGACGGAACAGCGCGTAGCCCAGGTGGTGGAGCACCCAGGCTGTGGTGTCGGTGGACCCCGGATAGCGGTGCGCATGGGCCAGCGCATGCTCCGCGGCCGCCACGACCCGATGGTGCTGCCCCGTCGCGTTGTACAGCTCACACAGCTGGGCATGCACCCGGGCCGACAGCTCCGGGGCCCCCGGCAAGGCGGCCACCGCCTCGTCGAGCACCTCCTCCGCACGGGCCACCTGGCCTGACATCACCAGGGCCGCGGCCAGGGCCCGCAGGCACCGCACCAGCAGCTCGGCGTCGTGGGAGGCGCGGGCCAGCCGCACGGCACGTCGGCCCGCGGCCGCGGCATGACTCGCCGCCCCTGCTCGGGCCATGCTGGCACAGCGGCTGCGCCAGTACTCGACCCACCGCGGGTCGGCCTCGGGCGCCCCCGCAGCCTCCAGCCCCTCCCGGGCCAGCTCCAGCGCGACCACCGAGCCGGCCGTGTCGCCGAACACGTGCAGATCGCCCGCGCCGTCGAGCAGCCAGGAGACCGCCTCGTCGGCCCGGCCTGCTCCGAGCAGGTGCCGCCCCACCACGTGGCCCGGGGCACCGTCTTCGCGGGACACCGCGGCCGCCCGAGCATGGACGGCGCTGACGTCGCCTCCCTTGGCCAGCACGGCCTCCGCGAAGGCCGGGTCGACGAACCGGAGCCGCTGCCCCACCACGGTCACGTGGCCCAGCCGCAGCAAGGTCACCACCAGGCCCTGGTTCGTCGGCTGCACCCGCTGCCACTGCACGAGGTCGACCCCATCCCCCAGCACGGCGAGGGCCACCAGCCCTCGATGACCCGCGGGGTCGAGCTCGGCCCACAGCGCCTCCAGCCGCCGCAGCGCCAGGCCGGTGACCGGCGCCAGCACCTGGCCGGCAGCACACACCAGGCCCTCCTCACCCCCCACCAGGATGCCAGCCTCCAGGCTGTCGCGGAGCACCTGCATCAGCAGGCCTGGCAGCCCGCGCGAGCGCACGCGCACCTCGGCTCGCAGTGCTGGGCCCAAGGGCAGCATGGCGTCGAGCAGCTCGTCGAGCGCCGCGTTCGGGAGCGGCCCCAGCGCAACCTCGGCGGCCCGCCGATGCCCCGCCAGCGACACCCACACCTCGTCGATGGCGGGCGCCTGCTGCAGAGCGCCATGCTCTGCCGTGAGCAACAACAACACGGGCCACGACGCGCCACCCAGCAGGCGCAGTGCCTGCCGCAGCACCCACGGCAGGTCGACCACATCGTCGACCAGCAGCACCACGGGCCGGTCGACAGGCACCCCGGGCTCCCCCCGCAGGGCGGTGAGGATCCGTGCGGCCTCGGAGCCCGCCGGCAGGTGCACGAAGCGGGCGAGCCCCAGCTCCGCCGCCCGCAGCCCCACCCAGCGGCACAGGCGCGTGGCCCCGATGCCCTGCGGCCCCACCACCAGGCCGACCGCCGGCTTCCTGTCGCCGTGCACCTGCTCCAGCAGCGCCCACAGCGCATCGCGCTCCGCCTCCCGCCCGACCATCGGCGGCGCACGCAGCGCGAACAGCTCGGAGCCCACGCCCTCCATCGGGGCCCGCCGAGCAGCCCCCAGCTGCCTCCACGACCGCAGCTGGGCCCGTCGCGCCGGCACCGCCTCCACCGGCACCTCCAGGGTCTCGTCGTCGCTGCCCCCCGCGTCGGTCACGAAGCCCCGCAGCAGCGCGAGGGCGTCGGCCGCGAGGGCTGGACGATCCTCGCCGCGCTTGCTCAGCAGCTGCCGCAGCCACAGCTCGAGCCCGTCGGGCACCTCGAACCGAGGCTCGAAGGCCGGCGGAGCCTGCTCGACGTGGGCCCTGGCCACCGCATCGCGCTCCCCCACGAACGGAGGGGCCCCCGTGACGACATGCCACGCGGTGGCCGCCAGGGCGTACAGATCGGTCCACGGCCCCTGGTGCGCATCCGCCGCCAGCTGCTCGGGGGCTGCGTAGGACAGCGTCGCACCGTGGTGGTCGCGGGGGGTGTGGGAGCCCAGCGCCAGCCCGAAGTCGCCCAGCTTCCACCCCGGGCGCAGGCCGTCGGCCCACAGCAGATTGCCCGGCTTCAGGTCGCGGTGCAGCACACCGTGGGCGTGGGCGTGGGCCAGCCCGTCGAGCACCTGCTCCAGCATGACCTGCAGCGCGGGCCAGCGCATCGACGGCGCGCGCTGCGCCAGCGTGCCTCCCTCGACCAGCTCCGTCGCGATCCACGGGGTGTGTGCAGGGAGCTCTCCGATGGCTCGCTCGGTGCGCCCCTGCCCGAGGATCCGCAGGATGTGCGGGTGATCGAGGGCCGCGAGGGCCACCACCTCCACCTCCATGCTCGCCCGCTGGAAGTCGTCGGACCCCGCTCGCAGCAGCTTGAGGGCCACCGCCACCCCGGAGCGACGGTGCCGCCCTCGCCACACCTGGCCCGAGCCCCCGCGCGCCAGGGGAACCTCCAGCCGGAAGGGCCCCACGTCTCGCTCAGAGCCGGATGTCACCGCACCTCCACCTCCACCTTACGCCAGGCTGTAAGACAATCCGTGGGTCGTCGTTAGGACGGCACTGGAGGCCCCACGTGAACCAGCCGCTGCCGTCCCCTCTCCGCTTCCTCCCCCTGCTCGCCCTCAGCGCGTGCTTCGTCTCGCGGGAACCTCAGGGGTTGCCGGCCGCGGAGCCCGCCGAAGAAGCGCAGCGGGCGCCGAGGGCCGTCGATACGGGAGCACCGGCACAGGTAGAGGCAGCGAAACCCGCCCGCGCCAGGCCCACGGCCAAGCCCGCTCGTGAGCCGAACTACCGGAAGCTCGCCGACGACCTCGTCCGGGCCGAGCGCCTCCGGCCCGAGCCCGAGCCCGAGCCCGAGATCGCCCTCGACTACGGGGGCAGCACCTACCTGTCGAACGACGACAGCATGAGCCTGGCCAGTGCCCAACGTATGATCTGGGCGCTCCAGCACGACCGCAGCCTCCGGCCCGCCGACATCCGCAAGCACGAGCTGCTCAACTACTTCACCTTCCCCAGCACCCCTCCGCACGGCGACGAGACCTTCGGCGTGGCGGCCTCCGCCGAGCGCGACGGCGACGAGCTGCACCTCGCCCTTGCCGTGCAGGGCATCGCTCCACCCCGCCCTCCCCTCGACCTCACCGTCGTCGTCGACCGCTCCGGCTCCATGGGCCAGGACGACCGCATGGGCTTCACCCAGCGCGGCCTCGAGATCCTCGGTGAGCAGCTGCGGGAAGGCGACACCGTCGACCTCATCGCCTTCGACAGCAAGGTAGAGCTGCTGCTGGAAGACCTCGAGGTCGACTACGAGCGCGGCGACCCCTGGGGATCGGCGGTGCGCTCCCTGCACCCGGGGGGCGCCACCAACCTGTCGGGCGCCCTCGACCTCGCCTACGACGTCGCGCGGCGCCAGGGGGCCGACAGCCACCGCATCCGCCGCGTGTTGCTGCTCACCGACGCCCGCACCAACCGCGGAGAGCTCGACGAACACGTGCTGTCCGAGGTCGGCCGCCACCTCGACGAGGCCGACGTGCGCTTGTCGGCCATCGGCGTCGGCCACGATGTCGACGACGGCATGCTCGACCGGCTCACCGAGAAGGGCAAGGGCGCGTATGTGTTCCTCGGCAGCGACGCGGTGGTCGACCGCGTGTTCGGTCCCAGCTTCGATGCCCTGGTGCAGACCATCGCCCACGACGTGCGCTTCAAGCTGCACCTGCCTCCCAGCCTCGCGCTGAAGCGCTTCCACGGCGAGGAGTCGAGCAAGGAGGCCCGGGATGTCCAGCCCGTGCACTTCTTCTCCGGCAACCAGCAGCTGTTCCTGAGCGACCTGGCCGTCGACGACGACGCCTACGACCCGCGCGAGGAGCTGTCCCTCGACATCACCTGGCGCGACCCGGTGACCGACGCCCCCCGCAGCCAGCGCTTCACCACCACGGTGGGCCAGGCCATCGACAGCTCCCCCTTCGCCGTGCGCAAGGCCCGCGCCCTGGTGGGCTGGTCCGAGGTGGCGATGGCCCAGGCCATGGGCGCCGACTGCGGTTCGCCCATGAGCCACTTCGAGGCCCTGGCAAGCCGCATCGACGACCCCGAGATCGACTTCATCGCCGGGCTGCTCGACGGCCAGTGCCGCACCCGCCCGTCGCCCCCGTTCGTGTTGCTGCGCGTCGACCCGAACACCCCGCACCAGCAGGTCGAGCTCGCCTGCGAGAACGGGTGGCGCAAGCGTGCGCACATCGTCGGCGGGATCGCCAGCTTCAAAGACGCTCCTACGCACACCGCGTGCAACGTGTCGTTCCGGGTCGGCGCAGAGACGCGTCGCACACGGCTCGCCTCGAGTGGAGATTTCACCTGCTCGATCGGCGCTCAGACGTCGTGCGAGCCGACCTAGGCATCCTAGCCCCCGTCGACCTCCGCATACAGCGACGGCCCTCGCACATCCTCCACCACCCGCAGCGGCTGCCCCACGCTCGGCATCGCCCGCTGCTCGCAGTCGCGCCGCTCGCACAGCCGGCAGGTCACCCCGATGGGAACGGCCGACTCGGTGCGCTGCAGGTCGACGCCGTCGGCATACACCAGGGCCGCGGCGTCTTGCACGCGACAGCCGAGCCCCACGGCGTGGATGGTGTGGGCCGACCGGTAGCCACCGTCGCCCTTGCGCACCGTGCGGGCCAGGCAGAAGAACACCTCGCCGTCGGGCATCACGCTGACCTGGGTGGTGATCACCTCCGGGGTGAGCAGCGCCCGGAACACGTTCCAGCGCGGGCAGGCGCCGCTATACCTGGCAAAGCGGATGCCCGACGCCGAGAATCGCTTACTGATGTTCCCCGCGATGTCGATGCGGATCAGGTGGAAGGGGACTCCCTCCCGGCCCGGTCGACGCAGGCTCGTGAGCCGGTGGCACACCTGCTCGAAGCTCACGCGGAACCGGTGCCCGAGCCGCTCGACGTCGTAGCGGCTGGTGACCGCCGCCTGCAGGAAGGCCTCGTAGGGCATCAGCAGGGCCGCCGCGAAGTAGTTGGCCAGCGCCACCCGCGCGAGGCGCTTCGACTCCGGGTGGGTGATCTTCGGGTCGTCGGACAGCTGATCGAGCAGTTCGGAGTGACACAACAGGCCGATCGTGTGCGCGAGCTGGAAGTGCCGCGACGGCCCCGACAGCGTCTCGGCGATGTGCAGCTCCCGGGTCGCACGGTCGAGGCGCCGCACGGCTCCCCCCAGGTCCTCCGGAGGCGCGAACACGACCCGGTAGCGCAGCGGGCCCTCCAGGTGCCGGATCAGCCCCTGCTGCATGCGCTGGGTGTCGAAGCCCGCCTCGGCGGTGAGCGCCTCCGCCGCCGCCTCCAGCTCGGCGAAGTAGTTGCCCCGCGACTGCAGCAGATCGCTGACCTCTTCGCTGGGTAGCACCCGCCGCCCCACCACCTCGGCGTCGGCCCCGGCCAGGGTCACCGCCTGCTCCCGGGCGCCCTGCCACGCGTCGTACAGCCGCCGCACCGCCTTGGCGAGGTTGGGCTGGTGCCGGACCAGGTCGTGCACGTCGTCGCGCGTCAGCCGGTCGTCGTCGAACAGCGAGTCGCCGAAGACCTCCATCAGCTCGGCCTTCACCCGTTCGCTGTCGTCGACCGCGAACGACGCCAGATCGAGCTCGAAGCGCTGGGCCAGCTGCAGCAGCAGCGCAGCCGGCAGCGGTCGCCGGTTGTGCTCGATGAGGTTGAGGTAGCTCGCGGAGATCCCCAGGTCTTCGGCGAGCCGGGCCTGGGTGAGGCGATGGGCACGTCGCACCTCGCGCACCTTGCTTCCCAGCTGGGGACGGTCGGCCATGGGGACTCCTGTAAAGGCTTTACAGATTGACAATCGATCGACTGTAAAGGCGTAGACCACCTATCCGGCGTTTCTTGTCATCAGGAGCATAACAGCGCACTCTTTGGCATGTCCGGTCCAACTCGGAGGTCGCTGATGGTCAAGGGTGTCAAGCTTCGCGGAGCGGTCACGAAGGAGGACCTCGCTCTCCTCGATCACGAGGCCCTGAGCTTCGTCGCCGACCTCCACCGTCGCTTCGACGGCCGCCGCCGCGAGCTGCTGGCCGAGCGCGTGGTGCGCCAGGCTGCCTGGGATGCCGGCGAGCCCTTGGGCTTCCTCGGCGACACCGCCGCCACCCGCGACGGCGACTGGGTCGTCGACCCGCCTCCCGTCGACCTTCGCGACCGTCGCGTCGAGATCACCGGCCCGGTCGACCGCAAGATGGTCATCAACGCCCTGAACGCAGGTGCCACCCACTTCATGGCCGACTTCGAGGACAGCACCGCCCCCACCTGGCGCAACGTGCTCGACGGCCACCGCAACCTGTATGACGCGGTCCGCCGCACCATCACCTATGACCACCCGCGCACGGGCAAGCACTACGCCCTCGACGACACCGTCTCCACCCTGCTCGTTCGCCCCCGCGGCTGGCACCTGGTGGAGTCCCACATCGAGGTCGACGGCACCCCGATGAGCGCCTCGCTCTTCGACTTCGGGCTGTTCTTCTTCCACAGCGCCCAGACCCTGGTACGGAATGGTAGCGGGCCTTACTTCTACCTCCCCAAGCTCGAGCACCACCTCGAGGCCGCCCTGTGGAACGACGTGTTCGAGCAGGCCCAGCAGGCCCTCGACCTGCCCCGGGGCACCATCCGCGCCACCGTACTGGTGGAGACCCTGCCCGCGGTGTTTCAGCTCCACGAGATCCTCCACGCTCTCCGGCACCACAGCGCGGGTCTCAACTGTGGTCGCTGGGACTACATCTTCAGCGCGATCAAGACGCGCCGCGCCGACCCCGACTTCCTGCTGCCCAACCGCGAGGCCGTCGGCATGACCACGCCGTTCATGCATGCCTACACGCAGCTCGTCGTGCAGACCTGCCACCGCCGCGGTGCCCACGCCATGGGCGGGATGGCAGCCCAGATCCCCATCAAGGGCGATCCGGAGGCCAACGATGCGGCGATGGCGAAGGTCCTCGCCGACAAGGAGCGGGAGGTCCGCGGCGGGCACGACGGCACCTGGGTGGCCCATCCTGCCCTGGTGCCTCTGGCCAAGGGCGTCTTCGACCATCACATGGTCACCGCCAACCAGGTCCACCGTCAGAAGGAGGGTCTCATCGAGGCCGAGGCGCTGCTGCAGCCGCCCGAGGGCCCTCGCACCCTCGAGGGGCTGCGCCACAGCCTGCAGGTGGGGGTTCGCTACCTCGAGGCCTGGCTGCGCGGGCAGGGCTGCGTGCCGCTGTTCCATCTGATGGAGGACGCCGCCACCGCCGAGATCTGCCGCACGCAGGTGTGGCAGTGGCTGCACCACGGCGCGGTCCTCGACGACGGCACCCCGGTCACCCGCGACGCGGTGGAGGGCTGGCTCGACGAAGAGCTCGCGTCCATTCGCGCCGAGCTCGAGCCGGCCCTGCCGAACCACCGCCTCGACGAGGCCGCCTCGCTGTTCCGCGAGCTGGCCACCGCCGACACCCTCGCTCCGTTCCTGACCCTGGCGGCCTACCCGTCGCTGCTCACCCTGGAGGACTGATGTCCATCGCCATCGACCCCTTGCACGACCTGCATGCCCGCCGCTTCGACGGCATCGTCCGCCCCTACGACGAAGCCGACGTGAAGCGTCTGCGCGGCTCCATCACCATCGAGCACACACTGGCGCGGCGCGGCGCCCGACGCCTGTGGGAGCAGCTGCACGACCTCGACTACGTGCACGCCCTGGGCGCGCTGACCGGCAACCAGGCCGTGCAGCAGGTACGCGCCGGGCTGCCCGCCATCTACCTGTCGGGCTGGCAGGTCGCCGCCGACGCCAACCTCGCCGGCCAGATGTACCCCGACCAGTCGCTGTACCCCGTCAACAGCGTGCCCAGCGTGGTCAAGCGCATCAACCAGGCCCTGCTCCGCGCCGACCAGGTCGAGCACGCCGAGGGGGGTGCCCAGCGCGACTGGCTCGCCCCCATCGTCGCCGACGCCGAGGCCGGCTTCGGAGGCGCGCTGAACGCCTACGAGCTGATGAAGTCGATGATCGAGGCGGGCGCTGCGGGCGTGCACTTCGAAGACCAGCTCGCCAGTGAGAAGAAGTGCGGCCACCTGGGCGGCAAGGTGCTGGTTCCCACCAGCCAGTTCGTGCGCACGCTGACCGCTGCCCGCCTCGCCGCCGACGTGCTCGACGTGCCCACCCTGGTCATCGCCCGCACCGACGCCAACAGCGCGCAGCTGATCACCAGCGACATCGACCCCACCGACCACCCCTTCCTCACCGGGGAGCGCACCGAGGAGGGCTTCTTCCGGATCACCGGCGGCCTCGACATGGCCATCGCCCGCGGCCTCGCTTACGCGCCCTACGCCGACCTGATCTGGTGCGAGACCGGTCGCCCCGACCTCGAGGAGGCGAAGCGCTTCGCCGACGCGATCCACGCCGAGTTCCCCGGCAAGCTGCTCGCCTACAACTGCTCGCCGAGCTTCAACTGGCGCAAGTACCTCGACGACGACACCATCGCGCGCTTCCAGCGGGAGCTCGGCGCCATGGGCTACAAGTTCCAGTTCGTCACCCTGGCCGGCTTCCACGCCCTCAACCACTCCATGTTCGAGCTCGCCCGGGGCTACCAGGAGCGCGACATGGCCGCCTACGCCGAGCTGCAGACCGCCGAGTTCGCCAGCGAGACCGACGGCTACACCGCCACGCGCCACCAGCGCGAGGTCGGCACCGGCTACTTCGACGAGGTCAAGACGGTGCTGTCGGGGGGCAAGGCGAGCACGCTGGCCCTCGAGCACAGCACCGAAGCCGAACAGTTCTGAGGCCGAGCTAGGCAGACGGCCCAGGCGCCAGCGGCACCCGCAACGCAAACGTGGTGCCCTGGCCTGGGCTGCTGTCGACGAGCTCGATGCAGCCTCCCATCAGCTGCATCAGCTGCTGCGACAGGGCGAGCCCCAGCCCCGTGCCGCCAAAGCGACGCGTCGTGCCCTCTTCGTGGGCTTGCTGAAACGGCTGGAACAACAGCTGCCGCTGGGACGCGGACAGCCCGATGCCGGTGTCGCTGACCCGCACCACGACGCAGCCCGCCTCGGCGGTAGCGACCACCCGCACCGACCCGCCCTCGGTGAACTTGGCCGCGTTGCCCACCAGGTTGAGCAGGCACTGCTTGAGCCGCATCGCGTCGGCCCGAACCGAGGGCAGTCCAGGAGCAGGCGACATGCACAGCTGGTTGCCCCCCGCCTCCGCGAGGGGTTCGACCAGAACGCGAACCTCCTCGAGGAGCGGCTCGACGGACAGGTCTTCGATGACCATCTCCATCCGACCGGCCTCGACCTTCGACAGATCGAGCACGTCGCTGATGATTCGGAGCAGGTGATGCGCTGCCCGCCGAATCCTGCCCAGGTCGCCGTCGAGCCCCTCGAGCTCGCGGTCAGCCGCCTCATCCATCAGGATCTCGGCGTACCCGATGATGACCGACAGCGGCGTTCGGAGCTCATGGCTCATGTTGGCCAGGAACACGCTCTTGGCGTGGTTGGCGGTCATCGCCTCGTCGCGCGCTCGCTGCAGCTCGGTGGTTCTCGCCGCGACGCGGTGCTCCAGGTCGCGGGTCAGCTCCCGCAGCGCCGTATTGGCGGTGTACAGCTCGCGACTCTTGTCTTCCAGCAGGCGCTCGGCCTCCTCCGCGCGACGGCGCATGCGCTCCACCCGTCGCTTCCAGCGAGCCTCGTCGCTCACTCCAGCACGCATATCGAGAACAGAACCTGGGTTCCGTCTGGGCGCTCCTCGGTCACCCCGACCTCGGCGCGCACGCTCCAGTGCTCGAAGGCAGCCATGACCAACCCCTCGGCGAGCGCCCCCATGGCCCGGGGCGAGTGATAGCGCAGCTTCATGCTGTGCTCGGTGCGCTCCACGATGTCGAAGCGTGGCAGCTCGGCATCCGGGTACAGCTTCGCCACTTCGATGTGGATGACACCGTCGACCGATGCCAGGAGATCCATCGGCCCGTCGACCTCGAAGAAGACCGGGTAGGTGACGGCGAACCTGCCGAAGAGGTGCCGCCCGAACGCACGGAGCAGGTCCGGAACGGCGGTGGCGGTGTGTCGGGACAACGTGCCGACCAGTCGGCCCATCTCCTCGGCGGGGTAGGTGCCCACGGCCGTGTAGGCACCGTCGTTGGGCAGGTGCGCATCATCGATGACTTGATCGAGCAGGTCGTCGCCCCACTGCTGAGACACCAGGTCCATCAACTCGGTGAACACGACCCCCTTCATGGCCCCTCCCGCCACCTCCATCGACCCCGCATCCTCTGCCTTGAGTTCGATCCGGGGTGCTGCCCGGACCTAGCCCAGCCGGTACAGCGGCACGTCGCCGCCAATGCCCTTCAGCGGCCGTCGCGCTACGAGCTGCGCTCCGTCGACGCGCCGGGCCACCTCTTCGGTGGCCAGCACCCGCTCTGCCAGCCCCGAGCACTGCCCCTCCACCCGAGCGGCCAGGTTCACATCGGGGCCGATGGCGGTGAAGTCGAGGCGGCTCGGCGCGCCGATGTTGCCATAGGCAAACGACCCATAGTGCAGCCCGACCCCGACGCGGGCGAGCACCGAGGCCTCGTCGTGGTCGGCGCCGTCGGCTCGCGCTCCGAGGCGCTCCTGCAGCTGCAGCGCCGCGGCTTTCGCGGCGGCGCACACCGACCGACCGTCACCCGCCTCCGCCTCCGAGAACACGGCGAGGACCCCGTCGCCCATGAACTTGAGCACCTGCCCGCCATGGGCGGCCACCGCCTCGACGGTGTGGCCCAGCACCTCGTTGAGCACGGCCAACAGCTCGTCTTGCGCGGCGCGTTGGCTGAGCTGGGTGAAGCCACGCACGTCGGAGAACCAGATCGCCCCTCGATGCGTGCGCACCTCGCCTCGGTGGACCTGACCTTCCGCCACCCGGCGGCCGGCATCCTCACCGAGGTAGGTCTGGAGCAGCGTGGCGCGCACCCGGGCCTGTGCGAAGCCGTCGACGACCGCACTCACCGCGGGCATCACCCCGCGCAGGATGGCCCGCTGCACCTCGTCGAACCCATCCTCGTGGCGCGTGGCCCAGGTGACGGCCCCTTCCCAGCGCTCGCGCCCGACGAGGCTCAGGCCGACCAGCTCGCGGTAGCCGCGGGCCCACAGGCTCGTCACGTCGGCCAGGTCGTGCCCGTCGTCACCGTCGTGCACGAAGCGCACCTCCGAACGAGCGTCTCGCTGCAGGCGGCGAGCCGGACTGTCTTGGCCCTGCAGCAGCGCGAACCGGTCGTACGAGACTTCGCGATCCACGGGCTCGGCCCCTGCTTCCCACACCCACAGGTAGGCGGCGGCCTGCGGATGCAACACCTCCGTGCCCACCCACACCCGCTCGACCGGCACCACCGGCCTCAGCTGCGAGGCCAGGGCCCGCAGCAGCGCGGGGACCGACGGGCAACGCCTTCCCTCGGTGAGCAGCCAGGTCGTGACCGACCACACGGCCGGATGGGGGCCCAACGCGCCTTCCGTCATGGAGTGTAGGGCACCAGCCCCTGATCGAACTGCCACGTCCACACGCCGGCCGCGTAGTCGGACGGGGTGACCAGCCCGAACCAACGGTAGTTCCCCGGCGCGTACATCGACGGGTAGAACACGTAGAGGTCGATGAGGTACATCAACGCCGGGCCGAACGAGTTGCCCCCGGCGCGGTAGTCATCGGTGTAGCCCATGGGCCGGCTGCCGATGTCGCCCAGGGTGACGGTGTTGATACCGAACAGCTGCTCGCACTGGAAGCCACCCGTCTCCACCCCGTCGTAGGTGCGGATCGAGAAGGCGAAGGAGCAGGCGTTTCCGTCGGGGTCGGTGCAGGGGTAGGGGTCGATGGGTGCCGGGGGCGGCTCGCCGGCGGTGGCCCAGTCTTCTCCGACCAGTGTCCACTCGCACAGCATCACGCCGGTGCCGAGATCGACCAGCTCCCACCGCTCGATGCCCGTGTAGACATCCAGGTTGGCGCCGGTGATGTCGGCCTCGCCGTAGATGTCGAACTGCGCCACGGTGGCGGTGTCGTTGATGGTCTCGGAGGCGGTGAGGGTGTAGTCGCCGACGGGGCCGTCGACGCCCCAGATGTAGGCGGTGTAGGTGCGGCCGGCGACGACGTTGAACACCACCGTGGCGGGGTTGGCATCGAGTGCCTCGACCAGCGGGTTGCCGTTCTGCAGCACGAACAGGTCGTAGCGAGCCCCCGCGGGCTGATCGAGGACGAGCTCCCAGGTGCCGGAGTTGGCGGCCACGAAGTCGTAGAAGTCGAGATCGGGGTCGCCGGTGGGGGGTAGGTCGGGATCGACCCGGTCGATGTCACCGCAGGTGGTGCCGGGAAAGGCCCCGAAGACGGCCGAGGCAGGGCTGTCACCGGTCTCGACCGCCTGCACGTCGCACAGCGGCACCGCCGTGTCGGTGTCGGTGTCGGTGTCGGTGTCGGCATCCGTGTCGGTGTCGGTGTCGGTGTCGGTGTCGGCATCGGTGACGACGAAGCCCGTGTCGGTGTCGGTGTCGGCGTCGGCGTCGGCGTCGGTGTCGGTGTCGGTGTCGACATCGGTGTCGGTGTCGGTGTCGGCATCCGTGTCGGCATCGGCGTCGGCGGGCGGCCCGTCGTCGGCCTTGCCACCGGGGGGCGCGGGGCATGCCGCGGCGAGCGTCAGCAACAACAGAGGGAGGAAGCGCATGGTGAGCCTCGGAGCGTGGTCCGACAATCTACCACTTCTCGATGCGCCAGCCTCGCCGGGCCGCTTCTTGCGCCAGCTTTCGGTCGGGGTGGACCACGACAGGCTCCCCCACCGCGTCGAGCAAGGCCAGGTCGGACATGCTGTCGGTGTAGAACGCACAGCGCGCCAGCTCGACCCCTGCCGCATCGGCCCAGCGCCGCACGGCATGCAGCTTCTCATCGCCCACCGCGAGCTCCGCGATCCCGCCCGTGAACACGCCGTCGGCTACGTCGAGGCGCGTGCTGACGCCGTCGTGCAGCGCGTAGGCATCGATGGCACAGCGGGCGACGTACTGCGTCGACGACGTCGCCAGCACCAGCTTGTGGCCTGCCTGCCGGTGCCCGTCGAGGGCCGCTCGCGCCCCCGGCCGCAGGCGATGCTGCACCTCGGTCTCGAACCAGCGCCCCACCCGGTCGGCCAGCTCGGCCTCGGTGCTTCCTTCCAAGGTGCGGACTGCCGTCGCGAACACCTGGTCGAGGCCCTCGTCGTTGCCCAGGGCATACCGACCGAGCCACCACGACGCCCACGCGACATCGCGCACGCCGATGCGCCCGGCTCGCCACTCGGCCACCATCCACAGGCGCCCCGAGTTGCAGTCGATCAGCGTGCGGTCGAGGTCGAACAGCGCGTGATCGATGCCGGGGGAGGACTCAGTCTTCACCCCGAACCGTCTCCACCTTGGGGGCCTCGCCCCGGGGCGTCTCGCGCTGGGCCAGGAGCCGGTCGAGGAGCGGGCCGATGCCCGTGAGCCGACTGTCGACCAGGCTGTAGGTGCGCCCATCCTCGGTGTGCAGCTGGATCGAGGCACCGAGCCCGAAGGAGCGGGTGTAGGTGACCAGCTCGGCCCACCCGATGAACGCGGGACCCTCCTGGAAGCGGGCCACGAGGCCGCCCGTGCACACCGCCATCACCTCGACCTTGTCGAGACCGACCCGCGCCACGACCTTGTTGCCGTCGGGGAGCACCGCGCACAGGTCTTCGCTGACCAGGCCGCCGCCCGCCAGCTGCACGGCATCCCAGTGGATGTCCATCAACGTGCGGAGCAGGCGATCCGCTTGAAACCGCTCGCCGGTGTCGGGGGCCATCTCGTGCAGCACGCGCTCCACGGCCCCCTCGGGCATGTGCATCGCCGCAGCGAGCCCGTCGAGCAGCGACTGCTCCTCGGGGGCCAGCTCGCCGTCTTTCCAGGCCATGCGAGCCGCGAAGCGAAGCGTCTTCCACTGGTCGTCGGGGCTGGTGACCACCGCCGCGATCGCCGCCGGATCCACCGGGCCCGCATGCTCGAGAGCCCAGCTGCGCAGCTGCTGCGCCGACAGGTCGCTGCGCACCTTGGACAGGAAGTCGAGCTCGTTGTCGTGCACCTCCCCGTCGGAGCAGGCCATGGAGGCCAGCAGCCCCAGCAGGGCATCATCGGCGGGCCTACCAGGGACCAGCGCGGTACCAGCTTCCAGCTGAAGAGCGTCGTCGACGTGAGGCACCTTTCCTCCAGATGGCGCGGAGTATCGCATGGCATCCCCCGACGCCCTCCCCACACGACTCGACGAACCGCCTGGCGAGGTGCTCCAGCGCCTGCGTGACCACCTGGTGTTGGTGCGCAGCGTGTGGTTTCCCACCCAGCGAGAGCTGCGCACCTGGTCGTCGTCGGGCAGCCCGCTGTACGTGCGCCCGCTGGGGCCGGGCCAGGTCGAGGTGGGGCCTCGGCTGCACAGCCTGTGGGCTGCCTGCTTCGCCCCGGTCGAGGAGCTGACCCTCACCGCCGACGGCGACGGAGCCTCCCTCGCCGTGCGGCGGCGCTTTCCACGGTTCACCACCGGCCTGCTCGTCGTGTGGTGGGTCATCACCGTGGCCTGGGGCGTGGCCGTGCTGCCCCAGGTAGCGTCAGGGCAGGAGAGCCCCGCGTGGCTGTTGTTCTGGGCCATCCTCGCCGTGTCGGCCACGGGGGGGCCGGCGATGGGCTACGTCATGGGTGGCCGCGCCCTCGACGAGGCGCACGACTGGCTCCTCACCACCCTGTCCACCCCCGATGTCGGCGAAGACTGGTAGCCTTCGGAGTCCCCATGCAGCCCCCTCTCGATGCCTGGTCCTGGTCGCATCCCGTCGAAGCGGTGCCCGCCGCTGGGGGGCTCATCAACCAGACGTGGTGGGTGCGCGGTCCGCAGGGCCCGGTAGCGGTGGTGCAGCGCCTCAACACCGCCATCTTCGTCCCCGAGGTCCACCACGACATCGAGGCGGTGACCGCCCACCTGCATCGAAAGGGCCTGGCCACGCCGCGCCTGCTGCGCACCCGCGACGACTCTCTGTGGGTCGACGACGAGGCAGGCGTGTTTCGGGCCCTCACCCTGGTAGGCGACCGAACGGTCGACGCCCTCGACGACCCCGCCGACGCCTACTCCGCAGCCGCCCTGGTCGCTCGGGTGCACCGTGCCCTGGCCGACCTCGACCATCGCTTCCACAGCGTGCGGCCCGGGGTGCACGACACCGAGGCCCACGCCGCGACGCTGCGGGCCGCACTGATCGGCCACCGCGGCCACCGCCTCATCGACGAGGTGGCGCCCGTGGCCGAAGAGCTGCTCACCCGGTGGCAGCAGTGGGAGGGTCCTCACCAGCTTCCGACGCGGATCATCCACGGCGATCTGAAGATCAGCAACGTGCGGTTCACCGGCTCCGACGCGGTGGCCCTCATCGACCTCGACACCTGGCAGCACGGGGCCCTCGACGCCGAGCTGGGCGACGCCATGCGCTCATGGTGCAACCGCTCGGGCGAAGACGTCACCGAGGCCGAGGTCGACGTGTCGATCTTCACCGCCGCCATGAGCGGGTATGCGTCGGAGGCCGGGTCGCAGCTCACCGAGGAAGAGTGGGCGGGCATGGCTCCGGGTCTCGAGCGGATCGCCCTGGAGCTCGCGATTCGGTTCGCCGCCGACGCGCTCGGCGAGGCCTACTTCGGCTACGACCCCGCCATCGGCCGGGGTGAGCACAACCTGCTTCGGGCACGGGGTCAGCTCGCCCTGGCACGAGCGGCACGCCAGGCCCGCCCGCAGCTCGAGGCCGCTGTGTCCGCCGCCCGGAGCGGGGCAACGCGTTAGCCGACGGGCCACCCTGGAGGATCCGTGCGCGCTCTGCTCATCCTGTCGCTGTTGTCGGCCGGCGCTTGTGTGTCGAAGAAGAAGTACACCGAGCTCGAGACGCAGCTGTCCGCCGCCGAGGGCCAGCTGTCCACCAAGACCAGCGAGGCCATGAGCCTGCAGCAAGCCCTGGCCGCCGAGCAAGCGAACGTCACGTCCCTCAACAGCCAGATCGCCGCCCTCGAGGCCCGCAACACCGCGCTGTTGTCCGACAAGTCGGAGCTCGATGCGTCCGTGCAGCAGATGCAGGCTGCCCTCGCCGAGCTCGCCGCTCGCAAGTCCGAGGCCGATGCTCGCCTCGCCGAGTTCCAGACCCTGCTGGCGAAGTTCAAGACCCTCATCGACGCGGGCCAGCTCGAGATCAAGATCGTCGCCGGCCGCATGGTGCTGGTGCTGCCTACCGACATCCTGTTCGGCTCGGGCTCTGCGGCGCTGTCCAAGGAAGGCAAGCAGGCCATCCTCGACGTGGCCAGCGTGCTGGCCACCATCGCCGACCGCGAGTTCCAGGTCGAGGGTCACACCGACGACGTGCCGATCAGCACCGAGCAGTTCCCGTCGAACTGGCACCTCGCCGCCGCGCGCGCCATCGGCGTCGTGAAGACCCTCGAAGAGGGTGGGGTCCCCGTCAACCGCCTCTCGGCCGCGTCCCTCGCCGAGAACCGCCCGGTCGACACGAACAAGACCAAGGAAGGCAAGGCCGCCAACCGTCGCATCGAGATCGTGGTCGTGCCCGACCTGTCGCAGCTGCCTGGCTACGCCGAGCTCGAGAAGATGGCCCAGTAGCTCTCGCTACCTGCCCCTTCAGTAGTCGGTCGAGTAGTCGTAGTAGCCGTAGTAGTAGGGCTCGTAGTAGTCGTAGCTACAGTCGGCATCGAGGGCGGCATAGCAGGCCTCGGGGAGCTGCACCGACAGGTAGCCCTCCCCGAAGTCTTGGCAGGCCCACTCGCCGGAGATGCACAGGTTGGCCTGGTGGCTGTCGATGGTGCAGCCCGCCAGCTCCGAGCCGTAGTCGTAGTCGTAGCTGTAGCCGGGAACCTCGAACTCACTGCAGTAGGCGACCGTCTGGTAGCCGGTGGCGCCGCAGCGACGAAGCTCCTGGCAGTAGCGGGTGATCAGGCGCTCGTAGAACAGCGCAGCCGAGCTCCCGCCGCCCCAGTTCACGGCACGGCTGGAAGCCTCGGTGTCGATGGGCACGCACTCGCCGTCGGCGAAGCCGTAGCCGTCTTCACAGTCGGGGGCGCAGCCCCACAGCAGAGTCAGGATGAGCAGCATGGCCCGACGATAGCCGCTGTGTGAGGCGCTCGCTTGCATCCCGACCCCATCCGAGCCACGATCCGCGCACGGAGGGCAGCATGGCGAAGCGTCGGGCAGTGATGGTGGTGGGGCTGACCCTCGCCGGGTGTGGCGCGAAAGACCCCGAGCTGGCCGGCAACCCGCCCGCCCCCGAGCCCGTCGAGGCGCCCCCGATCCCCGTGGGCAACCCCGCCGCGCCCGACCCGCCGCCGCCCACCAACCCGCCTCCCGCACTGCCGACGTGGGAAGAAGCGACATCGCGTCATCCCCCCGGCGCGACCAACCCCCCGCGGCCCGAGCTCATCGTCACCCCCGACGGCGACTGCTACAAGAAGTGGGTCTCGGGCATGCTCGCCCCGCAGCCCGGCCAGCCCCACGGCGACCGCGTCGAGGCCTGCGAGGAGAACTGCGGCACGGCCATTCAGTGCCCCCCCAAGGCCGCTGAGCTGCTCGCTGCCTACCGGGCTGGCGACGAGCCCGAGGAGGAGGGCGCGGAGTGACGCCGCGGGTCCACCGCGAGTGGCGGCGTCGGGTCGCCGCTGAGTACCGCTCCGCCGCGATCACCGCCCAGCTGTGCCACTGGATGATCCAGGCGGGCCTCGAGGAGAGCCTGGTCACCACGGCCCTCCGGATCGTGGCCGACGAGCTGGCCCACGCCCGCCTGAGCCACGACTGCATGGTGGCCCTCGGCGGCGAGCCCACCCCGCAGCACGTGCACGCCTCCGAGCTCGCCGAGCCCTCCGACGAAGGGGTGCTCGCCGGGCTGGTCGACAGTCTGGTCGCCAACTTCTGCTTCGGGGAGACCCTCGCGGTGCCGCTGTTCCGCGCACTGCGGGAGCACACCAGCCACCCGGCGGCCGAGCCCGTGCTCACCCGGGTGCTCCGCGACGAAGCCATCCACCGGGCCTTCGGCTGGGAGGCCCTCGACGCGGTCATCGAGCTCGACCCCGTCGGGGTGCGGGCCCGCGTGCAGGAGCAGCTGCCCCGCTGCTTTGCGCGCTTCCGCTCGAGCTATGCCCCCGAGGGCCACGACGAGCCCCTCAGCGAGGAAGAACGCGCCGCAGGGCTGATGCCCGTCGCCGTCTACCGCGCCGTGTTCTGGGAGACGGCTCCCGGCCTCGCCCGTCGCTTCGCCCAGCGTGAGCTGCACCTGTCCATCGAGGGCAGCCCATGATGGTGCTGTCGCCGCCGACGAGCATGCGGGCTCAGATCGTGCACGACGGCGTGGTGTGGGAGCCACGCCCGTCGACCGGCCCCCTCGCCATCGCGTCCCTCGCCGGAGGCGTGCTGGCGGCGGTGTTGGTAGGTGCTCCCACCTGGTTCTTCCAGGGCCCTTCGGCAGCCAGCGTCGCCGTGCCCGCCACCCTGATGCTGGCATCGGCTGCCATGGCGGTGTCGGGGTGGAAGACCCAGCGACTGGTCGTGCGTCCCGACCGCATCCTCGTCGAGGAGCGTCGCGTGGGCCGCATCGAGCGCCACGAGCTGCTGTTTCGGGAGCTCGCGTCGTGCAGGGTCCACCATCCGACCGCCGACCACAGCCACCCCGCCCTGCGCCTGGTCGCCGGCGACGACAAGCTGCTCGTGGGAGCAGGAACCCGCGTCGAGCACCTGGAGTGGATGGTCGATGTGGTCGACGCTGCCCTCGCCTCCCACGCCGAGCGAGAACAGCGCGAGGGCCGTGAGTTCTTTTTTCATCGGCGAGAGCCCGAGGAGCTGCGCCGGATGAAGCAGCGCCAGCAGCCCGAGAGCCCCTGACTACGCCTTCTTCGACACCGCGACCTCGATCCACTTCGCGACCGCCAGCTCGACCCACTCGTAGCGGACCGCATCCTCGACGCCGCCCTTCAGGAACGTCTCGTCTTGGTAGGTGGCGTGCACCTCGGTGCCGTCGACGAGCTTGAAGTAGAGCCGATCGAAGGTGAGGCTCGTCTCTTCGAGCCACGGCTTGGTGGAGGCGCCGCCCCCGTCGCTACCGATGTCGAGCGACAGCTGATGGCCGTTGATCAGCGCCTTGGCCAGCTCGCGCAGGTGGCCATCCAACTGCTTGCACGACTTGTTCCACGCCTTGACGTTCTGGGTGTACAGCTCGTCGACCCGACGCTCCTTGAAGCCCTCGTCGATGCTGTCGAGCTTCTGCAGCGCGCGCTCCACCTTGGCTGCGAGCTCCTCCGGCAGCGGCTTGACCGGGCCACTTCCCGTGGAGAGTTCCCGTGCCGGACCACTTCCCATGTCGACCCCCTGTTGGTTGTGCAGCGAGCATACACGGGGCTTCCCGCAGCACATACAAGTACCACATACTCATTCAACATATAAGCGAACGTTACTTCTCTGTTGGTTCCGTGGGACCTCACCTTCCGGCCTCAGTCGCGCACACGCCCGACCAGCGAGAGGGCCACCATCCACGCCAAGCCCACCGCTCCGTGGGCCACGATCGTGTGCAGCGCCCCGGTGTAGGGGCAGTGCAGCTGTAGGTACAGGTTGCCCAGCACCGCTCCCAGCGCGGCGTAACCGGCGGCCCGGCTCCAGCTGGCGCGGGCGCGACGGTCGAGGGCCCGCAGCACTCCCACTCCCGCGAGCCCGAAGGCTGATGCAACCCCCGCGCACACGACCAGGGCCGACAGCTCGTCGCCCGGCAGGTGCTGGTGGCCCGAGGGCAGCGCCATGAGCGCCAGCGGCCCCAGGGCGAGCCCCCCCAGCGACAGCCGCCGCTGCCAGCCTGCCAGCTCGGGCTTGTGCAGCGGCCGCAGCGCCCAGGAGATCCCCACCAGACCCACGCCCCACAGGCCGCCCACCACGACGGCCATGTGCCCCGGCGACACCATCGCCCAGTCGTCGCGGGGCTGTAGCCACCACACCACGGCACACAACCCCACGCCGCCGACCGCGAGGAGGGTCGCCCGTGCGCGGGTGGACCACCGTGCCGGCGTGCGCCCCGACTCCGCCGCCAGCGTGCGCTCCAGCTGGTCGCGCCAGGCCGTGCCGTCAGCCACCGGCGCCGCGGCCGCGAGCACCTGCCCCAGCTCTGCCCCGTCGGCCCACAGCTCCGCACAGGCCGGGCAGACCTCGGCGTGCGCCGAGGCCGCCGCGTCGTCGAAGACGCCCCGCTGGAGGGCGTCGTGCACCACAGAGCAGTCCATGTGGGGGTCGTACGTCGGAGGCGTGGCCATGGTTACCCCCCCTCCGCGAGGAGGGCCCGCATCCGTGCGTAGCCACGGTGGGCCCGCACCTTCACCGCAGACACCGACGCCCCCACGGCCCGAGCCACCTCCGCCATCGACAGGCCACCCAGCCAGTGCAGCTCGATGACCTGTCGCTGCCCCTCGCTTAGCTGAGCCAGGGCCCGCGACACCTGGCGGGTGGCGTCGCGGCGCTCGTCGAGGCGCGCATCGGGCGCCGCTGGGTCGCTGCGCCCGTCGAGCTCCAGGGGCGCCTCGGGGCGGCGCATCTTGCGACGCACCCACTCCCGCCGCGTGTTCAGCGCGATGGTGATCAGCCAGGGCCGCAGCGGCCTGCCTTGCTGAAAGTCGGCGGCGGAGCGGTGCAGATGCAGAAACGTGTCTTGCACCAGCTCGTCGACGTCGTGGCTGCGACGCACCTGGCGACGCATCAGTGCCCGCAGGCGCGGCTCGTAGCGCTCGGCGAGGGCCAAGAAGGCGGCATGGTCCCCTTCGCAGTACCGGGCGAACAGCGCTTCGTCGCTGTCGTCTGCGCTCACCGGCGGCTCCGCAAGCGCTGCACCTCGTCGTCGCGCCCCATCCGCTCCCACTGCCGCACCGCCAGGTCGCGCGCCCGCTGCGCCACCAGCGGGTCGGCCAGGGCCTCGGAGAGGCGCTCGGCCCACACCGCCGCGTCGGGCTCGAGCCGGCCCGTCGCCTCCAGCAGCGACTCCCCCTCCTCGAGCCGCGCCCGAGCGATCACGTGGTCACCGCGCATGGCCGCCATCGTCGCCCGGATGATGTGGACCACCCCCAGCACCCCACGTCGCCCCTGCTCGACGAGCAGCGCGGTGGTCGGCTCGATGACCTCGTGGGCCGCATCGAAGCGCTCCTGCTCCAGCAGCACCAGCGCCAGGTTCAGGCTGGGGATCAGCGCTCCCTCCCGCCCGCCCGCCTGCTGCCCCCCAGCGATGGCCCGCCGGTAGTGCCGCTCGGCAGCCTCCAGGTCGCCGACCTCGCGAGCCAGGTCGCCCAGGCCGTTGTGCACATGGCGGGCGCCCAGCAGGTCGCCCCCCTCCTCGAACAGCGCCATCGCCTTGGCGTAGGCCTCCGACGCCAGACGATGCTCCCCGAGCAGCTGCCGCGCCAGGCCGAGCTGACGCAGCGCGTAGGCCTTGCCCGAGCGGTGCCCGAGCTCGTCGAAGCGGTCGAGGGCTTCCTGAAGCCGCTCCAGGGCCTCGCTGGGCCGCCCCACGCCGATGAGACACAGCCCTTGCCGCGACACCGCGCGGGCTGCCGCGAGGGCATCGCCCTGGTCGACGGCGTGCGCCGCAGCCTGGGTGGCGTGCTGTAGCGCCTGCTCCCCGTCGCCTCGCTCGAAGGCCAGCGACGCCAGCCCGAGGTGCGCGGCCGCCGGGGCCCCCGCGAGGCCTCGCTGCAAGTGAACGTAGGCCTCGTCGAGGCGCCCCAAGGCCAGAGCCACTCGGCCACGAAGCACCGCGAGGCCAGCGCCCTCGGGCACCCTGCGCAGCACCTCGTCGGCCTGCTGTGGGTGCCCCTGCTCCTCGAGGGCCTGGGCCAGCAGTACCCACCCCCGCACCCGCTCCGGCGACTCCGCCACCTCCCCCGACTGCACCAGTGCCTCGTCGCGCTCGCGCAGCAGGGTGCGGACCTCGGAGAACGAGCCGTTGGTCATGGCGAGCTCCGCCCCCTCCAGCAGGGCCTGCACCCCCGCCGTGAGCTGCCCGGCGCCGATGAGGTGCCGGCCCACCCGAGCCGGGCCTGCTCCTCGCGACTGCAGCAGCTCGGCGCACGCCCGATGGTGCAGAGCCAGGCGCCCCTCCGCCCTCGCCTCGTCGAGGACGGTCTCGTGCACCATGGCGTGGACGAAGCGATAGCCCTCTCCCTCCCCTTGCATGAGCCTCGCGCGGACCAGCGAGTCGGCCACTCCCTCCGGAGAGGGCAGCCCCTGGCGCCGCGCCAGCTCGATCCACTCGTCGAGCACCACCCGGGCGCCCAGGACCGCGCCGAGCTCGGCCGTCTGCCGCGATGCCAGCCCCTGCAGGGCACGGGCGAGGGAGGCGGACCACGCCGCACGCTGCCCCCGTGGCAAGCGCAGCTCGGCGCCCTCGGCGAGACGATAGCCCCCCGAGGTCGACACCAGGTGCCCGCGGTCGGCCGCCTCCCGCATCACCGTCAAGGCGTAGCGGGGGTTACCCCCTGCGCGGGCGACGAGCTCGTGGGCCACCGGCTCCGCCAGCCCCAGCACCTCGTGGACCAACTGCTGCAGCTGATGGTCGGCCATGGGCCCCACCGGGCAGTGGGTCACGGCCTCGTGAGCCAGCACCTTCGCCAGCAGCGTCTGCCCGTCGGGGCGGGCCTCGATAGCGTCGTCGCGGGTGGACAGCACGATGACGATGGGCAGCTCGGGACGCCGCTGCAGCAGGTGCAGGCACAGCTGCAGGGCCTCCGACGCCCGCTCGGCCTCGTCGACCCACCACACCAGCACCCGCCCTCGCGCCAGCCACCGCATCCAGCGCGCCCACAGGGCCCGGCGGGCGTCGGCCGACTCGAAGCGCAGCAGGCTGAGGATGAGCCCCGGCCGCAGCAGGGCCACCAGCCGCTGGCGATCGTCGAGGGGCATGTCGGGGGCCAGCAGATCGAGCCTCGCCCCGAGACGGTCGCGCTCCAGCCCGTCGGCCACCAGGGCCCGCTCGAAGGCCTGGATCACCGACGCTGCGCCATCGGCCCCGTGGGAGACCAGCACCTCCGCCGCCCCGGCCTCGTGGGCCCGCTCCACCAGCCAGCGTGCCAGCCGGCCCTGCCCCGTTCCCGCCGGGCCGCTGAGCACGACCCCGCGGGCCACGCCCCCGGCCGCCACCCGAAGGGCCTGCCACAGCACGTCGCGCTGCTCGTCGCGGCCGATGAGCGGCGCGGGGCGAATCCCCAGCAGCCCGAGCCCCGTGCCGGCGAGGCGTCGCGCAATGCTCCCCAGATCGGGCAGCGACCGCCACGAGCTGGGAATCGGCGCCGGAGCCGTCTGGGGGGGGACCCCGCGGGTGCGCTCCGCACGGCCCGGGGTGGCGCGCAGCTCGATGTCGGTCCAGAACACCGTCGTGCGAGGACGGTCGGAGCTGACCTCGACCGAGCCTTCGTCACCCGGCACCTCGCTGGCCAGCGCCAGCAGCGCCCACGCCGCGTCGGCGCCGCGCCGGAAGCGATGGCCTGGGTCTTTCGCGAGCAGCCGCTGCAGCCAGGCCTCGAAGCCCGGGGCGACCGCGCGGACGGGCGAGAACCGTGGGAGCGGGTCTTGCAGCTGGGCGCGCATGACCTCGTAGCGGTTGCCGACGTGGTGCGGTGGGCGCCCGCACACCAGGCTCCAGGCCAGACAGCCCAGCCCGAACAGGTCGGTCCACGGGCCCACGTCGCGCCAGTCGCCGCTGAGCAGCTCCGGTGCCATGTAGGACGGCGTGCCGCCCGTCGGTCGCTCGTCGGGGCCCCAGCCCCCCGGCCCGGCCATCCGCGCCACGCCGAAGTCGGTGAGCCGTACCCCTGCCTGGTCGACCATCACGTTCGACGGCTTGAGGTCGCCGTGGATGACCCCGCGGCTGTGAGCGTGGGCCAGGGCACCGAGGAGGGCGAGCAGCACCTCCCGCACCCGCCGCCAGCGCAGCTGCCCCCGGTGCTTGTGCAGCGACACGCCCCGAACGAGGTCCATCACCAGATAGGGAGCCCCCGCGGGAAGCTCTTCGCGGCTCTCTTCCCGCGACACGGTTCCGATGTCGTGCAGCCCCACGATGCTCGGATGATCGAGGCGGGCGATCGTGCGAGCCTCGCGGCGCAGCGAGTCGCGAAAGCGCCGATCCCGGGCGCGCGAGCTCGTCAACAGCTTGATCGCGACCTCTGCCTCGCCGTCGAGGCGCGCGGCCCACACCACGCCCATGCCGCCGCGGCCGATCGGTTGGGTGAGCAGGTAGCGACCGAGGTTCATCGCGCCATCACATCACCGCGAGCACGCTGTCGAGGCGCTGCAGCACTTCGTAGACGTCGAGCACGGTGCTCGCCTGCTCCACCCGCGCCGTCACCCGCACCGACAGGTAGGTGCCCTTTCGCGACTCGCGCTCCTCCACCGAGACCACGGCGCACGAGCCCACCGCCGCCAGGGTCGTCACGACCTGTGCGCGGTGCGCGGGCCGCACCACCACCCGGAAGGTGAAGTTGCCAGGAAAGGAGTGTTGGGACTCCAGCAGCGCCACCATGCGCTCACGCTCGTCTACGGGATCCGTCACGTGGTTCATCCTCTGTCACACCATACTGCCGCGGGTGCGTCACGGATGTATGCTGCGGGCTCACGGAGGGCGCCCTACCCGATGGCCGACACGATCACCGGCAGCACGATCGCCGACCGTTACCGCATCACCGGCCTGCTCCGCGCCGGTCGGATGGGTGACATCTACGTGGCTCGCCGCGCCGACGATGGCCGGCGGGTGTGCGTCAAGCTGCTCGACCCCGGACTGTTCCACAACGACGAAGCCGTCAAGCGCTTCCAGCGCGAGTCGAAGGTCACCCGGCGCATCGATCACCCCTGCAGCATGCGCGTCCTCGACTTCGGCCAGTCGTCGCAGGGCCCCTTCCTGGTCATGGAGTACGTCGACGGCGAGACCCTCGACGACATCGTCACGGATGGCCCCATCGAGCCCGTGCGCGCCGCGAGGATCGCGGGGCTGATCGCGATGGCGCTGCAGGCGGCGCATACCCAGGGCGTCATCCACCGTGACCTCGCGCCGACCAACGTGCTGGTCACGACCCAGGCGGGAGCCGACATCGTCAAGGTGACCGACTTCGGCCTGTCGCTCCTCACCGACGCCTCCGCTGACCACACCGAGACCAACCTCACGGCGGTGGGCGTGCGCATCGGCACCCCCACCTACATGGCACCCGAGTACATCGAGGAGTACGAGCTCGATCACCGAGCCGACATCTACGGCCTCGGGGTGATGCTCTACGAGATGCTGGTGGGCGAGCCTCCCTACAACGGCCGCCCCTACAAGGTGATGGACGCCCACGTCAACGCGCCGATCCCCAAGCCTTCGGCGAAGGTGCCCGGGGTGCCTGGCTGGCTCGACGACCTGGTGCTGCTGCTGATGGCGAAGTCCCCCGACCAGCGGCCCTCCCAGGCCCAGGAGGTCGTGACCGCCATCGAGCAGGGCCTGGGCGCCCCACTGCGGGTCGCGGAGTATCGGTCGGAGTCAGCACCCCCGGCCCCCACGCGGCAGCGGGCGCCCGAGCCCCGGCAGGCCCCCCCCACCGACCCGATCCTCGTGCGGTTCATCGAGCAGAACCTGGGCAAGGTGAGCCGCGAGGCCCGTGGCGAGATCGACCGCGCCGACTGCTACATCGTCGCCGACGTGGCTCGCACCTCCATCGCCGCCCAGATCGGGGTCACCCCAGGCTGGCTGGTGCAGCTCGAGGGCACCGAGGGCCTCCTCGACACCCACCTGTACCGGCACGTCGTCAACGAGCGCACCTACCGGTTCTACCCGCCAGACCGCGACGAGACGGTGGTGCTCGCCACCAGCGGCCTGCCCCTCGGGATGAGGCTGCAGCGCACCCGGGAGAACATCGAGGCCCACTACGACCCGCTGCAGCCCAACGCCTCGGCCCTGTTCGACCTGTGGAAGCAGGGCGCCTGGCAGCTGCTCAAGGAGCTGTCGTGGCGCACGCTCATCCAGCAGCGGGGCGCCGCCGGCATCCTCAACACCGGGCTGTTCGCCAAGTTCCTCGGCTCCGACAAGCCCAAGCTCCTCGACCACCCCGCGCTGCTGTTCCACGGCGCCGCTCGGATGGAGCTCGGCGAGGGCACGGCGGGGATGGCGGAGGTCATCGACTTCAAGGCGAAGTACGCCGCGCACTGGCCCAGCGACTACGACGCGGTCGCCCACTTCTACGCCGCCCGCGACAAGGTGCGCACCGGCAGCCCCGAGGTGGCGGTCGACCTGCTGCGGCAGGCCCATGTGCTGGCGCCCATGCCGCAGATCGCCTCGCTGTACCGGGAAGCCACCGGCGAAGACATCGACACCACTGCCTGGGTCGGCCAGACGTTCACCGACTACTCGATGGATGAGCTCGACACGGGGCACTCCGCGCGCCTGAGCGAGGTCTGCGGCCAGATGGACGGCTCGCAGCTCCTCACGATCTGCATGATGGGAGGCTTCCGAGGAAGTCCCGACTACAACGAGTTCATGCACCGCTACGCGAACCTCGCGGCCTTCTTCCCGACCTTCCTCATCGGGCTGCACGTGGTCACCACGGCCACCAAGCGCGACACCGATCATCCCGAGCACTACGAAGGCGAAGACATGGCGCGCCAGGCCGGCGTGCACATGATGTGCCTGCACGACTACCGCGCCTTCGTGCAGCGCGCGGTGAAGCCCGGGCGCATTCCCATGGTCTACCTGATCACCAAGTACGGCACCTGCGTGCACGAGGGTCGCCTCGACGAGATCGACCTGTGGGATGCCCTGGCGATGTCGGGCCAGCTGCGCGTGCAGAACCTCCACGGATGACGGTCAAGACCCTCCCCGGGCAGCGCTGGGCATGCCGTGGCTGCGCGAGCTGCTGCAGCTCGGGGTTCGAGCTGGGCCCGGTGGAGCCCGATGTCATCGCCGACCTCCGCGAGGCTCGCATCCACGAGCAGTGGGCCCCCGCTGCGGAAGCCCCCTGGTTCGAGCAGCGTCCGGGCCCCCAGGGCCCCAGCTACTTCCTCCGGCAGCGCGCCGGCCGCTGCGTCTTTCTCCGCGACGACGATCTGTGCGCCGTCCACGCACTGCTCGGCGGCGATCGAAAGCCCGGGTTCTGCCGGGAGTTCCCCTACCACCTGGTGCAGGAGCCGCGGGGCTGGGTCGCCGTGGTTCGCCCGACCTGCGGCGGGCTGCACACCTCCCACCTGGATGGCCCGACGGTCACGGCCGCCGAGCTCGACGGGGTGCTGGCCCTGCCCCGGGTGCATCCCCGCCGGCGCTTCGACCCCGCCGAGATCGAGGTCCTCCCAGGGCACACCCTGGTCCTCGACGACTACCTGGCGTGGGAAGACGCCATGATGGAGGCCCTGCAGGCCTCCCCCGACGCAGGCAGCGACACGGCTCTGGCCATGGTGCGCGACAGCCTGGTGCAGCGAACGGGCGCCACCCTGCCGGCGGTTCGGCCCGAGCAGGCCCGAGCCGGTGCCTCGGCCATCCTCCTCGCCCTCACCCGGATCATGGAGCGCGTGCTGCAACAGCCAGGAGCGCCCGCGGATCGACGGGCCTTCGCCGAGGAGGCCGCCGAGCGCCTGCCCCGAGCTCGGGTGGCCTTGGAGCAAGAGCTGCCGCCGCTGTCCCCCCAGGCCGCTGCCTACGTGCACCAGCTGCTCCGTGGGCAGCTCCTCGCCAAGCAGTGGCAAGCGTGGGGCACGGTGCATGCCGGCCTCGGCCAGTTCCACCTCGGCGTCATGGTCGCCCGAGCCCTCGCCGACACCGACGACCTCGCCGGGTTCGACGCCCCCTACCGGCACTGGCTACGCTTTGCAGCCAACGCCATGATTCAGCACGTGCTGCGCAGTGCGCGGGTCGCCCTGACCGACGTGTTCCTCCACACCCCGAAGAGGTAGCCGTGCCCCTGCCGCCCGACTTCGACCCCGACCGCACCGCCGCCCCCGACGACGGGGCCCTGTTCGGGCTGCCCTTCAGCCCCGACAACGCCGCGGTCGTCGTGATCCCCGTGCCGTTCGAGGCCTCCGCCGAGGGCGAGGGTGGCGCCGCCGACGCACCAGCCGCCGTGCTGCGCGCGTCGCACCAGGTGGCGCTGCACGACCCCCTGCTGTCCGACCACTGGCGCCGCGGCATCGCCATGGGCCCGATCGACCCGTCGTTCGAGGCCCTCCGCAAGGAGGCCAGCACCCATGCCGCCCCCCTACGGTCGGCCCGGGGCACCGTGGCCACCCCCGAGGCCCAGCTGCGTCTCAACGCCATCGGTGAGGAGGTCAACCGGAAGGTCCACGACGCCACGGTGCGGATCCTCGAGCGCGGCGCCATCGCAGGGGTGCTGGGAGGCTCACAGTCGGTGGCCTTCGGCGCCATCCAGGCCCTGGCCCAGCGCGACCCGGGCTTCGGCATCCTGCACATCGACGCCCACGCGGATCTGCGCGACGCCCACCAGGGCGACACCTGGAGCCCCGCCTCGGCGATGTACAACATCTGCGAGCGCATCGACGGCGTCACCCATGTCGTGCAGCTCGGCGTGCGCGACGTGAGCCCCGCCGAGGCGCACTACATCGAGGTCTCCGACAAGGTCACCACCTACACCGACCACGAGCTCGGCTGGGAGATGGCCAGCGGCGAGCCCTGGATGCGCATCGCCGCCCGTGCCCTGAGGGCGCTGCCGGAGCGGGTGTGGGTGTGCTTCGATGTCGACGGTCTCGACCCGTCGCTGTGCCCGGCCACGCCCAGCCCCGTCCCCGGCGGGCTCGCCTGGCGTGAGACTCAGCTGCTGCTGCAGCTGCTCGCCCAAGACCACCGCATCGTCGGGTTCGACCTGTGCGAGGTGGGGGCCGCGCCCTACGACGCCAACATCGGTGCCCGCCTGCTGTATTGGCTCGCGGGCTGGGCCATCGACGGCAGGGTGAGGTCGTAGCCATGCCCCTGCTCAGCCGCATCCGTCGCCGCCTGCTCCCCGAGCCCATCGACCCCGAGCGCAGGGCGCGGCTGCACGCCTTCGCCAACGTCAACTCCGCGGGCTTCGACCCCTGGGGCCTGCACCTGCAGACGGCAGAGGAGTCCATCCGGTGGTTCTCCATGCTGTGGCGCTACTTCCGGGTGGAGGTGCACGGCATCGACCAGGTGCCGGACGGGCCGGTGCTGCTGGTGCCCAACCACGGCGGCCAGCTCCCCATCGACGGCATCCTCGTCGGCCTGGCCATGGTGCTCGAGGCCGACCCTCCCCGCATCGCGCGGGGCATGGTGGAGCGGTGGTTTCCCACCCTGCCCTTCGTGTCGAGCCTGTTCACGCGGTGCGGCCAGGTGGTCGGCGACCCGGCGAACTGCCGCGCGCTGCTCGAGGAAGACCAGTGCATCATGGTGTTTCCCGAAGGGGTGGGCGGCTCGGGCAAGCTGTTCCACAAGCGCTACCAGCTGCAGCACTTCGGCACCGGCTTCGTGCGCCTCGCCCTGGAGGCAGGTGCCCCCATCGTGCCCGTGGCAGTCATCGGGTCCGAAGAGACCTACCCCGCCATCCACAACGCCAAGGGCCTCGCCAAGCTGTTCGGCGCTCCCTACGTGCCGGTCACGCCCTTCTGGCCAGCCCTCGGGCCCCTCGGTGCGGTGCCGCTGCCCGTGAAGATCGACCTTCACTTCGGCGCGCCCATCCACCTCGACGGCTCCGCCGACGACCCCGACCCCGTCATCCACGAGAAGGTGGCCCACGTGCGCGACACGCTCCAGGGCATGATCGACGATGGCCTCGCGCGCCGCCCCGACCTCGAGCGCTTCGCTCGCCTCGCGGAGATGCTGTCGTGAGCCGCCCCGTCGCCCTGATCACCGGTGCCGCAGGCACCCTGGCCGGCAAGGTCGCCCGCGACCTCGCTGTCGACCACGACATCCTCGGGATCGACACCCGTCCGCCGCGCGCCGGCGTGCGCTTTCCCGGCCGCTACAGCCAGGTCCGCCACTACGCGCAGCGGCAGATCGCCGAGCTGTTCCGCACCCACCGGCCCTCCGTGGTGGTGCACTTCGGCGCGCTCCCCAGCCAGGTGCGCGACCCCAACCGCCGATTCACCGACAACGTGCTCGGCACTCGCAACCTGTTCGAGCAGGCCATCAAGGTCGGCACACAGCGGATGGTCGTGCAGTCGACCTTCCACGTGTACGGGGCGGTGCACTCCAACCACGTGCACATCATGGAAGACGAGCCCCTTCGGGCCAGCCAGACCTTCCCCGAGATCAGCGACGTGGTGGAGATGGACCACGCGGCCACCACCTTCCTGTGGAAGCACCGGGAGGTGCAAACCGTGGTGCTGCGCATGGCGAACATGGTCGGGCCGCAGCTGCGCAACTTCATCAGCCGCACCCTGCGGCGCCAGCGGGTGCCGAGGCTGTGGGGCTACGACCCGGTGATGCAGTTCCTGCACGAAGACGACGCAGTGCACGCCTTCACCCTGGCCGCCCGCAGCGGGGGCTGGGGGGTCTACAACGTGGCCGGCGAAGGAGCCGTGTCGTGGAGTTGGGCGATTCGCCACGCCGGGGCCCAGTACGTCAGCGTGCCGCACCTGCTGGCCATCCCGGCGATGGAGCTGCTGTTCCGAGCCCGCGGGGCCACCCTCCCAGCGCACCTGATCGACTTCTTCCGCTACCCTGTGATCATCGACGACACGCGCTTCCGTGAAGACTTCGGCTACCGGGAGCGCTACTCCACCATCGACGCGCTGAAGAGCGTGAGAGGCCTGGCATGACGAACAACGGTGGTGTGCTCGACACTCCCCCGGAAGACGAGCTCGCCGCGGTGTGCGCCAGCGGTGACAACGAGCGGGTGGCCGAGCTGCTCGCCTTCGGGGTCGACCCCAACAGCCGCATCGGCCACGACAGCTACATCGCGGTGGCCAGCCGCGCGGGGAACCACGTCGCCCTCAGCCGCCTGATCCGAGCGGGCGGCAAGGTCAGCCGACCCATGCTCCGCGACGCCATCGCTGGGGGCAACCCGCGCTGTGCCGACAAGGTGCTCGACGAGCTGCACTACGAGGGCGTGCAGCTCGAGCTCGACGTCGAGGCCAGCCAGCTGCTGCTCGAGCGGGGCTTCACGGCGAGCCTGACCGTCGACATGCTCGAGTGGTTGAAGCGGCAGGGGGTCGACCTGGCCGTGCGCAGCGCTCACGGAGCGAGCCTGTACGAGCTGGTGCAGCGAGACGGAGGCCCAGCCGAGATGATCGCCTACCTCCAGGCCTTTCACGAGGCGTGAGCGGTCGCGCAGCGGTAACAGCCTCGTCTCGGTGCCCAACTAGGCCATGCAGGTACCCGCAGGCTGCGTAAGGATGGCAGGGTCACGCTTCCCGGAGACCTCCATGCGCTTTTCCCTGACCCTGACGGCTGCCCTGTGCCTCACCCTCGCTGCCTGCTCGGGCTCCAAGGATGACGACACCGACACCACGTACACCGACTCCGATACCGATACCGATACCGACACCGACACCGACACCGACACCGACACCGACACCGATACGGACACGGACA
>CBDUIC010000076.1:0-37700 GCA_965367245.1 uncultured bacterium | reverse complement strand
ACACGGCGGGCGACCGCCAACGCTGCGTCCGTTGCGTGGTGCATGTCGTGCTGGCGGAGGGGAGGCCGGTTTCCGCGACCGGCCAGCTGCTGCTCCCAGCATCCCGCTACCAATTAACGGGGCTCTGCCCCGAAGAACCCCGCCGGGGCTGCGCCCAGTCCCATTGCGGTCGACCTCCGGGGGAGCCGCACCGTGCACTCGTTGGCTGCGCTCGCAAGCTCCCTTCGCCCGCCTCGTCGCACGCTGCTCCCTGCGGTCTCCCTGGTGCGCGACACGGCGGGCGACCGCCAACGCTGCGTCCGTTGCGTGGTGCATGTCGTGCTGGCGGAGGGGAGGCCGATTTCCGCGACCGGCCAGCTGCTGCTCCCAGCATCCGCTACCAATTGCCGGGCTCGGTCTTCCCGCTACCAATCAGCGGGACTCTGCCCCGAAGAGCCTGGTGCCGCGGCATCGTGCTCGCAGAAGGGAGGATCCGGGCCACAAGGCGGTGCAGCGTGCTACATCGGCCCGATGCGACCGTTCTACCTGGCCCTCGTCCTGTCTCTCACCGCTTGCGGCGGCTCCGACGACCCGTCGGGCGACACCGCCGCGGCGACCACCCCCGAGCCGAGCCCGAAGAAGCCCCAGCCCCAGCCCGACCCCGAGCCCACCACGACCTCGACGGTGCCCTTCGACCACGACGCGGTGTTCCCCCTCACCTACGCCCACGCCGTGCCCTGCGAGAGCTGCCACGGCGCCGGCGACCCGGGCCCCCTCGACCCCACCTGCAGCGCTTGTCACGAAGACGACCGCCCCGTCGGGCACTTCGACGGCACCGACTGCGCGGGCTGCCACACCCCCGACACCTGGGCGCCCTGACCCCATCCCGCCCACGCGCCGCCTGCCCACGCTGGGCCGAGCCCTCACCGCCACCACCCAGGCAGCCGGCCCGTCGACCACATCCTGTACTAGCGCCGCGCCGCCAGCGCCTTCGCCAGTCGTGGCCCGAGCTCGGGCCCCTGCCGAGGGTAGAGGTAGGGCTCGATGAGCTCCAGCTCGATGAGCCGCGGCGTGCCCTCGTGGGCCACCAGATCGACCCGCGCATACAGGGGCACGGCGTCCAGACAGGCCAGGGCTGCCTGCGCCACCACCCGCTCTGCCTGGCTCGCCTCGTGGAGGACCTCCCGCCCGCCGTACAGCGACTGGATGCGGTAGTCGCCGTCAGCCGGCAGCTTGCGCAGCCCGTGGCTGAGCGACCCGTCGATGTAGACCAGGCTCACCTCGCCGTCGGTCTGGATGCTCGGCAGGAAGGGCTGCGCCAGCATCGGCTCGGCCATCGGCGGCACGGCCTCCCCTCGCTGAAGCCGGTGCTGCTGGTAGGCCCCGGCGCCCACCTGCCGCTTGACCACCAGCTCGTCGCAGCCCAGCGCATCGAAGGCCGCCCCCACGGCCTGGGGCGTCGCCTCGTCGAGCCACACCGTCGGGATGGAGGGGACCCCGCTCTCAGCGAGCTGCCGCAGGTAGCGCTTGTCGCTGTTCCACCGCACCATGGCGGCGTCGTTGAACAGCGGCACCGTGAGGGCGTCGAGCACGGCGAGGAAGGTGTCGGCGCGCTCCCAGTAGTCCCAGGTGGTGCCGATCAAGGCCGCGTCGATGTCGGGCGGCAGAGGGTGGTCCCACGCACAGGGAAGCAAAGCCAGGCCCTCCGCCTCGAAGGCAGGCCTCAGCACGTCGACCATGCGGTCGTGCTCGAAGGCATCCCCCCGCCGGGTCGGGCCCGGCAGGGTGTCGGCGGAGCACAGGTAGGCGATGCGAGCCAACGAACGCCTAGAAATCGATCTTGCCGTCTTTCTTGCGCTTCTTGAGCCGATCCATCGCAGCCTTCGCGGCCTTGTGGCCGTCGACCTGGCTGGCCTGCTTGAACGACTCGTAGGCCTCGCCCCACTGCTGCTTGGACCGCAGCACCTGGCCGATTCGGTAGAGCGTCCAGCTCTTTTGGTAGTCTTCCAGGTGCTCGTAGCCGAGGTAGGTCTTGAACGACGACATCGCCTCGTCGTGCTTCTTGCTGCGCAGCAGGGCCACGCCCTTCCAGTAGTGCACCCGCATGTTCTTGGGGTCGGTCTTCTCGATCTTCGCGAAGCGCTCGAGGGCCTCGGGGTAGCGCTTCATGTAGATGAAGTTGGTGCCCGTCACCATGTTGTTGACGATGTTGTCGGGGTAACGACGCTCGTTGCGGGCCAGCGCCTGAGCCGCCTGCTTGTAGTCGTTCTCCTCCATCCAGGAGAAGGCCAGCGACAGCGTGGCCATCGGCGCGAGGAACACGCCCGCGCGCTCGACCTGCTGCATCTGCTCGATGCCCTTCACCCGCTCGTCGCCGAAGTCGGGCAGCGCGTTGGTCGACAGGGTGACCACGCTTCGCCAGTAGTTGTACATGCCGTCGGCGAGCTGCAGATCGATGAAGTCGGGGTTGGCCTTTCGTGACTTCTCGATGTGATCCATCGCCTGAAACGCGAGGTTGAGCGCAGACAGATACTGCGTCTTTCGCATGGTGTGGATGGACTCGACCCCGAGCACGGCCGCCATCAGCAGGTGCTCCCAGCTCTCGTTGCCGGGCTCGGCCATCGCCTTGTCGAGGGCCCCGCGGGCCGCCTTGCTGCTCGTCCAGTACTGCTTGTCGTACTTGTAGTCGAAGTTCTCGAGCATCAACGCCTGCCACACGAGCATGTCGATGACCGCCCCCACCGCGGTGTTCGGGAACGTCTCTTCCATCGCCTCGAAGGTGTCGCGCGCGCCGTTGTAGTCGCGCTGGTACATCTGATCGAGGCCGACCTGCACCGCGTTGACGAACTCCGGGTCGAGGTCGAGCATCTGAGCGCCCACATAGGCCTCGTTGGGCAGCGGACGCGCCTTGAGCTCATCGAGGGTTGGCTTGTGTTCGTCGTCGAACTCCTTGACCGGCGAGCGCGGCGCCCCCGAAAGCGGCGGCAGCGTGCCGCCGACCATCTTCTCGGAGTCGTCGTCTTCGGGCTCGGCGTGGGCAGTGCCGGGCCCGACGAGGGCCAGGCCGAGCACGAAAGTGGTGAGCAGGTTCATGAGGCCTCCGCGGCGCGATGTGCTTCGAGAGCTGACAACACCCGGTCGACCAGCCGACCTTCCAGCTTCGTGTCATACAGCCGATTCATCTCTTGGATTCCCGTGGGCGACGTGACGTTGATCTCGGTGAGGTAGCGGTCGATCACGTCGATCCCGACGAACTCCATGCCCCAGCGCAGCAGGTGGGGCTCGAGGGACGCGCAGATCCGCAGGTCGTGCTCGCTGAGCTCGCACGCTTCGACGCTCGCACCCACGTGCATATTCGCTCGATGATCCTTGTCGTCGGGCACGCGCATCATCTGGCCGACCGGCTTGCCGCCGAACAACAGGATCCGCTTGTCGCCCGCGGTGACCTCGGGGATGTAGCGCTGGGCGATCACGTACTCGCTGCCGTCGCGGGTGAGCAGCTCGACCATCGACGCCAGGTTGCGGTCGCCGGCCTGGGTGACGAGCACGCCACGGCCACCGTTGCCATCCCACGGCTTGAGGACCGTGCGCTCCTCGGACGCCTCGACGAAGGCTCGCAGCTGCGCGGCATCCACCGCCAGCAGGGTCTCGGGCTGCAGCTCGGGCCACTGCTCCATGACCCACATCTTCTCGTTGAACAGCTTGAGGCCGCGCGGGGCGTTTACCACCAGGGTCTCGGGCGGCGCCATGTCGAGGAGGTAGGTGGTGAAGATGTAGTGCATGTCGAAGGGCGGATCCTTGCGCATCCACACCACGTCGACCTCGCCCAGGTCGATGTCGTCGGTGCCCTCCACGTGGAAGTAGGGGGCCGCGGCGGTGGTGCGCACCCGCTTCGCCACCGCCCGGCACCGCCCCTGGTGCACGTACAGGCCGTCGGGCGTGCACATCCACACGGCGTAGCCGCGGTCGGTGCACTCCCGCATCGTCACGTAGGTGGAGTCGCCCTGCACTCCGATCTTGTGGAGGGGGTCCATCACGAACAACGAGCGCATCAAGGGTCTCCCGAGCTTGCCAGGCATCCTATCGTCACCGACGGACGCAGGCGCCGTCACTTCCGGTTGCCGCACGCTTCGCCGGGCATCAGATGGTGACCAGCACCCAGACAGCCAGGATGGCTCCGATCATGGCCAGCACGATGGCGGCCGCAGTGACCAGCGTGATCGGATCGGTGAGCCCGCCGTCTTCGGAGAAGCCGGGCATCGTCACCTCGTCGGTGCTGTCGCGCTCCCCCACCGGTGGCGGGAGCGAGATGTCGCCCCCCAGCTGCGCCCTCAGCCCCGACACCGACAGACTCATGGTGTCGTGGCTGCCCGGCTCGTAGGCCTCGAGGACGGTGCGCACCACCGCCGCCGTCGGCCTCGCGCCCGGGTCGCTGTCGAGGAGGTCTTCCAGCAGGTGTCGCAGCTCATCGCTCGGCGGCTCGAGCTTGCCCCAGTCGAGGTGCCCACCGCTGCCCCACCGTGGTGTGGAGCGGGTGAGCAGGTAGACCCCCAGCGCACCCAAGGCATGCAGGTCGCGAGCAGGACCATCGGGCTCGCCGAGAGGCATGAACCCGGGCTCTGCGGGCTCGGTGCCGAGCTGGTCCCACCCGCCGACGCTGACGAGGTGCTCGCCAAAGAACACCGCGTCGGGCTGCAGGCGGCCGTGCACCACCGGAGGTGCCTGGCGGTGGGCCCAGGCGAGCACGTCGGCCAGGCCCCGCAGGATGCGCCGGGTGGTGCGCTCGTCGAGGCGCGTGCCCGCGTGGAAGGTGCGCAGGTCGACCCCCGCCGGGCGGGTGATCAACAGCGTCGCCTCGTCGTCGTCGAGGCTCATGTCGACGGTGTGGGGAATTCCCGGGTGCACGAGGGTGGGCATGCGCCGGCAGCAGCCCACGAAGTGCTCCCACTCTTCGGGCGTCACCTCGGCCCGCCGCACGGTGCGGCGCTGAAAGTGATCGTCGGCCACCCCGTGCCAGGTGGCGTTGTCGGCGGGTCGTTCGTCGCCATCGAGCAGGGCCAGCAGCGCCTCCACGCTCTGAGCCCGCAGGTCGAGCTCGGGCTGCAGCGCCGCCTCGATGGCGTCGATGCAGCGAGCGGGCACCCCCGAAGGCCGCTTCCAGTCTCCGCTCACCGCTTGCTGGTGGATCGACAGGATGTCGGCCCCTTCGAAGGGCAGTCGGTGGGTGAGCAGCTTGTACAGCAGGCAGCCCAGCGACCACACGTCGCTGCGTGCGTCGACTCGGGCGGTGTCGCGCATCTGCTCGGGCGACATGTACCCGACCGTGCCCAGCACGGCGCCGTGCTCGGTGCCATCCGTCTGGTCGAGCAGCTTCGCGATGCCGAAGTCGCCGACCTTGGGCTCCCCTTCCTTGGTGAGCAGGATGTTGGCGGGCTTGATGTCTCGATGGATGATCCCGTGCACGTGGGCGAACGACACCGCCTGGCACACCTTGCGGAACACCGCCTCCACCTCGGTGAAGGTGGCGTCGCGTCGCTGCTCGTGCCACGTGTCGAGCGCGCCCCCGTCGACCAGCTCCATCACCAGCGCCGGCGCGCCCTCGACGTCGACCACCTGGTGAAGCCCCACCAGGTTGGGATGCGACAGCCGCGCCAACACCCGCCCCTCGCGCAGCAGCCGCAGGCGAGCCTCGGGGTCGGCGGAGTCGAGCACCTTGAGGGCGACGGCCTGCTGCGTCTCGGTGTCGCGGGCAGCGTAGACCACGGCCAGACCCCCCCGGCCGATCTCACGCTCCACAGCGTATCGGTCTGACGGTGTCAGGTTGGCGGGTCGTTCGGCGATGGGGGATTCCGGCGTCGTGAGGAAGCGACCTGCCTACGATACGCGAAAACGTGACCGTAGTGCAGGTGGTACGTCACGAAGCAGTCGCCATTTCCTAGGCTTCGTACCTCGCGATGATCGCCGCCCCCACGGAGTCGGACCACACGTTGACCGTGGTGCGCGCCATGTCGAGGATCCGGTCGACCGACAGGATCACCAGTACGGCATCGGTCGGCAGCCCCACCGCCTGCAGCACGATGACCATCATCACCGTGCCCGCATGGGGAATGCCCGCGGCGCCAACGGAGGCCATGAGCGCAGTGACGGCCACCACGGCCTGCTGCGCGAAGGTCAGGTCGCCCAGCATCTGAGCGACGAAGAGCACGGCCACGGCCTCGTACAGCGCCGTGCCGTCCATGTTCACCGTCGCCCCCAGCGGCAGCGTGAAGCTCGTCACCCGCTCTGGCACTCCGGCACTCCGGGCACAGCGCATCGTCAGCGGCAGCGTGCCTGCGCTCGAGGCCGTGCTGAAGGCTGTGAGCAACGCCTCCTTCATCGACTGGGCGTAGGCCAGCGGGGAGCGGCCTCCCACGAAGTACAGCAGCAGGGGGAGGACCACGAAGGCATGCACGGCCAGCGCCAGCGCGACCGTCAGCATGTACCAGGCCAGCCCACCCACCAGCGCCAGGCCGGTGCTCGCCGTCACGAACAGCACGTACCCGGCGATACCCAGCGGAGCGAGCTTGAGGATGCCGTGGGTCATCGTGATCATCACCTCGTAGATCGAGGTGAACAGCCCGTGGATCCGATCGAGGTGCTCCTTGTCGCTGTACACCGCCGACAGCCCGAACAGCGCACCGAAGAAGATGACCGACAAGATGGCCTTGTTCGACGTGGCGGCCATCACCACGTTGCCGGGGATGGTGCGCATCACGATGTCGGCCAGGATGGCCTGCACGCCCCCCGCGCTCAGGTCACTCACGTCGGGCGCCACCATCGAGCGCGCCGCCAGCTCCCCGCGAGCGGCCTCCATCAGCAGCTGGTAGTCCATCCCGTCGCCGGGGCGAACCAGGTTGACCAGCGCCATGCCCACCGCGATCGCGAAGAAGCTGGTGCACAGGTAGTAGGCCAGCGTGCGCAGCCCGAGCTTGCCCAGCCCGCCGCCCGACCCCACCCCCGTGATGCTCGACACGATGCTCGACAAGATCAGCGGCACCACGACCATGTTCAGCAGCGTGAGGAACACCTTGCCGAACCACTCCCCCAGCGCCCCCACCTGCAGCACCGTCACCCGGTCGATCGCTCCCGACTCCGCTGCGAAGTTCAGGGGCAGCCCGATGAGGGCGCCGAGGGCCATCGCAACGAAGATCTGTAGGTGAAGCGGCACGCCGTCCTCCGGGAACCGACAGATAGCCCACGCTTCCCCGCCTCGCGCCCAGGTCGTCGCCTCATCTGGTCCCCGGGAAGTTCTTGAGGTAGAATCTAGGCCCCTCTGTTGACATACCAAGTGTCGACGTGCCTGCCTCTTGGAGCTCCCCATGCGCCTCGCCCTAGGACAGGGTCCCCGCACCCGCAGCCAGCGCCCCACCAAGTCCCTCCCCCGAGGCGATCGTGACGCCGTCGTCATCGCGGTCGCTGCCCAGAAGGGTGGGGTGGGCAAGACCACGACCACCGTGTCTCTGGCCGCCGCCTTCGCTCGCTACCACGGGCTCCGCGTGTTGGTGGTCGACCTCGATCCCCAGGGCCACGTCACCCTGTCGTTGCGTGAGCAGGTCGAGCTCGGCGGCGGCGCTCTGTCCGACCTTCTGACCGACCCCACCTCGCTGCTCGAGGTGGAGGAGATCCACACCCCCACCGCCATCGATGGCCTGCACGTCACCCCTCCCGATCCCGGCCTGCTGCATGCCGAAGACCAGATGGCGAGCCGCATCGGCAAGGAGCTCGTGCTGCGCCGCGCCCTGGAGGTCACTCGCTCCTGGTACGACGTCATCCTCCTCGACTGCCCGCCGAACATGGGCACGCTCACGGTCAATGGCCTGGTCGCTGCCGACACCGTGCTCGTGCCGGCCCAGGCCAGCATGCTCGCCGTGGCCGGCATCGAGGGCCTGCTACACACCCTCGATGAGGTCGGGACCCAGCTCAATCCTGGCCTCGACCTGCTGGGTGTCGTCCTCACCCGCGTCGACGGCCGCACCACCCGCAGCAACGAGGCCGTGCGCGACCTGGTGAAGCAGAGCTGGGGCGATGTGCTGCTCCCCACGGCGATCAACGCCAACGATGCTCTCGCGCAGGCTCAGCTCGCGGGCACCGACATCTTCTCCCACGCGCCCAGCAGCACGGGCGCCACGGCCTACCGCGCCCTCGCAAGCGACTTGCTGGAGCGCCTCGGACTGGCGAACGCCGGTAACGCGTGACCTAGGCCGCTCCTTCGTGGTATCTCCCCTTGCCGCCCGACCCTGGGCGACGTGGGGAGGTATCGACGATGGCGTTTCAGACCCTGGGCGAGATGGTGCGCGACCGCGGAAGCAAGCACCCTGGTGACGTCGCCTTCCGGCAGCGGCAGGGCGATGCCTTCGTCGACATCACGTGGAAGACGTGCATGGACCGGATGGAGCGCATCGGCGCCGGCCTGCTCACCGCCATGTCCCTCGAGCACAACGCGGCCGTCGCGATCATCGGCAACACCAACCTCGAGTGGGTGCTGTGCGACTTCGCCGCCCAGATGATCGGCCTGCGCACGGTGCCGATCTACGCCAGCCTCCTCCCCGAGGAGGTCGGCTACATGCACGTCGACACCGACGTGGTGCTGTCGATCGCCGAAGACAAGGGGCAGGTCGAGAAGATCCGCGAGATGCGCAAGGGCTTCACCTTCTTCGACGACGACTACGCCGCCGACCGGGTCAAGCTGCAGCACATCGTGGTGATCGACCCCACCGGCCTCGACCCCGCCGACGACTGGGAGTCGCTGGCCGACCTCGAGGCCCGCGGTGCCGAGCAGCTCGCCGCCACGGCCGACGAGCGCGACGAGCGCGCCGGCAAGGTCACCCGCGACATGACGGCGACCTACACCTACACCTCTGGCACGACCGGCGCGCCCAAGGCCGTCATCCAGACCCACGACAACATGCTCGCCATGCTCGAGAGCATCGAGTCGCTGCAGATGTTCAACGACGCGGTGCTGGGCGGGGGGTTGTTCCTGTTCCTGCCGCTGGCCCACAGCTTCGGTCGGCTCATCGAGCTCGCGGGCCCCTTCGTGGGCAGCCCCATCGTGCTGTCCAGCGTGCCTACGCTGGTGGAAGACCTCGGCCTGGCCAAGCCCGGCTTCTTCCCGTCGGCGCCGCGGGTCTACGAGAAGATGAAGTCCAAGATCGAGACCGCGGTGGCCGGTGCGCCGCCCATTCGCCAGCGGCTGTTCCACTGGGCGGTGAACACCGGCAAGGCCACCGTGCCGTACCGCAGCAAGGGCGAGCCCCTCCCGTTCGGCCTCGGCCTCCAGCTGCGCATCGCCGACAAGCTCGTGCTGTCGAAGCTTCGCGCCAAGCTGGGCCTCGACAGCGCCGGCCTGCTCCTGTCGGGCTCGGCCCCGCTGTCGGTCGAGGTCCACGAGTTCTTCCTCGGCATGCAGCTCGACCTGATGGAGGCCTACGGCCTCACCGAGACCTGCCCGGGCCTCACCACCAACATGCCGGGTGACTTCCGGCTGGGCACCGTGGGCAAGCCCTTCCCCGGCGTGCAGATCCGCATCGCCGACGACAACGAGATCCTCGCCAAGGGGGCCAACATCACCGCGGGCTACCTCAACCGCGACGACGCGACGACCGACGCCTTCGACGACGAGGGCTGGTTCCACACCGGCGACCTGGGATCGATGGATGCCGACGGCTTCGTCAAGATCACCGGGCGTAAGAAGGAGCTCATCAAGACCAGCGGCGGCAAGTACGTCGCTCCCGCGATGATCGAGGGGCGGATGAAGACGCTGCCGATCATCCAGGAGGCCGTGGTCATCGGCGACACCCGCAACTACTGCGTCGCCGTGGTCAGCATCGACCCCGAAGAGCTCACCGACTGGGCCAAGCAGCAGGGCGTCGAGGCCGACCCGCACTCCGAGGCGGTGCGCCAGGCCGTGCAGGCCCACCTCGACGAGATCAACGGCAAGCTCGCCAGCTACTCCACGATCAAGTACTTCCGCGTGCTCCCCGAGCCGATGACCGTCGAGAACGGCATCCTCACCGCGAGCCTGAAGGTGAAGCGCTCCGTGGTCCACGAGCGCTACGCGGAGCTGATCGACGAGATGTACAGCTCGGCCGCCGCCAAGTAGCTCAGCAGCCGTCGATGGTCGCGGCTCGCTCGCCCTGGCTGGCACACCAGCCAGGGGCGCAGGTGATCTCTTTGCGCGGCCCGAGGTTGAGCCACGACACCTCGCTGATCACCGTGTCTTCGTAGGCCGCGCCCGTGCCCTCGACCTCGACGATCACGAGGTCGATGGCCACCACCTCCGTCTGCTCCATGTTCTGCTCCCAGAACGACACGAAGTCGATGACCTGAGCCTTGCCCACCGGCAGCGCGCCGTCGACGGTGGCGAAGCGAACGAGGAGGGGCTCGGTCGAGGTGGGCACCAGCTGGTCGCTCGCCCAGGCCGTGTCGGGATCGATGCTGTCGTCAGCAGGCTTCAGCCACTGCACCCGCGCCACGGCCACCCGCTGGTTCTTCCTCCATCGCTCGGCATCCTTGGCGTAGCCGGGCGTCACCATCAGGCCCTGGGGGAAGGCGCCCTCGACGCGCAGGCGCAGCGCCTGCCCGAGCCCCACCCCCGCGACCCCCTCCACCCAGGCCGTCTTCGCATCGCCGTCGATGGCCCGCGATGCGGCATGCACCAGGGACCCCTCCCGCAGCTCGCTCGTCGCCCGCGCCTCCTTCACCGGCGTGGCGACCACCGCGTGGGTCGACGTGCAGGGCGGCATCGCCGGCGTCTCATGGAGGACGTGCTCCAGGCGTGCGTCGACCGGTCGGGCGTTCGCCGGTGTGGGGAGGGGCTCGGCTGCGACTGCCAACGACAGGGTCCACCACATACACACCCTCCAGGTGACGCTACTGTAGCCGACCCGCATCGAAGGCCACGACGTACCACCAGCCCGTCGTCGCCAGCGGCACATGCACCAAGCGGGTCGCTCCCCCGTCGACCTCCACGACCCCCCGCTCGGCCGCCAGGGCCGCCACCAGCTCGGGATGCTCGAACGGCGGCGTGGCCCACGCCGCGTCGAGGCGCTCGGGGCGACCCGATGGCCCCACCTCGCTCGACCGCACCATCACGCGGCCCTCGGCGTCGATGAGGAACGACTCGATGACCGCCTCGTCGTCGAACAACAGGTGCCGCTCGATGAGGTAGCTGAACGCCACGTCCATCGCGACCACCCCCAGCAGCTGCCCATCAGGGGCATGCAGGGCCGACACGCAGGGCACCATCAGCGCCCCCGTGCTCGCCTCTGGGTATGGACCTCCCCACCGCGGCTCGGTCGCGTCGCGCCCCAGCGTGTACCAGGGCCGCTGCCGAGGATCGAAGCCCGACGCATCCCACTGAGCCCCCGGAAGGTCGAAGTAGGCGCCGTCCTCGGTCCCCACGAAGGTCCACCGAATGGGGCCCTCCTCGTCGCGCCACGACCGGTCGGCGGTGACCTCGTCGAGGCCCTCCAGGCCGTAGCGGGTCTCCAAGTGGGCCCGACGCATGGCGTGGCGCAGCGGCAGCAGGCGCCGCAGCGTCGGCTCGACGTCGGTCAGCGACGTGTCGGGAGCGGCGACCACCGCGGGCCAGCGCGTCGACAGCGGACGGTCGTACTGCGCCGACCACGCTGTGTCGGGCGGTCGTCGCTGCGGGTCGCCGAAGCGCGCTGGGGGGAAGACCACGTCGCCCGCCTCGGGCACCCCCTCGACCAGCAGCACCTCGGCGGCCTCATCGAGGGCGATCAGCTGTGCCTCCACCAAGCTGAGAGCGCGGTCGAGCCGAGCCGCGCGGTCGCCCACCTCCGTGACTGTCGACGACCACCGGGCCGCCTGCTGCTGCACGCGGTACTGCAGCCCCAAGGCGAGGCTCGACCCGCTGATCAGCACCCCGCCCATCGCCAGCGCGACCCCCACGGCGAGGATCACCAAGGCGTTGAAGGTGGCCTCGCGGCGCCGTGCCAGGAGCCGGCCCAGCTGGGCGCGGAAGGACTCCGGTGCCGCATGGATCGGCTCGTCGAGGCGATAGCCACGCAGGTCGTCGGCGAGCGCTCGCACCGAGGGGTAGCGACGGCCCGGCTCGGGGTGGGTGGCCATCTGCAGGATGGCCACCAGCGGCCCAGGCAGGGGCTCGGAGCGTGACACCGGGGCGAGGGGGCGCAGCTTGCCCTTCGCCGCATAGGCCACCAGCTGCCCCATCGGTAGATCCGGGCGAGCGCGCCGCCCGCACAGCATCTCGTACAGGATCAGCCCCAGCGCATACTGATCGGCGGCGGGCCCCACCGCCGACGGATCTCCCGCCGCCTGCTCGGGCGCCAGGTAGTGCGGGGTGCCCATCACCTGCCCGGGGAGGGTGTCGATGCTGTCGTCGAGCGCCAGCTCGTCATCGGCGTCTCGCACCCGAGCCAAGCTCCAGTCCATCACGTAGACCTCGCCGTGGGCACCGAGCATGACGTGCTCGGGCTTGAGGTCTCGGTGGACCACGCCTCGCTCGTGGGCATACGACAGCGCGTCGCACAGCTTGGCGAGGACGTCGAGCAGCGCCGACAGCGACAGCTCGTCGGGCACCGCGCCCCCCGCGGCCCGCGCCCGCACCGAGTCTTGCAGCCGCATCTCCAGCGTGGCGCCGTCGATGAACTTCATCGCGTAGGCGGGCACCTCCCCCTCCGACAGCTCGTAGACCGGCACGATGTGCGGGTGGTCGAGCTGAGCGGTGAGGTGGGCCTCGGTGAGGAAGCGGCGGCGCACCCTCGGGCGCTGCGCCGACGACGGATGCATCGACTTGACCGCCACCAGGCGCCGCAGCACCCGGTCACGGGTGAGGCGGACGTCGGCTACCGGGCCCTGCGCCACCACCCCCACCAGCTCGTAGCGGCCGTCGTCGTGGGCGGGGGCGTCGCGCAGCTGAGCCACGAGATCGCCGAGGTTGGCCGTTCCCAGCCCGTCGATCGGGGCGCGCTCGAGGGCCTCGATCAGCTCGCGGCTCAGGGGGTTTGTGCGGTCGTCCGCCAAGGCGCTCCCGTGTGGCGACCGACCCTGCTAGTCCGTCTCCTTCCGATCGACGATGAAGAAGTCTACCCGCCGGTTCTGCGACCACACCGCCTCGCCGCTCCCCTCGACGAGCGGCTTGTCTTCGCCGAAGCCCACCGGGTCGAGTCGATCCCGCTCCACGTCGCGCTCGGTGAGGAAGTCGACCACCGCGCCCGCGCGGGCTCGCGACAGCTCTCGGTTCATGTCAGCGTCGCCCCGGGCATCGGTGTGCCCCTCGATGCGCACCTTGCGCACCTCGGCGTGCTCGCGGAGCGTCTGCGCCACCTCCTCGAGCAGCTCGAAGCTCTCGGGCTTGATCTGCGCCTTGCCGGTCTCGAAGTAGATCGAGTCCTTGATCACCAGACGCTCGGCGGTCAGCTCCACCAGCGCCTTGTCGAGGACCACCGCGACCGCCTGCTCGCCGCCCTGCTCCAGGTCGAACCGCACCGTCTGCGGCCGGAAGCCCGGCGCCTCGACCCGCACGGCATGAGCACCTGGCGCCAGCTTGGCCCGCGACCCTCCCTCGAACACTTCGTCGGGGGACTCCACCAGCCACCAGCGCGCGGCCGCCACCGGCTGCTCCTCGCCGTCGGTAATGGTGACCTGCAGGGTTCCTGGGACCACGATCTTGTCGAGGGTCAGCACCAGGTCTTGTGCGGCTCCGTCGCGCACGGTGACCTTGCGGGTCGCCGTGGCGTAGCCCGGGGCAGAGGCCGACAGCTCGTAGCTGGCTCCGAAGCGCTCGAGCACGTCACCCGACACGCCCTCGGCTGGCTCCGGCCCTCCCGCGAGGCTCCACGTCGCGTCCCCCACCAGCCGGCCCTCGGGGCCCTCGATGCGCACGGTGACACGCGTGGGCTCGGGGCAGCCGTCGGCATCCTCGGTGCCATCGCGGTCCTCGGGCTCGGTGCGGCAGCGGTCCTCCCGGTCGGGCACCCCGTCGCCGTCGCGGTCCACCGCAAGGGGCGGGGCGTAGCGCACGGCGGCCATGGCTCGCAGCACCGGCGCGCCGATGCCACCGGTGAGGCCGGTGCCCGCGCCCACCGCGACCTCCACGTCGTCCACCACCCGGTAGGCCGTGCCGGCCAGCAGCTCGACGGGCACCCCGGCGGCCCCATCCAGCCCGGCGAGATTCGTGCTCCCGACGACCTCGAGGCTCGCTTCCGCGCGGTCACCCAGCGGCGCCCCCGCGCCGAGCCGCGCCACCACCCGGTCGCCCCAGGTCAGGTTCTCCAGCTGTCGGTCCGGCACGCCGTGCAGGCCCAGGTTGAAGGCCAGCAGTGCCGGTCCGATCGGGCGATCGACGATGGCCTCGAGCTCATAGCCGAAGCCCCCGCGGCCCAGGGAGGTCTGCACGGTGGCCGTCGGAGCCACCACGGTGCCCAGCAGGGCGAGCCCCACCGGGCTGTCGTCGTGATCGAGGGCAGTGGCCTTCGCCTGCACGCTCGCATCGCCCAGCCCGGTCTCCCCGCCCAGGGCACCGCCACTGCGCAGCAGCAGCGGCAGCTCGCCGCCGACCCACAGCGGCCCGAGCTGCAGGCCCCCCGCCAGCGACCCGGCCAGCACATCGCTGACCAGGGGCGTGACGGTGCCCTCGGCGCCCTCCCACAGGAAGGGGTCCTTGGCGTAGTGCAGGGTGAAGGCTGCCGATCCGTAGCGGTTGGGCAGCCGGGTGGCGTCATGGGTCCACCAGGTGCGCACCGCCGAGGCACTGGGCCGGAACAGCTGGCTGTCGAGGGCAGGGGCGTCGCCGCCCGTGGTCTGGGCCATCGCGAGGCCGGTCAGCAGGGTCCACATCATCACGACCTCCCGCCGGTGCGGCGTCGGAACAAGAAGGGCAACAGGAGCAAGGGCCAGAACAGGCTCTGAGGCGCTGTCGCGCAGCGCGCGGCCCACCCGCCGACGTAGCGGCCGGCCTCGGCGAAGTCGTCGCTCGGGTCGAGGGGATCACTGCCCCGCTCCACCTCCTCGCCATCGGGGACCCCCCCTCCGTCGGTGTCGGGGTCGAGGGGATCAGTCTCGTGGGCGTACACCTCGTCGCCGTCCAGCAGCCCGTCACCGTCGGTGTCAGGGTCGTCGGGATCGGTGCCCAGCTGCGCCTCCATCGCGTCCGACAGCCCGTCGCCGTCCCGGTCGCCGTCGAGGTCGTCGGAGGGATCGAGGGGGTCGGTGCCGCGGCCCACCTCGGTGCCGTCGTCGACCCCACCGTCATCGGTGTCCCGGTCGTCGGGGTCGGTCTCGGTGGGGCCCACGGCGCCGTCACCATCCGCGTCTTCCTCGCCGTCGAGGAGGCCGTCGCGGTCGGTGTCGGCGAGGAGAGGGTCGGTGAGGCTGTCGGGGTCGAGGTCGCCGGCGAAGGGAAGCGCAGTGCCCTCGTAGGCGATGCCCCCGTCGCTGGTGCCGCCTGGCAGGCCCTCGGTCACGCCCAGCTCCAGCCCGTCCGACAGGCCATCGCGGTCGGTGTCGGCGTCGACCGGATCGGTGCCCTCCACCAGCCCCTCGTCGTCGGCCAGCCCGTCGTCGTCGGTGTCGGCATCGAGGGGATCGGTGTCGAGGCCTTCGTCGTAGCGGTCGTCGCCGCCGAGCTCGGCGCCGTCGAGCAGGCCATCGTCGTCGGTGTCGGCGTCGTAGGGATCGGTGCCCAGCTGCCCCTCGACCGGGTCGAGCAGGCCATCGCCGTCGCTGTCGATCGCCAGGTCGTCGCTCGGGTCGTTGGGGTCGGTGCCGTCGACCAGCACCTCGGTGCCGTCGTCGACGCCCCCGTCATCGGTGTCGGTGTCGCGGGCATCGGTCTCGTCGCCGGAGGCATACAGCCCGTCCGCGCCCACCGCCTCCTCGCCATCGAGCAGCCCATCGCCGTCCGTGTCGGGGTTCGATGCGTCGGTCTCGCCGGCTCCGGTCGTGCCGATGCCCCCGATGACCAGCCCGTTGGCGGACCCGTCGAGGGTGGGGTCCTCCTCCCCATCGTCGAGCCCATCCCCGTCGCTGTCGATGGCCAGGGGACTCGTCGTGGTGCTCGGGTCGGCGTCGGGCACGAAGCCCGCGCCCGTGCCGTCGTAGGCCACACCCCCTGGCGAGGTGCCGGAAGGCACACCGATCGTCACCCCCTGCTCGGTGCCGTCTTGCAGCCCGTCGCGGTCGGTGTCGGCGTACAGCGGATGCGACACCCCGGCCTCGTCGCCATCCGACAGCCCGTCATCATCGGTGTCGGCGTCGAGGGGACTCGTCTCCAGCCCCGCATCGTAGCGGGCGTTGGCCCCCACCTCGAACCCGTCCGTGAGGCCGTCGTCATCGGTGTCGGCGTCGTACGGATCGGTGCCCACGGCCACCTCGTCGGCATCGGCCAGCCCGTCGCCGTCGGCATCAGGCGCCGGCACGTCGTCGGAAGGATCGGTCGGATCGGTGCCCGCCAGCACCTCGAGCCCATCGGCGACGCCTCCATCGTCGGTGTCGGTGTCGACCGGGCTGGTCTCGTCGCCCGTGCCCGGCAGGCCATCCACGCCGAGCAGCTCGTCGCCGTCGAGGAGCCCGTCGCCGTCGGTGTCAGCCCGGGCTGCGTCGGTCTCGCCGGTGCCCGGGGTGCCGGTGCCGCCCAGCACGTGGTCGGCCTCGCCGTCGGCGTCGAGGTCTTCCTCGCCGTCGAGTAGGCCGTCGCCGTCGCTGTCGGCGTCGACCGGATCGGTGCGGGTCACCGGGTCGGCGTCGGGGGTGAACACTGCCGGATCCGTACCGTCGTAGGGCACGCCGCTGGCGGAGTCCCCATCAGGGATCGGGTCGACCACGCCGAGCTCGGTGCCGTCTTGCACCCCGTCACCATCGGAGTCCACGCTCAGGGGATCGGTCACCCCCGCGACCTCGTCGCCGTCGGACAGCCCGTCGTCGTCGCTGTCGGCGTCGAGGGGGTCGGGGTCGTCGGCATCCAGCGAGCCGTCCGCGCCCACCTCTTCGCCGTCGGACAGGCCGTCGCCGTCGGTGTCGCCATCGAACGCATCGGTGCCCAGCACCGCCTCGGCGTCGTCGGACAGGCCATCGCCGTCGCTGTCGATTCCGGGAAGATCGTCGCTCGGGTCGTTCGGATCGGTGCCGCGGTCGAGCTCCTGCCCATCGGGGACGCCCCCGTCGTCGGTGTCGGTGTCGACCGGGCTGGTCTCGTCGCCGGTGCCCGCCACCCCGTCGGGGCCGAGCAGCTCGTCTAGGTCGTCGACGCCGTCGCCGTCGGTGTCGGCATCCGCCGCGTCGGTCTCCCCGATGCCCGCGGTGCCCGTCCCGCCGAGGGTGTGGTCGGCTCGGCCGTTGGCGTCGAGGTCTTCCTCGCTGTCTTCCAGCCCGTCGCCATCGCTGTCGAGAGCCAGCGGATCGGTGGTCGTGCTCGGGTCGGCATCCGCCACGAAGACCGCCGGATCGGTGCCCTCGTAGGGGACGCCGCCCAGCGACAGCCCCCCGTCGACGCCCTCGGTCACGCCCCGCTCCACGCCGTCGAGGAGCCCATCGCCCTCGGTGTCGGCGACCACCGGATCGGTCCCCTCGTCGACCTCGTCGCCATCCGACAGCCCGTCGTCGTCGCTGTCAGCGTCGAGGGGGTCGCTGTCGCCGGGATCGAGCTGCCCATCGGCGCCGACCTCCGCCGCGTCGCTCAGCCCGTCGTCGTCGGTGTCCCGATCGAAGGGATCGGTGCCCAGGCTCGACTCCTGCGCGTCGGTCAGCCCGTCGCCGTCGGTGTCGAAGACCACATCGTCGCTCGGATCGAGGGGATCGGTGCCCCGTAGCACCTCGGTGCCGTCGGGGACCGATCCGTCGTCGGTGTCGGTGTCGAGGGGCGAGGTCTCGTCGCCCGTCGCCGCCAGGCCGTCGGCCCCCACGATCTCCTCGCCGTCGTCGAGGCCATCGCCGTCGGTGTCGGCGGCGGCCGCATCGGTCTCGCCGGTGCCGGGGGTGCCGGTGCCGCCGAGCACGTAGGTCGCTCGGCCGTCGGCATCGGTGTCTTCCGCTCCGTCGTCGAGCCCGTCGCCGTCGGAGTCCTGCCCGAGCGGATCGGTGGTCGTGCTCGGGTCGAGGTCGGGCTGAAAGCGGGTCGGGTCGGTGCCGGTGTAGGGCAGCGCTGACCCGTCGGACAGGCCGGCAGGCACACCGCTGGTCACCCCCGACTCGGTGCCGTCCTGGACGCCGTCGCCGTCGGTGTCGGCGTCGAGGGGGTCGGTGGCGGACTCGTCGCCGTCGGCCAGCCCGTCGTCGTCGGTGTCGGCGTCGACAGGCGAGGTCTCGGTGGCCGGCTGGCGCACGCCGTCAGGGCCCAGCTCTTCGCGATCGGTCAGGCCGTCGTCGTCGGTGTCGGCATCGAAGGGGTCGGTGCCCGCCGCGACCTCGTCGCCATCGAGGAGCCCGTCGCCATCGGAGTCGCCCGCGATCGTGTCATCGGACGGGTCGTTGGGGTCGGTGCCTGCGGCAAGCTCGGTCCCATCATCGACGCCCCCATCATCGGTGTCGCTGTCGATGGGACTCGTCTCGTCGCCCGTGCCGGGGGTGCCATCCGGTCCCAGCACCTCCTCGCCATCGAGGAGCCCGTCGAGATCGCTGTCGTCGAGGAGGGGGTCGCTCTCCCCCACGCCAGGTGTGCCCGTGCCGCCAGTGACCACGGTGGTCGCGCCGTCGCCGTTGGTGTCTTCCGCGCCGTCAGCGAGGCCGTCGCTGTCGGTGTCGGGGTCGAGGGGATCGGTGGTCGTCGACGGGTCGGCGTCGGCACGAAACACCGACAGATCGGTGTCGGGGCCCACATCGATCGTGGTGAGACCGACCTCCAGGCCATCGAGGAGGAAGTCGGCGTCGCTGTCGGCATCCGCCGGGTCGGTCTCGCCGAGGTCGACGGCCCCGTCGGTGTCGGCATCCTCTTCGCCGTCTGTCAGTCCGTCGTCGTCGGTGTCGGCGTCGGTCGGATCGGTCACCGACGCCGGATCGGTGTCGGCCTCGAACCCCGCCCCGGTGTCGGGACCCACGTCGGCCAGGGTGAGCCCGACCTCCTGGCCGTCGAGGAGGCCGTCGCCGTCGCTGTCGGCCTCGGTCGGATCGGTCGCGCCGTAGCCCACCAGGGGCCCGCTGCCGTTGACCTCGTCGCCGTCCTCGATCCCGTCGTTGTCGGTGTCGCGATCGTTGGGGTCGGTGCCGTACACCAGCTCCACCAGGTCATCGAGACCATCGCCGTCGGAATCGGCAAGGAGCACGTCATCCAGGGCGTTGTTGGGGTCGCTGCCCCCGTTGACCTCCGTGCCGTCATCGACGCCGCCATCGTCGGTGTCGACATCGCGGGGATCGGTCTCGTCGCCGGTCTGGGCGAGGCCATCGGCCCCCAGCACCTCGTCGCCATCGAGGAGGCGATCGTCGTCGGTGTCGCCGTCGAGGGGATCGAGCTCTCCGGCCCCCGAGCTGCCCGTGCCGCCGATGACCAGCCCGTCGACCGCTCCGTTGCCGTTCGCGTCTTCGATGCCGTCGGTCACCCCATCGTCGTCGGTGTCGGGGTCGCTGGGATCCGTGGTCGTGCTCGGGTCGGTGTCGGCCACGAACGTGCCGGCTCCCACGTCGGTGTCAGCGCCAGCGGCGGTGACCCCGAGCTCGGTGCCGTCGAACAGGCCATCGCCGTCGGTGTCGGGATCGATGGGGTCGATGCCCAGGGCCACCTCATCGCCGTCGGACACCCCGTCGTCGTCGGTGTCGGCGTCGTTGGCGTCGGTGCCGTGGGCCGCTTCCTCGGCGTCGCTCAGGCCGTCGAGATCCGCATCGTTGGTGGCCGCCACACTCGGTGGAGCACACAGCAGCGCCGCCAGCCCCACGACCGATCCCAGCCCTCGGGCCAGGTTCGTGTAGCGGTAGGGAGGAACAGGGATTCGGGTCATGGGGAAGCTCCGTGAGGTGCGTCCCCCACGGTAGCCGCGCCGTCCTACCGCACAGCTACGGGGCTCCTACACGCCGCCGCCGGCCCACGAAGCTCACTTGCCGATGCAGAACCGCGCGAACAACGCGGTCAACACGTCGTCTCGGGTGTCGGCACCGGTGAGCTCGTCGAGCAGCGACAGGGCCAGGGTGACCTCCTCGGCGGCCGCCGCCGGGCCAGCCACGGCGAGGGCCTCGACCGCCCCCTGCAGCCCCTCGGCCATGCCCAGCAGCAGCCCCGCCTGCCGCTCGCTGGCCACCTGCAGCGCCTCCGCCGTGGTCGTGCCCGGGAGCTCCGCGACGATGGCCGAAGCCAGCTCGGCCACCCCATCCCCGGTCAGGGCCGAGCACCGCAGCGCCCCATCGACCGTCGGCGCTGAGGGTCGGTCGGCCCCGTTGACGACCACCACGCGACGACGCCCCTCCGTGCGCCGTAGGATCTCCGCCTCCACCGAGTCGCTGGGACCCTCCCTCAGCACGACCACCACCAGGTCGGCCTCCCCCACCAGCTGCTGGGCCAGCGCCAGCCCCGCCGCCTCCACCGGATCGTCGGTGGCGCGCTCTCCAGCGGTGTCGAGCAAGGTGAGCTCCACCCCGTCGACGACCAGCGGCGCCTCCAGCACGTCGCGGGTCGTGCCCGGCTGCTCGTGCACCAGGGCCCGCTGCCGCCCCAGCAGCGCGTTGAACAGCGAGCTCTTGCCTGCGTTCACCGGCCCCACCAGCGCGACCCGGGCACCCTCGACCCGCACTCGGCCGCCCGCCGCGGTAGCCGCCAGCCTGCGCAGGCCGGCCCCGTGGCCACGCAGTGCGCTGATCAGCTCCTCGTCGGACTGCAGCGCGAGCTCGTCGTCGGGGTAGTCGAGGCGAGCCTCCAGCTCGGCGGCCAGATCCAGCAGCGCGGCTCGCTGCTCGCCCATCCAGCCCGACAGGGCCCCACCGACGCCCAGGCGGGCCACGTGGAGGCCCGCCACCGACCGGGCGCGGATCAGCTGGTCGATGCCCTCGGCCTCCACCAGGTCGAGCTTGCCGTGCTCCACCCCACGCCGGGTGAACTCCCCCGGGCGCGCCAGCCGTGCACCCTTGGCCAGGCAGGCGGCGATGAGCCGGTCGACCAGCAGCGGGTTGCCGTGCAGGCCGACCTCGAGGGTGTCTTCTCCCGTCGCGGTGGCAGGCCCCTCGGTCCACACCGCGAGGCCGTCATCGAAGGTGCCATCGGCGTCGACCAGGTCGACCCGGCGCTGCTGACGGGTGCGCCAGGGCGCCGATCCGCGGGGCCGGACCACCGCCCCCAGCAAGGGGCTCAGATCCGACCCTGACAGGCGAACCCACGCGATCGCGCCCCGCCCCGCTGGGCTCGCTCGGGCGACGATCGCGTCGGACACTCCCTCAGTCTCCCGCGGGGATGACCTGCACGTACTTCACCGTCTCGCCGTCGACTTCGACTTCCTTCGACTGCGACTCGACCCCGTCGATCTCGCTGATCGCGAGGTGCATCACCCGGCGGTCGTAGGAGTTGGCGGCGTACTTGATGGTGACCGTGCTTCCGTCGGCCAGCGCACGCTTGGCGGCCTTGGTGGCCACGGTGGTGAGCTCTTCCTCGCTCAGGCCACCGGGGCGACCACGCCCACGGCTACGGCTACGGCCACGGCCGTTGTCACGGTCGCGATCACGGCCACGGCCACGGCCACGGTCGTCGCGGTCGCGGGAGCGACGGTTGGAGGAGCGCTCCTCACGGTCTTCCCGATCCTCGCGCGGGCGGTCGTCGCCCACGTCGACATCGATCACCCGCTCACCGAACTGCTCGGCGATGGCGAGGCCCAGCAGGTGGCGGATCGACCGCAACGTAGCGCCGCGCTTGCCGACGATGCGACCGGCGCGCTCCGCGGTGATCGCGACGTGCACGCGCTCGTCATCACCCGTCGCGACGACCGTGCTGTCGACATCCATGTGCTTGAGGGTGGTGGCGAACCACTCGGCGGCGAACTTCGATGCGTCGGTCTCGCCATCGGCGGGGCCACGGCGCTCGCGGCGCTCGTCATCCCGATCCCGATCCCGGTCCCGACCGCGGCCGCGGCTCGGACGATCGTCGTCACGGCGGCTGCGGCTCTTGCGATCGTCGCGCTTGCGCTCGCTGCGATCGTCGTCGCGGCTGCGGCGAGGCGGACGCTCATCGACGTTGTTGTCGCCTTCGTCGCGTCGGGGACGGGGCGCACGCTTGGGCGGCGCCTCGGAGATGTCGCGGTCGGAGGCCCAGGCGATGATCTTCACCGTGTCGCGCGACACGCTGGTGCCCAGCGCACTGCGGAAGTGGGACAGGTCGAGCTTGTGATCGACCTGCGAGGGGTGCACCGACAGCTCTTCGGCAGCAGCCGCGACAGCCTTGGCGAGGTCACGCGCCTCTGCGGTGACCGTGGACTTTCCTTCAGGAACCTGCATTCTCAACTCCTACGTAAGCTCTCAGACTACCGGCATCGCCGGGGCCTCTCCCAGAGAGCGTTTGATCCACCACTGCTGAGCGATGGAGAGCAACATGTTGACGAACACGTAGACCGCCAGACCTGACGGGAACGTGAAGAAGAAGGCCCCGAAGATCAGGGGCATGAACCGCATGACGCGTGCCTGCGCGGGATCCATGTTGGCCGTGTTGGTGAACTGCTGCTGAAGCAGCATCATCACCATGACCGCGATCGGCAGGATGCAGTAGGGGTCGGGGGCCGACAGGTCGCGCAGGTAGAGGAACTCGGTGTGGTACAGGTCGACGCTGGTGAGCAGCACCTGGTACAGCGAGAACCACACGGGCATCTGCACCACCATTGGCAGACAGCCCGACAAGGGGTTGACCTTCTCACGCGCCATGAGCTCCATGGTGCGCTTGTTCATCTCCTGCGGGTCGTCGGCGTATTCCTCGCGGATGCGCGTCATCTCCGGCTGGATCTGCTGCATCTTCTGCATCGACCGGAACGAGGCCTGGGTCATCGGGAAGAACAGCCCCTTGACCACGACCGTGAGCAGCACGATCGCCACGCCCCAGTTCCCCACAAGGCTGTGGAAGAACCGCAGCAGCCACAGCAGCGGGTAGCCGAAGAAGGCGAAGAAGCCGAGGTCGACCGCCTCGCCCATCGTCTCGTCGACGGCGATCAGCCGGTCGGTGTCGAGGGGCCCGATGTAGGCCCGCAAGCTGGCAGAGTGCGTGTCGCCCGGCCCCAGCGTGGGGGACCAGGACAGGTGCGCACCCGCCACCGGAACGTACTCGGCGTCGTCGGCAGGGGCCTCGCCCTCGTCGGCCATCACCGAGAAGTGGCCCACACCCCCGTCGGTGCGGTTGAGCACGAGGAAGCCGTAGTACCGATCGGCCACCCCGAACCAATCCACCGCTCCGTCCACAGCCACGGGGCGGCCTGGAGCGGCAGGCTCGTCGCCGCCCATACCCATGCAGCCACCCACCACGCCGCCCTCGCCACTGCCGTAGCTCAGGTCGTCGTCGACGTGCATCAGCGGCTGCACCCGGCTGTCGTAGCGAGCGAGCATGCCGCCCGACATCGGCGGAATGCGGTCGTGCACCCCTACCCACAGGGGGCCGGTGAACGAGCCCGTGCCTTCGTTCGTCCAGCTCGTCTCGACGTCGAACAGGCACACGCCCTCGCGCTCGATCGAGCTGACCTGGTGGCGGACGACGAGATCGCCGGTGCGCCCCTGGAAGGTCACCGACGACTCGGTAGACGCCACCACTCGCAGCGACAGCGGCTTGCCGGTCCAAGGGCCGGCACCCACCTGCAGCGCCAGCGCCTCGGGCGTGAGCACCCGCTGGGGGCCAGGGGGATCGCCCCAGGGCTTCCACGGGCTCTGCGACGTGCCGGAGACCATGCCCCACAGCCAGGCATACAGCGGGTCGACCCGCAGCGGGCCTTCTTCGTCGGGGAGGATCACGTCGGACAGGGCGCCGCCGTGGTTGCTCCAGGTGCCGGTGACCCCGCAGGCCGACAGCGGCACGGTGCGCTCGGGCACATCGCGAGCCGGCGCGGGGGCCGGTGTGGGGGCCGGCGCAGGCAGGCCCGCCTCGACGGGCGCCGGCGTGTCGACGCCCTGCTCGGTGAGATCGCCGTCTTCCCCCAGCTCGCCCTCTTCGACTGCGGGGGACCGCACCATCATCCACACGTAGTAGATCGTGACCGTCAGGAAGATGGCGAGGGCTGTGCGGCGATCCATGTCAGGGACATCCCTCGATATCGTCGAGGGCTTGATCGACCTCGGCCTTCAGAGCGTGGTAGCCCACGACAGGCGTGCCAGAGCGAGCGATGAACACCACGTCGAGCCCGTCGAACCGGCCACCATGGCCTCGTCGGATGGCCTCTCGGAGCCAGCGCTTGACGCGATTTCTCTTCACTGCGTTCCCCACCTTACGGCTGACCGTGAGCCCGAAGCGTGCCGAGCCAAGCCCGTTGCCTTGGAAGAGCACGATCAGGTGGGCCGTACGCACGCGGCGCCCGTTTCGTTGCACCCGCCGGTAGTCCGCGGTGCGCCGGAGGCGCAGCGAAGGCGGGAAGGCCTCGCTCAGTGGCGCTTGGACGGGGTGATGACCGTGAGCCGCTTGCGACCCTTCATCCGACGGCGGGCGAGGACCGCGCGGCCGGCGGGCGTCTTCATCCGGGCGCGGAACCCGTGGCTGCGGCGGCGCTTGATGCGAGAGGGCTGGTACGTGCGCTTCATGGGGGCTCCTCCGTGGGACCCTTCGAGGGCCCGGCCCGTAGGCCCCTGTCGGGGCGAAGTGGTGCACCCCTTTTCGGGTGCTCGAGGCGGTGCGCTCCAGGTCGGAGCGACGAACCCCTCCGGGCTATCGCACCGCCCTGCCCAGGGCAAGCCTCCTGGAGGAGCTGGGATCCGCCCCGCGCGCCCCCTCCTCACGATCCCGCGATCGCGGCCGACAACGAGTAACCCTGGCGTACCGGCTCGCGGTTGTTGGATCCGCGCCGCATGGATTAGCTTGCCAGACCTGACCGACCCCATCCGTTCCGGTCGCGCGTGGCCTTGCCGCCCCCCCAAATCTGGCAGGCCCCGTCGCGCTCACGTGTGGGGTCCCTGCATACAGGACGACGCATTTGGACCTCGGCACCCTCTGGGAACGGCTCCTCGACGCCATGCGCGATCGAATCGGCCACCAAGACGTCGAGATCTGGCTTCAGGCAGCTCGACCCGCACGCCTGGAACAGAGCGCCGAGGGGGAGCACCTCGTCCTCGAGGTAGCCAATCGCTACTACGCCGACTGGATCTCCGACAACTACCTCGACGACCTGCGCGCCGAGCTGAGCGCCCTGGCTGGGCGCCCGATCCGGCCGACCTTCAGCTGGGCCGACGAAGGCAGCAGCACCGAGACCCGAGCCGCGGGCAGCGAGCCCGTCGCCGAGCAGCTCCCGCGGGCCGTCGGCGTCAACCGCACCCAGACGTTCGACAACTTCGTCATCGGCGAGTGCAACAAGTTCGCCCACGCGGCGGCCGCCGCCGTGTCCGACCACCCCGCGCGCAACTACAACCCGCTGTTCATCTACGGCGCGACCGGTCTGGGCAAGACCCACCTGATGCACGCGCTGTCCAACAAGGTCCTCGATCTGCACCCCGGCTCCCGGATCGTCTACGTCACGGCCGAAGCGTTCATGAACGAGATGATCAACTGCCTGCGCTTCAAGCGCATGGAAGACTTCCGCGCGAAGTACCGCAGGCAGGCCACGGTGTTGCTCGTCGACGACGTGCAGTTCCTGGCGGGCCGAGAGCGCACCCAGGAGGAGTTCTTCCACACCTTCAACGCGCTGCAGAGCACCGGCAAGCAGATCGTGCTCACCTCCGACGTGGTCCCGCGCGACATCGACAAGCTCGAGCCCCGCCTGCGCACCCGCTTCGAGGGCGGGCTGCTCGCCGACATGCAGGCCCCCGACAAGGAGACCCTGCTGGCCATCCTGCGGCAGAAGGCGGAGGAGCGGCGCATGCACATCCCCGCTGACCTGGCCGACGGCATCGCCGACGCGGTCGCGGGCAACATCCGTGAGCTCGAGGGCCTGCTCAACCGGCTGTCGGCCCTGCAGTCCTTCTATGGGCAGCCCGTCACGCTGGAGTTCGCGCGCAAGCAGCTCCCGGGTGTCTTCGACCCCCCTCCGGCCACCGTCACCGTCCCGGGGATCATCGAGGCCGTCGCTCGGTTCCACAACCTGCGCTCGGCCGACATCACCGGCTCCAAGCGCACCCGCACCCTCACCAACCCGCGCCACATCGCGATGTACCTGGCGCGCACCCACACCACGCTGTCCTTCCCCGAGCTCGGGCGGGAGTTCGGCGGGCGCGACCACTCGACCATCCAGCATGGCTTCCGCAAGGTGAAGAAGCAGCTCGATGCCGACCCCGACCTCGCCTACAAGGTGCGGCTCATCGAACAGGGCCTTCAGGTTCGCAGCTGACAGCATCGAGGTCGCCCGCTACAGTACCCGCATGTACTACCTGATCCTGCTGCTTTCCGTCGGTTGCGGCGATCCAACCGTATCCCAGGCAACCAAGCCCGGTCCCGCCCCGGATGACACCTCGGCCGCGGTCGACACGGCGACGCCGGTGGTCACCGAACCAGCGACCTGGTCACCTCCCACGAGCGGGCGCCTCGACCCCACCACCGTGCTCGTCACCGGCGTCGACCCTTCCGGCTGGGTGGTCCCCAGGGTCCGTTTCCTCCCTCGCGATGACGATCACGATGCCATCGTTGTCCTCGCCCACATCGACCACCCCGACCACCCCTATGGCGACGACCGCGCGCTGTTCCTCAGCGGTCCGCTGCCCAGAGGCGACGTAGTCGCGGAACAGGTCTGGGACGGTCTGGGGTCGTTCACGGGCACGGAGCTGCTCGTGCAGCGTCAGCCGTCGTCGTGGCAGTACTGGCTGCAGGGCTGGCTGCACGAGGGGGCTGCCCTGCAGCAGGAGGTGACGGACCACACCGTCGACGAGGGAGCGATCGCCTCCGTCGGGCCCCACGGCTACCCGTACGATTCGCGCGTCGAGTGGGTGAAGCATGCCGGCTTCGACGCCGACGCTGACGGCTTCGACGACATCCTCGTCGACGGCTACTACACCCCTCCCTACCTCCGCTATGGGCCGCACGTGGGCAACACCAACGGCGGCGAGACACGCCTCGATGTCCAGCCCCTCGCCAACCCACCAGGCCAGCTCAACTTCGCCCTGCCCGACCACCTCGGCGCCGGCCACGATGCCCTGGTGTACGGCGGCGTCATCTACTCGTGGGGGGGCCTCGACGGCGGGGTGGAGGTCCATGCCCTGGTGGGCGGGCGTTCCGACAGGCCGAGGGTCATCGCGTCCTTCCCGTACGTGCAGACCATCGATGTTCGACCCCTGCACGACATCGACGGTGACGGTGACGTCGACGTGCTCCTGTCGATGGACGATGCGGAGCCCATCGTCGTCGCCGCCCCCCTACACGACGAACCCCTCGAGCCCATGCTGCGGGTCGAGGGGGGCACTCTGCTGGCATCCCTGGGCGACATCGACGGAGATGGAGAGGCCGAGCTCCTCGCCACCGGCGACGATGGCCTGCATCGCGTGCTGTTCTCCCCCCACCTCGACCCCCTCGATGCCTCGATCGGGCTCGAGATCGTAGCAGCGCGGGTGCATCTGGCCGACCTGCACAGTGCCGGCTCCATCGCTGTCGGCGACATCGATGGCGACGGCCTCGGCGACATCGCCTACCCCGAGTGGCCCCTCGGCCGCGACCTCCCCACCGGGCGCATCCTGGTCTACACCGGCCACGACCTCGCCAGCACGTGGCTGGCCCAGCAGCCCTAGGGCGCCTCGATGGCCTGTGGACAACCCTATGAATTTCCTGCGGGTGGCCTTGGGGACGGCATGGGAATGGATCTGGGGACGGATGCGGACAACCTTGCTGATCGATCGATCAGCACCTTTTTCGTCCCCCTCCGTACACAGGCCCCACCCTGCTGACGTCCACTGGATCACCCACAGGGTCGAGCCAGGTTGATCCCCGGATCTGCGAGTCTTCCACAGGGATCTGCTTCCCCTACTACTACTACGAGATCGATCTCCCCTGATCTGGATCATCGGATAAGGGGGCGTGCCCCAAGGAGATGACATGGACCTGTACATCGACCGTGACGAGCTCGCTCGAGGTTTGGCCCGCGTGCAGGGAATCATCGAGCGTCGCAGCACGCACCCGCTGCTGGCCCACGTGCTGCTCCACGCTCGCGAGTCCGGCCTGCGCATGACGGCCACCGACACCGAGGTCGCCTACATCGGCGACCTTGCGGCCAACGTCACCACGGCCGGCCAGCTCGCGGTCGACGCAGCCAACTTCTTCCAGATCGTGCGCGCCCTGCCAGAGCCGACGGTCCACCTCGTGGTCAAGGGCAACCGTCGTCTCGAGATCACCTCGGGTCGCGCCAACTTCAAGCTCCCCGGCTATGCCGCGGAAGACTACCCACCGCTGCCGACTTTCGACGCCAAGGGCTCCGCGAGCATCGCCGAGGGCGTGCTGCGCCGCATGGTCGAGTGCACCTCTTTCTCGGTGGCCACCGACGACGTGCGCTACGGCCTCAACGGCGCCCACATCGAGGCGGTGACCGACGCGAGCGGCCCCCGCATGCGCATGGTGGCCACCGATGGCCATCGCCTGTCTTCGGCAGAGGGCACCTACGCGGGTGAGCTGGTCATCACCCCGCGCACCCTCGTGCCGCGCAAGGCCCTCGCGGTGATGCGCAAGCTGCTCGAAGGCGACGAGGAGCAGGTCGAGGTCGCCTTCGGTGAGGGCGCCATCCGCCTCACCCGGCCCAACCAGATCTTCTGGTTCCGGCTGCTCGAGGGCGAGTTCCCCGACTACGCTGCGGTCGTTCCCACCGAGAACAAGCACCGTGCCATCGTGCGCCGCGACGACCTCGCCGCCACCCTCAAGCGGGTCGGCATCCTGGTGCAGGAGCGTCAGCGTGCCGTGCGCTTCGCCTTCACCGAGACCGATCTCGAGATCGAGGTCAGCAGCGTCGAGCGGGGCGAGGTCCACGAGACAGTGCCCATCGAGCTGGAGGGCGACGACGTGTCGGTGGGCTTCAACGCTCGCTACCTGCAGGAGATCCTCGGGGTGCTCCGCGGCGACAAGGTCGTGCTCGAGCTCGCTCACCCCCTCGCTCCGTGCCTGGTGCGTGACCCCGACGACGAAGAGGCCTTCTTCGTGGTCATGCCCATGCGGCTGGACTGAGCAGCCCTGCGCCTCCAGCGACTGGTCGTCGAGCGATTCCGCAACCTCGCGGCGGCCGAGCTGGAGGTCGACGCGCCGTTCGTGGTGATCTCCGGCCCCAACGCTCAGGGTAAGACCAACGCCCTCGAGGCGGTCCACCTGTTGGCCACCCTCAAGCCGCTGCGGGGCCGTCGGGTGCGCGACCTCATCCGCTGGGGCGAGCGACAGGCCGCCCTCGCTGGCTGGGTCGAGCACGCCGGCATCACGCGGCACTACCGGGTCGACCTCGGCGCCGATGGCCGCACCGCCCGGCTCGACGGCAAGCGGCCGGAAGACCTGGCCGACTACTTCGCCGGGGTGCGGGCCATCACCTTCACCCCCAGCGACGAGCGGGTGATCTCCGGCAGCCCGGGCCATCGGCGCGACTGGCTCGATCGTGCGGTGTTCACCGCTCAGCCGGCTCACCTGGGCCGGGTGCGCATCTACCGCCGAGCCCTCGACCAGAAGGCCGCGCTGCTGCGCCGCGGCCGAGCGGATCGGGCCTACCTCGAGGTCCTCGACGATCAACTCGCGCAGCTGGGCGCTGAGCTGGTGCATCGCCGGGTGGTGATGCTCCGCGAGCTCACGCCCCACGTGTCGGCCCTTCACGAGCGCATCGCGGGGAGCGCCGTGCCCCTGGCGCTGCGCTACCACACCGTCGCCAAGGGCGACACGGTGGCCGAGCGGGCCGAGGCGCTGCGCGCTCGCCTGCACGAGGTGAGCGACCGGGAGCGGGAGCGAGGCACGACCCTGGCGGGCCCGCAGCTCGACGACGTGAAGGTGCTCCTCGACGAGCACGCGGCTCGCACCTACGGCTCGCGGGGTCAGGTGCGTTCGCTGGTCCTGTCGCTGAAGCTGGCTGAGCTGGTGGCGGCGCGGGCTCGGGGTGAGGTCCCCCTGTTCCTGGTCGACGACGTGAGCAGCGAGCTCGACCGGTCTCGCACCGGGCGCCTGGTCGAGCTGCTGGCCGAGCTGGGAGCCCAGGTGTTCCTCACCACGACGGCCCCCGAGCACCTGTCGGGCCTGCCTGCCGGCGACACCCTGCACCTGGCTGTGGCCGATGGCGAGATCAGCGCGACGCAGAGCGGATCATCTGCGAATGGAGCAAGCGTTGATGGGGGTTGAGAGGGGCTCTCGTACGAGATAAGGCCTCGTGTCGGCCTCTACCCGCCGACAAACCCCACGGAGCCCCCATGGAGCCGACCGCAGAGAGCCCCGAAGAGTACACCGGATCGAGCATTCAGGTGCTCGAAGGCCTCGAGGCCGTGCGCTTGCGCCCTGGTATGTACATCGGAAGCACGGGCCCCCGTGGGCTTCATCACCTGGTCTACGAGGTGGTCGACAACGCCATCGACGAAGCCATGGCTGGCTACTGCACCCACATCGAGGTGCGGCTGTACGACGACGGCAGCTGCTCGGTCACCGACAACGGCCGCGGCATCCCCGTCGATCATCACGAGTCCGGTCGTCCGGCAGCCGAGGTCGTCATGACCGTGCTGCACGCCGGCGGCAAGTTCGACTCGGCGACCTACAAGGTGTCCGGTGGGCTGCACGGTGTCGGCGTGTCGTGCGTCAACGCCCTGTCGAAGCTGCTCAAGCTCGACATCTGGCGAGAGGGCCGGCATCACTTCCAGTCCTACCAGCGCGGCGAGCCCGACGAAGACTTCGCCGAGCTCGGCGCCGCCCCGAAGGAAGACGGTGAGGTGCTCCGCGGCACCCGCGTGCGCTTCTGGCCCGACCCCGTCATCTTCACCGAGACCGTCGACTTCGAATACGACGTGCTCGCCCAGCGGCTGCGGGAGCTGTCGTTCCTCAACCCGGGCCTCGCCATCTCCCTGCGCGACGACCGCGACGACCGCGAAGAGACCTTCCTCGCCGAGGGCGGGCTGGTCACCTTCGTCGAGTTCCTGAACAACGCGCGCTCCTCGCTGCATGCTCCGCCGATCCGGGTGCAGGGCGAGAAAGACAGCATCCAGGTCGACTGCGCCCTGCAATGGACGAGCGCCTACTCCGAGACGCTGTACAGCTTCGTCAACAACATCAACACGGTCAACGGCGGCACCCATGTGTCGGGGCTGAAGGCCGCGCTCACCCGCACGGTCAACAACTTCGCCCAGGCCAACAACCTCCTCAAGGGGGCGAAGGGCGTCAACCTGTCGGGCGACGACATCCGTGAGGGGCTCACCTGTGTGTTGTCGGTGCGCGTGCCCGACCCACAGTTCGAAGGCCAGACGAAAGGCAAGCTCGGCAACTCCGAGGTCAAGGGCCTCACCGAGACGGTGGTCGCTGAGCAGCTCGCCATCTTCCTCGAAGAGAACCCGGCCGTCGCCAAGACGGTGATCGGCAAGGCCCTCGAGTCGGCTCGGGCGCGGGATGCGGCCCGAAAGGCTCGCGACCTCGCCCGTCGCAAGTCGGCCCTCGAGGGCGGCGATCTGCCCGGCAAGCTCGCCGACTGCCAGGAGCGCGACCCCGCGAAGTGCGAGGTCTACCTGGTAGAGGGTGACTCCGCCGGTGGCTCTGCCAAGCAGGGTCGCGACCGGAAATACCAGGCCATCCTGCCCCTGCGCGGCAAGATCCTGAACGTCGAGAAGGCTCGCTTCGACAAGATGCTGGGCAACAACGAGGTCCGCACGATCATCAGTGCACTGGGCTGTGGCATCGGCCCCGACTTCGATCCCGAGAAGCTGCGCTACGGCCGCATCATCATCATGACCGACGCCGATGTCGACGGGTCGCACATCCGCACGCTGCTGCTCACCTTCTTCTATCGGCAGATGCGAGAGCTCATCCAGAACGGCCATCTCTACATCGCGCAGCCGCCGCTCTACCGGGTCAAGCGTGGTCGCAAGGAGCAATACCTCAAAGATGAGCACGCCCAGGAAGCCTTCTTCCTCGAGCAGGCCATCGACACCGTCAAGGTGATGCTGGGGGGCACCGACGCCGACGGCGAAGAGACGAGTCTGCCCAAGGAGACGATCGCGGCCTTCGTGAGCCAGCTGGGCGAGGTCACCCGCCGGATCCGGCGCCTCGAGCACCGCTACCCGGCCTCGGTGGCCGAGGCCTTCTACCACGTCACCTCGGGCCTGCTTCCCGAGGATGATGCCGAGCTGCTCGATGTCTGCAAGCGGCTGCGGGAGCATGTCGTCGAGATCGAGCCCCGCCTGCGGGTGGGCTTCGTGCGCCCCGCCGACGACGGCGAGGGTCGGGCCATTCTGCTGGCCGCCGAGGTTCGTGGCGAGGAGCGCACCTTCCGCCTCACCGACCACCTCGGCGATCACACCCGACTCACCGAGCTGTACCAGACGCTCGAGGCCACGGTGTCGCTGCCCCTCAAGCTCAAGGCCGGCAACACCGAGCGCACCGTCGACACCTGGACCGACGCGCTGGCCACCATGCTCGAGCTCGCACAGCGCGGCTACGACGTGCAGCGCTACAAGGGCCTGGGCGAGATGAACCCCGAGCAGCTGTGGGAGACGACGATGGATCCCGATGCCCGGGTGCTGCAGCGGGTTGAGGTCGAAGACCTCCTCTCCGCCGATACGGTGTTTACGACGCTGATGGGAGATGCGGTCGAGCCGCGTCGCATCTTCATCGAAGAGAACGCGCTGTCCGTGCGGAACCTCGATATCTGATCCTCCCGCCCGGGAAGCGCCGTGAGCCCTGACGAGCTCGAACAAGCCAGCGACATCGCCCACGATCTGCTCGAGTCACGGTTGGTGATGGTCACGGGCAAAGGCGGCACCGGAAAGACGACCTATGCGGCGGCCCTCGCGATGCTGGCCGCCGCCCGGGGCAAGCGCACGCTGCTGGCCGAGATCGACAACCAGCGGCCCGCGCTCACCCCGATCTTCGGGGAAGAGCCGAGCTTCGAGCCGGTCGAGGTGCGCGACAACCTCGACATCTGCAACGTCACCTGGAACGAGGCCCTCAAGACCTTCCTTCGGCGCCTCGTGCCCAGCCGTCGGGTCGTGTCGCTGGTCCTCGACTCGGCCGCGGTGCAGCGCTTCCTCGACTTCACGCCCGGCTCGCAGGAGATCGTCACCCTGTCGGCCCTCGGCGAGCACGCGGCCGACTACGACCTGGTCGTGGTCGACATGCCGGCGTCAGGTCACGCCTTCAGCCTGCTCGACATCACCCGCAGCGCCCTCGGCCTGTTCCGTTCGGGCCCGGTGCGGCAGCGCGCCCAGGAGCTCCGCACCCTGCTGTCGCGGCGCACCACCCGCATGGTCTTCGTCGGCCTGCCCGAAGAGATGGTCGTCAACGAGACCATCGAGACCTACCGGAAGATGGAAGACTTCGAACTGGTCAGCCGGCCGCCTGCGGTGTTCCTCAACCGGGCCACCATGCCCTCCCTCACCGACGACGAGCGCGTGCTGCTGCATCGTCTCGGCGATGCCGATCTCGATCCGCTGCAGGAGGAGTTCGTGCGTGCCGGCCGGTGGGAAGACGCGCTGGAGCAAGCGACCGCCCACTCTTCCGAGCGCCTCACCGAGGCCCTCGAGCACCCACCGATCCTGGTTCCGCCGGCGCCTCCGGGTGGCATCCCGGCCAAGGTCGTCGAGAGCGTGGCGGCCCACCTCGGGCGCCTGGTCGGGGTCGCTCGCCGCGATCTGCGTCTCGACGGCGCCGACCTCGCCGCTCCTCCCGAGGAGTCGCTGACCGAGCCGGCAGCGACCATGGATGGCTGGCTGTCGAGCACCGATCTGGTGGTGTGCGTAGGGGCGGGCGGCGTGGGCAAGACGACCACCGCTGCGACCCTGGGCCTGTCGGGTGCGCTGCGCGGTCGCAAGGCGATGGTGCTCACCATCGACCCCGCGCGGCGGCTGGCCAACAGCCTCGGCCTGTCGGCCATCGGCAACGAAGAGACGAAGATCGACCTGTCGCACCTCGATGCACCCGGCGAGCTGTACGCGATGATGCTCGACAGTAAGTCCACCTTCGACGCCCTCATCGAGCGGGTCGCGGGCGATGAGGAGACGCGAGAGCGCATCCTGGGCAACCACGTCTACCGGCACATGGCCGACACCTTCGCCGGCAGCCAAGACTACATGGCCACCGAGAAGCTCTACGACATCGCCACCTCCGACAAGTACGACCTGGTCATCCTCGACACGCCGCCGGTGAAGAACGCTCTCGACTTCCTCGAGAGCCCCGGTCGGCTGATCAACTTCCTCGACGAGCGGGTGCAGACGTGGTTCGCCCAGCCCCAGGGCGGCTTCTCCCGCCGGTGGATGATGGGAACCTCGGCGGTGGTCTACAAGCTGCTGGGCGCGGTCTTCGGCGAAGACTTCCTGCGCGACCTCACCCACTTCTTCCGTGACTTCTCCGGGCTGTATGCCGGCTTCGTCGAGCGCCACGAGACGATCATGCGCCTGTTCCACGACGAGCGCACTCAGTTCGTCACCGTGTGCGCCCCCACCGAGTCGAGCCTCGACGTCGCCACCTTCTTCCAGGAAGAGCTCGCCGAGCGCGAGCTCCCCCGCGGCGGCATCATCGTCAACCAGGTGCACACCTGTCAGGGCCAGCACCACGATGCGAAGGCCGTGCTCGGCGCGGTGGCCTCCGAGCTCGGCGCCGATCTGGGCGAGTCGGTCGTGCCCGGGGTGCTCGCTCGCCTCGGCATGGCCCACCGTCGCCTGCATGCCCTCACCGTCGCCGAGGCCTCGCTGACGGCCCAGGTGCGGGAGGCCGGCAAGGGCGGTGGCTTCTACCAGGAAGTGCCTCGCCTCGAGGGCAACGTGCACGACCTCGATGCGCTGGCCACCGTCTCCCGCGCGATCTTCGCCCCCGTGCGGCAGCTGTAGTGGAGCGCCGCGCCGACTGGAACCACTACGTCTACGTCTACGGCGAGGGCGAGGCAGCTCGGGAGGCCCGGGTCGAGTTCGACGTGATGGCGGCGGTGATGCCCGGCGACGATGGGGTCACCCTGCGCGTTGTGGCACCGGAGGCTCAGGAGGCCGCGGTGAGCGAGGTCCTCCAGCCCCTCGAGGGCCTGTGGGTCGGCACGATGCGCTATGCCGGCCAGGTCGAGACCGTGGTGCAGTGCCCGCGAGGCTCCCTCGACCCCGCGATCGGCAGCGCCCTGGAGGCCCTCGGCGCCAGCTGGCAGCAGGTCGACGGCTGGGCCTACACCAACGACCGGATCGCGCCCACACCCGCCGACTGGCGCCGCATCGAAGATCGCGAAGCGCTGGAGCGGCTCGACCTCGACGGCGACGGAGAGCTGCGCGTGCTGCACCGGTTCTACGGCAGCGCGGCGGGGCTGAAGGCCATCGAGGAGCGGCTCGCCGACGAGCGATTCACCCGGGTCGACGGCAGCGACGAGCGGCTCACCCTCGCCCACAGCCACCCCATCGGGGCCATCAGCGAGATCACCTGCGGGCTGCTGCGGCTCGGGGAGGCCCACGGGGTCGCCTACGACGGCTGGGTCCTCCCCGGCTGAGACACCCCGCGCAGACCTCGCAGCTGGCATGGTACGCCCTGGAGGTGTGCGTGCGACGAGTGGTACTGGTGGCGATGGTGGGCGCATGGATGCTCGCGTGTGGTGCGGGCGACGCGGCCGATGGCGGCGAGGCGGTGGCCGAGCTCGTGGGGCTCGAGGCCGGGGATGTGGCCTGCTACGTCGCGCTGAAGGCCGACGGCGAGGAGCTGTACCTGGACGGCGACTTCGAGCTGTGCCCGGGTGGAGGCTCCGACGCGTCGGGGCTGATCGGCAAGAAGGTGCGGTACACCACCACGATGACCCAGGTGATGGCGGGCAGCTGCGAGGGCAACCCCGACTGCACCGACACCGAAGAGGTGCCGCTGGTGCTCACGATGGCCGCCGCCGAGTAGCGAGGCACTGACCGGCTGTTGACGGGTGCCCACGGTTCGTCAACTCAAGGCGCATCGTGCAACCGAGCGGCGGAGGTGAGGTCCCACGACACCTGGAGGTGTTCGTGCTCACTGCCCTGCTGTTGTCTTCGGCGCTCGCGACCGAGGTGCTCCCGGTCCATCGGATCCGGTTCTACGAGACGGGGGTGGCCTGGTTCGAGCGCCGCGGTCAGGTGTCGGGAGACGCGGAGCTGCCGGTCCCGACCAGCCACCTCGACGACGCGCTCAAGAGCCTGGTCGTGCTGGGTGGCACCGTCGATCTCGACGCCATCACCTTCCCGAGTGCGGAGGCGGGCGATGCGGCGCGGGTGAACGCCGGTCTCGTGGCCGACGAGCCTCTCGGCTACCGGGAGGCCCTGCAGGCACTGGTCGGGGAACAGGTGGACCTCGTCACCGACCGGATCACCACCCGGGGCCTGCTCCTCGATGTCGAGGGGCCCCTGCCTCGGGCCACCCCCACCGACATCGACGCCGCCTTGCTCCTCCCCCACTTCGCCCTGACCCTGCTCGCCGCCGACGGCTCGGTGCAGCGGCGGGTCACCGAGGGCGTGGCCACCGTGCAGGCCACCGATCCGGCGGTCACCGCTCGGCTGGCGCAGGCAGCGAAGTCGCGTATGGCCCACCGAGCGGCGCGCCCCAAGGGCCTGGGTCTGCAGCTGCATCGGCAGGGGGAGCTCGCGCTGGGCTACGTCGCCGAGGCACCGGTGTGGCGCGTGTCGTATCGGCTGCACGAGGTGGACGACGATCAAGCCACCCTGTCGGGGTGGGCCCTGGTCCACAACACCACCGACGAAGACTGGCGCGGGGTGCGGGTGGAGCTCGCCAACGGAGAGCCCGACAGCTTCCTGTACCCGCTGGCCGCGCCTCGCTACGCCGACCGCGAGCTGCGCACCCCCGACCGGCAGCTGGCCACCGTCGCGCAGCTGGCCCAGGGCACCGTCGACGAGATGTGGAAGGTCGAGCGTGGGCTGTCGGTGAGCTCGGGGTCGGGCGGCCTCGGGTCGCGGGGCTATGGCATGGGCGGGGGCGGATCGGCCCTGGGGATGGCAGGCCAGGGCACGGTGTCGACCACGGGTCGCCGCGGCAAGACCGCGCCCCCGGTGGAGACACCCTCACAGTTCGTCTACGTCGTCGACCGTCGCGTCGACCTGCCGGCGCGGCACTCCGCCCTGGTGCCGATGCTCGGCGAAGACGTGCACGCGGAGTCTGTCGTCGTGTTCGGCGCTGGGTCGACCCAGGCGCGCACCGGTGTGTGGCTGGTCAACGACACGAAGCGCACCCTGCCGGCGGGGGTGCTCACCGTGGTCCGCCAGAAGGGCCTCGAGGGAGAAGCGCAGCTGCAGCGACTCAAGCCCACCGAGACGCAGATGGTGACCATCGGCCGCGAGCTCGATGTCGCGCTGCGGCACACGTCTGAGCGGCTTCCGGAGGCCGACGCCGATCTACGCTACGAGGGCGGTCAGGTGCGGGTGGACCGTGTCTCCGCCACGCAGCACCGCTTCGAGATCCGCAACCGAAGCGGTCGCCGCCGCGACGTGTGGGTAGGCCTGTCGATCACCGGCGACGTGCGCGACGACCGTCGCACCGAGCTCGA
>CBDUIC010000075.1:0-37704 GCA_965367245.1 uncultured bacterium | reverse complement strand
CCGACGACCGACACCACGTCCCAGGGCACGCCCACGGCCGACACGTCGAGCACGGGCACCACCGGGTCCACCGGCTCCACGGCCTCCACCGGCGGCACCGCCACCACGGGGTCCACAGCAGCCACCGCCGACACGGCGCCCCCACCCTTCGACTGTGCCACCGTGCCCGAGTATGCCGGGCCCGAGGTCATGCTCACCGCACCGCGCGGCTACAACGACGTGGTCTTCGACCTCGACGGCGCGATGATCGGGTCCAACGAGACCGCCCTCATAAAGGCCACCGACGAGGTCACTGCCTCGGTGTGGGTGCCCGGCATCGGCCGCGGCTACAAGATGGGCCTGCTGCCCGACGGCGACGTGGTGTTCGCCCTGTCGGCCTCCGAGGGGGGCGGGGTGCTGCGGGTCAACGCCCAGGGCGGCCAGACCCTGCTTGGCTCCGGGCTGCTCACCCACGGCATGGAGGTGGGCCCCGACGGCGAGGTCTACGCCGCCACCAACTACACGGCGGGGGCCGCGGCCATCTTCAAGGTGCCTGTCGACGGCAGCACGCCCGTGCTCCTGGTCGACGCGAGTTTCGCCGAGCCGCGCGACATCGCGTTCTCCCGCGACTACAGCCGGCTGTACTGGGGCACGCTCAACGGCGGCTCCATCTGGGCGGTCAGCCTCGACAAGAACATGAACGTCGTCGGCTACCCCGAGCAGGTCGCCCAGGTGCCGGAGGGCTGGCACGACACCCTCGAGGTCGATGCCTGCGGCAACCTGTACGTCGGCTCGGTGTTCCAGAGCGGCATCTACCGGGTGAAGACCGACGGCACCGTGCAGCTCTACCTCGACTGGTCGTTCAACGACTACGGCCACGGGCTGCGGTGGGGCGTCGCGCGGGGCGGGTGGGACGAGCAGTCCATCTACATCACCCACCCCTACGTCGGGTCGCTCGTGAGCAAGGTGTACGTCGGCGTGCCTGGTGTGCACTGGCCCGGGGAGGTCATCGGCGACGTCACGCTGTAGGGGCCTATTGTCAGCCCGCGACCCGCTGCATCACCGAGTCCAACAACGGAACCGTGGGCAGGGAGGGAACCTGGGCCCGCGGCACCCACGCCACCCCGCCGGTGGTGCCGCCCACCTCGACCACCCGCGGGGCCCCCCGCATGTGCGCGGTGTAGACGAGCTGCACCTTCATGTACAGGCCACGCTCGCTTTCGCTGTAGGACTCGGCGTGGAACAGCTCGAGGCCCTCGGCGTGCAGGCCCGTCTCTTCGTAGGCCTCGCGCACCAGGGTCTCCACGGGCTGCTCGCCGTGGTCCATCGTGCCCCCCGGCAGCGTCCAGCAGCCAGGGCGGTAGGTGTGGTCGGCGAGCTGAGTGAGCAGCACGAGGTCGTCGTGCAGGGCGAGGGCGTAGACGGAGACACGGGTGCGCACGGAGCATCCTGGGAGAAGGGGCCCCGCGTACTAGCCGACCTCGGCAGCCCTGTCGGCTACAGCTGCTGCTCGAGGATGACGATGGTGTTCGCCGGCACCTCGTAGGCCCCGCTCACCGCTGTAGGATTGTCGAGGGTGATGTTGCGGGACTGCGTGGCATCCGCATCCGGGTTGTCGTCGAACCACCCGGTGGCCTCACCGCTGGTGCCCGGCAGGTCGTAGTAGGCCTGCGTGTCGACCACCACCCCCCAGTCGCGCCCGCCGGGTAGCTCGAAGCTGACCGGGCCGTCTTCGAGGTTCATCAGGATGGCGACCTCGGGGAAGCCGCCCCAGTTGCCGTCGTCGAAGTAGTGCATCAGGATGTGCCGGCTGCCCCAGGTGGCGCCATCCGCATCGCCGTTGAACTCGTTCTTCCACGCCAGCGGCATGCCCGAGCCCCAGTCTTCGGGGGCGAAGGCGTAGGCGTGCTCCTTGCGGAAGCGGATCATGTCGCGCACGAAGTCGTGCATCCGATGGCGGTAGACGTTGTTGCGGTTCTGGGAGGTCCACTCACCCCAGCGGAACCAGTTCCACTCGTTGTCGGCCCAGGTGCTGTAGCTGTTGTTGTTGCCGTACTTGGTGCGCATCCACTCGTCGCCGCCGAGCATCATCGGCGTGCCCTGGCTGACGAACAGCCCCACGAAGGCGTTGCGCATGGCCTGGCGCTTCGATGGGAAGTCGGCCCAGTTGGCGGAGTGGTTGTTGTCGTCGCCCGAGTTCGGGTCACACCACGCCGAGCACGCATCCTCGCAGCAGATGGGGTTGAGCGGGCCGCAGCCGTTCTCCTTGTTCTCGAAGGAGAACAGGTCGGCGAGGGTGAAGCCGTCGTGGGCCGTGAGGAAGTTGACGGTGTGGTAGGGCTTGCTGCCGTTCCACGCATACCGGTCGTACGAGCCGGTGATCACCGCACCGCCGTCGAGGCCCTGGCTGTCGTTGAGGCTGAAGTAGCCGTCGTAGTCTTTGTTGTTGAGGTAGCTGCGCCACCAGTCGCGGAAGTTGGCGTTCCACTCGCCCCAGCCGTAGCCCTCGAGGTTCGACGACATCGGATACTGCGTCGAACCGTCGTAGGCAGTTGTCCATGGCTCCGCGATCATGCGCGTACCGTGTTCCTGGAACACCGGGTGGTCGACGATCTCGTTGAGCACTGTGTCGGAGGGCGTCGTCCAGTATTGGCTGGGCGCATCGTCAGCCTCGCCCAGCACACCGGCCAGGTCGAACCGGAAGCCGTCGACGTGCAGCTCCTCGACCATGTACAGCAGGCTGTCCATGATGATCCGCCGCGCCGGCGTGTGGTTGGCCCGCACCTGGTTGCCGACGCCAGTGGAGCCCTGCCAGTAGGCCTGGTTGGCGTTGGCGAGCTGGTAGTAGCTGGCGTTGTCGATGCCGCGCCACGACAGCATCGTCGTCAGCTCCTGGCTGTCGAGGGGTGCGAAGCTCGCCGGGTCGCACAGAAAATCGCCGTCGGGGTCGTTGTAGAACAGCTTGGTGCGCCACAGCCCGCCCTCGCCGGTGTGGTTGTAGACCACGTCGACGATGACCTCGATGCCTTCGGCGTGCAGCTGGTCGACCATCCACTTGAACTCGTCGACCACCTCGACCGGCTCGCCCCCGTCGAACCAGGCCGACGCGTAGCTGTTCTCCAGCGCGAAGTAGCTGATGTTGTTGTAGCCCCAGTAGCCGCCATCCAGCGGCTTCTCGTGCACGGGGAGCAGCTCGACCGCGGTGATCCCGAGGTCGGACAGGTACGACGCCATCTCCCCCAGCCCCCGGTAGGTGCCCGGGTGCTCGACCCCCCACTGGTTGGAGGCCGCGTTCTGGCTGATCCCCTTGAGGTGGACCTCGTAGATGATCGCGTCGGCGGGGCCGTGCCCCTCCAGCGTGCCGGCCTTGCGACCCTCGATCCACGCGTCGTCGTTCCACTCGTAGGTGCTGTTCACCACGACGCCCTTGGCGGCCGCCCCGTAGGTGGCCTCCTGCCGGTAGGGGCCGCTCGCCGCGCTCCCCCGCCCCCAGTCGTGGTCGCGATGGACCACCTTCGCGTAGGGGTCGAACAGCAGCTTGTTGGGGTTGAACCGGTTGCCCTGCTCATCGACGTCGGCCCGGTAGCCCTCGAGGCTGCCCGGGTAGAAGGTGTCTTCGTACGACCAGTTCGGGCCCCAGGCGATGTAGCCATAGTGCTGCCCCTCGCCGACCCCCTCGACGTAGAGGTTCCACACCTCGCCATACGGCGTCATCTCGAACTGCTGCGTGGGCCGATCGCTCTCGGGATCATCGAACAACAGCAGCTCGATGCGCTCGGCGTTGGCCGAGTAGACGCTGAAGTTGGTGCCCTTGTCGAACACCGTCGCGCCCAGGTGCTCGAGGTCGCCGATGTCGGCCCAGTCGAGCTCGCTGGCCTTCTCCTGGGTCAGGTAGAGGCGGGTGTAGTCGGTCGAAGCGCAAGACAGGAGCAGGGCGAGCAACATGGGTTCACCTGAGGCAAGTTGGTGACTCTAACAGGAGTTACGTCTGGGGACCACGGTGTCAGCGTGTGACAGGCGTGCGCTTTGGATGCCGGCGACGGCTAGGTCGTATCCGACGGAGGAAGCGATGGTGTGGTGGTGCGTCATGGCCCTGGCACTGGCTGGGGAGGTCACGTCCGAGGGCGACTACGCCAAGAAGCGCCTCGTGCTGACGTCTACGTCCAGCGAGTGGACCGAGATCATCACCGAGGTCGACGACTACGGGCGGCGACGGCGCCGGCCTCGACGAGGGCGTGGCCCAGCGCCATCCCGATCCGGAGCACACCTCACGGTGGCGGTCGTGCCCTACCCAGATATTCCACCTCACCTTCTTGCATGCCTGCAAACATGTGCTAAGAGTGGTCCATGCGAACGAACGACCCCACCGCTACCACGAGCCGCTGACGCGCCAGCCCACGAGGCCTCCGCGCCACGGCGGAGGTGGGCGCGGCGCTCGCGAGCTCTCTGACATCTGTATCGTTTGATTCTTCGGCCTCCCTTCGGGGCGGCCAGCCGGCGGCATGGCGTCGGGGGCTTCGGCCCAGGAGACCTCGGGGTGACCCGGGGGAAGTCAGGTCTTCACAGCCTGGCGCCCGCTTCGGCGGGTCCGCCCATGCACGCTGCACCGTGCCCCGAAGAGGGCCCCTCGCTGCGCGTGGCAACACGTCGTGGCGGGGGTACCCGCGAAGGTCGGGCGCAGGCACAGTAGGCACGCACCAAACCGGTCCGTCGCGAAAGCGTCGGGCACAAGGAGGGCATGCCGAAGCCCACGGGGGGACCCGTGGCGCCTGCCACATCCACCGACCGAGCGGCGATCGGCAAGCAGTAGCCGACGTGAGCCCGAGCCATGGCAACGGTGAGGGCGGTCGGCATGTCTACGGGCAAGGGGGGAAGATCCCGGCGCCCGAACGACACGGCAAAACCCGCCCGGGTGAACGCCAGGGGGCGCGTTGGATTCTGTAGGTCAAAAGCCTACGGACCGACCGATAGCGCGCGCCTCCGTGACAACCAAAGATCGTCCAGCTTGGTCAGGACGTCAGACTATGGATCTGAAGGTCGTGGGTTCAAATCCCACTCTTTACTTCAAGGAAAGTCGCTATCGGCCGTGCACGACAAGGTGCCCAAGGCTCGCCCCTCTCGAGGGAAGCGAGTGCCCACCAGCCTCCCAAGGGCGGGTGGGTTCGACGCGGGCGCGAAAGACCCTGGGGCGGCCACCCCAGGACCGACACGCTGCGTCGAGCCGTGCACGGCGACAGGAGCACAGCCGCTCCTCCAACAAAGGCGGTACCGGAGGGCTACTCCCGAGAGGGAGTGGACACGTCGTCAACGTCGCGCCCCTACACGCGACGGTACAGCGACAAGAGGCTCTCCACGCTCGGCGCGTCGTCTCGGCGCCGGGCTCCCTCCCCTACCCTTCGACCGCGGCCAACACCTCGTCGAAGGGCACCTTGCGGAACACCCCGAAGCGAGGATGGCTCCGCAGCCGCGCCCGCCCCACCGCCGGGCTCGGCAACCCACACAGGAACCGCGCCAGCTGCCGCGGCGATCCCAGCACCGCGTGCCCCTCCTCCTGCACCTGCTCCACCACCGCCCGCTCGTCGGCTCCGAAGGTGAACGCCGGGGCCTCCGGAAGCGGCACCACCGGCTCGCCGGCGCATCGATCGCAGTGCCCACACGGGCCCGGCAGCGCCTCGCCGAAGTAGCCGAGCAGGGCGCCCGTCAGGCACTCCGGCTGCTCGGCCAGCTGGAGGACCCCGCGCAAGCGGGCCAGATCCCTTGCCTCCGCCGACGCGAACCGCTCTGACAGCGTCGCCGCCAGCGCATCGGGGTCGGCCGGTGCCTCCACCACCCGGTAGCCGTGCCGGATCCCGCTCACCTTCAGGGTCAGATCGCCCTTCTGAGCCAGCCCCTCCAGCGCCGCCACCACCTCGTGGCGAGGTGCCCCCACGCGCTGCGCCGCGGCGGTAATGTCGACCGTGAACCAGGTGCGGGCCTTCTTCGAGCAGGCGAGCACCTTGCCCACGAAGGCCGCATGGCCGCCCTCCAGATCGGCGAGCATCTCGCGGCTGCTCCGCTGCGGCATGAACTTGTAGGTGTCGTAGAAGGGCGCCGTAGCCGCCAGCACCCCCTCCAGCTCCAGGTAGGTGAGCAGCGTCGCGACGACGAGCTGCCGGATGTCGTGGCGCCGCGACAGGTCGTAGCGCGACACGTCGAACCGCTCGCCCTGCGACAGCAGCTCGCGCACCAGCGACTGCACAGCGTCGGGCGTGGGGGTGTCGCCGTACGAGAAGTTCGCCAGCGTCACGGCATCGTCGGGGCAGGCAAACAGCTCGCACACACTGGGCTCGCCGTCGCGGCCCGCACGGCCGATCTCCTGTGCGTAGTTCTCCAGCGCCTTGGGCAGGTTGTAGTGGAACACGTAGCGGATGTCGGCCTTGTCGATGCCCATGCCGAAGGCGATGGTCGCCACCACGATGCCCTCGGGCTCCGCCATGAACGCCTCCTGCACCTCCACCCGCTGCTCGGGCTTCATGCCCGCGTGGTAGGCCCGCGCGGCAAAGCCTGCCCCCTGCAGCAGCTTCGCCACCCGCTCGGCGGTGTGCTGCAGCGTGACGTAGACGATGGTGGCGCCCCGGGGGTGGTGCCGCAGCCGCTCCACCAGGTGGTCATCGCGCTCGCGGGCGGCCATCGCCGCGGTGCGCAGGAACAGGTTGGGCCGGTGGAAGCCGGTGAGGATGCGGTCTTCGGGGGCGATGGCGAAGGCGGCGGCGATCTGATCCGCCACCTGCGGTGTCGCCGTGGCCGTGAGCGCCAGCACCCGCCCCACCTTCAGCTCCCGGGCCATCCGCGCCAGCTTCAGGTAGTCGGGCCGGAAGTTGTGACCCCACTCCGAGATGCAGTGCGCCTCGTCGATGGCCATCAGGGCAATGGGGACCTCCCTCAAGCGGGCCATGAACCGCTCGTTTCCGAACCGCTCCGGCGCCACGTAGAGCAGCTTGAGGGAGCCTGCGCGCAGGTCGCGCCACACCTGCCGATACGTGTCGGCGTCGAGGCTCGAGTCGAGGCGGGCGGCCGCCACCCCACGCTCCGCCAGCGCGTCGATCTGATCCTTCATCAGCGCGATCAGCGGCGACACCACCAGCGTGAGCCCATCGAGGAGCAGGGCCGGGAGCTGGTAGCACAGGCTCTTGCCCCCGCCCGTCGGGAAGATGGCCAGCGCCGAGCGCCCGTCGAGGAGCCGCGCCACCACCGCCTCCTGCCCGTCGCGCAGGCCAGGAAAGCCGAAGGTGTCGTGCAGCAGCGGCAGCACCGTGTCGGGGAGGGTCGGCTCGGGCATGGTCGGCTCCAGGTGGACCCTGCGTGTAGCCCACCGGCCGGACGAAAGATGGCCGCCTCACTCCCAGGCGGCCGCCTTGCCCCGCCGGCGGACGTCCGACACTCGAGGCACCGCCGCCCCGCGGCTACTCCCAGGGAACCAGGTAGACGTGGCCCGTGCCATGGTACGGCTCGGTGAGGATGAGCTGCAGCGGAGACGCCGGCGTCTCCCGGTAGGCGGCGCTCCGGCGCCCGATGCTCGTGCCTGGCGTGCGCCAGATGGTCCCATCCTCCACGCTCGCGCCACACCCGCCGTCGGACCCCAGCGCCCATCTCGAGGCGCGCCGCAAACAGGTACCGTCGTGGCCACGGCACACTGAGCACCCACTGCCGAACGGCCACGACGGCTATGGTGGTGCAACTCCAGCGGTGACACTGCCGGTTGGTCCTCCTCGGTCTTCGCACCCGATGCAGGGAGAGACGATGTGGTTTTCGTTCGCGGCGTTCGCCGCGCTCTGCTGCGTACCGGCGTCCGCTCAGGCAGGGGTGGTGGAGACGCCCGCGGTGGCCGTGCTGACGGCACCATCAGGTGAGCCCTTGGACGGCTTCGGCCGCAGTGCGGTGGTGGGTGATTTCGATGGTGACGGCGTCCCCACGCTGGCCATCGGCGCGTGGAGAGACAGCACCGTGGCCACCATGGCGGGGGCCGTGCACCTCTACTCTCCGGGGCCGATGGGCCTCCCGGACACCCCCACATTGACCCTCCGCCCTGAGGAACCGAGCTACCGAAACGACTTCGGCGAGCATCTGGCAGTGGGAGACTTCGACGGCGACGGGGTCGATGATCTGGTCGTGGGCGAACGCGGGCACAATGACGACGAAGGGTCCGTGACAGTGTTCATGGGCGGCCCAACGGGGCTCTCCACAGCCGCCCGTGTTTTGCTACGAGGTGCAGGGCTCAGACGCTTCGGCGGTGCCTTCGTCGTGCGAGACCTGAACGAGGATGGGTTCGACGACCTCATGGTGGGGGCTGCCGTCAGCGACGCCGACCGCGCGGGGGTGCTGATCTTCCTCGGTGGGGTCACAGGGTTGCCGGAAGACCCCACTCAGATCCTCGCGCCGGGCGGGCTTGCCTACCTCGGCCAGTACATCGTGTGGCTCGAAGGAACCCAGGCCTTGGTCGCCTCAGGTGGGTTGTGCGTGATCGCGTGGCACTGGAACGGCGCGAGCTTCTCGGAGCCTGGCCACGTCGCGAGCAGGTGCTCGCCCTACTCGGTGGGCGCGACCGACGCGAACGGAGACGGCTTCGATGACCTTCTGCTCGCGAGCCTCCCATCTGGCGCCCCCGCCTCGATCGCGTACGGTCGTGCGGTGGGCCCCGACCTCGACCGTCGCCAACCGCTGGTCTCCGACGGCGTTGATCTGAACTACCTCGGCTACACCGTGGCGGATGCCGGCGACCTCAATGGCGATGGCATGGGAGACCTCGTCGTTTCTGGCTTTGCGAGCACGGTGCGGCTGTGGGAAGGCAGCGCGACCGGCGCGCAGATCGCGGAGGACATCGTGTCGCCCTACCCAGCGCCCCTTGGAGCTGGGTTCTGGTCGATCGCCCACGGCGACCTCAACCTCGACGGGGTGAGCGACCTCGTGCTGGGTTCTGAGTATGCCTCACCCAACTCGACATCGGGCAGCGGCGCCGTGTTCACGTACGAGGGCGGCACGGTCCCATTGCAGGCTCAGGAGTTGGTCCCGACAGAACCCGTTCCTTACGGAAGCTTCGGCGCGTTTGTGTACGTCGTTCCCGACCTCACGGCCGACGGCGCCCCGGACTTGCTGATCGCCTCCGGAATGGTCTCCGACGCGGTGGCCGCCGTTCACTTGTTCGCGGGCCAGCCTGTGGACGCCGACGGCGACGGTGCCACTGTGGTCGACGACTGCAACGACGAGGATGCGGCGATTCATCCAGGGGCCATCGATCTATGCGGTGATGGGATCGACCAGGACTGCGACGGCCAGGGCGAGGGCACGGAGGCCTGCACTGAAACCGGGGAGACAGGGGTCCCACCAGACTCCTCGCACACGGGTCTGCCGGAGGAGCGCTGGGGGGGGTGCTCGGGATGCGCTTCCGCCGAGCACCCGCCGCTGTGGGGGTGGTGGTTCGCGCGCCGCAGGCTGCCCACTCCCCATGCCCCATAGAAGATCCATGATCGATGTGGCTATCATCGGCGCTGGCGTGTCGGGGCTGACCGCCGCGTGGCGGCTTCGTGCCGCAGGGCGCCGTGTCGAGGTCTTCGAGGCCCGCGACCGGATGGGCGGGCGCGCCTTCACGAGCTCTTTCGACGGGCGGTCCGTGGATCTGGGAGCCACCTGGGTGTGGGACTCGGAAGTGCATGTACACAAGGTCCTCTCCGAGCTCGGTGTGGTGACCTTCCCGCCTCCGAGCGACGGGCTCGACACCTACGACGACGGCACTGTGCAGCGGGGCCGGCTGCCAGGCAGCGCGGTCCCCGAGCGGCGCATCCTCGGCGGCATGAGGGCGCTAGTGGAAGCCCTCGCGGCCAAGGCCGGTCCTGTGCACCTCGAGAGCGCCGTGGAGGGGCTGGAGCTGGTGCCTGGTGGCCTTCGGCTGCAGGTCGCGGGCCAGGCGGTGGAGGCCCGAGCGGTGGTTGCCGCGCTACCTCCGTCTCTCGTGGCGCCTTGGGTCCCAGAGCACCGTGAACGCCTCGCACATGTACCGGTGTGGATGGGCGGTGTCGCGAAGTGCGTGGGGCTCTACGAGCGGCCCGTGTGGCGAGACCAGGGGCTGAGCGGGCGCGCGTTCAGCCGGGTCGGGCCGATGAGCGAGGTGCACGACCTCTCCACGGCGGAAGGCCCTGCGCTGTTCGGCTTCGTCCACCGCGACCACAGCCGCGACCTCGACGAGCGGGTGCCGGCCCAGTTCGAGCGGCTGTTCGGGGAGCGGCCCACGAGCGTCGTCATCCAGCGCTGGTGGAATGAGCCCCAGACCACGACCGGCGAGGCAGAGGACCAGCGACTGTTCGGTCACCCTTTCCTCCGTGCCCCCTTGCTCGACGGGCGGCTGCAGCTGATCTCGTGCGAGACGTCGGGGGTGAGCCCCGGGCACCTCGACGGGGCGATCGAGCGGGCGGAGACCGTGTGTGAGGCACTGTCGACCGAGCCATGAGGCACGGACGTCGTCACTGAATCCACTGCCGGCGAGCCGCAGGAGAGGGTCAGGCAAACCAGCCATGCCCACCTCATCGGCAGATCCCGTTGTCGCACGGCAGCTACTCCCAGGGAACCAGGTAGACGTGGCCCGTGCCATGGTACGGCTCGGTGAGGATGAGCTGCAGCGGAGACGCCGGCGTCTCACGGTAGGCGGCGCTCTGCCGACCGATGCTCGTGCCCGGCGTGCGCCAGATCGTCTCCGCATCGGCCTCGGTGAGCTCGCCGCGCAGGTCGGACACGCGGAAGCGGTAGGCTTGGGTCGGCTCGGCCGAGTAGGAGTTCAGGTCGGCCACGATCAGCCAAGCCTCGCCCTCGTCGTCGACCGCGTACTCCGGAAAGCTCCCGATACCATTACCCATGGTGCCTGGGATGTGCGCGATGACCTCCCCCTGCTGCGTCAGGCACCACACCTCGCCGTCGTCTCCGGCCGTGGACGACGCGACCGCGACAATGTCGAGGTCGCCGTCCCCGTCGAGATCGCCGACCTCGTGAAACCTGCCGGCGGAGAGACCGGCAGAGACCGCCTCACAATCAGCAGGGATCGACGTGTCGAACGCCGTGGGACACACCCACGTCTCTCCGACCTCGTACTCCGACTCGTGTGTGCCATAGATGAGCTCATCGACGCCATCGAGGTCCAGATCCGCGAACACCGGGTAGCCGGGGGCCATCAGGCCCACGCGTTCCTCCCAGCCGATGATCGTCGCCTCCGTGGCCTGCAGCGTGGACCCCGGCGCCACCCCGGACAGATCGAACCGGTCGAAGCGGCGACTCGACCCCACCACCGACATCACTACCGGATGGTCCACCTCCCCCATCCTCTGGAACGCCACGGTATGCGGACTCCACACCTGGTCGGCCGGCAGCATCAGCAGGATGTCGTCGGCCCGGTCGAGGGAGCGAACCACCCGCACGTAGGCCCCGAAGCCCCCCCACTCCTCGGGCAGTAGGAGCTCGCCGAAGCCGTCGCCGTCTGTGTCGCCACCGGCCGCGAGGTCCCAGAACGTGTCCCCTGGGAAGGCGTCTTCACGGACGATCGGCAGGATGGTCGTGAGCACCTCGGTGCCCTCATAGACCACGACGGGCACATCGTCCTGCGCCAGGTTGGCGTCGTGGGGGGCCGACACCGCCCACTCGAGGCGGCCGTCCTTGTCGAGGTCGCTACCCACCGCCACGGCCTCTCCGTAGAGGTGGTGGTTCGTCGTCGGAGGGATAGCGAAGGGCCCGTCGGGGTCGAGCTCGATGACCTTCGGCGACGACGGGTGGGAAGCCGACGTGTCGACGACAGAGGACTCCCCCTCCGAAGGGGTCGCTGAATCCACTGCCGGCGAGCCGCAGGAGAGGGTCAGGCAAACCAGCCATGCCCACCTCATCGGCAGATCCCGTTGTCGCACTGATTGTCCCATGCGGCACCGATGAAGTCGGTGGAAAGGCCATACTGGCTGTCGTCGGTCCCATAGGCCCAGGCCCACATCCGAACCCAGGGGCAGTCGAGGCCACAGCTCCCCACGTCTTCTTCCCAGTCCGTCGTCGGCTCGTCGACGGCGCTCACGAACACGTCGAGGATGATCTGGAAGGTGAGACCCTCGTCAGTGTCGAGATCCCAGAAGCCGCGGGCCCAGTCGTACTCCGACGACAGGTTGGTCTCGGCCTGGCTGCACTCGTGGTCCCAGTAATCGCGGTTCATGGTCGACGGGCTGAATGGCGTAGGGGCACGCTCCAGCGAGAAGTACTCAGACGGCTCGAAAACAGTGCTGTCATCGTGATCCCAGTCGTACGTGCCAAACAGGAAGGCGTCGGCCTCGTTGGTCTTGTTCAGGATCACCGCCGCATAATAGTCGGCAAAGCCCTCGTTGATGGCGGCCGACGTGGCCTCGTCGCTCGTCTGGAAGTGTTGATCGGCTGCGCCGGCGGGGCACTCCGACGGTGGGCTCGACGACTGGTCGAAGTCGTAGTTGAAGGGCACCTGCTTGCTACCCGCGTGCGCCCGAATGGCATGGCCGAGCTCGTGAAACGCGAGAGTCAGCTCACTGACTTCTCCAATGTACATCTCCTTGGGACTGGGACCGTGCCTGTACGCTCCGCCGAGCGTACTACCTTGGCACGTCTTCGGCGTGGCGGGATCCCCGTCGTGATCCCACGGCTGGTTGCAGTTGTACACATCGAGGGTCATCGGAGCGACGTTGCCGTCCTCCCGGGCCAGGGCCCACGCCAGCGCGATGGCTGCGTTCACCCGCGCGTCGCTCGAGCCGAAGTTCTTGTCGTGGCGGCCCGACGCCGTGATGAGCGGAAAGTACTCGTTGGTCGCCACCCACGTCTCGTCGTTGAGGTCGTTGTCTTTGACCGTGAGCACGTGATCACCCACGCCAATCTGGCTCACGGCCGTGAGCCGCACCTCATGGTGACCCGCCAGGTTGACCGGCACGGGCTCGAACACGTCGGTGCACCCCGCGTAGGGGCCGGTCGCCGGCGCATAGCCGCTCCACGCCCACACCCACTGCCCGGTGACCGACTTCGCCTCCGCCACCAGCCACATACCGCGCATCGGCTGGGCCGTGTTGCTGTTCATGTAGTCCGGCACGTCGTTGTCGACGATGCCGTCGCTGTTGTGGTCCTCGCCGTCGGTGTCGTCAATCGTGCCCTCTCTGAACGTGGGCGTCCACTGCCCACACAGCCGCACGTCGTGAGCCTCGGCCGCTCCTACCATCATCATCAGCAACGTGATCATCGTGACACCCCCTCGACCCGCAGGTCGTCGTTGGCTTCCGTGACAATGGCTCCGGGCACGTCCTCCTCACGGTCAGACTGGTCGTAGGGCTCGATGGGATCCGGCGCGAGGTCGGTGCGCGACGGAACGCCTGCGTACGCCATCGACCCCTCGAAGCCCGGAGGCGCATAGCGGGCCAGCTCATCCGCGGTGGCGAGCCGACGCTCCACAGGCAGTCGCAGCCCCGTCTCGTCCACCACGACCACCTCGCTGGCGGTGAGCGCGGCGCCGAGCTTCTGCCCCCGAGCATCGAGCGCGGTCACGCGTGCGCGCAGACCCACCGCGTCAGAGGGCACAGCGCGGCTGTACCGCTGCACATCCACCTCCAGCCGTTCGACCGTCGACATCGGTAGCTCCTCGACCCAGGACTGCTCCCCGTACCCATCGTGCAACAACCACGTGACCTCCAAGGTCTCGGTGCCGGCAGGCACAGTGCCCACCTCCAGGTTGCCATCGACCCACGCCACCTCCACGGGACGAGGAACCGCCTTCACGCAGTTGCCCCCCCCGCAAATGCGGCCAGAACAAACACAAGCCAACCAACCACATGTCCCCCTTTTTGTCTTGTAATGACAGGACCACGCTAGCCCCTGCTCCGACACGTTGCCACATCCGCACGGCCAGGGGAAGGTGGGGCCTGCAGAATCTCGTCCGCTCTGCCCGCCGACCCGCGCCTCGCGGTACGGTGCGAGCGAGGTCCCCATGCACTCCCTGCTCGCCGTCTTGCTCCTCGCCTGCGCCACCCCGCCGGAGGCCCCCGCCCAGGTCCCGCCCGCCCAGGCCCCAGCCGCAACGGCCGAGCCCGAGGCCCCACCGCCGCCTCCGCCCGCCCCTCCCCCGGCGCAGGGAGATGCCGCCAAGCTCCTCGAGCGCATCCAGGCCCCCGACGCCCCCGAGCGCCAGTGCACCGTCGATGCCGACTGCGCCCTGGTGAAGCTGACCTGCTGCGTGCCCCAGGAGTCGGTGCACCGCGACCACGCGGCCACCTTCGACCTCGCCCGCGACAACCCCATGTGCCAGCGGGTGCGCTGCCGACAGCCGCCGGAGCGGGTGGCGAAGTGCCTCGAGCAGCGCTGCACGGCCGTGTCGCCTTGATCGCGGTGCTCCTCGGGGCCGCCTGGGCCGGCGCCCCCGCCCTCGACGTGCAGCACTGGCTCCCCGAGGCCCCGGTCCTCGACGACCGGGTGGTGGTCGTCGAGGTGTGGGCCACCTGGTGCGGCCCGTGCCGCGACAGCTTCCCCGTGCTCGCCCGGCTGCAGCGGCAGCACCCCGACACCCTGGCCGTGGTCGCCCTCACCGACGAGCGCCTGCCGGTGGTGCAGCGCTTCGTCGACGCCCACCCAGCCCTCGCCGACGTGCACGTGGCGGTCGCCCAGGAGTCCACCACCCAGGCCTTCCTGTTCGGGGGCTACGAGGGGCGAGGCATCCCGTCGGTCTACGTGATCGAGGGCGACGAGGTGCGGTGGAGTGGCCCCCCCGAGGGGCTGGAGGCAGCCCTGAAGCCGATGCTCGACAAGGCTCCGGTGAAAGAACCGCCCACCCCCGACGTTGAGTCGGTGGAGGCCCCATGATCGTCGCCCTCGCCACCGCCCTCGCCGCCCCGCCCCCCCCGATGGCCCTCGAAGACCAGCTCGCAGCCGCCGAGGTCGTCGCCCTCGGGGAAGCCATCCGCGTCGAGTTCCAGAGCCTGGAAGAGGGGGAGGAGCGCACGATGCGCGGCGCCTACTGGGTCGAGTACAGAGTGGTCGAGGCGGTGCGCGGCGCCGAGGTCGGCGACGTGTTCCGGGTGCGGGACAACAGCTTCTGCATGCCCAGCACGACCCTCATCCGGCGACAGGGCGGCGCGGTCTACCCGCTCGTGGCCGCCGAGGGGGCTGCCCCGGGCGACCCCCCGGTGCTGGGCGACGAGGCCCTCGACCCTGCCGACTGGCTCGGTGGCGACACACCCCGCCGCGCCTGGCTGATGCTGAAGGCCCCCTACGAGGGCGTGCATCACCCGGTGCAGTTCACCCACCGCGAGGCGAGCCCCCAGGCCCGCGAGCTGCGCCAGCTGATCGACACCGCCCGCTGATCAGCAGCCGCTGCCCGGGTAGACCCGCGCGTCGGTCTCGTCGCAGTCTTCCGAGGCCGGGTAGCCATCGCCGTCGAAGTCGAGGGACTCCTTGTCGACGGGCACGCGCAGCACCTGGGTGATGCGGCCCTCCGTGTCACAGGTGACCGACAGCTGGTGGGTGCTGAACACCTTTCCGCCCGGGCTGCCGTGGCTGACCATCACCTGCGACGTGCCGCCCACCACGCCCTCGAAGTAGGCCGTGAAGTGCGAGGCCGACGGCGAGGGCGCTGGGTAGAGGCCCGTGTAGTAGATGCCGGAGGAGGTGCTCGGGGCCTGGCCGTCGACGATCGTGGTGCTGCCCAGTCGCCACACGGCGTGGGGATCCGCCTGCGTGCTGGTGTAGGCCCCTGGCGCGCCGGCCATCGCATCGGCGCTGGAGAAGGTCACCGTGTCGTTGGCCACCGCCGAGATGTGAAGCGTCAGCGGGTCATTCCCGCCGCTGATGCAGCCACCGACGTTCACCACCGGCACGTTGGCGCACGTGCCGAGGGGCACGAAGACCACGCCGCCGGGATCGGTCACGTCGCCCTGCGCCGCCACGCTCACGTTCAGCGACGCCAGGGCCCCGAAGGCCTGGTGCTTGCCGCCGTCGTCGGCCTCGGCCGTCACCTCGACGAGCCCGATGGTGTCGACCATCGCCACCTTCGTGGTCTGGCCCTCGGCGCGGCTGCCGTCGGGAAGCACCCACGACCAGCGGGTGGGCTGGCCGGTAGCCGTCAGCGCCTCGGCGACAAGCTCGGTGCAGGCTTCGTCGGCACAGCTGGCCACCACCACCACCTCGAGCGCCGCGGGCCCCTCCTCCCCCGGCGAGACGTCGCACGCGATGAGTGGAATCAGTGCAAAAAACCATGGATATCGGGACATGAAAATCTCCGGATTCAGCCCTCAGGCCGCGTTCTGGCGATGCACGAGGGCAGCATAGGCGCCCTGTCGATGGAGCAGCTCGTGGTGGCTCCCCACCTCGACGACGGCTCCCTGGTGGAGCACGACGATGCGGTCGGCAGCCCTCACAGTAGACAGGCGATGGGCGATGATCAGCGTGGTTCGACCGACCATGAGGCGGTCGATGGCCTGCTTTACCTGGTGTTCGCTCTCAGCGTCCAGTGCGCTGGTGGCTTCGTCGAGGATCAGCACCGCCGGATCCTTCAGCAACGCCCGCGCGATGGCGATCCTCTGCTTCTGACCTCCCGACAGCGCGATCCCCCGCTCCCCCACCTCGGTGGCGAAGCCGTCGGGGAAGGCCTCGATGAAGCCCAGGGCGTTGGCGGCCTGGGCGGCGGCGATCAGCTCGTCATCGGTGGCGTCGGGGCGACCCAGGCGCAGGTTGGCCGCGATCGAGGCACCGAACAGCACCGGCTCCTGCGACACCACCCCCACCTGCTCCCGCAGCCAGCTCGGATCGAGGTCGGTGAACGGGCGGTCGTCGAGGCTCAGGCCACCCCGATCGGGGTCGTACAGCCGGCTCACCAGGGCCGCCACGGTGCTCTTGCCCGAGCCCGAGGCCCCCACCAGCGCCACACACTCCCCCGCACGCACGTGGAGGTGGACTCCCCTCAGCGCCGGCCGGTCGCTCCGGCTCGGGTAGGCGAAGTCGACGCCGTCGAGCAGCAGGGCACCGCGAACGCCTGCCGGCCGCTCGCCCCCCGTGGCCGCCTCGGGGGTGTCGAGCCAGGCGAACACCCGCTCGGTGGCCCCCATCGCCCGCATGTAGCTGCCCCACAGCGTCGCCAGCGTGCCCAGCGAGAACGCCACCATCGTGGCATACAGCAGGAACGCCCCCAGCGCCCCCAGCCCGAGCCTCCCCGCCGCGACCTCCTGCACCCCCAGCAGCACCACCAGGGCCACCGCCCCCAGCCGCACCCCCTGGCTCACCGCGACGAACACCCCCGTCGCCCGCGCCCGGTGACGCGCCACCTCGTAGCCGTGGTCGAGGTGCCGCCCGTAGCGCTCCGTCGCCCAGTCCTCTCGCGCGAAGCTGCGCACCGTGCGGATCGCCCCCAGCACCTCGGAGGCCACCGAGGAAGCCTCAGCGTGGGCGTCGGCCAGCGCCCGGCTGTCGCGGCGCAGCCGGCGCCCGTACCAGGCGGTGCCGATGCCCACGGCGGGCAGCAGCACCGCCATGACCAGCGCCAGGCGCGGCGCCATCCAGGCCAGCAGCGCGATGCCCCCGACCGCGGTGATCAGCTGCCGCAGGGCGTGGGAGACGTCCACCGTCAGAGCGGTCTGCACCGCCGCCGTGTCGCTCGACAGCCGCGACAGCAGGTCGCCGGTGCGCTGCTGGTCGAAGGTCGAGATGGGCTGGTGCACCAGGCGGCCGAACAGCTGGTTGCGGAGCCGCCGCACGATGCGCTCACCGGCGAGGGTGAACAGCCAGGTCCGCCCCATGCTGGCCAGGGCATACACCGCCAGGCCGAGGGCGCCGAGGCCCACCAGCTCCGGGGTGATGGGGGTCTGCCCGCTGCCCAGGCTGTCGATGGCCGCCTGGATGGCCCGGGGCACCGCGAGGCCGAGGCCTGCGCTCACGAACAGGCACACGGTAGCGACGGCGAGGGCGGGCAGCTCGGGCCGGGCGAGGGCCAAGCATCGGCGAAGTCGCGGGCTCACTGGTAGTTGACCCAGCCGTTGATGGCGCCGTCTTGCTCGCCGCGGGCGAAGGCCCAGGCGTAGTCGGTGCAGAAGCGGTCGAAGCTGCGCGGGGGGTGCCCGGTGAGCGCGGCGAAGTCGTCGCTGGGGCGTGACAGGAAGCCCTGGGGCTCGCCGGTGAACAGCCCCAGGAAGTCGTCGACCAGCCACTCCGGCATGTCGAGGCCCAGCATCTGCTGACGTGCCTGCAGGGGGCTCAGGGGCTGGTAGCGCACGGGGTAGCCGACAATCTCGCCCAGGGTGTGGGCCAGCTCCGCCGCCGTCGCCCGGGTGGGCCCGGTCAGCCGGTAGGTCTGGCCGTGGTGACGAGGCTCCCCCAGCGCAGCCACCGCCGCCGCCGAGATGTCGCGACCGTCGAGCATGCACAGCGCCTGGTCCCCCACCGGCAGCCCGAAGGCCCCTCGAGCCTGCACGAAGCCCGCCTGAGCGCGGAGGTTCTGCATCAGCAAGAACGGAAGCGGCCGCAGGATCGTCCAGGGGACCGCACTGTCGCGCAGCCGCGCCTCGACCCGGCCGAGGATGCGGCCGAGCCGGAAGGTCGCCTCCGGCCCCGCCTGGTCGACCGACACGAAGACCACGTGCTCCACCGTCGACGCCGCACACAGGTCGACGGCCTGCACCAGCGCTGCCTCGAAGCCGGGGAAGGCGTCGGTCGACAGGAACACGCCGTCGCAGCCGTCGAGGCCCGCCGCGAACACCTCGGCGTCACCGAAGGCGCCGAACACCCACTGCAGGCGGGTCGCGTCGATCTGGTAGTCGTCGAGGAAGCGGAGCACGTCGTCGGCATCTTCCTGCTTGGCGCACATGGCGCGCACGGCGTGGCCCTGCCGAAGCAGCAGCAGGATGGTCTCGCGGGCGATCACGTTGAAGGCGGCGGGCACGAAGTACATCGGGAGCTCCAGATCAGAGGGGGTAGCCGAGGGCGGCGAGGTCGAGCCCGGTGCGGTCGGCGAGGCGACGGTTGCCGGGGGCGAAGGAGCGGCTCAGGGCCGCGGACAGGTGGTCGGTGAGGGCGGGCGCGGCCGTCGGCGAGGCATTGCGCACCTCGCTGGCGAAGCACGACACGCCGAGGTCGGGGTCGACGCCGACGACGTCGCACACCGAGCGCACGAAGCCGTCGGGCGACACCGCGAGCTGCTCGAAGGCCAGTACCCGCACACGGTCACCCGAAAAGCATGCTTCGTAGTCTTGGACCGCCTGACCGTAGTCGTACGCGGCGAGCCACTCCGGCCGCTCCAGCAGGTCGCTCACCCACCCGGCGAAGGGCTGGTCGGTGCGGCCCACCCGCACGAGCTGGCCATACATCGAGCCCACGGCGGCGAGCTGGTTGCGCACCACCATCAGCACCGTGGCGTCGGGGAACAGCGACGCCAGGCGGTGGGCCACCTCCGCGCGGCCCACCCGACCCGCCGACAGCGCGGTCGACAGCTCCTCCTCCGACAGCACCACCCGCTCCCCCGGTCGGGAGGCCAGCAGCTCGTCGACATGGGTGCGCAGCGCGCCCTGCTCTTCCCTCCAGCGGCGTGGGGACCACCCCATCAGCGCCTCGAACACCTGCGCCTGAGCGACGGAGAAGCGCGTCAGTGGCTTGCCGACGTAGGCGATCTGCGGGTGGCGCAGGAACAGGTTCATCTGCAGCGAGGTGGTGCCGGTCTTCGGCAGCCCCACATGCAGGGTGACCGGCCGGCTCACTTGGCGGCCTGCTGGGCGAACTGCTGCAGCAGCACCCGCATCCCGTTGTCCTTCATCCGGCCGAAGTAGCGCCAGCCCTCCCAGCTCGTGGGGTCTTCCTCCACCGCCGCCTCCACCCATGCGAACACGTCGCGGATGGCGTCGTGCACCTCGTCGGGGGCGGTCGGCCGCCACACCGGCCCGAACACCAGATCGTAGCGGTAGGCCCCGCGGCGACGCAGGCGCACGCCGATCATCGGCTTGCCCAGGCCCTGAGCGAGGCGCGCGATGCCCGTGGGGGCGTGCACGCGGTGGCCGAGGAAGTCGACGGTGAGCGACCCCAGCCGCGGCGACCGGCTGTACTCGGGGTAGAGCGTGGCGCTGTGGCCCGACGCGAGGAGCTGGATGAGGGTGGCCTTGAAGTCGGCGTCGAAGTCGACCTCGGTGGCGCCGCCCAGATCGATGCCGTGAAGGGCCGCGGTGCGCTTCACGCCCTCGGCCATCGGCCCCGACACCGCACCGGCCCCGAACGACGGCAGCCCGGCGGCATGGAGCATCACGTGGGCGAGGAAGTGCGGCCCCATGTGCGGCAGCACGAACACGGCTCCCGAGGCAGCGGCCGCCTGGGCCTCCTCGGCCCCCACCACCCGCAGCGCCTCCCCCCACACGTCGGGCGACGACAGCTTCAGCGCGAGGAGCAGCTGCTCCAGGTAGAAGGTCTGGGCGAAGCCCCGGGCGATGGCCTCGGCCTGGTCGCCGTCGCCGAAGCGCTCGACCTGTGGCTCCAGGCGCTCCACCAGCTTGCGGTGGCGAGCGATGCCTTCCGGGCTGGCCTGCTCGGCGTCGAAGCGGGCCTGCAGCTGCTCGCACAGCACGTCGTACGGGAGCTCCCGCAGGGGCAGGTAGTCGTCGAGGTTCTTGAACACGCGATCGGGGTCGAACCAGCTCTGGGTGGTCATCGTGGCTCCAACAGTCCGTGGGTGGTGAGGGTGTCGACGGTGGTGGCGAGCACGGCGGGCCCCACGAGGGACTCCGCCTCGGCGCGGTCGACCGCACCCGCTCGGAACAGCGCCTCCACGAGGGGGGCGGCGGCGGCGGGCAGGGTGACCCGCTGGTGCGCCGCCTGGCGCGGCTGGCCGTGCACCACATCGAGGGTGTGCGCGACCCGGTCGGGCTCGACGTACCAGTGGTCGCTGGTGGCCCGGAGCTCGCCGTCAGGATGGGCCGCACGGCCTTGCTGCGCGGCGAGGGCCTCCAGCTGCGACCGGAGCGCCTCCCGCAGCGCCTTCGTCGCCGCCGCCTCCAGGGCCTCGGCCGGGGCCGAGGGGTCGAGGTAGCCCCGCAGCGTCGGGTCGGATGCCAGCCGATCGACGGCGTCGCGTGCGGCCATTGCCACCGCATCCACCCCCGTCAACCGATGGAATCCGAAGGTGATGTGCAGCGACCAGGTGTCGGTGGTGAGGACCTCGTGGGCCCAGCCCCGCGGCACGTACAGCACGTCGCCCGCCTCCAGCTCGACCACCCGGTCGGGGGTGCGCCCCTCGTACGACACCGGCAGCCGGTCGTAGGTCTGGCCGGGGAGCGGCCGCTCGTGGATCGGCGCGTACAGCGCCCAGCGCTTGCGGCCGTGCAGCTGCATCGCGATGAGGCCGTGGGTGTCCCAGTGCAGCGGGTAGGCGCGGGTGGAGGCCGGGGTGAGGTAGACGTTGGACCGCACCAGCGCCCGGCACCGCCGCTCCCAGCAGCGGGCGAAGGCAGCCGCCTGGTGCAGCCAGGTGTGCACGCCGCGGAGCACCAGGCTGTGGCCCTCGTCGAGGACCCGCTGCCGCACCCGGTCGACGTCGACCGACGCGCCGTCCACGTAGTCCCACCGCGGCACGAAGCCGAGGAAGCCCTTCAGGTCGACCCGCTCGGGGGGCGCGCCCTCGGCGAGGCGCTCCAGCAGCCGCTCGGGGGAGGCCAGGTCGAAGGCGGGCAGGCTCGTCGGGCGGTGGTGATGCGGGACCCCGTCGAAGACCTCGTCGACGAACCGCCCCTCGGTCAGGCCGAGCAGCTCCCATGGCAGGGCGTGGCTCATGGGTCGAGACACAGGCGCAGGGCCAGGTCGGTGGCCGAGGTGAACGTGTGCTGCCGCAGCCGACCGTGCTCGGGGTGGGCGTAGACGGCGCGCAGCTGGGGCCGGCCGAAGGGGCAGGCGCTGGCCAGATCGAAGGCCTGGTTGCGCCACAGGTCGATCATGTTCGAGCGCAGGCACACCACCTGCAGCGGCCGGTGATCCCCTGGACGGCTCGGGCCGTCGACGGTGCGGGCGATGGCCACCAGCTCGGGCACGTCGGCGGCCCGCTGCTGACTGGCCACGTAGTGCGTGCGCTCCAGCGCCAGCAGGTCGTGCCACACCTCGGGGTGGGTCTGCCGCCCGGCCCACGGGTGGAGCCGCTCGACGAGGCCCTCGAGGTAGTCGAGGTGCGAGGCCATCGTCGGGTTCCAGGCGCCCAGCGAGCGAAGGTCGTCGTCGGTGAGCAGGCCCGAGCCAGCGAGCACCGGCAGGTAGAACGACAGCTTGTTGCGCAGGTTGTCGACGTGCTTGTCGCCCAGGGCGCGGCGCAGCAGCTCGTCGCTGTAGGCCGACACCGTGGGGGCGCCGAGGGAGTGGTCCACCAGACCCTCCACCAGGGCGCGCTGCAGCTGCAGCAGGTGGGTGCGTGCCTCATCCATGGACCACCTCCGCGACCCGCTTCAGGTCGTCGTGGATGGCTCCGAGGTCGTCGAAGCGGTGCTCGCGCTCCAGCACCACCAGGTCGGGGGACGCGTGCTGCAGGGTGAGCTCCAGCAGCGCGAGGACCTCGTCGGGCACGGCGTGATCGTGGCCGTCGACGTAGCCGTGGTCACCCTCGAGGGCATAGCCGCCGGCGACGTGGACCTCGCGGATGCGCTCGGGGGGCAGCGAGGTGACGAAGGCCGCCGCGTCGATGCCCTGGTTGCGCTGGTCGCAGTACAGGTTGTGCAGATCGAGGAGGACCTCGCACTCCGCTGCGCGCACGACCTGAAGGTAGAAGTCCAGCGGGTCGAGGGTGCTGGCGTGGTGGAGGAAGTAGGTGGGCACGTGCTCGAGGAGCAGCGGGGTGCCGGGGGTGAGCTGGTCGCGGAAGGCGGCGAGGTTGTCGGCCGCGATGGTCACCGCGTCGACGGTGGCGATGGGCGGCAGGTTGAGCTCGAGGTCGAGGTCGCCGGCGCGGGCCGCGGTGAGGTGCTCGGAGACGAACATCGGCTCGAAGCCCTCGAGGAAGGGCCGCAGCCGCTCGTGGGGGTGGTTGTCGAGGTAGTCGGCGCTGGCCAGGCTGTGCTCCACGAAGTGGAAGCTGTAGGGCAGCGCCAGCTCGTCGAGGCGACGCTTCAGCAGGGCCTCGGCCCCGGCGTAGGCGTAGCCGCTGGGCACCACCTCGATGGCCTGCAGCAGGCCGTCGGCCGCGGCCTCGACCAGCAGCGGCCGCAGCGGGTCGCGCCAGGTCATGCCCACCCGGGTGCCTTCACGCGGCACGGGTGTACTTCTGGACGAGGGCATAGCGAACCTCGGGGCAGCCGGGGATGGGCACGCCGCCGCGGTGCAGCAGCCGGCCGTGGAACAGCACCAGCCGACCGGGGCGGGGGGCGACGGTGAGGGCGATGTCGTCGCCGTCGTAGAACGACAGCTCGCCGTGCCAGTCGCGCTCCCAGCGCTCGTTGAGCACCGCGACGCCGACGACCAGATCGGCGTGGGGGGCGTCGATGTGCGGGTGGCGACGCTCGCCGGCCTGGATGCAGTTGATGTGGGTGCGGCGCGGGACGAGGGCGCCGAAGTGTTCGGCGACGGCCTCGTGCAGGGGCGCCAGGGGGAGCTGAGCGCGCTCGTCGTCGGTGACCAGGTGCGCCCACATGTGGTCGTGGCGCGGGGTGGCGCCAGGGGCGCTGCGGTAGCCGTAGCGGATGCGGTGGAAGGGCAGCGAGCACGCCAGGGCGTGGGCTCGGGCCTGCGCCGGGGCGTCGACGGCGTCGTCGACGATCACGACCTTGAGGTCACCGATGTGGGTCGTCGTGGTTCGCATCAGCAGGCTCGGGTGAGAGGATGGAACGGGAAGGAAAGGGCGACCCGGGGAGCCCAAGCCCCCCGGGTCGGGCGCCTCACTTGGTGCAGGTGCCTTCGCAGGTGTGGCCACAGCACGACTTGCTGACGGCCGACGACGCGGCGGCCTCGTCGGCGAGCTTCATGCCGCCGGGCAGCGCGCCGGTGGCGAGCACCCGGGCGAACTCTTCGCGGTTGCAGGTCGAGGCGACCTGGCTGAACAGCGCGATGGTGGCCTTGATCTGGTCGGTGTCGGTGCCGACGGCGCCGGTGCCGGCGAGCTGCGTGGCGAGGCTGTCGGGGATGTCCGTCGCGGGGACCGGACCGAGGGCGCGCAGGGAATCGTAGAAGACGTTGGACTGCATGTGAGCTTCTCCATGGGTGATGCGCCTCGTGGCGCGTTCGGGTTGCCCCCCCCTTCTGCCGCCCGGAAGACCCGGAGCGCGTTGGGAGCGAACATCCATGGTTTACGGCAGGTCACCGCCACGCACATCCCCTCGAGATCCCCGCCACCTCGCCCATTCGATAGGTTTTCCCTTTGTCATGGGGATGGGTTCACGAGTGCCCTGGTGACCCTGTAGGCTCGGGCGGGGGGCATCGATGCGGGCGTTCGTGCGACTGGGGGGGCCCGACGGTCTCGAAGCGGAGCTTCAGCCAGGCGATCTCATCGGTCGCACCGGTCGTTCCGCCCTGCGGCTCGACGACCCACGCGTCTCCGAGGCCCACGCGATGGTCAGCCTGCGCGGGGGGGCGCTGCGGCTGCTCGCCCTCCGCGGGGCGATGGCCGTCGACCGACGGCGCGTGCACGACGTGGAGCTGGTGGCAGGCGTGACGGTGCACTTCGCGAAGGGCGTGGCGCTGCACGTCATCGAGGTCTCGCTGCCGCCGGAGGTGATGGCCCTGTCCATCGACGGTGGCCCGTCGGTGCCGCTGACCGGCTCGGTGCAGTCGCTGATCGGGTCGCCCCTGCGGCTGAGCGCCGGCTTTCAGGCGGATGCGCTGGCTCACCTGTGGTGGAGCGGCGACGACTGGTTCGTGCGCGAGGGCGAGGCGCGCGCCCGCACCCTGGCGGTCGACGAGGTCGTCGAGGTGGGCGGGGCGCAGCTGCGGCTGCAGGCGGTGGCCATCGAGCGCGCGGGGGCGGGGTCCACCGTGGATGCCGGGAAGCTGCATCCGGCACTGCACATCGTGGCGCGCTACCACTCGGTCCACATCCATCGGGTGGGGCGGCCCGTGCTCACGCTGTCGGGCCAGCCCGCGCAGCTGCTGTCGGAGCTGGTCGCCATGGATGGGCCGGTGGAGTGGTCGGTGCTGGCCTCGCAAGTGTGGCGGCGGCTCAAGCGCCGGGATGCCCTGCGCAAGAAGCTCGACGCGGCGCTGGCCCGGCTGCGCAAGAAGCTCGCCGACGGCGACGTGCGCGACGATCTGGTGCGGTCCGACGGCACCGGCCACATCGAGCTGGTCCTGTACAACGGCGACCGCGTGGAAGACCTCGCATGAGCTGGGTCGACGGCTTCGTAGCGGCTCATGGGCTCGACGCCGACGCGGCGGCCGAGCTGCGCTCCCTCGCCGATGGGCCCCTGTCCGGCATGCTCGGCTCGCTGCTGGGCGACGCCCCCGAGCCGGTGGAGGCGCCGCAGCCGCTGCGGCTGGAGGCCTTGCTGGGGCGCGGGGCCGCGGGGGAGGTGTTCCGGGCCACCGATCCGAAGCTCGACCGCCAGGTCGCCGTCAAGGTGCTCCGCGCCGACCGCCAGCAGGATGCCGAGGCGCTGGTGCGCTTCCTGCGCGAGGCGCGGGTGCTGGCGTCGCTGCAGCATCCGTCGATCCCGCCGGTCTACGACGTGGGCACCCTGCCCGACGGGCGGCCCTTCGTGGCGATGCGCGAGGTGGTCGGGCAGAGCCTGCGGCAGGTGGCGCTCGCCCACCATCGCGGGGGTGCCACCCGCTCCCTGCAGCGCCGCGTGCGCTGGGTCCAGCAGCTGGCGGAGGCCGTGGGGCATGCCCACGCGCAGGGCGTGGTCCACCGAGACATCAAGCCGGCGAACGTGATGATCGGCGCCGACGATGCCCTGCTGTTGGTCGACTGGGGGCTGGCGGCCTCCGTCGAGGGGCTGGCCCCCGCGGCGGTCGGCACCCCGTCGTGGATCGCGCCGGAGGTGCACGAAGGGCAGCCCCACTCGCCCGCAGCCGACGTGTTCGCGGTGGGTCGGGTCCTCCACGGGCTGCTGGAGCACGACGCGGTGGATGCGTCGGCGCCGGTGAGCGACGGGCTTCCGAGCGGCCTCGCGGAGGTGCTGCGGCGGGCCCTCGCCCCCGATCCGGCGCAGCGATGGCCCGATGGGGCGGCCCTGGCCCGGGCGCTGGGGGAGTGGCTCGATGGCGCCGAGCGAATCCGCCGTGCGCTGCTGTGGGTCGATGAGGCCCACGCGCTGGCGGATGCTCAGCGCGACGCCAGCGCCCGCCTGGCCGAGGAGCTGGCGGCGGCGGCTGCGGCCCGTCGCGAGGTCCACCCGTTCGACCCCATCGAGACGAAGCGGCGAGTGTGGGGCCACGAAGACCGCGTGCAGGCGCTGAGGGCCCAGGTCGTCGCCCACCGCCGACGCCGCCAGCGGGTGCTGGAGGATGCGCTGGGGCTGGCTCCGGAGCTACCCGAGGCCCTGGAGCCCCTGGCCGACCTGCACCGCTCCCTGCACGACGACGCGCGACGTCAGGGCGATGAGGGGGCGGCCGATGCCCACCTGCAGCGGGTGCGCCGCTACGACCGCGGGCCCCACGCCGCCTGGCTCCGGGGCATGGCCCGCCTCAGCCTGCACACCGATCCAGCGGGGGCGGAGGTGACGCTGTGCACCTACGAGGAGCGCGACCGGCAGTGGGTCGCCATTCCCCAGCGTGTGCTCGGCACCACCCCCCTCGACGTCGAGCTCCCCCACGGTCGCTACCTGCTGCAGCTGCGTGCCGAGGGCCGCGCGCCGGTGGCCTATCCGGTGCGTCTCGACCGACTGCAGCACTGGGCCGGAGGCCTCGACGAGGCGCCCTACGTGGTCTACCTGCCGAGGGCCGACGAGCTGTCCGAGGCGGAGTGCTACGTGCCCGCGGGGCCGTTCGTTCACGGGGCCGACCGGGCCGGCTTCCAGAGCCTGCCCGAGCAGGTCGGCTTCCTGCCGGGCTTCGTCGTCGGCCGCCACCCCGTCACCCACGGCGACTACCTCGCCTTCGTCAATGCCCTGGTCGAAGCAGGGTCCCCCGACGAAGCCCTGCGATGGGCCCCCCGCGCCCACGGCATGGAACCCTCGTTCTACGGCCGCGACGACGACGGCCGGTTCCGCCTCGTGCGCGACGCCGACGGCGATCTGTGGCTCCCCGACTGGCCCGTGTTCTTTGTGGACTACGCCAGCAGCGCAGCCTACGCAGCCTGGCGTGCCGCCCAGACCGGCCAGCCCTGGCAGCTGATGCAGGAGCTGCAGCACGAGAAGGCCGCCCGAGGCGCCGACGGCCGGATCTACCCCTGGGGCGACGTGTTCGACGCCACCTTCGCCTGCGTGCGCGACAGCCACCCCGGCCGCCCCCTGCCGGCACGGGTGACCGACTACCCCGCCGACTGCAGCGTCTACGGCGTGCGAGGGCTCGCCGGCAACAGCCGCACCTGGTGTGTCGAGCGCTATGCCCCGCCCGGCGGTCAGGTCGCGGCGACCCAGCGCGTCGTGCGCGGAGGCTGCTACTTCTTCCCGGCACGAGGGGCGCATGGGGCGGCGCGCATGGGCCTCGACGACCACCGCGCGGGCGACACCGTAGGCCTGCGGCTGGTGCGCCCCCTCGACCCCTTCGCCTCCCCCTAGATGAGCGTGGAGCGAGCGACGGTCGCCCTGCCCGAGGCCTACACACCGAATCGCACCGGATCACCGTCTCCGCATTCGTCATCCCGGCGGGAGCCCACCGGCGGCGCGGCGTAGCGGGATACACTGCCGCCGAACCGACGTACCTCCGAGAGGATCCCATGCCACGCACCCTGTGGGCCCTGACTGCCCTGCTCGCCTTCGCATGCGATGGCGGAGGGGAAGCTGCCGACCTCATCGCCTACCAATGCACCTGCGAGTGTGCCGCCATCGACCCAGGCGGCAACGCCATCGTCGACGAGCCCGCGCCCCGGGTGTGCGTCGATGCCGCGGCCGACGATGCCGACCTCGAGGCCGCCTCGCAGCAGGTCGACGAGTACGAGACCGATGGCTACGCCGACGTCGCCTGCACCTGCACCTGCGACGACCTGGGAGAGAGCTGCTGAGCCCTCAGGGCCGGTAGACGAGCACCCGGCTGCCACGGGCCGACACATCGACGACGAGCTGGTCACCGGCGGTGGAGAACACCTGCCCGGTGAGCACGTCTTCGTAGGACCCCTCTGGCAGGCCGGCGAAGCCCACGCCGTTGGTCAGGGTGCGGTCGTCGAAGGAGCGGTTGTAGATCACCAGGGCGTGATCCCCACCGCTGCTGCGTGCCGCCGCGAACAGGTCGTACTCCCGCCACCACTCCTGCCAGCTGCCTTCGTACAGCGCCGGGTGGTCGCGGCGGGCATTGGCGAGGGCCTTGACGTGACGCAGCGTGGCCGCCTGCTCGCCGTCGAGGCCCGAGGCGAGGTCTTCCACCGAGCCCACGGCGGAGAAGTCGCCGCTGCCGTCGCCGGCATGCCACCACATCGGCTGCCGGTTGTCGGGGTCGCCGCGACCGGGCATGCCGAGCTCGTCGCCGTAGTAGACCAGCGGGCGGCCGGGCATCGTGAACAGGAAGGTCCACCCCAGACGGAGGCTCTGGTAGGCCCAGGGGTCGGTGGGGGCGGGGGCGTGGGCGATCTGACCGTCCTGGCAGGCGTCGACCCAGCCCTCGGCCCCGTCGCTGATGAAGCGCAGCACGTCGTGGTTGCCGAGGAAGGTCGACATCGGCGCGTCGCCGTAGACCGCGCGGCTCGTCTCGTAGCTGTCGAACAAGGCGGCGAGCTCGGCGTCGCCAGGACGCAGGAAGGCGCCGCGCACCGCGTGGTACAGGTCGAAGTCGAACTGGCCGTCGAGCTGGTCGTCGCCGATGTAGGCGGCGATTCGGTCGTAGGAGTCGAAGGTCTCGCCCACGGTGTAGAAGTCGGTGGGCAGGCCCGAGCCGCGGTGCTCCACGTCGCGCTTCACCAGGCTCTGCAGGTTGTAGGTGACGGCGTGGGGCATGTGCTTGACGGCATCGACCCGGAAGCCGTCGAGCTCGTAGGTGGTGGCCCACCACATGGCGTCGTCGAGCATCGTCATCATCGCGTCGGGCTGGCTGTAGTCGATGTCGGGAAGGTAGGGCGCGAAGGCGCAGCTCTCGGGGATGCGATCCCAGTTCTGCTGGCCATCGACCGAGTCTTTGCAGACGCCGTCGTCGTTGAACCACTCGGGATGCTCCGACGCGTAGGGATGCGTGTCGTGCACGTGGTTGGCCACCCAGTCCATGATCACGCGCATGCCGCGGTCGTGAGCTTCGTCGATGAGGGCCTCGATGATCGCCTCGTCGCCGAAGTGCTCCTCGGGCTCGAGGGCCGCGTCGGGCCAGTAGGCGTGGTAGCCGGCGTAGGTCTGCCCGCAGTCGCCATCCCAGGCGCCCTCGGCGTTGCCCTGCAGGTTCGACAGCCACAGGGTCGTGACCCCGAGGTCGTCGAGGTAGGGAAGCAGGTCGATCAAGCCCTGCACGTCGCCCCCCTCGTAGCCACCGCCGGAGGCCGTGGCGCCTTCCGAGGTGTCGAGGCTGGTGTCGCCGTTGGCCAGCCGGTCGACGAAGGCGAAGTAGATGACGCCCGCATCATCGTCGACGCCATCGGTCCACACCGGCACGTAGGCCTCTTCGCTCACGTTGCCGTCGGCATCGGTGACCGTGAACCGCAGCGTGTGGCGGCCCGCCGGCACCGACGTGTCGATGACGAAGCCCGAGCCATCGAAGGCTCCTGAGACAGGCTCGTCGTCGAGCAGTGCCGTGCCCGCGACCAGCTCGGCGCCCCCAGGCGAGGCACTCACCTCCACCCGAAGGGTGCCCGCGTCGACGTCGACGTCGACGAGGTCGACCGACAGCGTAGGCAGCTGGCAGCTGTCGACCACGATCAGGCTGTTGCAGCTCGCCACGCCCGCCCCGCAGGTGTGCGCCCAGTCCGTCGCCCAGGGCTCCTTGTAGCCGGGGTCGCAGCTGATCAGCTCTGCCTGCGGGTCGCACGACCACAGCTGCTCGTCTTCGAAGGCCCCCCGCGACAGCTCGACGAACTTGTAGGTGTAGGGGCCCGGCGCCAGGTCGAGCTCGAGCGTGTAGCTGCCGTCGGGCTGGGCCACCATCAGGTCGGCGTCGGGGCTCCAGTCGTTGAAGGACCCCGCCAGCGCCACCTCGTCGGGGGAGCCCGAGGGCTGGTAGGTGAAGGTCGTCGCACAGCCGGCCTCGGGGCTGGTGGGCGGCACCTCCGCTGATACCACCAGGTCGGCGAAGGCCACGTTGTCGCAGTCGTCGAAGGCCGACAGCTGGAGCACCACCTCGCCGTCGAAGTCGGGCTGGGGCGTGATCGTCAGCTCCGTGCCCGCCACCTCGGCGATCACCCCGTCGGGGTAGCTCACCTCGAAGGAGCTCACGCCCTTGTCGTCGCTGGCGAAGGCCGACAGGTCGATCGTGACCGCTTCGCCTCCCAGGTAGACCGGGTCGAGAGCGCTCCACACGGGTGCATCGGAGCCACATCCACAACCGGCGAGCAGGGCGAGAGCGAGCATGGAGCGCCTCCAACAGGGCGTCACTCTAACCAGAGTCACGCTCGGTTGCCACCGCGGACTGCGCGGGGCGCGGCGCGCTGAGGGCCCGGGCCAGCGCGTCGCACCATGGGCACGGTGTGCGCGCGTACCATGCGGGCATCGCTGCCTCACCTACCGGACCTGACCGCGAGCTACACGCGGCCTTCTGGCTGCTCTGCAGCCTGATGGGCCTCGCGGCCGTCGTGCTGTTCGTCGCCCGCACCCAGACCGACGTCAGTGCCCTGGAGCTGGGCGTGCTGGGCGCCCTGCCTCTGCTGAGCATCGGTCTGGTCGTCGCTAGCCGGCGGGGGGTTCCGATCCCCCACCTCACCCTGGCCACCTTGCTTCCCCTCGCGCTGATCGCCGTCGTCGTGCACGGCGTCGTGCCCACGTCGCGCTTCGGGCTCGCCTACCTCGGCGTGATGCTCGTGTTCGGCTCGATCCTGCTGGAGCCCTCCCGCTTCACGCTGCTCGGCGTCGTGGTCATCGCAGGCTCGGTGGCCTCCCGCACCGTGCGTCATCAGCTGGGCTACGATCCGCTGTCGCTGCCCATTGCCGTCGTGCACTTCGGAGCCGGCTACAGCGCCTTCTTCCTCGCGCTGAAGGCCCTCGATCAGCAACATCAGCACGTGCGCAGCGTGCTGGAAGAGGCGACGCAGCAGGCCCGGGAAGCTGCCCGGGAGGCCGTCCACGCCACCCTCGCCAAGACGCGCTTCCTCGCCAACATGAGCCACGAGCTCCGCACGCCTCTCAATGCGATCATCGGCTACGGGGAGCTGCTCGAGGAGGAGCTCGACCACCCCGAGCATCGCACCTCGGTGCGCCAGGTGCTCACGGCGGGGCACGGGCTGCTGGCGCAGGTCAACGAGGTGTTGGAGGGAGCACGTCAGGCGGCCCAGGGGGATGCCGACGCCGACTCCATGTTGTCGGAGGTCAGCGAAGACGGCTCGGTCGAGGGGGAAGCCCCCGACACGCTGGTGATGCTCCAGCACGAGCGCACCCCGGAGGTGCGACGGCGAGCGGGCTGGTTCATGATGGGCGCATCGGCGCTGGCGGCCGTCGCCCTCGCCCTCGAGCCGGGTCCCAACTACTGGGAGTTCGTCGCCTTCGCCTTCCTCCTCGGGCTGGCGATCACCGCGACGGCACGACACTACGCGCACCTGAGCCATCAGCTGCTGTTCCTCGGTGGGACCTCGCTGCTCGCCTTCACCACAGCGGTCGTGGAGGGCGCCCACGACCTGGAGCCCTACGGCTACCTGCTCATCGCGCTGGCCGCCCTGCTGTTCCGGCGCCGCACCTTCGCCGGGTCGGTGGCGTTCCTCGCCGGTAGCTTCCTGATCGCCAGCGCCCTGCGCGTCGCCTCGGGCGTCGCGACGCCCGCGGAGGCGTTCTTGCCGTGGATCGCGCACCTGCTGGTCGCCATGCCCCTGTGGGCCGTGGTGTCGGGCCGCGAGAGCCGCACGGAGCGACTCCGAGACCAGCTCGATCAAGCGGAGCGCTCGCGCCGCCGCGCCAACCGCGCCTACAAGGCCCGCAGTCGCTTCCTGGCACGAATGAGCCGCGAGATCCGCACCCCGCTGGCGACGATCCTGGGCAACGCGGAGCTGCTGGCCGAAGACCTCGAAGAGCTCCCCGAGGCCTTCGACGACGTGCAGCGCATCGCCGGGGCGAGTCGCCACCTGCATCGCATCCTCGACGACGTTCTCGACATGGCCGTCATCGAGCAAGGCGAGATCCCCTTCCGCCCCGAGCGGGTGTCGCTGGCGGCGCTGTGTCGCGACGCCGCCGAGCTGTGTCGGCAGCCCATCGAAGCCGCGGGCAACACCCTGAAGCTCCGGCTCCCCGACGACCCGATCGAGCTCGAGGTCGACCCTCGGATGGTCACCCAGATCCTGATCAACCTGCTCGGCAACGCGGGCAAGTTCACCACCGACGGCCAGGTGAGCCTCACCCTGCGCGAAGGCGCAGAAGCGGTCACCCTGCAGGTGCGCGACACGGGTTCCGGCATCGCGGGCGACCAGCTCCAGCGGCTGTTCGTTCCCTTCGAGCGCGCCGGAGCGTCGACCAGCGTCGCGGGCACCGGGCTGGGTCTGGCCATCGCTCGCCACATGGCGCGGCGGCACGGCGGAGACCTCACGGTGTCGAGCGAGGAGGGCGTCGGCAGCACCTTCACACTGACCCTGCCCACGAGCGACGGCTGACGGCCCACGCCCACGGGCGGCCCCGCCGTCAGAGTTCGTCGATGAACACCGCTGTGTCGATCTCGTCGGCCGACAGGGGCAGATCGAGCACGCCCGTGCGAGGGCCCACCGCTGCGTAGGGCTGCGCACCCGGCGCAAACCGGGTCGGGTAGTAGTTGAGCTCTGCCACCAGGGCCGCAGCCCGAGCCCACAGCGGCGCGATGGCCTGCATCGCCTCACGACGCGACGGCGTGCGGCAGCTGGCGATGAGGGCGTCGACCGCCTCGGCGTCGTAGGCCGAGGGCACGAACGCGGTGGCCGCCTGGGTCGCGACCGGCGTCGGCACACGGCCGGCACGCCACATCGACGGCTGCCCGTCGTGGGGGAAGGGATCGACGGGCTGGGCCCCGTGCCACACGTTGAAGTGGATGTGCGGCGTGCCCCACGGAAAGGTGATCAGCCCATCGAGCCCCGCGTAGCCCGACAGCGCCACCGGGTCGCCCCGCCCGACGACCTGGCCGACCTCCACGAGGGGGCGCGCCAGGTGCGCGGTGCACGTCATCAGGCCGTCGCCATGATCGATGAACAGCTTCAGCCCGCCGCGGTTGAACTCGCTCACCCATCGGACCACGCGCCCGGGTGCCGCCGCGACCACCGTCGTCCCCACGGGCACACTGAAGTCGGTGCCGTTGTGGCTGTCGTAGGTGAGGCGACCCCCGCGGAAGTCGCGCACCTGGGTCTTGCGCACGCTCCAGCCCTCGTGGATGGGCGTCTGCGTGTGGTTGAACAGGTTGGTGATCAGCGCCGTGCGAGGCACGGGGAAGCGGCCCGCCCACAGCTTGGGGCCGAAGCGCGGCCGGTACTGGCTGAGGCTCGACAGCCCCCACTTCGCGCCCGGCACGTCTTCGGCGCCGACGACGGCCGTGCGCACCTGCGCCAGCCTCTCGCGAAACGGCGGGGTCAGGCCCACCACTTCCAGCACTCCCAGCGGTTCGTCGCGCATGCTTCCTCCCGGCGCCCCCTCTATCCTTCCCGGGGACCTCGCTCGCGCCGGATCATGACTCTGGTTAGAGTCACGGCCAGAGAGGCGTCGCATGACCGAAGAAGCCCTGGTGGGGCAGCTCTCAGAGCTCGGCCTCACCCGCAACCAGGCCCTGGCCTACCTCACCCTGCTGCGCGACGACGGCGCCGAGGGGCTCACGGGCTACGAGGTCGGCACCCGTAGCGGCGTGCCTCGCTCGGCCGCCTACAAGGTCCTCCGGCAGCTCGAAGAGACCGGTGCCGCGTTTGCCGTAGGAGAAGATCCGCAGCGTTTCCTGGCCGCCGAGCCGCAGCGGTGGCTGGAGCGGGTCAAGCGCTCCACCCTGGTCAAGATGGACACGGTGGCCCAGGCCCTCGACAGCCTCCCCGCCCGCACGCGGCCCGAGCCGCTGTGGATCGTGCGCCAGTACGACGACGTGATCAGCCGCATCTGCGAGATGATCCTGGGCGCCGAAGAGAGTGTGTACCTGTCGCTGTGGGTGCGCGAGCTCGACGAGGTCGCGGAGGCGCTGGCCTCCATCGCCGACAAGCCCCTGCACAAGGTGCTGCACTGCCCCGAGCGGCTGGCCGCCGAGCCCGCTGGCTTCTCCTGCTGGGTCGACGACATGGCAGGCGACCAGGCCAAGCAAGACTGGTCGCACAAGGCCATCGTGGTGGTCGACCGGCGCGAGGCCCTGGTGGGCGGCGCCGAGCCCGACGCCGACAACGACGCAGTGTGGACGACGAACCCCTCGCTGGTCGACGTGGCAACCAACCACATCATCCTCGACATCACCCTGATGGCGCGGGCCACGGGCCGCGAGTGCCTCGACGTGGTGGCGCCGATGATGCGCACGAGGCTGCGAGGTCAGTAGCCGCGGTTACGCTTCGGGCATGCACGCCGCCGCCCTCCTCTGTCACGCCCCCATCGTCGTCCCCGCCATCGGCGGGGCACGGGCCTCCGAGTGCGCGACCACCACCGCCGCCATGCGACGGGTCGCCCAGGCGGTGGTCGCGACACAGCCGCCCTGGCTGGTGGTCTGCTCGCCCCACACCCCGCGGCATGCCGACCGGTGGGGGCTGGTCGCAGGGGAAGTCCTCACGGGGAGCTTCGCTCGCTTCGGCCACCCCGAGCTCGCGCTGACGCTGCCGAACGCGGCGTCCCGCGCCCGCGAGGCGCTGAGCGAGGTCCCCCTCGAGCAGGTGCCGAGCCAGCCCCTCGACCATGGCGCGATGGTGCCGCTGTGGTTCCTGTTCGAGGCGGGGTGGCGGGGCCCTACCGCCGTGCTGAGCGTGCCGTGGGCCAACCGCGACGCTCACGCCATCGGCGCTGCGCTCGCCCACACCGACGCCGCGCTCGTCGCCAGCGGTGACATGTCACATCGGCTGATCCCCGGCGCTCCGGCAGGCCATGATCCCCGCGCGCAGGCCTTCGACGACGCCTTCGTCGCATCCCTCAGGCAGGGCGACCTGCGGTCTGCCACCGAGCCCGACCCCACCCTCCGGGAGCTGGCCGCCGAAGACGTCGTCGACACCACCGAGGTCCTCCGGGGCGCCCTGGGCGACCGCGTGCCCTTCGATCCCGTCGTCGCCTACGAGGGCCCCTTCGGCGTCGGCTACTGCGAGGCCCTCTTCTTGCCGGAGCCTGCCCGTGGCTGACCATCCCCTCATCGCCGTCGCCCGCGAGGCCCTCCTGGCCCTGCCCCATCGCCTCGCGCCCGCCCCCCTCCCCTATCCGTGGGACGCCCCTCGGGGCGTATTCGTCACCCTGCGCCAGGCAGGCAAGCTGCGCGGCTGCATCGGCCACCTCGCCCCCACCGAGGCCACCCTCGCCCAGGAGGTCGCCGCCTGCGCCGTCCGCGCCGCCACCGAAGACCCCCGCTTCCCACCCGTCGAGCCCTACGAGGTCGACGAGCTCGACCTCGAGGTCAGCGTGCTGGCCCCTCCCGAGCCCACCACCCTCGAGGGTCTCGACCCACGTCGCTACGGGGTCATCGTCACCTCCGGGCACCGACGCGCCGTGCTCCTCCCCGATCTCGACGGCGTCGACACCGTCGCCGAGCAGCTCCGCATCTGCCGCGCCAAGGGCGGCATCCCCGCCGACGCGCCCCTCACCTTGCAGCGCTTCACCGTGGACAAGATCACGTGACCGTCGGCGTCCCAGGCCGCTACCAGACGCCCGTGGGCGACCGCTGGCGCTGCGATGTCTGCCCCCGGGAGTGCACCCTGCGGCCCGGCCAGCGTGGCTTCTGCTACGTGCGCCAGGGCACCGACACCGGCGTGCAGCTCACCACCTACGGGCGCTCCTCGGGCTTCTGCATCGACCCCATCGAGAAGAAGCCTCTCAACCACTTCCTCCCCGGCACCCCCGTGCTCTCCTTTGGCACCGCCGGCTGCAACCTCGGCTGCCGCTTCTGCCAGAACTGGGACATCTCCAAGGCCAAGGCCGACGACCGGCTGCAGGCCACTGCGTCCCCCGAGGCCATCGCCCAGGCCGCCGTGCGCCACGGCTGCCGCAGCGTCGCGTTCACCTACAACGACCCGGTGATCTTCACCGAGTACGCCGTCGACACCGCCGCCGCCTGCCGGGCCGTCGGCGTGCACACGGTGGCGGTGACCGCCGGCTACATCCAGGGGCAGGCTCGGCACGACTTCTTCGCAGGGATGGACGCCACCAACATCGACCTCAAGGCGTTCACCGAGTCCTTCTACGAAAAGCAGTGCTTCGCGCGGCTCCCCGAGGTCCTCGACACCATCGACTACGTCGCCAACCGCACCTCGTGCTGGCTCGAGCTCACCACCCTGCTCATCCCCGACGCCAACGACAGCGACGAGGAGCTCACCGCCATGTGCCGGTGGATCGTCGACACCATCGGCCCCGACGTGCCGCTGCACTTCTCTGCCTACCACCCCGACTACAAGCTGGTCGACCGCGAGCGCACCCCGCTGTCGACCCTGCAGCGAGCGCGCGCCATCGCCCGCGACGCCGGCATCCACCACGTCTACTGCGGCAACGTGCACGACCCCGAGTCCGACACCACGCGCTGCCACGGCTGTGGCGAGGTCCTCATCGAGCGAGACTGGTACGAGCTCGGGCGCTGGAGCGTGGTCGATGGTGCCTGCGCGCACTGCGGGGAGCCGCTTCCTGGTGTGTTCGAGGCCCGCCCCGGCACCTGGGGGCGGCAGCGGAAGGTCGTGAGGCCGTAGCGGGCTCGGCCTCCCCTCCGCGAGCACGACGTGCACCACGCCACGGACGCAGCGTTGCCGCCCACCCTCCGAGTCGCGGCACCAGGGAGACCAGAGGGAGCAGCGTGCGACGAGGCGGGCGAAGGGAGCCTGCGAGCGCAGCCAACGAGTGCACGCTGCGGTTCCCCCAGAGGTCGACCGCAATGGGATGGGGCGCAGCCCCGGCGGGGCTCTTCCGGGCAGCGCCCCGGTAATTGGTAGCCGGAAGAACGGACCCGCCAGCGGGCCGGTCGCGGACTCGGCCTCCGTCGTGCGGCCCTTCGCCGTCAGTCGGGCCCATCATGCGGCAACCCCAACGCCTTCTCGACGACGACCGGATCAACGTCGCCTTGCCGGAGACTCGCAGCGCTGGAAGCCCAAGCGCTCGAAGCCTCGTGGCTTCGTGGCTTCGACTGGTGGGCGTGCCGGAGGTCGAGGAGACGGATCTGCTGTGGGCCCGACTCGGTCCGGATCGAGGATGAGCTGCCCACGCAGGACAGGGCGTTCCATCCGCACCACGGGTTGCCGGGGGGCTCCGCCCCCGCTCGCCCCCCGCCAAGGGCTGCGCCCCTGGACCCGCGACGAGCGTAGGCGAACGGACTAGGCACTGCGAGCAGGTGCCCAGGCGGGACCGGCCTCGCTGACCCGGGCGTCCGGCTACGGGTTGCCGGGGGGCTCCGCCCCCTCTCGACCCCCGGAGCGCGACC
>CBDUIC010000074.1:0-39696 GCA_965367245.1 uncultured bacterium | reverse complement strand
TGGCCGCCAGGTCGTAGCTCCAGAAGTCGTTGATGATGCCGCAGTCGGTCTTGCCACCGAAGGTGAGCAGGCGCCCGTCGTCGGTCATCGCCGCCGCCGCGCCGTAGCGACGCTCGGGGCTGGCGTCGTCGATCTCGACGAAGTCGGCAGGGAAGTCACAGAAGCCGTTGGACCCTGCGTCGAGCTTGTCGCCCTGCTCCAGCTTGTTCCACCCGGTGCCGTCGAACGACCAGGTGTACAGCTGGTTGGTGTTGCCCATGGCCTGGTCGTCGTGACCGGCCCACATCACCAGGTTGCCGGTGGACTCGTCGTACATCAGGTCGGGCCAGATCCGCGGGTCGGGCGCCTTGTAGGCGCTGGCGTCGTCGATGACCGCCCAGTCGCCGGTCACCAGGTCGAGCTCCCACAGCTCGGCGTAGAAGGGCCCGAAGAACGCGTTCTCGTCGCCACCGGCGTAGACGTACAGCGAGTCGCCGCCGTCGCTGGTGACGGCGTGGAACACCCGACCGCCGGGGCCGCCGTTGGTGGGCAGCTCGCTCCACGTCTCGGAGGTGAGGTCGAACATCCACACGTCGGAGTACAGCGGCACGTAGGACAAGCCATCGGTGCTGCCCGTGCCGCCGAAGATGACGAAGCGGTCGCCCGCCACGGCGCCGGCATGGATGGCGCGCTGGGAGGGCCCGCCCGTGGCCAGCTGCGCCCACGTCTCGGCGGCGAAGTCGTAGGCCCACAGCTCGTCGTTGAGGGTGTAGTTGCCGCTGGTGCCGTCGCGGAAGCGCCCGCCGTGGATCAGAAACCGGTCACGCACCGGGTCGTAGCCATGCGCATACCGGGCCCGGGCGCTGGGCTGCGCGCCCGCCACCTGCCGCCAGTTGCCGCAGTCTTCCTCCCACAGCCACGTGTCGGCCACGAAGTCGGTCTGCGAGGAGCAGTTCACCGGGATGCCCTCGTCGCCCCCGAAGAACACGAACTGCCGCGACAGCGGCGAGAAGGTGCCCTCGATCTCGCCGCGGGCCGTCGGGATGTCGGTGGGGCGGGTGCTGCAGTCGACGACGGTGGTGTCGTCGTCGTCGTCGCCGATGACGGTGGTGTCGTCGTCGTCGTCGCCCGTCACGTCGTCGTCGTCGCCGGCGGTGTCGTCGTCGTCGTCGCCGGTGGTGGTGTCGTCGTCTTTGCCGCCGCTGCAGGCGGGGGCGAAGGCGAAGGCGCCGAACAGGGCCAGGAGGGTCAGGTGGCGCATGGGCTCACTCCGTGTCTTGGATGACGTAGGTAGAGGTCGTGACCACTACGGTGCCGGCGTCGTCGGTGACGGAGACCTCGATCTCCACCTCCTTGCCGTCGAGGAAGTCGGGGGTGTTGACCGCGGGGTCAGGGAACACGAGCAAGCTGCCGTAGCTCTCGCGGTAGTCGCGCACGCAGCGTAGGTCGACGTAAGGATACGACACGGCGTCTTCGGTCATCCCGTCGACCCGGGCGATCATCACCGCCTGCAGGAAGCCGGCATCCTGCACGAGGTTGGTCGCGCGCAGGCCGACCTCGAGATGGTAGCCGCCCTGGGGCCCGTGGATCAGCGGGAAGGGCTCGCCCTCCGGCAGCGGCTCGAACCCCGACAGGCCCAGGCCGATCTCCAGGGTGGGATCGCCGGGGGGCACACAGGGATCTTCGTCGACGACGCTGGTGGTGTCGTCGTCGTCGTCGCCCACGGTCGTGTCGTCGTCGTCGTCGCCCGACGGCGTGCCGGCGGTATCGTCGACCTTGTCGTCGGTCGCCGAGCCCGCGCATCCGACCAGGAACATCAGCAGGAGGAGGTGTCGCATGGGGCGCATGGTATCCGGTGCAGAAAGGATTCGGTGGTCCCAGCCCCTGTGCTATGCTCGCCGAGTCCGACAAAGCAGGCGTTCGCAGCCCATCCGCGAGCGCTGAAGGCATCGCACGGCCCCATGGTTTCCATGGTGGACTCGTCGTGCCGCGCCGACACGCCGGAGCCCTCTTGACCACCACCCAGGAACAACGCGGCACCTTGCTGATGGCCCTCGCGAAGGGCCGCCGGGGCCTCCGGTGGATCCACGCCCAGCTCCGCGGTGCCTACGCCGAGTCGGCGTGGCTGTGCGGCGCGCGGCTGCGCCGTGTCGATCTGCGGGATGCGCGCCTCGCCCAGGCCAGCCTGCGCGGGGCCGACCTGCGGCGCACCCGCCTCGAGGGGGCCGACCTGCACGGCGCCGACCTGCGCGGCGCCGACCTGCGCCGCGCCGATCTGCGGGGCGCCGACCTGCGCGGCGTGCGCCTCGAGGGCGCCCTCACCGAGCACGCCCTGTGCTCGGCCGACACCCTCCTCGATGCGCCCCTCGAGGGCGCCTACGTGCTCGGCCCCGGCGCGGATCTGCACGACGCCGACCTGCGCGGTGCCTTGCTCGACGACGCCGACCTCGGGGGCGCATGCCTGCAGCGCGCCAACCTCCGCGGCGCGCGGCTGTGGAAGGCCCGCCTGGCCGAGGCACGGCTCAACGACGCCGACCTGCGCAACGCCGATCTGTCGGGGGCCGACCTGCTGCGGGCCGACCTGCGGGGCGCCGATCTGAACGACGCAGACCTGGTGGGGGCGCTCCTCGACGGCGCTCGCCTCGACCTGACGGGCAGCTTCGGCTCCCTCCGCCTCACCGGGAGCACGCGCTGAGAGCTGCGCTCCTCGCGGTGGCGGTGTGCGGCTGCACGGGGGGTCCCGTGGAGCTCGAGCCGTGGTGGACGGGCTCGGGCTTCGTCGGCGACGAAGAGGTGACCCTGACCCTCACGCTGTCCACCGCCCTGACGGGGGATGCGCTGGCGCAGGCGAGCAGCGCCCTCGGGCAAGGCGTGGAGGTGGCCGACCACTCGGTCTACCAGGCCTCGCTGCGCGCCGACGACGCGTCAGAGCTGGGCGTGCTCGCCGCCGCTGCCGGCTACCTGGTGTGGTGTGGTGACGACACCTGTGGCGGCGACCCCATCGGGGCGGTGACCCTGGTGCTCGACACCGCCGACTGCGCCGTCGGAAGCGGCCTGGGCGGCCGCTACGAGGGTGAGGCCAACCCCACCGACATGGAGCTCGGCCCGACCGTGGTCCCCGAGGGCTGTGTGCTGCCCGAGGCCGTGGTGCTGGGCGTCGGGCCGTAGCCGCGGGCCCGGCGAGGGCCATCCCGCGATAGGCTGCCCGGCGAGGACCCCACCATGACCGTCGAGCACCCCCACGCCCCCGCCGTCTCCACCATGGTCGAGCTGCTCCGCTGGCGCGCCACCCACCAGGCCGACCGCGTCGGCTATCGCTACCTCGTCGATGGCGAAGACGAGGTCGACGACCTCACCTACGGCGACCTCGATCGGCACTGCCGCGCCGTCGCCGCCTGGCTGCAGGCGCGGTCGAAGCCCGGCGACCGGGTGCTGATGATGTTCGAGGAGGGCCACGACTACCTGCACGCGCTCTACGGCTGCATGTACGCCGACGTGCTCGCGGTGCCGGTCCATCCCCCCGACCCCGCCCGGCTGCACCGCACGCTGCCGCGCCTGAAGAACATCGCCGCCGACGCGGGGGTGAGCTTGGTCCTCACCACCTCCGACATTGCGTCTGCAGCCCGTGAGGCCTTCGCCGACAGCCCCGCCCTCGCCGAGGCCGAGTGGCTGTGCCTCGATGAGCTCGACCTCGGCACTGCCGACGCCTGGGTCGACCCCGGCGCCTCCCCCGACGACATCGCCTACCTGCAGTACACGTCGGGCTCCACCGCCCTGCCCAAGGGCGTGATGGTCAGCCACCACAACCTGATGCACCAGCTCACCGACTTCGATGTCGGCTACGACCACAGCCCCGACTCGGTGATGGTCAGCTGGCTGCCCTCCACCCACGACCTGGGGCTGGTCTACGGCCGGTTCATGCCGCTGTTCATCGGCTTTCCCTGCGTCTACATGAGCCCCGTGCACTTCATGCAGCGGCCCTTCCGGTGGATGAAGGCCCTGTCGACCTTCCGCGGCACCCACAGCCCCGCCCCCAACTTCGGCTTCGAGCTCGCCGCACGGCGGTCCAGCCCCGAGGAGCGCGCCACCCTCGACCTGAGCTCGGTTCAGGTCCTCCTCAACGGGGGGGAGCCCATCCGCCAGGAGAGCGAAGACGCGTTCATCGAGACCTTCGCCCCCCACGGGCTGAGCAAGGCCGCGGTCACCCATGCCATGGGCATGTCGGAGTCGACCGCCAAGATCGTCACCGAGCCCATCGGTCGCTACCCCGCCCGCTTCGTGCACGTCGACGCGGTCGCCTACGAGAACCACGAGGTCGTGCAGGTGCCCGCCGACCACCCCAACGCCCGCACGGTCGCCAGCAACGGCTCCACCGTGCTCGACACCATCGCCGCCATCGTCGACCCCGACTCCCACGAGGTGCTGGGCGAGGGCCAGGTGGGCGAGCTGTGGGTCAAGGGCACCACCGTGGCCCAGGGCTACTACGGCAACGAAGAGGCCACGAAGCGCGACTTTCAGGCTCGCACCGCCGACGGCGACGGCCCCTACCTGCGCACCGGCGACATGGCCTTTCAGCTCGACCGCGAGATCTACCTGTCGGGCCGTCTCAAAGACGTGATCATCATCCGCGGGCAGAACCACCACCCCCAAGACATCGAGTGGACGGTGGGCACCGTGCACCCCGCCCTGCGCCCCAACTGCGCCGCGGCCTTCTCCATCCCCACCGATCTGGGCGAGCAGCTGGTGCTGGTCACCGAGGTCTACCGGCACAAGGTGGAGGATCCCGAGCAGGTGTTCGCAGCCATCCGCCAGGCCATCGCCGAGCACGGCCTCGCCGCCCGCTCGCTGGTGCTCATGTCGCCCCGCACCCTGCCCAAGACGAGCTCGGGCAAGATCCAGCGCACCAAGGCCAAGAAGCTGTTCGTCTCCGGGGAGATCGACACCCTGTTCCGGTGGGACGCCGCCGATCACGGCGACACGGAGGAGCCCAGCAGCGAGGGCCTGCTCGAGCAGCTGCAGGCCGCGCCCCCGCGCCGTCGGGTGCCCCTGCTCATCGACCACCTGTCGGGCCTCGCCGCCAGCCTGCTGGGCCTCGACCTCGACGACATCGAGACCGACCGCCCCCTGCAGGAGCTCGGCATCGACAGCGTCACCGCCGTGGAGATGGTGGAGCGCGTGGGCACCGCCGTCGGCCAGAGCATCCCCGGCACCCTGCTGTTCGACTACCCCACCATCGAGGCCATCAGCGCCTTCATCGTCGACGAGCTCCTCGGTGAGCTGGGCAAGCCCGCGGTCGCCGCCAGCCAGGCCCCGATGGCCACCGCCGCCGCCGACGTCGCGAAGATGAGCGAAGACGAGGTCGAGGCCGCCCTGCTCGCCGAGCTCGACGACCTGTAGCCGCTACGACTGAAGCGCCGCCTCGATGGCCGCGCCCATGCTGCGCGCGCTCGACCATCGACCGCGGCGGCCGGCCGACAGGTTGACGCCGATCCACAGGTCGCCCTCGACCCGCTCGGCGCCAGGCTCCTCGGTGGCCGCGACGATCACGCGCTCCACCACGCCCAGCAGGCTCCTGCGGACCGAGCTCACCGCGGGCCCGAGGTGAGCCATCACGTTGTGCAGGCTGGCGGCTTCCTCGTCGCTGCGCGGCGACACCTCGAGCACCAGCGACAGCGATCGGCCCAGGTCGACCTGCCACTGGGACTCCACCATCGCCGGGTCGAGGCTGGGCGCGGGCGGCGGCTCTTCCGCCGGCGTGAGGGCCATCACCTGGGTCGCATCCTCCGCCGGCGTCAGCGTGTCGCGGGCGTAGCGGCGCTTGCGGCGCCGCGGCGGTGCGGGGGGCTCTTCTTCCTGCAGCGTCACGGCGTCGCCGCGAACGGCCTTCGACGGCGAAGCGGCCACCCGCCCCGCCGGCATCCGCGCCGCCGACACGCGCACGGCGAGGATCTCCGCGGCGCGCACCGCCAGCAGCGACATGCCCTCTTCGCGCAGCCACACGACCTCGCTGTCGGCGTGGGCCACCGCCCCGGCCGCGCTGCTCCCGCCACGCAGCAGCAGCGTCACCTCGGCGTCGCTCGCTCCGAGGGCCGACAGCCCCTGCAGCAGCTCGGGCACCGTCTGACCGATCACTCCGCCGCTGCCGTTGCTATCGTCCGTCATGCTGCCTCCGGCCGGGAGATTACACGAGGCCGCCGGATCTGGCACAATGGGCCATGCCTGATCTGTCTCGTCGCATGCTGCTCTGTCAGGGCTGCGCCCTCGCCGCCGTCGGCTGCGAGGGGCTGAACTCGGTGCCCCCGGATGTCGACACCGGCGCCACCGGCCTCGACACCGGCACCCCTGGCGGCACGGTCCCGGTGGGCACGCCGCCGGAGTGCACCGTGGTGGCGCAGCCCGGGGCGGCGGGGTGGTCCGGGGTGTCGCTGGCCGACGAGCCCCAGCTCGCCGACGTGAACGGCTGGGCTCGGGTGTCGGTGGGCGGCCGCACCGTCAACATCGCCCAGGTCGCGGCCGACTGCTACGTCGCGATGGAGACCTCCTGCACCCACGAGGGCGCGGTGGTCGAGTACCGCCCCGATCGGGGTCAGTTCGTGTGCACCCTGCACGGCGCCGTCTACGTCAACGACGGCACGCCGATCCTCGGCCCCACCGAGGTGCCGCTGGTCACCTACCCGGCGGCCCGCGACGGCGACACGATCTGGGTGCACATCGGCTGACAGCGCGGGCTACGTCGCTGCATGCTGAGAACCTACCTGCACATGGTCCCCGTGCTGCTGCGCGCCCGCCTGGGCCGCAGCCACAACATCGGTCGGCTGCACCAGCGCGTGCGCCTTTCGCAGATCGACCTCAACCAGCACATGAACCAGGCCCGCTACGCCGACGTCATGGAGCTCGGCCGGGCCGAGTGGCTGGTGCGATCCGGGGCCTGGCAGCAGTGGCGCGCTGCGGGGGTCAACCCGGTGGTGGCCAACCAGCGCCTCGAGTACCGGCGCGAGCTCAAGCCGCTGCAGCGCTACCTCATCGACACCCGCGCTCTCGCGGTCGAGGGGCGCCTGCTCCACGTGCAGTCCCACCTGATCGTGGGCGACCGGGTGCATGCCCTGGGCGACGTGCGCCTGATCTTCCTGGGGCCGGGGGGGGTGCTGTCGGCCGACGAGGTGCAGCCGCTGTGCGACGGGCTGCTGGCCCCACCCCTGGCGGTCACCGACTGGCGGGTCACGTGAGCCTGCTGTGGCTGGCCGCGTGCTGGATGGAGGCGCCGACGCCCCCGACCCTGGCGGTCGACGCCCGCTGGCCGGGCCACGACGTCGAGGAGGTCGACGCGCAGCTGTCGACCACGCTGTCGGAGGCCCTGGGCGCTGAGGCGGCGCTGGTGCGCTGTGAGGCGCTGCAGGGTGCTGTGCGCTGCCTGGTGGAGGGAGCCGCGCCGCCCGCGATCGACGCGGCCCTGCAGCAGGCCGAGCTGGCGCTGCCCGACGGCGTGGAGGGCCTCACGGTGCGCCCGCTGCCGCCCCCCGCCGAGCGGTCGACCTGGCTGGTCCTCGACGATGTGCCCGCCGCCTGGGTGTGGGACCCCGCCGTCGTGGTGCATCGCCGCTGGCCCCTGCCCCAGGCGGTCGACGGGCCCGGCCAAGGGCAGGTCGACGGGGTGGGGCTGGAGCCGGCGCAGGCTGCGCGCTGCGAGGGGTCCCCAGCGACGGCCCTGTGGGTCGACCAGCTGCCGACCGTGCCCCCGCCCGACGGTGTGCACGTGCGCACCTGGGTGGTGGAGGAGGCCATCCACCTGCAGGGCCCGGCCGACGAGCCCGAGGCGACGGAGGCGCTAGCGGGTGCCCTGGCCGGCACCCCCTACTGCCTGGTGATGGGCGCCGAGCACGCCGAGGCCGTGGTGAGCGGTGATGCGGCGGCCCTGGCAGCGGCGCTGCCCCGCTTCGACGTGGTCCCCCCGCGGGCGATCAGCCGTCGCTGGGCGCTGAGCGAAGTCCCCACGGAGGCGTGGCTGGGGAGCCTGCGTGCCCTGCCGGGAGTGCTGGCGGCGCGCTGGGTGGGGCCGGTCGACCGGCCGGTCACGGAGTGGGTGGTGCAGCCCGACGCGGTCGCCGCCCACGGGCTGGAGGTGGCCGAGGTGGTGGCGGCCCTGCAGGGCGCAGCGCCGGTGAAGGTTGGGGGCCTGGTGCTGCCCCCGCCGGCGCCGACCCACGTGCCGAGCGCCGACGGGCCGGTGCCCCTCGCCGCGCTGGCCACGCAGCAGCAGGCCACCGCGCCTGCCGTGAGGGTGCGGGTGAACGGAGTCCCAGGAGGGCAGCTGGAGGTGCTGGTGGCCGACGCCTCCGCGCAGCCTGCGGTCGAGCAGCACGTCGCGGCGCCGGCCCTCGACGACTGGGCCCTGCGCGCCCACCGGCCGTAGCCGCCCTAGCGGGGGTAGAGGGGTGGCGGGCGGCGCTCGTGCTGAAACACCAGCTCGGTGCGCAGGCGGCCCAGATCCGACAGGCTGGAGATGTGGTCCAACACCACATCGCGGAGCTGGTCGGTGTCGCGCACGGCGACGTGCAGCACGATGTCGTCGTCGCCGCCGACATACCAGGCCGCCACCACCTCCTCGCGCTCCAGCACCGCCTTCCAGAAGGCCTCGACGGCACCTCGAGCATGATCGGCGAGCCGCACGAACACCAGCGCCTGCAGCCCGATGCCCAGCGCCTCGTCGGCCACCACGGCGTGGGCCCCCTGCAGCCAGCCCTCCCGCTCGAGCCGCGCGACCCGAGCGTGGGTGGTGCTCGGGGCGAGGCCAACGAGGGCGGCCAGCTCCTTGTTGGAGCGGCGGGCATCGAGCTGCAGGGCCCGCAGGAGGGCCAGGTCGACGGCATCGAGGTTCATGGGTCACCCTCCCTTTCTGCGGCTGACACCAGCCTGTGACGAACACTATTCGTCTTCAAGGCTTCCAGTACGAACTTCCTATCGCATCGGCGCCTCCTTGGGGCACAACTACGAAGACGATTCGATGGGACCCCACGGGTCGCGACGGTACGTCTGAGGCATGTCCGCATCGCGTCCCACGCCGCCCCTGACCACGTCAGCGGCCACCCCCACCGACACCGAGCTCGCGCGCCTGTGCGCCGAGGTCGGTCGGGCACTGCACGCGTCGGGCGCTCCGGCCCACCGGGTCGAGCAGGGCGTCGACGCGGTGCGGGCCGCCTTCGGCCGTGACGGAGCCACGGTGGCGACCCCCACCGCGCTGTGGCTGCAGGTAGGCGACCACGCGCACATCGTGCGGCTGCCCCCCGGCGACATCCACCTGGCCCGCATGGTCGCGGTCCTCCGGCACGTGCAGCGCCTGGAGCGCGGCGATGCCACCGTTCGCAGCGCCCTGCGCGCCCTGCGCAAGCTCACGGCGATGCCCTCTCCGTGGCCGCGAGCCGTCGAGCACGCCTCCTTCGTGCTCACCTCGGCCATGGCTGCCGTACTCCTCGGCGGCGCGGTGCAAGACGTGCTGCTGTCGGCAGTGGGCGGCGCGCTGGCCCTGGTCTTCCTGGGCCGGGTGCACGCGCTGTCGGCATGGACCCCCCTCCGCGACGCGCTCCTCGCCACCGCCCTGGGCGCGCTGGGTGCGGCCGGCGCCGCCGTGGGGGCCAACCCGTCCATCGTCGCCCTGGCCAGCGCGATCCTGGTCGTGCCTGGGCTGTCGCTGACCACCGCCCTCGCCGAGCTCGGCGCGGGCCACTGGACGGCGGGCGGCTCGCGGCTCCTGGGCTCGGTGCTGGTGCTCGCTCAGCTCGCGGCGGGGCTGGCCATCGGGTGGTGGGCGGTGGGGGAAGTCCCCCTGTGGGTGGAGCCGATCGACGTTCCGGTGGCCCTGCAGCGCCTGGTGCCCCTCCTCGCCCCCGCTGGCTTCGCGGTGCTGCTGCGCACCCGCGCCCAGGACCTGCCCGCGGTCTGGCTCACCGCCATCTTGGGGTGGTCGGTCGCCACGGCCCTGCCCGGGCTGGCGGGAGCGGCCGCGGGGGGGCTCACCGTCGCCATCGCCGCCGGCACCCTGGGCCGGATGGTGCGTGTGCCCGATCTGGCGCTGGTGGTGCCCGGGATCCTGCTCCTCGTGCCCGGCACGGTGGGGGTGTACGGCGTGGAGCAGCTGCTGTCCCGCGACCTGCTGGAGGGCGCAGGCACCGCCCTGGCCGCCCTGGAGACGGCGGGGGCCATCGCCGGAGGGCTGTTCGCCGGGCAGGCCTTCGTGCGCAGCCTGGAGCGGTCGTGGGCCGCCCACCTGGGTGCCGACGACGCGGCCCGCCCCGACCCGACCACTGACGAGGTCCTACGAGGGAGCTGATCCGAGGGACCGCGCCAGCCGGATGCCGACCTGAGCGCTCACGAGGTCTTGCTCCGCCCGCAGCCGGCCCGGTGACTGCGCCGTGGTGAAGGTCGCGTGCCAGGCGCCCCCTCGCGCGTTGCGGGGGGATGGGTCTTCCGGGCGCATCGGCGGGGTCTGCGCCTTGCCCGCCACCACGTCGGGGCCGAGGCTCGACCACACGTCGGCGCACCAGTCGGCCGCATTGCCCCCCATCCCGCGCACGCCGTACACCGAGGTGTCGACGGGGTAGCTGTCGATGGTGGTGGGCAGCGGCCGGGTGCGGGTCGACGAGCGGATCCGCGCCCAGGTGGGATCGAAGTGGTCGCCCCATGGGTAGAGGCGGCCGTCGACCCCCCGAGCGGCCTTCTCCCACTCCAGCTCGCCGGGGAGGCGCCACGGCAGGCCGTCTTGCTGGCCGCGCCACGTCGCGTAGGCGCAGGCGCTCCGGTAGTCGACCCCCACGACGGGGCAGCTCGGATGGGTGATCAGGTGCCCCTCCCCGCTCGGCACCGCCCAGCTTCCCTGGGGGGTTCGCTCTAGCAGTGGTGCGCCCCCCACCCCACGCCGCGGCTGCCGCTGCAGGGCCTCCTCGGCCATGCCCTGGGCCATCAGATCGTCGAGGAAGGCGACGTATTCCTGCACGGTGACGGGGAAGCGCCCGATGACGAAGTCGTCGACCCACACCCGGGCGGGGGAGGTGGCCGCGTCGCAGCGGTGGTCGCCCGAGCGGAACCAGCCGGCCGGCACGAACACGTCGTTGGGCCGCAGAGTGCCCCGCCGAGGCAGCCGGATGGGCTGCGGCGCCTTTCCCTTCGGGGGGACTCGGCTCCAGCCGCTCAGGCGCCCCAGCTCGATGGGGTAGCGCACCACGTGGTGGCCCGACTTGCGCAGCACCACCTGGTAGCTGCCCATGGGCAGGCGGGTGTCGATGGGCGTGGTGCCCAGGTCGACCTCGCTCGTGGGCACCAGGCGACGGTGCCGCGTCTCGAAGCGGTAGAGCACCACCTTGGCCCCGGGGGGCTGGGTGGTGAGCTGCAGCGGCGCGTCGCCGGCGAGGTAGGCGAAGTGGATGGCGGACCGCTCAGGGGGCAGCTCTTGCAGGTGCGTGCGAAGCTGGTCTTCCGCGCGCTCCATGCCCTCGGTGTCGCCGATGGACTCCGCCCGCTGGTGGTCGCGCCGGTAAGCATCGGCCAGCAGCTTGTGGGCCGCGAGGCAGCCCGGGTCGTGCACCAGCGCCTTCTGCAGGCTCCGCCGTGCCTCGAGCTCGAGCTCGCGCCCCTCCCGGGCCTGGTCGTCGGCCTGGTCGGACAGCGCCCAGGCGCCGAGCTTGCGCTCCTCCGACGCCCACGTGGGCACCCGGGACAGCATCTGCTCGGACTTGGCGCGCAGGGCCTGGCCGCGCTGCCGCAGCACCTTGGCGCGCGGGAGCAGCAGCTGCGCCGCCTGCACCAGCCGCAGGGCCTCCTGGCGCTTGGGGGCCCCCTCGGTCCACCGCCGCAGGTCGTCGGCGAAGGCCGTGGCCGACGGGCGCGCCGCCACGTCGAGGGTGAGCGCCGACAGGCACACCGCCTCGAGCTCCGCAGGCACCGACAGGGCCGACCGCTCCGAGGGCTTGTCGATGCGGCCCTCGATGAGCTTCGCGACGATCTGCGGCAGGTTGCCCTCGAGGGGCAGCGCGTTGGTGAGGACGGTGAACAGGATCGCCCCGAGGCTGTAGACGTCGGTGCCTGGGCCGATCTTGTCGAGCTCGCCCATGGCCTGCTCGGGCGACATGTAGGCCGGCGTGCCGGTGATCGAGCCTGCCCGGGTGCGGTCGGCATGGGGGATGGCCGGCTCGTGCACGCCCTCGCCGATGACCTTCACCAGGCCCCAGTCGAGCAGCTGCACGTCGCCGTAGTCGCCCACCATGATGTTCTCGGGCTTCAGGTCGCGGTGGACCGCACCGTGGGCGTGGGCGAAGGCGACGGCCTCGGCCACCCGCACCAGCACCCCGACGAGCCGGGTGAGGGTCCACCCGTCTTCGGTGGCTCGCCAGCCCATCACGCTGGCCGAGTGCACCTTGGCGATGAGCTCCTTGAGGGTGGCGCCCGAGACCTCGCGCATCGTGTAGAAGGTGGTGCCGTCGCTGCGCCGGCCGAGATCGTAGATGGGCACGATGGCGGGGTGCTGCAGCTGCGCCGACACCACCGCCTCGCGCTGGAACCGGTAGGCCGACAGCCGGTCGGCCTTGCGCCCGTGCAGTGTCTTCATGGCCACGACCCGCTGCAGCTTCCGGTCGAACACGCGGCGCACCTCGCCCACCCCGCCGCGGCCGATGAGCCCCCGGTCTTCGTAGCGCTCGTCGAGGTCGGGGGCAGCCGGGAGGGGGTCTTCGACGGGGGACTCCGCCCGGCGCACCGGAGGCGAGGGCGACAGGGGCGACCCGTCGCCGATGAGACCGCCGAGGAGCACATCGGTGTTCTCGGTGTCTTCGAAGTCTTCGGGCAGCTCGGTCATGCCACGCACCGTGAGCTCGTCGATGGCCATGGGCGCCAGCGACTCCCTCGACTCCAGCATCGCCTCGATGTCGGCGGTGGCCCCTGGGTCGACCTTCTGTCGCCGCAGGTACGCCTCCCTGTCCTCACGCTTGCCCAACGCCCCTCCCCCGGTGCACGGTAGCAGCATTGGCCACGGTCGGGGAGAGCCCTGCTCGGGTACCGTTCGGCCGGGAGACAGGCCATGTCACGCGTCGCCATCGCAGCCTCGTTCCTCGCGGGCGCCCTCGTGGGCGCTGCCGCGACCTGGCTGGTCGTCGATCCGCCCCGCGGGAAGCGTGGTCGCAAGCGGGCCGACGCCGCCGCTGCGGCCCCGGCTCCCGCTGCGGCGGCGCGCCCCGTCGATGGGTCCGGGCGCCCCAACGTGGTGCTCGTCATCGGCTGCACGCTGCGCCACGACATGCTCACGCCCTACGGCGGCCCCCCCGAGGCGAGCCCCTTCGTGAGCTGGATGGCCAGCGAGGGCGCTCGCTTCGACAACGCCCTGTCTGCCGCCCCGTGGACGAAGGCCGCCAGCACCGCGCTGTTCTCGGGCTACCACCCCATCCAGGTGGGCATGACGGAGCCCTCGGCCCGCGCCAACCGGCGAAGGCTGTCGGAACAGGTCACCACCCTCGCCGAATACCTGCAGGCCGACGGCTACGAGACCATCGGGCTCACGGCCAACCCGAACACCAACACCCTGTTCGGCTTCTCCCAGGGCTTCGACCACTACGAAGAGCCCGAGCGGCTGTGGACGGGCAACGAGGTGCACAAGCCGCCCACCGCGCGCCTGGTCGACCGCATCCTCCCCTACGTCGACAACCGGCCCGGCGACGGCCCCCTGTTCCTGCAGCTGATGGTCGTCGACACTCACGAGCCCATCGAGACCACCAAGCGCCAGCTGCGACCCTTCCGCGACCAGCCGAAGCGCCTCGCGCCCTACCTGGCGATGGTTCGGCAGCTCGACGACGGTCTGGGCCACCTGTACGAGAAGCTCGGCGAGCGCGGTCTCGACGCCAGCAACACCGTGTTCTTCCTCGTCAACGACCACGGAGAGGGGCTGAAATACCCGGCCTCCCACGGGCACGGGCACGGCAACCACGTGCAGCCCTCCACCGTGCGCATGCCCTGGGTCGCCATGGGTGCCGGCATCGCCAAGGGCCACGTCATCGAGGGCATGGCGTCGCAGGTCGACCTGCTGCCCACCGTGCTCGGCGTCGTCGAGGCCTCCACCGACTACGCCGGCCCGGGGCGCGACTGGTCGGCCCAGCTGCGGGGCGACAGCGACCGCACCACCCGCACCTTCGCCATCGCCGACACCTGGTTTCAGCGGGCGTCGCGGGCGGGGATCTACACCGAGTCCACCGCCTGCCTGCACGACTACCTCGACCTGGCCGAGGAGCTCGGCGAGACGCGACTGATCCCCAAGACCGCCTGCTACGACCGCGTCGCCGACCCGCTCCACCGTGAGCCCATCCTGGCCCTCGACGAGCCGCTCATGCAGCAGCTCTTCGCATGGCGCACCGAGATGGAAGCGGCCTACGAGGCCTGGCCCCACCACGAAGACATCCGGGTCACCGACGACGTCGAGGCCCAGCTCGAGGCCCTCGGCTACGTGCAAGACGAGGGCGACCTCGAAGACGCTCCGGCCCGAGCTCCGCGCCGACGCTAGAAGCCACGACAAGACCGATTGCACCAGACCACCGCCGAGATGACAGCTACGGCAGCCCCGACAAGCAGGTCGAGGCTGCCAGGCGCGTGCTCGACGTGAAGGTGAGCCGCTACGAGTGGCGCTCGACGAAGCTGCGCCGCGGCGACGACCGCCGGGCGAAGCGCTACCTCTTCCAGCCCCCGAGGAGCTGCGATGGGCGCTGCTCAAGCCCATCGCGTAGATCCGCTCGGTGGTCGTTCTCGTCCAGCGCCGCGAGGAGTTCGGCGTCGGTCTCTTCGCCGGACCACGTGCCGAAGAACGCGGACACGCCGGAGGTCTCGTCCTGCGTCTGGGGCTCGAACACCGGCCGCGGCTACTTCTGGTCGGCTCGCTCGGGAGTGCGTTCCGTCGGTTTGTTGTCGTCTTGTGGGGTCACGACTTCAGCTCCTCGAGCAGGTCACCCGCCAGAATCTCGCAGGTCAACCGGACCTGATCCTCATCCATCAGGGGCTGGGTCGCGCGAGCGGCCATGGTGGAGCCTTCGCTGCCCCGGGTTCCGAAGAACTCCTCGAGCAGCTTTGTGGCTCGCTCTGCGGCGGCCGTGGACCGTCCGTCCACGCGGATGCGATCGAAGCTGGCGGCCAGCGTCTCGGTCTTGATGCCTTGCAAGATCCGCAGCACGTCGAGGGCGTCCTTGTCGTTCGCTCGCGCGGTTCCCTTGCGCTCGCTGATCTTGAACAGCTTGGCGACCAGCAGTGCACCTGGCCCGGCGACCTTGACCGCCACGCGTCGAGGGTCCTTGTCCGGCTCGAGCGAGCCGATCTCCATCTCGGCCTGGTCGACGAGCACCCCCTCGAGGCCGTCGACCTTGCGCGCCGCGTGGTCGTCATGGCCGGGCAGCCGAGCGGCGCGCCGCCCCTTCCCAGGGCTCACCGCGCTCGGCACGAGGAGGTCGACCTGCACCTCCACGTCGCCCCCGTCGTGGTCGGGGCGGCTCGTCTTCCACGCCCCGACCCCGCTCTTGCCCATGGGCAGGAAGCCCGCGTCCTGCAGCGCCTGCTCCAGCGGCGGGATCTCCTCGAGCAGGTCCGGGTCGAGGGCGAGGTCCGCATCCGTCGTGTACTCCGCCACCGCAAGGTCGGCGTCGCCGGTGTGCAGGTAGATCGCCTGCGCCCCCACCAGGATCGTCGCGCCCCGGTGGGGCCCGAGCGCCTCGAGAGCGTCCAGCAGGACCCGGCGGGCGATCACATAGAGCTCATCCACGCCACGCCTCCTCGTTGGTCTCCATCCAGTCCATCAGCGCTTCGGCTTCGGCAGGAGAGCGTCCCGGCCCGGTCAGCAGGTCCGCCGCGATCATCGGTAGGGAGGCCTGCCGCAGCCCTTCGACCTCGGTGCCTCGCCCGTAGATGGCGTCGTCCTCGGGCTGCAGCAGGATGACGTTCGCGCCTGCGTCGGTCCGCCGCAGGCCGAGGGCCTCTGCAGCACGCGCCGCGTCCTCCACATACAGAGAGACCAGACGGGTCGGAGCGACGGGCGCGACACGTGAAGCCGCCGCGCTGCCGGTCAGAAGGTATCGGAGATCCGCCGACCTCAGGCGGTCGAGCACGGTCTTCAAGCCACGGGGGGCGAGCCACGTCGTCGCCTCCGCGCGGGCTTCGAGCGGGGCGTCCTCGGACCACTGAACCAGCAACCGTCGCCAGTCGACCTGCTCGACCTGACCGCGCGAGGTCCTCTCCACGATGGCCTCGCTGTCGAGCATCTTGAGGAGCCTCGAGACGTAGCCCGGGTCGGTGTCGGCAAGCTCCGCGAGCTCGCGAACACCCACCGGCGGGCGCGTGACGGCGAGCGCTCGGGCGACACGCCCCGCCTTGATCCCGCGAAGAGACAGCTTCCGCTTGTCGGGCCAAGGGTTCGCGTCGGCGCCGGCGGTGAGGATGAAGAGGCCGGGCTCGTCGATCACCACCCGGGTGTTTCCCGTCTGGTCCGCATAGCTGGCGCCGCGCGCCTCGAGCACCTCCCGTACAGACTTCGATAGGTACGGCGCCACCACGATCAGCGACGACTCGGACGGCACCTGGCTCGCCGTCCGTGGGTCGATCCGCCGCTTGAGCGCGACCGGCACGCTTCGGGAGCGGCCCTCGCTGGACGTGAAGCGCAGCTCGGCATCGACGGGCCCGCGCCCCATCGAACTCTCGATCGCCCACCCCGGCGGGAGGCGGCTCTCGAGCTGTCGCGTTGCCCCGTCGAGGAGCTTGTTGTCTGAATTGACCATGTTGCGCGCCTTGGGCAACGGGCCTCATCCAGACAACGGAGGGGCCCTTTGTTGTCCATTATCGGTGTATTGTCCGATTCGTGCAACGCCATAGATTCAGACAACGGCTAGTCAATAGTCAGCGAAACACGCACCACAAGTGCGTGTTGTGGCCAGTCTCATCAAGTGGGCGGCGGCAAACGTTGGCCCATTGCGCTGGCGGATGAGCCGCTGGCCTTGCCCGACAGGAGGCCGACGTGCAGCACACGACCGAGGAGGAGTGGCGCTGCCGCAAGTGCGGGACCCTGCTCGGCATCCGACGCGCCAGCCGAGCTGTGGTCCGAGGGGGAGGTCCGAAAGCCGCCCACAGGCAAGCTCGTCGAGCGGGTGATGCCTCATGTCGACGCCCGCTCACAGCCCGACGCTCCCCTGTTCCTGCAGCTGATGGTGGTCGACACCCACGAGCCCAGACCACGCAGCGTGGCCCCACCACGAAGACATCCGGTCAGCGAGCAGGTCGAGGCTCAGCTCGAGGCCCTCGGCTACGCCCAGGGCGACGGTGAGCTCGAGGACGCTCCGGCTCGTGCGCCCCGCCGCCGCTAGGGATCGACAACAGCAGCGTTCTCACCGGACCACCGCACGCTCGTCTACCAATATGGCCGCAACCTCTCCCATCCAAGATGTTGCCCCCCCCTCAACATATACGATACCATGGCTCGTCTCCCCACCGCTGCGAAGGACGCTCCATGCTGATGCTACTCGCCACGACGTGGGCCCTCGCCGGTCCGGACTACGAAGAGATGCTGTTCGGCATGGATGTCGACGACCTTCTGCTAGAGGAGCAACAGGAGTTCGCCATCCTCGTTCGATTGCTCGAGGCTCCAGAGCCTGTTTACACCTTCTTCCCGAGCGGGTTGGGTCGGGAGGCGGAGCGCGTACTGGTAGAGGTCCAACAGACGTGGAACGGATCAGTAGAGGCCGACACACTATGGTTCGTGACAGACGTCGAAGCGGGAGTTGTAGGACTCACCGATCCGTTTCTGCTCTTCGTGACTCCCCGAGTCGGCGGAGCCACCTATAGCTCAGCGGCAGGCACCGTCCTACCGTACGCAACTTGGCCGGCCGCTTCGGACACCGTAGTACTCAACCGACGTGGAAACTCATTTCGTATCATCGATGGTGGACTATATACCTCGCAGACGCGCACGCCACTGTGTGTTGTGGAATCAGTGCTAACGAATTGCGACCGTGCCGATCGATACACCTCGCTGACCAATCTGCTGCCCAGCAGCAGCACCATGGTGATGAAGGGGGTGCAATGATCGGCGCCATCCTCTTGGCCCCACTGGCGGTAGCCCAGGTCACGGCCAACGGCACCCGAAAGGACTACTACGAGTACGACACTGCAACACAGACGTATGAAAGGCGTGAACCAAATATCGGCGAAGCAGATTCAGTCTCCACGGTCCTGCTGGCGGAGACCGTGTCATCATGGCTATTCGCTACACCTTGCGATGATGAGTTCGGTGACTTGGACGATGCGCTCACGATGTTCGACGATGTAGGTATACACCTGCTCGGAACCTCTGCCGAACCCAGCTCGTGTGCCTCACTGCAGTACTACATTTCGCACACGAAGGACGCTACCACTGGCGAGCCGCTGTTCAGCGCCAACTTTGTCGACATATCCCTTTCCACGACCGACCCATCCTATGCCATGCTCGTGGAGGCGAAACGACAAACCCATCCCACGGCGACCGACGCATACGGTGTGCTCGGCTCGACCCGCCGAAGGGCCTTCGATGTGACGCACAGCGACGGCTCCACCACCAAGTCTGCAGGGTGGGTCATCGCGCTCAATGGAGTGGAGCATTACCCCGTCGGCTCCACCCTTCCGGCACCGAATGTACTCGGCCCCGATGACTACTTCGAGATCGAGGTCCTCGTCCACGAGCTGCTGCATGCGCTGGGGGCCGCGCATCTCAGCGAAGCGAACTACGCCTCGAGCTCCCTCATGTATGCGGTGCTAGCACTGGGCAGCACACACGGAGGGCTGGCCGCCGGGGGCTCCTTCTGGGGAACCTCCATCACGGACCCAGATCGCAGCGCGCTGCTGGCTGCCGACCGTCGCTTCCTGACGACACACTTCTCTTTCGCGTCAGCTGCCTCCACAGACACCAGACTCTTCCCTCTCCTTCGGGACTTTGGCTTCGCGTACGATGGAACCCTCTCGATGAAGTTCATCCCCGCTGACACGGATGACTCGCCCGTCAGGCCACAGGCACCACAGAGCCTGTCCGCCTGCCCTGGAGGCCCTCTGGAGGGCCAGGATGTCGACAACCTCATTCACTGGATGCCCCAGGTCGATCAGGGGGGGCCCGCTGCCAGCGCGCCCGTAGTGAACTTCTACGCGCGAAACACCGCCGACTACTTCGACCGGTTCTCCTTTGTGGGTGCTCAACCGGTCTCAACAGACATCTTCTCCGGTCACCTGGTAGACCCAGTGCCTCCGACCAACGGGGTGGTCGATTGGTACGTCGACACATCGGCGTATTCGTCCACCGACGAGACCTACCGGATCTACGCCGAGGTGGTCGGCGAGAGCACGGAGCCCAACAGCGGAGACATCGCCACTCCCTTCACCTTCGACATCCTTCACGAGTGTGGTGTCGACGAGGCTCCACCCGCATGTTGCCCGTAGGCCGTGCCAGCTGGGCAGTGGGGCTTGGCATCACCGCGGCCCTGGCCCTGGCGTTCCTCTTCTATACCGGCGCCGAGCCACCTCCGGCGACGCGCTCGCCCGCGTCGACCAGCCCGGCTTCCTCCAGCCCGCCGCCTCCGCCGGCCACTGCCATGCCCCCACCCGCCCCTGTGGTCGAGCTTCCCCCACGCCCCGACCTCACGCCGGGCACAGGCGAGGCGCTCGGGCTCGTCACCTTCTCCGAGCGGCGCGAGATGGTGCTCGCCCTGCGGGGCTCAGAGCCCACACTGCCTCGCAACGAGGCGCTGAGCCACCCTGTGCAGCGGTCGCTGTTCGAGCTGTCGGCGGTGCTCGGCGAGCTGTACTACGACCTGATGAACGCCGGCCGCACCGAGGAGGCGATCGAGCTGCGCTACCTGCTCGTGGTCGCCGATGCAGCCCGCCACACCTACCGCACCGACGACGGCATCATGGCCATCGTGCGGCACGAGGTGCTGGCCTCTCCCCAGGCCGATGCCATCCTCGCGCGGCCAGGGGCCCGACCGTTGCTCCAGCCCGACGACTGACCCTCCGACAGCGCGTAGCCTTGCGACGGCACAACGGACCCGGCCCCGATACAGTAGCCCGGTCCAACCTAGAGAGGTCGCCGTGTCCAAGCTCGTCACCCCCAGCCGCCGCGGCCTGCTGAAGGCCGCCGGAGCCGGCGTCGCCGCGCTGTCGATGCCCGCCTTCGTCGCCGGCTGCGCCAAGTCCCCCGAGCTCGCCGCCGCCGCCGATCCCCTCGCTGCGCCACCGGCCAACCCGTTTCAGCAGTGGTTCGGGATCGACGAAGCGACGATTCGCCAGGTGATGACCGAGCTCACCGCCCGCGGCGCCGACTTCGCCGATCTGTACTTCCAGCACAGCCGCACGAACACGCTGTCGATGGAAGACGGCATCATCAGCAAGGCCTACGCCGAGATCGACCAGGGCGTCGGCCTGCGCGTCGTCGTCGGCGACCAGGTCGGCTACGCGTTCACCGAAGACCTCTCCCTCGACAGCATGCTCGGCGCGGCCCGCACCGCCGCGGCCATCGCCCAGGGCCAGGCCCGCCTGCCCCCCCAGGCCTTCGCCTACGCCGCTCAGGGCGACCGCTACCTCATCGGCCGGCCCTGGTCAGAGGTGGGCGTCGACGACAAGCTGCCCCTGGTGCAGAAGGTGGCCGACCTCACCAAGGCCCGCGACCCAGCCATCGAAAAGGTCTCCATCTCCTACGTCGACTACGACGAGCGTGTCATCGTGGCCTCCCTCGACGGCAAGGTCGTCGTCGACAGCCGCCCGATGACCCGCCTGTTCGTCAACGTCACCGCGAAGAAGGGCGACGAGGTGCAGTCCAACAGTGCCAACGTGGCCGCACGCCAGGGCATCGACTGGTACACCGACGAGCGCCTCGACATGGTCAGCAAGCAGGCGGTCGACCGCACGATGATCCTGTTCGACGCGGTGCGCCCCAAGGCCGGGGAGATGCCCGTCGTGCTCGCCGCCGGCGCCAGCGGCATCCTGCTGCACGAGGCCATCGGCCACGGCATGGAGGCCGACTTCAACCGCAAGGGCGTGAGCATCTACGCCGACATGATCGGCAAGAAGGTCGCCCCCGACTTCGTCACCATCGTCGACGACGGCACCCAGAACCACGAGCGCGGCGCCCTCAACGTCGACGACGAGGGCCACCAGGCCGGCAAGACGAACCTCGTCGAGAACGGCACCCTCAAGACCTTCCTGCACGACCAGATCAGCGCCAAGCACTACGGCCTGGCCCCCACCGGCTCCGGGCGGCGGCAGTCGTTCCGCCACGTCGTGCTGCCGCGCATGCGGTCCACCTACATGGAGAACGGGCCCCACACCCGCGACGAGATCGTCGCCAGCGTGAAGAACGGCATCATCGCCGAGACCTACACCAACGGGCAGGTGCAGATCGGTGCGGGCGACTTCACCTTCTACATCAAGAACGGTTGGCTCATCGAAGACGGCAAGGTCACCGCCCCCATCAAGGATGTGAACATCATCGGCAACGGCCCCGAGGCGCTGGAGCGCATCACCATGGTCGGCGACGACCTGAAGCTCGACACCGGCGGATGGACGTGCGGAAAAGACGGCCAGTCGGTGCCCGTGAGCCAGGGCATGCCCACCGTGCTCGTCAGCAAGATGACCGTGGGGGGCGCTGATGCGTGAGGAACTGCTCGCCGGCGCACGTAGCGCTGTGCAGATCGCCCAGGAAGCCGGTGCCCAGGGGGCCTTCGCCACCACCAGCCGCAGCCGCGACGTGGAGTTCTCCATGCGCGACGGCGAGCTCGAGACGGTGAAAGACGCCACCAGCCGTGGCCTTTCGCTGCGCCTGTTCGTCGACGGCCGCTACAGCAGCTCGTCGACCAACGACCTGAAGCCCGAGGCCATCCGCTCGTTCGTCACCGAGTCGGTGGCGCTCACCCGTGCGCTGGCGGAAGACCCCCACCGCACCCTGGCCGACCCCGCCCTGTACGAAGGGCAGTCCGAGGCCGACCTCGAGCTGCTCGACCCCAGCGTCGTCGCCCTCGACCGCGAGGCCCGGCTGGCCCTGTGCGACGCCGCCCAGTCCAAGGTCGCCGGCGCCGACAAGATGATCTCCGCCACCTCCGGCACCTCCGACGGCCACTACATCACCGCCGCCGTGGCCTCCAACGGCTTCGAGGGGGTCGACGAGGGCACCTACCTGTGGGTGGGCACCGAGGTGACGCTGCAGGATGCCGGCGACAAGCGCCCGCAGGCCTGGTACTGGGGCGGCGCCTGCCAGCAGGCGGATGCCCCCGGGGCCGACGCGATGGCCGCCGAGGCCCTGGCCCGGGCCGTCGCGATGCTGGGCGCACAGAAGGGTCCCACATCGAAGACGACCATGGTGGTCGACCCCCGTGCAGCCGGGGGCCTGGTGGGTCGATTGCTCGCCGGCGCCTCGGGCCGGGCAGTGCAGCAGGGGCAGTCGTTCTGGGCGGGGCAGCTCGGCACGCAGCTGTTCAGCGACAAGCTCACCCTGATCGACGACCCGCTGATCCCCCGTGGCCTCGGGTCGCGCCGCTTCGACGGGGAGGGCATCGCCGCCCGGGCCCTGCCGATCATCGAGGCCGGCGTGGCCTCCAACCTGTTCCTGTCGACCTACTACGCCAACAAGCTCGGCATGGCGCCCACCAGCGGGGGCAGCTCCAACCTGGTCATGGGCCTCGGCGACCGCGACCTCGCCGGGCTGATCGGCGACGCCGACAGCGGCATCTACGTGACGAGCTGGCTGGGCGGCAACGCCGACACCACCACGGGCGACTTCTCCATGGGCTGCCGCGGGCACCTCATCGAGGGGGGCAAGGTGGCAGCTCCGATCACCGAGATGAACATCACCGGCAACCTGGTCGACCTGTTCGCGCGGCTCGAGGCGGTAGGCAACGACCCCTACCCCTACAGCAGCCTGCGGGCGCCCACCATGGTGTTCGCCGACGTGCAGTTCGCTGGCGTCTGAGGGCGTGACGGGCCTGCTACATCGTGTGCTGGCGCCCAGCTCTGCGGTGGTCGACCGTGCCGACCAGTCGCGGGTGCGGCTGCTGCAGGGCTTCCTGCTGTGCGCAGCCACGGTCGCCACTACCCGAGGCATCGCACAGAGCCTGATCACGCCGGGGGCGTCGTCCACGGCCATGGTGTTGTTGGCCGGCGGCCTTCTCTTCGGTGCCTACCTGACCGCGCGAAGCCCCTACTGGCGGGCCGCCGCCGCCGTCGCCATCCTGGTGCCGACGGTGGTTCCGGTCGGCATCGGCCTGCGCAACCCCCTTGATCCGACGTGGTACGCCATCAGCTTGGTGGGCACCCTGCTCGCCGCCACGTTCTTCTCCCTGCGCCTGGCCGCAGCAACCGCCACGTTCACCTTGTTCGGGGTCATCTCCGTCATCTTGGTCTCGCCCGTGCTCCACACGCCGGAGCGCGCCATCCCCATCGTCGCGCTGGTGGTGGTGACCTCGGGCCTGTACCTGTTCATCGCGCGGCACCGAGACCAGCTGGCCGCGATGCACGCTGCCGAGCTGCAGGCCCAGGAGAGGAAGAAGGCGCAAGACCTCCGGCTCGAGTCCGTGGGGCGCCTCGCCACCGGGGTCGCCCACGACGTCAACAACCTCCTCACCGTGGTGCTCTGCAACACCGAGCTGGTGTTGATGGCGACCGACGACGACCACGTGCAGTCCCTCGCCACGGAGATCCTGGAGGCCAGTGAGCGCGGCACCTCGCTGGTGTCCGACCTCTTGGCGTTCACCACCAGGCAGCGTCGAGCGGTGTCCCACTTCGACCTGGGGGATGCCGTCGCGCGGTTCCTGCCCGTCCTGCGGCGCCTGGTGGGCGACGGCGTCGAGCTGCACTTCGAGCGAACCGAAGGGAGGCTGCCGGTCGCGGCCGATCGAGGCCACCTGTTCCGGGTCGTGCTGAACCTGGTGGTGAACGCCCGCGATGCCACGCAGAGCGGTGGGCGCATCACGCTGTCGGTGGGAGGCGACGCCGCCGAGGAGCCACAGGGAGGCTGGCTGTCGGTGGCCGACACCGGAGCGGGCATTCCCCCCGAGGTGCAGGAGCGCATCTTCGAGCCCTTCTTCACCACGAAGGCCTCCGGCAACGGGCTGGGCCTGGCCATCATCCACGACAGCATCCGCGGCATGGGCGGGCGGATCGACCTCGCGACGGGAGCGGGAGGCACCACCTTCACGGTGCACCTGCCGCTGACCGAGGCGCCCCCTGAGGCACCGACGGAGCCCGCCTCCGCAGAGAGCGGCGTGAAGCTGATGCTGGTCGACGACGACGACCTGGTGCGCCGTGCCGCCTCCCGCGCACTCGAAGCGAGCGGCTACGCGGTCGTGGAAGCGTCGGGCGGCGAGGCCGCGCTGCAGGCCCTCCAGAGCCACGCCGACATCGCCTTGCTGATCACCGACGTTCGCATGGAGGGGATGTCGGGCCACGAGCTGGTGCGACACGTGGCCGGCGTCGCCCCCCAGCTCCCCACGCTCCTCATCTCCGCCGACGACGCTCAGCCGCGCGATGACGCTGCGCCGGGGGCATCGTTTCTGGCCAAGCCCTTCACCCACGACGAGCTTCGGGCCGCGGTGGAGGCCGTGCTGCACGAGGCCTCCGAGCGACCGGCCTCCTGATGGCCCGGCCCTAGAAGATGTGCTCGACCGTGAAGCCGCCCAGGTGCAGGGTGATCGTGCCCGTCGTGCTGCCGTAGCTGTCGGTGAAAGCCTGCTCCATCACGCCCAGGTCGAAGCGGAGCTCCTCGTACAGCCAGGCGTCGCAGGCATCATCGTGGTCGTCGTGCCACAGCTCGAGCTGCGCCTGCACTGGGTACGACTCCATGAACGCCTGGTCGGGCCAACACAACTCGAAGTCATGCTCCTCGCAGCCCCCGCTGTAGCCGACCTCGACCACCAGGTCGTCTCCGTCGAGGGACACGAGATCGATGGTGAAGGCGTCGCCGTCGGCCTCGAAGCACACCGGCAGGTACGGGTCGCTGTCGACGTAGTTCCACGTGCACGTGCCCTCGACGCAGTCGAAGCCGTCGGTGGGCGGGCAGTCGCAGGTCGACGCCAGCCCCAGCTCGCATTCCTGGGCCTGCCCCTCGGCCACCAGGTCGTAGAAGGCCGTGACGTCGGCATCGTTGCGCGCGACCCAATCACGAGTGCACCCGCAGCTGGTGCCGGTGAGCACCTGGCCACACTCGGAGGCCGAGCTGCACGACTGGATGGCTTGTGTCTCGGCCCAGAAGTCGGCCTCGATCGCGTCGCAGGTTCGCGGGCCGGTGTCGCCGGTCGGGGAGGTCATGCCGGTGTCACCCGTCGGCCGCATCGTGCCTGTGTCGCCCGTCTCGGTGGGGGTGGTGTCGGTCGGTGGGTCGCCCGAGCCCGAGCACGCCGTGGCGAGCAGCAGGGCGGCAGCCAGTGGGAATCGCATGGTTCCTCCTACCCACAACGTAGACCCGGCAGGGCCGACGGAAAGGTCCTCCCCACGGTCGACCCTGCGGATCTCGTCGCCGTGGCATAGGCTGCCCCCATGTTCTGGTGGACCTTCCTCTTCGCCTGCCAGGCCCCCGCGCCCTCCGAGGGCCCCACGGCCGGCACCCCGACTCCGTCGACGTCGACGGTGCCCACCGCCGACTCAGCGACGGCGGGGTCCCCCACGGCCGACAGCAGCCCCGACACGGTGGCCCCCACCGCCGACAGCACCTCGCCGTGGTCAGGCGAGCCGACCGCGTCGCCCTACGTGCTCCGCTCGGGCCCGCCCCCCGACAACGTGCTGTTCCTCAGCATCGACACCACCCGGGCCGACCGCCTCAACGGCAACGGCTACACCGGTGCCGTCACCAGCCCCCACGTCGACGCCCTCCTCGACCGCGGCCTCGCCCTGCGCCACCACTACAGCTGCTCGTCGTGGACGATCGCGAGCTTCCTGTGCCTGCTCACCGCCCGCGACCAGCTCACCCTCGGCTACTGGCCCGACAACCACACCGGCAGCGGCATCGCGCCCTACCCCACCGACGACCTGCCCTCCCTGGCGCGGCAGCTGTCCGACGAGGGCTTCGCTACCTCGCTGGTCACCGGCAACTCCCTGATCAGCACCAACTTCAACATGTCGCAGGGGCACGACACCGTGAAGCGAACCTTCTCGGCCCCGGAGACGGCCCAGGAGGGCATCGCCGCCCTGGAGCGCCTCACCGACGAGGGTGACCGCTGGTTCCTCCACGTTCACTTCATGGACCCGCACACCCCCTACGACGCCCCCGGGGCCTTCCGCACGAAGGGCACCGACTGCGTCTACGACGTCGCCGACATCGACGCCTTCCACGAGCTGCGACACGGGTGGGAGGCCCTGTCGGCCGACGACCAGGCCGCCTGCCAGGCACACCTCACCATGCTCTACGACGGGCTGATCGCCCACACCGATGCACAGCTGCAGCGGGTCGTCGACGCCCTCGAGGCGAGCGACGCCGCCGACACCACGCTCATCCTGTTCGCCACCGACCACGGCGAGGCCTTCTTCGAGCACGGCGACTGGGAGCATGGCCACGACCTGCACAACGAGCTGCAGCGGGCCACCGCAGGGCTGGTCTACCCGCCACGCATCGCGCCCGCAGTGCACAGCGAGCTCACCGCCCACCAAGACCTGGTGCCGACGCTGCGGGAGGCCCTCGACCTTCCGCCCCTCGCCGAGGCCACCGGAGTGCCCATCGGTTCCGCACCGGTCGACGTCGTTCACGGCCTGGTCTACCGCAACGTCCGCACCGTGCAGTCGGTGACGACGCCCACGGGCCGGCTGCAGTACCGGTGGGACGGCGCGGCATGGTTTCACGCCGCTGACGACCTGGCCGAGGTCGACGACCTCTACGACCTCGACGACCCCGAAGTCCAGGCCCACTGGAGCCTGCTGCGTCCGCAGATCGACGAGCTCGCCTCCCGGGTGACCGACGGCTCCGTGCCCCTGGGGCTGCCATGACCTGGCTGGCCCTGCTGCTCGCCTGCCGCGCCCCCGCGCCACAGGCCACCGAGCCCGCTGAGAGCACGGTCCCCTCTCCCCAGCCGACGGGTGCCACCGGCAGCCCGGCGACGACCGACAGCACCCCCACGGGCCACACGGGCCCCACCGCCACGACCGGCGAGACCGCCACGCCATGGTCCGGCGAGCCCACGGCCTCCCCCTATGTGCTCCGCAGCGGGCCTCCCCCACGCAACGTGCTGCTCGTCTCGGTCGACACCACCCGCTTCGATCACCTCAACAGCAACGGCTACACCGCTCGGGAGACCTCGCCCCGCATCGACGCGCTGCTGGCGGAGGGGCTGGCGCTGCGCAACCACCGCAGCTGCTCGGCATGGACGATGGCCAGCTTCCTGTGCCTGCTCACCGGCCGCGACCAGCTCGACCTCGGCTACTGGCCCGACAACAACAACCACGGGGCCGGTGTCGACCCCTTCCCCTACGAGCTGCCCTCCCTGGCCCTGCGGCTGCAGCAGGAGGGCTTCGCGACCGGCCTCGTCTACGCCAACAGCTTCCTGTCGTCGACGTTCGCCATGAACACCGGCCACGACACCGAGCAGCGTGGCAGCCGTGCGCCCGGGGTCACCGACCATGCCATCGAGCGCCTCGACGAGCTGGTGGGCTCGGGCGAGCGGTGGTTCCTCCACGCCCACTACAACGACCCCCACAACCCCTACGACGCCGACCCCACCTTCCGCGAAGGCGGCACCGACTGCCCCGTGGGCTCGTTCGAGTCCATCGAAGACTTCAAGGCGCTGCGTGCGGTCTTCGACGACGCCGACCCCGCCGATCAGGCCGCCTGCCTCGAGCATGTGAACATGCTCTACGACGCAGGCATCCGCGAGGCCGACCACCACATCGGTCGCCTCCTCGACCACCTCGACACCACCGGTCAGCGCGACGACACCCTCATCGTCTTCGCCACCGACCACGGCGAGGAGTTCCTCGAGCACGGGGAGTGGGAGCACGGCCACGGGCTGTTCCAGGCCATCCACCGCTCCACGGTGGGCTTCGTCTACCCGCCCCGCATCGCCCCCGCCCAGCACACCGGCCTCACCACCCACGTCGACGTGCACCCCACCCTGCTCACCGTGCTCGACCTCGAGGTGCCGACCGAGCTCACCGGCACGGTCGTGGGCCAGGAGACGGTGGACCACGTCTTCGGCCTCGTCTACCGCAACGAGCTCACGGGCCAGGCCGTCACCACCCCGAGCGAGACACTGATCTACCACTGGGACGGTCGCTTCCATCACTACGACGACCTCGCCGACCCCACCCAGGCGTCCGACCGCTACGACGCCGACGACCCCGACACCCAGGCCCTGTGGCAGCTCCTCGAGCCCCGCGTGTCCGAGCTCGCGGCCCGGGTCACCGATGGCTCGGTCCCCCAGGGGCTTCCCTAGCCGCCGGCGACCGAGCGTCGCTCCCACGGGGGGCGCAGGTCGGCTCCTGCCGCGCGTAGCTCTGCCTCGATGGCATCCGCGGTGCGCGCCGGGTCGACCAGACCGCGCTTGTGAAACCGCGGCAGCACCACCTCGGCGACGCAGGCACGCATGGCAGCCCAGTGCTCACGGCGGTCGATGAGCCCGAGCCCCAGCTGCCGCTCGTCGTAGACCGGCTCGTCGTCGGTCATCTCAGCCAACAGGTAGACCCGAACCCACCACGCGATGCGTGGCTCGACCCAGGCCCGCACGGCAACCACCCCGAGCGCTTCGGTGAGCTCGTCGAGCACATCCCACGCGAAGGCCCTGTGGAAGGCCTCGTCACGATGAATGCCCTCGACCACCTCCCGCACCCGAGGGTGCCTGGCGTTGCGCGCCCGCAGCGCGAACACCGGCAGCGCGACCGACTCCTCGACGGCGAGCTCCCCCACCGCGGTGACGGCGCGCCACACGATGTCGGCGTCGGGGTCGTCACCGTGCATCAGCATCGTGGGAGGTGCTGCGACGGCACGCTCCACGCCACCCGCCACCCGGTACAGCTCGTACGACTGCGTGGAGTGGCGGACTTCGTCGGCCACCAGGCGCGCACCCCGGGCGAGGGTGTCGGGGCTGACGCCGAGCATCACCAACCAGTGCAGCATCTGCGAGGTGAGGGCGGCGGCCATGTACTCGGTGCGAGCTTGGCGGAGCCACGTGTACTGCTCGGGGGGAAGCTCCCACGGCTCCGGAAACGTCAGAGCCGGCGGCGACGAAGCCAAGCGACCCCTCCGAGCAGCATCAGCAACCCACCCTGTGGGGTGCTCGTGGTGCAGCCGCAGCCGTTGACCGTGTCGGCGTCTTTGAGCTCGTCGGTCGTGTCGTCGGGAGGACCGTCATCGGGCGTCGTCGACGTCGTAGGCTCGGTGTCGGTGTCGGTGTCGGAGTCCGTGTCGGTGTCGGTGTCGGAATCCGTGTCGGTGTCGGTGTCGGTGTCGGTGTCGGAATCCGTGTCGGTGTCGGTGTCGGTGTCGGTGTCGGTCGGCGTGTAGCCGCCCGTGTCGATCGTGCTCGTGTCGGGGCCGCCGCCCGTGTCGACCCCCGTGCCGGTGTCGGGGCCTACCGATGTGTCGGCAGGCCCACCCGTGCCACCGGTTCCACCGGTGACGCCCGTGTCATCGGTCGAGCCGAATCCTGTCCCACCAACCGTGTCGGTGTAGGGCCTGGTGCCTGATCCACCGCTGTCGCCCACCGAGCCACTGCCACCGGTCGCACCGCTGCCACCGGCCGTTCCCGTGTCGCCCGTGACCACAGGCTGGCCGCTGCCCCCGGTGGTCGAGCCCGCCCCCGAGTCACCACTGTCGCCCGAGTCACCGCTGCCCCCAGAGCCACCGCTGCCCCCAGAGCCACCGCTGCCCCCCGTGTACCAGCCAGCATTCGAGTCGTAGACATACGCCGACCCACCGGTGAGGCCACTGCCCCCGGTTGCACCAGACCCGGCGGTCGCGCCCGAGCCACCGGTCGCACCCGAGCCGCCGCTACCGCCCGAGCCACCGGTCGCTCCCGAGCCGCCGCTACCGCCCGAGCCACCGGTCGCTCCCGAGCCGCCGCTACCGCCTGAACCACCCGAGCCACCCGAGCCGCCGCTGCCGCCCGAGCCACCGCTGCCGCCTGAACCACCCGAGCCGCCGCTACCGCCCGAGCCGCCGCTGCCGCCCGAGCCACCCGAGTCACAGTTGTACAGACCGCTGTCGTACCAACCGCAGTTGCCGTAGGCGAACGACTGCTCCTCGGGCGCATCCACCTGGATCACGGCTTGGTCGTTGGCTTGGGTGCCGGAGGCGGCGTGCGCGGAGGCACTCGCCAGCAGCCCCGCGATGATGGGCGTAGAACGTCGCACGTGAACTCCAACGGACAGATGGGGGGTACTGGCCAAGCGACCGTAGCACGCGGCCCCCCCCTACCCCTCCAACGAACCAGCTACGCAGACCCTCGAGCCCTCAGTCCTCGTCGGACGGGCGCGGCGCCCACCGCTCTCCCTTGGTCCAGCTGTACTCGGGCGCCAGGCTGTCGCGGACCGTCACCGCCAGCAGGTCGGCGTCGGAGTCGTCGTACAGGTAGGAGTCGACCCAGCCCTGCGCGAGCTCGTAGGCGATGGCGCGGCGCCGGTTGGCCTCGTCGAGCTCGTTGGCCGCCTGGGCCCACTCCCGGCCTGCCAAGGCGCCCCCGCGGAACAGCGACCGGTGGGCCAGCCCTCGATGCTGCGCCACCCGTGCCGCGAGCAGCGTCGCGTCGCCGGGACGCCCCTCCCGGCTCAGCCTCGCCACCTCGTCGGACGCGAAGCGACGAAGGCGACTCCCCCGCACCGAGCCCGGGCCGTCGACCTCCAGGGTTCCGAGCAGCACCTGGTGCAGCTCGTAGGCGCTGCCCCCCATCACCTCGATGAACGGCGCCACGCAGTCTTCGGGCATCGGCGCCTCCAGCCGCCACCAAGCACCGGCCTCGGGGCACGGTGGCTCCACCGGAGCCACGACCATCGGCTCGGGCTCCCCTTCCTCGTCGAGGACCCGACCGATCAGGGGCGCCACGTCGAGGGCATCGAGCTCGCCATCGAGGGGCAGCGGAGCGCGCTCCTCCGGCACCTCGTCGCTCCCCTCCTCCTCGGGCTGCGCCGCGTCGGCCTCCTCCTGTGGTGCCTCCGTGGACCGGGGCGGCGCCAGCAGCAACAGCAGCACCGCCGCCGCCACCGCCACCACCGCCAGCGTCGGCCACCAGGCACGCGGCCCCGCCACGACCACGGGAGGCGCCGGCGCCACCACCAGCGGCTCCTGACTCGCGTCGATGAAGTCGTCGAGGTCGTCCCACAGGGCCCCCATCGCCTCGTCGAGGCGAGCCGCGTCGGCCGCACAGGCCTCGCAGCCCATCAGGTGCTCCTCCATCGACTCGGGGCCCTCGGAGATCAGCTGTTCTTGCATCCTGCAGCTCATCGCGCCCCCCTCACCAGCTCGATCACAGACGGGTCTTCGGCCAGCAACTTGGCCCGCAGCGTGCGCCGCGCCGACGACAGCTGCCCCCGTGCCGCACTGGCCGACAGGCCCAGCTCTCGGGCCGCCTCTGCGGCCGTCAGCCCTCGACGATCGACCATCTCCATCAGCTCACGCTGGCGCGGTGGCAGCGACGACAGGGCTGCCCGAGCTCGCTGAGCCGCCCGCGACAGGTCGACCGCGCGGTCGAGGCGTGGGGTCTCCCCAGCAGGCTCCAGCTCGCTGGGCTCCAGCGACCGCTTCGCGGCCACGTCGCGACACACATTGCGCACCAGCGTGCGCATCCACCGGCCGAAGTCCCGCGACGGGTCGTACCGATGCATGAAGCGCACCAGCTTCAGCGCCGCCTCCTGGCTCGCTTCCTCCGCTCGGTCGCGGTCGAGGAGCTGCAGCCAGCAGATCCGGCGGATGTCACGCCAGCTCGCCCGCACCACCTCGTCGACGGCAGCGCGGTCGCCCTGGCTCGCTCGCTGTAGCAGCTCTTGCTTCATGACCCACCCTACGGGGCAGCCCCGCAAAGCGACCAGCGTCGATCACGCGATCGCCGCCAAGCGCCGCAGCGGCCGCGCGCAGGCCTCCACGTGGGCCTCCATCCAGCGGGGATCGGAGGGGAGCAACGCCTCGAGTCGACCGCGGGGCCGGCTGTTGACCTCCACGATCCACGGCCGCAGCGCCTCGTCGAGCACCACATCCACACCGACCTCGACCAGCCAGTCGCCCCCTTCGGTCGCCGCCAGCGCCTCCGCCGCCGCCACCGCCAGCGCCCGCGTGGGAGCCAGGGCCTCGGGAAAGCCCTCCGCCAGGGGCACCACCTCGGCCCCCCGGGCCGCATTCACCACCGCATCCGTGCGACTACGCCGCGCCACCGGGTGCGCCGCCCACCAGGCCCCGTCGGCCTCCCGCTGCACCAGCACCCGACAGGCCACCCCTGCCCACCCCGGCGGCGGCCGCACGGCACGCTGCAGCAGCGCTGGCTCGTCGACCCCGTCGATGGGCCCCGGCAGCGTGTCGGGCAGGGCATCCCCCGGCACCACGCGCCGCACCCCGCACCCGAAGGCCCCAAACCGGGGCTTGAGAAAGCCGCTGCCCCAGCTCGCCAGCCGCTCCTCGAAGGCCTCCGGCCTCGCCTCCTGGGGAGGAAGCCCCACCACCCCGGCCTGCTCCAGCACCACCTGGCAACGCCACTTGTCGGCGCACAGGCTCACGATCGACGGGGGGTTGCCCAGGGGGACCTCCCCCAAGCCGGCCCGCAGCGCCCGGTAGGCCTCAGCCCGCGACCGCGACGGGAACCGATCGTAGGCCGCCGCCACCGCCACCTCGCCCGCGTCGACCCAGCCCTCCGGCCGCGCCCGCACCCCACGGAGGCGCCCCTGCTGCGCCTCGTGCCCGAACACCACCGCCAGCCCCTCGGCCTCGAGGCGCAGGGCCGCCCGCCCGATGGGCCGATCGGCGGGGTGCCCCGGCTCCGCGTCGTAGGGCGGAACCAGCACCCCGATGGCCTCAGCTCCCACGGTAGATGCGCAGCGTGTCGGTGCTGGTGTCGTAGTAGACCACCACCGGCTGGTCGGTGAGGGGGTCGACCAACGGGATGGTCTCCTGCACCGCCCCGGCACCGCCCACCTCGCTGCGCACCCAGGCCGACCCGTCGAACCAGCCGTGGAACACGGCCCCCAGGCCGTCGTGGTAGCTCACATGAGGGCGGTCGTTCGCGTCGAGCGCCACCCCCGAGGCGTGGGCGTTGCCGCCGACGGCCAGCGAGGTCACCTGCCACCCACCGGTGCTCGTCTCGGCGTACAGCAGGTCGCTCCCGGGCGGGTTCTCCACCTCGACCACCGCGTGCCCCACATCGTCGTCGCCGATCTGCAGCCGCGTGCGCTGAAAGACCCCCGCGTAGATCGGCACCCGCGCGACCCAGGCCGACCCGTCGAAGCGGGTGTAGATGGGCTCGGGCCCGCCGGTGCCCACCAGGGCGTGGGTGGTGCCGGCGCGGTCGAGGGCCAGCGCCTCCACCGGGTCGCCCGCCGAGGGCTTGAGCGTGTAGCCCCCACCGTTCCACACGAACAGATCCGACCCAGCTCCGACCCACGTGTCGCCCCCGCGGGAGACCGCCGCCGTGGTGACCACGTCGCCGCTAGGCCCCACCGGCTGCTGGTTCCAGTCGCCCCCCGGCTCGCGGGCGATCAGCCGGTAGCCGTCGCCCCCCATGGTCGCGACATGCACCCGCCCGTCGACATCCACCGCCACGCTGATCTCGGTGGACTCGGCCTCCCCCGCCCCATCGCCGATAGCCTCGACATCCGGGGTGTTGGACCGCAGGTAGAGCAGCCGCGACTCGGAGGGGTCGTGCACCACGACGTGCACCACGCCGCCGGCGTCGACCGCCGCCCCGATGGCGCCCCGGGGCCGCCCCTGGGGAAGGGACTCCTCGAGCACCAGCGCCCACGTGCACTGCCCATCCCCGCAGGGCGGCGCTGGCCCGGTGGGCACCGTGGCGGTGTCGGCCGTGGCGGTCGAGTCGACATCGGTGTCGGTGTCGGTGTCGGTGTCGACATCCGAGTCGGTGTCGGTGTCGGTGTCGGTGTCGGCCGCCGTATCGAGGGGCCGGGTGCCGCTATCCTGCGACAGGGTGCCGCTGAGCACCCCCTGACCTGGCTGACAAGCGACGAGCAGGGCGAGCATCCACATGGCCCCTCCAAGACGCTGCTCTAAGGGGCGGCCGACCCGCGGGCAACGCCCCCAACGACACGAGGCCCCCTCCGAAGAGAGAGCCTCGGGCACTCGCAGGCTGCCGACTACTGCCAGCTGGCCTTGACCGACAGGGTGTAGTCGCCCGAGGTGTTGGCGTCGTAGCCACGGACCTCGACGAGGTAGAGCCCGGTCGGGATGGAGCCCGCAATCTTGAAGTTCAGGCTCGGGCCGCTGTCGTCGTCGGTGGCGAGCAGGTTGCCGTCGGCGTCGTACAGCGAGCCGTAGGTGTCGGTGCCGCCCGTGCTCTTCAGCTCGAGGACCACGTTGCTCGCGAGGTCGTCGCGCAGCTCGATGATGTAGGAGTCGACCTCGCCGCCGGCATCGATGAAGCCGTCGATGGTCTCGGTGACGTTGTTGCTGTTGGTCACGTCGACGGTCACGTCGACATCGCCCGTCGGGTCGGGGGTGGGCTCGGGGTCGGGCTCGGGGGTGGGCTCGGTGCCGCCGCTGCCGGCCGTGGGGCCGTCGATGGTCAGCGTGTAGGCGCCGGAGGTGCTGCCGCTGTAGCCGCGGATGGCCAGGTAGTAGACATCGCCGTCGACCGCATCGCGGGTGAGGGTGAAGTTGTAGCCCTCGCCGCCATCGTCGTTGGTGGCGAGCACCGCCTCGCTGCTGGACAGCAGGGTGCCGAAGGTGTCGGTGCCGCCGGTGGTGAAGGCGGTGACCGGGCCGTCGCCGGCGAGCTCGAGGCGGAACACGTCTTCGTCGCCGGCATCGAGGAAGGCCGACACCGTCGTCACGCCGTCGACCGACACCACCGTGGCGGAAGCAGGCGTGTCGCCGTGGTCGTCACCCGAGGGGGGCGGCTCGGTGGGCTGCGTGGGCTCCGTCGGCTGCGTGGGCTCGGTCGGGTTGTTGTTGACGCCGTCGGACACCAGGGTGACGCCCGGGGCATAGCCCTGAATCCAGTCGACGTACTCGCTGACCCGTGCGTAGACCCCGGGGTAGTCGGGGCTGGCGCAGCTGTAGCCCCAGCTCACGACGCCGGTGAGCACCAGGTCGTTGCCGTCAGCCACGACCAGCGGGCCGCCGGAGTCACCCTGGCAGGAGTCGGCCCCGCCCTGGCCGATGTAGCCAGCGCACAGCATGCCGTCGGTGATGTTCTCGCTGCGGTAGGCGTCTTGGCACTCGGCGTTGGTGACGATGGGCACCTCGACGTACTGCAGCCGGTCAGGCGACGAGCCGCCCGACGACAGCGTGCCCCACCCGGAGACCGCCGCCATGGTGCCGGCAGCCGACACGGAGCTCTCGGAGGCGAAGTCGACCAGCGCCACCGGCGGGGCGCTCGTGGTGCCGTTGAGGCGCAGCAGCGCAATGTCGTTGGCGTTCGTGCGGCTGTCGTAGCCGGGGTGCACGATGATCTCGGCGACCGTGTCGGTCTCGCCGTTGTCGCTGAGGTTCAGGATGCCCGACTCGACCCGCAGGGAGTTGGCGGACTCGCCGTCGACGCAGTGAGCGGCGGTGAGGATCCAGTTGTCGTCGATGACCGAGCCGCCACAGAAGTGGAAGCCCCAGGTGGTCTGGATGGACACCTGGTAGGTGAAGGTGTCGGCCGGCGCATTCTGGCCGCCGACGATGCGGGGGTCGCCACGCAGCGATTCGTCGAGGTGGGAACCGGGAGCCAGCGAGCTGCAACCGATCATCATCATCGAAGCGAGGGCGAACCACGAGCGCATGAAGCCTCCGTGCCGCGGGGAGCGGCGGTGGAAGGCGGACACCACGTGTAGACGCGGGATCCGCCGGAGACATCCGGCGGGAAAAAAAGCCGGACATGCGCAAAGAGCCGAGAGCGACCCTCGAAATGCGAGGGGGAAGCCATTCGGCGCTCCAGGGGTAGCGTGGGACTCCGCTGACCCGCCATGTGGGGCACCCGCGCCCCACCTTCCCTAGACGGCCGATACACCGCCTCCTTCCTCGATAGTACGAGCAAACAAGCTCGTAACATGTGGAAACAACCCGTCAGGCGTTGACCATTGTCCGCTTACAACCTTGTCCAGGCCCATTGACATTCCCTTTGCATGTCGTGCGGCGGACCCGATCAGATGCGGTCTTTTTGTCGCGATAGAGTAATCAACGAAACCCTGGCTCCCGGCGTGCTTGTCGTGCGATCGTGGCGTGCCGGCCCCTGGGTCGCCACCCAGGAGGTCCCCATGTCGAAGCCCGAGGTCAGCGCCTTCATGCAGCGCCTGATCGAGCACAACCCCGGCCAGCCCGAGTTCCACCAGGCCACGCAGGAGTTCGTCGAGAGCGTGTGGGAGCTCGCGCACAGCCAGCCCGACTACCGTGACGCCAAGGTGCTCGAGCGGATGGTGGAGCCCGACCGCGCCGTGCTGTTCCGCGTCGCGTGGGAAGACGACCAGGGCGAGGTCCACGTCAACAAGGGCTACCGAGTGCAGTTCAACTCGGCCATCGGGCCCTACAAGGGCGGCCTGCGCTTCCATCCCACGGTCAACCTCGGCGTGCTGAAGTTCCTCGGCTTCGAGCAGATCTTCAAGAATGCCCTCACCGGCCTGCCGATGGGCGGCGGCAAGGGGGGGTCCAACTTCGACCCCAAGGGGAAGAGCGACCGCGAGGTGATGCGCTTCTGCCAGTCGTTCATGACGGAGCTGCACCGGCACATCGGCCCCAACACCGACGTGCCCGCCGGCGACATCGGCGTGGGCGCGCGGGAGATCGGCTACCTGTTTGGGCAATACCGGCGCATCAAGAACGAGTGGACGGGCACCCTCACCGGCAAGGGGCTGTCCTACGGCGGCTCCCGCATCCGCCCCGAGGCCACCGGCTACGGCGTCGTCTACTTCACCCAGCAGATGCTGCAGCGGGCCGGGCGCAGCCTCGAGGGCTTGGTCTGCACCGTGTCGGGCTCCGGCAACGTGGCGCAGTACACCGTCGAGAAGCTCCTGTCGCTGGGCGCCAAGGTGGTCACGATGTCTGACTCCGGCGGCTTTGTGCACGACCCCGACGGCATCGACGAGGCCAAGCTGCACTGGGTGATGCGCCTGAAGAACCGCCGGCGCGGGCGGCTGCACGAATACGTCGAGCACTACCCACGGGCGACCTTCCACGAAGGCAAGCGCCCCTGGGGGGTGCCCTGCGACTGGGCCTTCCCCTGCGCCACGCAGAACGAGCTGCACTCCGCCGACGCCGAGACCCTGGTGGCCAATGGCGTCGTCGGGGTGTCGGAGGGGGCCAACATGCCGAGCACCCTCGACGCCATCCACCACTTCCAGGACAAGGGGGTGATGTTCGCCCCCGCCAAGGCCGCCAACGCCGGCGGGGTGGGCGTGAGCGGGCTCGAGATGGCCCAGAACAGCCAGCGCCTGTTGTGGACGCGCGACGAGGTCGACCAGCGCCTGCAGCGCATCATGGCCGGCGTGCACGAGCGGTGCGTCGAGCACGGTGGCGACGGGCCGTCGGTCGACTATGTGCGGGGGGCCAACGTGGCGGGCTTCTGCAAGGTCGCCGACGCCATGGTCGCCTTCGGAGTGATGTGAGCATGCTGCGCTTTCTCGTCTGTTTGTCGTTGCTGACGGCCTGCAAGAAGTCCCCCGCGGAGGCCCCGCCGGCCCCCGTTCCTCCCGTGCCCGTGGTGCCCGCGCCCCCGGCCCCGCCTCCCCCGCCCGCGCCGGCCCCGGTCGCTGCGCCCGAGGGGGCCCCTGGGATGATCCGGGCGCTGTCGGTGCGCGACCCCGAGCCCGTCTGCGCCGAGGTCGAGGCCATGAGCCCCACGCCCGTGGAGGCCCTGTCCTACGTGGTGAGCCACGTGTCCATGCCGCCCCAGGCGCCCATGCGAGCGGCCGGGTGCCTGGTCGCCCATGGCGATGCGGTGCGCGACGACCTGCTCACCTGGGTCGACGACCCGGCCAAGCAGGGCCTCGGTCGTCTGCTGCTGCAGCGCCTCGCCGACCTCCCCGAGCCCCTCGCGGCCGAGGTCGTGAGCCACGCATCCAGTGGGGAGCTGGCCGAGGTGGCTCGCGAGGCAGCCGCCGCCGACGCGCGCCCTGCGGTGATGCAGGCCGTCGCGCCCTGACCCCACGCCGCCAAACCGGATAGCGGGCCGCCGTGAACTTCGTCCAGATCGAGTACGGCTACTTCTTGCTCGCGGTGTTCGCGGCCTACTGGCTGCTGCGCGACCGCCGGCTGCAGAACGTGCTGCTCGTAGGCGCCAGCGCGGTGTTCTACGGCTGGGTCCATCCCTGGTTCCTGCTGCTGATGTATGGCTCGGCCATCATCGACTTCAGCCTGGCCCAGGCCATCGAGCGCTACCCGCGCAGCAAGCGGCTGTTCGTCGCCCTGTCGGTCACCGCCAACCTGTCGCTGCTCGCCTACTTCAAGTACGCCGACTTCTTCGTCGAGAACGTCGTCGCCGCCCTCACCGCCGCCGGCCTACCCGGCGACTTCACCACCCTGGGCATCCTGCTGCCCGTCGGCATCAGCTTCTACACCTTCCAGACGATGGGCTACACCATCGACGTGTCGCGGGGCGAGCTCAAGGCCCGCACCAACTTCGTCGACTACGTGCTCTACGTCAGCTTCTTCGCCCAGCTGGTGGCCGGGCCCATCGAGCGTGCAGGCCGGCTGCTGCCGCAGATCGAGTCCCCCCGCATCTTCTCGCTGAAGCAAGTGCAGAGTGGGCTGGCCTTGCTGTTCTGGGGCGGCTTCAAGAAGCTGGTCATCGCCGACTCCATCGCGCCCTATGTCGACAAGGTCTACATCCTCGACGACCCTGCCGGGCCGCTGATCTGGGCGGCCACCTTCGGGTTCATGATCCAGATCTACACCGACTTTTCCGGCTACACCGACCTGGCCCGAGGCAGTGCGCGGCTGCTGGGCTTCGACCTGCAGCGCAACTTCCACGCCCCCTTCCTGGCGCGCACCACCGTCGAGTTCTGGCAGCGCTGGCACATGAGCCTGTCGTTCTGGTTGAGGGACTACGTGCTCGGCCCGCTCATCGGGGAGTCCACCAGCCGGGTGCGGTTCATCTGGGCCACGGTGACCACCTTCGTGCTCATCGGCTTCTGGCACGGGGCGAGCTGGAACTTCGTGCTGTTCGGGCTGTACAACGGGCTGTGGGTCGTGTTCTACGGCTTCGCCAGCCGCCGCGTGCCCGAGTGGCTCGCCAAGCTTCCCGGGGCCGAGTGGCTGGCCATCGGCTTCCACCTCATCGCCGTGAGCCTGGTGAGCAGCATGTTCTTCCGGGAGCAGCACCTCGGCCGCATCGTCGGCTACCTGCAGCGGAGCCCCTTCGACGCGACGCGGGAGGAGTGGGTCGCGGCGACCGTGCTGATGAGCGTGGTGGTCGCCGGGTGTGTGCCGCTGCTGCTGGGGTGGATCTACGACCAGACCGTGAAGGAGCGGGTCGACGGCACGCCGTGGGAGTGGCCGCTGCAGACCACGGGCTGGGCGGCGATGGGGGTGGCGATGTTCTTGTTCTACCGGGTGACGGCGCAGGACTTCGTGTACTTCCAGTTCTAGGCGATGGG
>CBDUIC010000073.1:0-40222 GCA_965367245.1 uncultured bacterium | reverse complement strand
GCCGTTTGTGCCTTCATCCCTAAGGATGGGCACGGAATCGACGACATTGACTCGAGGCCTCCTGTGAGAGAGACCTCGATGGTCACCATATCTTCTACCTGAATTTCAAAGACCGAACCCCACTCTTGCGAGTGGGCTCGTGTGCGGGGCGCTGTTTTACCAGCGCTCCAACAGCCCGGCGCATGTAACATGCGGCTCGGAGCCGTCAAGCCCCGCGGGGCAACTTTGTTGCTCCCCCCCGAGGCCCACCGAATTTAACAGCGACTTCGAAGTGGGCAACAAAACGATCAACAACGCGATCTCGATGCGCTGGCGGTGCCGCTACAACCTCGCCAATGCCGTGAGATCCCGAGGCGATCACCCCGCCATGAGCCACGCCTTGTAGGCCCAGCCACCGATCATCGCGGCCAGGAAAAGCGTCGCCAGCAGCCCCTCGCGGGGCTCGAGCCACGCCACGATCCGCCCCCACCGCCCCCGCGGGTCGATGGCTTCGGACAACGACACGGCGAACACCCCCACCGTGAGGAGGAACAGCGACGCCGCGAAGGGCTGGTTGACCAGCGCCTCCAGCGGACGAAGATGCGCCATGAGCGTGAAGGTCGTGGTGGCGCCGCACATCGGGCAGGGCTGACCGGTGAGCTGCAGAAAGCTGCAGGTGCCCAGACCCAGCTGCAGGTGGGTGCCGTGCCCCTCGGAGGCAGGCTGCAGCCACGCCGCAGTAGCGATCACGCCGCCGGTGCCAGCGGCCAGGAAGGTCGACGACGCCCGCGCGACCAGAGGACGGCGCAGCAGCGCTTCCACCTGGTCGGCGAGGGCGTCGACCGCGCTCACGCGGGCGACTCCGGCAAGGCCGCTTCCAGCAACACCGCCGTAGAGGCGAGGTCGCGGTCGATGTCGTCGAGGTCGTCGTGGACCTGGCGACGGAACTGCTCGAACTCACTCGCGATGTTTAGCGCAGCGAGCATGGCCACCGTGTAGTCGTCGACGCGCGATGAGCGTGCGGCGATCTCCGACATCTTCCGGTCGACGTAGGCGGCGATCGCCGGAAGGTCTTCGTCTTCATCGCTGCGGAGCGTGTATTGCCGCCCGCGAATCGTGATCGTGACCTTCAACGACCCTCCTCTTGGCGTTTGTAGCAGAGCAAGGTCGCCATGGCCACAGCGCGGCTCCCCTCACCCACTATCCAAGGGCCTCGACGAAGGCTGCCGGCTCGAAGTCGCGCAGGTCGTCGGTTCCTTCCCCGATGCCAATGAGCTTGACCGGCACACCCAGCTCATCAGCGATCGTGAGCACCATGCCCCCCTTCGCGGTGCCGTCGAGCTTGGTGATGGCCACCCCGGTGAGGGGGGTGGCCTCGTGGAACAACCGCGCCTGCGACAGCCCGTTCTGGCCCATCGTGCCGTCGAGGACCAGCAGCGTCTCGTGGGGCGCATCCTCTCGGTGCTTGTGGATGACGCGGTGGAGCTTCTCCAGCTCCGCCATCAGCGGCTTGGTCGTCTGCAAGCGCCCCGCGGTGTCGATGATCAGCGCGTCGTAGCCCTGAGCGACCGCTCGATCCATGGCCTCGTAGACCACCGCCCCCGGGTCGGCCCCTTCGTCTTTGCGAATCAGGTCGGCCCCGGAGCGCTCCGCCCAGGCCTGCAGCTGGTCGGCTGCCGCCGCTCGGTAGGTGTCGCCCGCGGCCAGCAGCACCTTCTGGCCCTTCTTCACGAGCCGCGTCGCCAGCTTGCCGATCGTGGTCGTCTTGCCTGACCCGTTGACGCCCACCACCAGCACCACCCACAAGCCCTCGCGCTCTTGGAGGGGCTCGTGCACCCGCTGCAGGATCTCACGCATCCCAGCGCGCAGCTCCTCTCGGAGGACCCCGCTCTCCGCCCCGGCCTTCGCTGAGACGCGCAGGCTCTCCACCAGCTTCTCGGCGGTGGTGACCCCCACGTCGGCCAGCAGCAAGGTGTCTTGCAGATCGTCGAGGGCCTCCTCGTCGATGGGGCTGGCGAACAGCTCATCGAAGCGCCCCTGCAGGGCCGCCCGAGACCGGGTGAGCGCTCCCTTCAGGCGAGCGACCAGCCCGGTGGGCTCCGCGGGGGCGGGAGGTGCTGTGGGAGGCGTCTCACGACGGATCGACGCGCCGGGGACCGTGCGTGCGAGCTCGTCTTCTTCGTCGTCGGCGGCGGGAGACGGCGCAGGCGCGGGCGCAGGAGGCGGAGGAGCTGGCGGCGCGTCGACGGGCACGGGCGGCCGCCGAGGCGACGGAAGAGCAGGCGCTCGGGCCGACAGGTAGGCCACCAAGAGCAGGCCGACGACCAGCGCCCCCGCGACCTCCATGCCCAAGGTCGACCAGGCCACCCCGGTAGCCCACGGAACCACGACTCCCGCCACCCACGCGTCGACCATCCACCCTCCGGACAACCTGGGTAGCACGCCCCTCGGGGCCCCGCGACGCGGCCCAATCAGAGAGCCACGGACACCAGCGACGACACCCCCGGCGTCGTCATGGACACGCCGTACAGGGTGTCAGCGCACTCCATCGTCTTGCGGTTGTGGGTGATGACCACGAACTGCGAGGCCTGGGCCAGATCGCGGAGCATCCCGTTGAATCTCCCCCCGTTGCGCTCGTCGAGGGGCGCGTCGACCTCATCGAGGACGCAGAACGGCGACGGCCGCACCCGGAACAGGGCGATGAGCAGTGCGATCGCGGTCATCGCCTTCTCACCACCCGACAGCAGGCTGAGGCTCTGCAGCCGCTTGCCCGGAGGCTGCACGTAGATCTCGACGCCCGTCTCTAGGAGGTCTTCGTCGTCGGTGAGGGCCAGCCGCGCCGCGCCGCCTCCCAACAGCTGCGGGTACGACTCCTGGAAGTGCTCGTTGACGCGGTCGAACGCATCGCGGAAGCGCTCGCGGCACGTGCGGTTCATCTTGGCGATGGCGGCGCGTAGCCGCTGCACCGACCCCTCCAGGTCTTCGCGCTGGGTGGCCAGCTCGGTGTGGCGGGTGGCGAGCTCTTCGTATTCCTCCATGGCACCCAGGTGGACCTCGCCCATGCGCTGCAGCAGCCCACGGTCGGCCTCCAGCTCGGCGAGGGCCTCGCGCACGGCGCCCTCGTCATCGAGCATCGCGGGGCGCACCACGAGCACCTCCACCCCCTCGACCTCGCGACTGCCCACCGTCAGGCCCCTCGCTACCGCCTCGTCGACCTCCAGCGACAGCCGACCCGAACGATCGAGACGGTCGAGGAGCCCAGGCAGAGACACCTGATAGCGATCATCGAGGCGCTGCCGCAGCGCGTCGATCTCGGCCCGCACCGTGGTGGACTGTTCCACCCGCTGCGCCACAGCGGCTGTCGCCTTCCGCAGCCGCTCCTGCAGCTGCACCAGGTCGGCCTCGGCCTCGGCCATCCCCCGCTTGAGCTCCGCGCTCCGCTCTCGCTCTCGCTCCAGCCGGTCGAAGGAAGCGTCGCGCTGCACCTGCACCTCGGCCCGCAGCGCCTCTGCCTGTTCCGCCGCCTGCTGCGCCTCGCCACCACGAGCTGCGGCCTGGTCCCGTCGCGCCCGCGCCTCGTCGACCTGGCGCGTGACGGTGTCGACCCGGGCCCCCAGCTCCTCGAGCCGAGCCTCTTGCCCGGCGCTTCGCTCGATCAGGGCTGAGCCCTCAGCCAGCGTCGATGCGAGATCCCTGGCAGCGTCTTGGGCCACCCGTGCCGACGCGTCGTAGTGGGACTCCGCCTCGGCCACCGCGAGCTGATGCTGCTCGGCCTCGGCCCGCAGCGCGAGCAGGCGACCATCCAGGGCCTCCAGCTCGGCCTGCAGCGATGCCTCCCTGGCGTCGAGCCGCGCGATCTCCTGGGCGACACGCTCGTTCTCGGCAGCCAGCGCCTCGGCCCTCGAGCGCGCCAGTGCAACGCCCTGTCGAGCATCCGACGCCCTCGCCGTCGCCTCCGCGGTCGCCTCCCGGGCCGCCTCCCGTCGGGCTCGGGGGCCCGACGCATCCGGCAGATCGAGGGGCGCCCCCCGCACGCCCTCAGCGGCAGCCAGAGCCGCCGACACCGCCTGGGCGGCTTCGTGGTGGGCCACTTCCGCAGCCACCTCCGCGGCCTCTCGGGTCGCCTGTGCCTCCCGCTCCCACACCGACAGAGTCTCGTCGGCTACCCGTCGCAGCGCCGCCTCCACCTGCTCCCGAGAGGCCCGAGCCTCCGCCACCTCGACGGCTTGCTGCGCCCGCATCGCGTCGATCTGCGCTCGATAGGACGCCGACGCCTCCTCCCGAGCCTCGACGGCTCCCTCCACCGCCGCCCGCACTTGCTCGCTGGCCCGCTCCTCCGCCTCCCTGCGGACCTGCCGGCGGGCCCGCTCGGCCTCCCGCTCGGCGTCGGCCAGCGCATCGTCGGCCACCACCAGCGCCTCCTCCGCCGCCTCGAGCTCGCGATGCAGCGTGGCCTGGGCCTCCGTGAGCGTGGCCAGAGCCTCCTCGGCCTCATCGAGCTCTCGGCGCCAGGCGAGGCGCCGAGCCGCCGGAGACGCCACCTGCCCGCTGGCCAGGGTGACGGTGCCGTCGGCGTCCACCCGCTCGGAGCTCCCCGCCACCCGCGCCGCTTCCCCCGTCGCGTCGAAGTGCGTGAGCGCCTCGATCAGCGTGGGGACCTCGCGAGCCGCGACGCGAGGCTCGGAGGCACGGTCCCAGAACACCTCCACTGACGCTCCTTCGTCGAGGCGGGCCTGGGCAGCCACGATGCCTTCCACATCGCGAAACGCGGGGAGCGAGGCACGACGCCCCAAGGCGTGCAGGGCGGCCTCCGCCGCTTCGGGCGACAAGGCATCCACCAGGGGCGGAGCCAGCTTGTCGGAGGCCGCCCCTTCGGCGAGGCGGGCCTGCAGCGACGCGACCCGCGCCTCCACGGTGGCCTGCCGCACCTGACCCTCGGCCCGATCGTCGCGCAGCTCGTCGCGGCGCCGACGGGCCCCACGCGCGGCGGCCTTGAGAGGGCCCAGGACGCCCTGGATCTGCTGCTCGCCCTGGGCCACCGCAAGAGCCACCGCCTCCTCCCCCGCACGCCGGGCATCGGCCTCGATCTCCCGCAGCGACGCATCCAGGGCCTCGAGCCGCCCCTCCCCTTCTGCCTGGGCCTGATCGAGGCGCCGCGCCCACCCACGCTGCACCGCGTCGACCCACGCGCGACCGCGCTGCTGCTGCTCCCGGACCGCGGTGTCACGCCCCTGACGCCGCTGCCGCAGCGCCACTTCATGGGCGCGGTCGCGGGCACGCCGCGCCGCTGCCTGATCGACCTCCAGGGCTTGCAGGCGCTCGCGGGCCGCAGCCACCGCCCGCATCGCGTCGGCCACCCGAGCCTCGTGGGCAGCCCGCACGGCCTGCGAGCGCGCCTCGACCTCTTCGAGAGCGGCCGCCGTGTCGACCTCGTGGGCTCGCGCGACCTCCACCGCCGTCGCCGCCAGGCTCTCGGCCGCCATGGCCTCGTCGCGGGCGTGCTCTACCTCGGCCAGCTCGGCCTCCAGCTCCGCCAATCGCGCCGTGCTGGCCTGCCGCAGCTCCGGCACCTCGGCCAGCCGCTCCTCCAAGCCGGCCCGTCGAGCGGTCGCCCCTGCCAGGGCCTCCCGATGGCCCTCGGCGACGGTGCGGACGTCGTCACGGCGCCGCCTCGCCGCTTGCGCGTCGGCCTCCAAGACCTCCACCGCACGTCGTCGGTCGCCGTCACTGCCCTCCCGCGCAGCCAACGCTGCCAGGGTGGATTGGTGCTCGGCTCTCAGGTGGGCGAGCTGCTCTGCCAGGCCCTCGGCCTCGACGCGCGCGCGCTCCGCCTCCTGCTCCGCCGCCGAGGCCTGCTCGACCAGCTCCTTGCCGCGCTGCTCCTGCAGCACCTGCTGGCTGGCGAGCTCCCGCAGCCGGCCGTCGTGCTCGGCGAGCTCGTCGCGCCAGACACCGGCCGCCTCGTCGACGCTGGCGACCTCTTCCCGGCGGGAGCGGAGATCTTCCTCGCGGCGCATCAGCCCGCGTCGAGCGGCGGCTTCCTCGGCCCTCCCTTCTCGGAGCGCAGCCTGCAGGGCGCGCCGGTCAGCAGCCAGGCCGCGGTACTTCACCAACGACAGGAAGGTCTCCCGCTGGCGCACCCGGGCACGCAGCCGACGGAAGCGGGCGGCCTTCACCACCTGTTTTTCGAGCACGGCGAGGCGGCGGGCCATCTCGTCGGCCACGTCGGCAGCGCGGTCGAGCTGCTGCACGGTGGCCTCGAGGCGTGACCTGGCCTCTGCGCGACGCTGCTTGTAGCGAGAGATGCCCGCCGCCTCGTCGATGAGCTCGCGACGCTCCGGCGGGGTGGCGCTCACCACCTTGTCGACGCGCCCCTGCTCGATGAACGAGTACAGGTTGGTGCCGATGCCGGTGTCGAGGAACAGGTCGACCACGTCGCGGCGGCGACACTTCACCTGGTTGATCAAGTATTCGCTGGCGCCCGAGCGATGAAGCCGTCGCCCTACCTGCACCTCGCGCAGGGCGGCGTACTCACCCGGGAACGGCTCACCCTCGTCGACGCACAGCGTCAGCTGCACCTCGGCGAAGCCCACCGGCTTGCGATCCATGGAGCCCGCGAAGATCACGTCTTGCATGTCGGCACCGCGCAGCGAGCGGGCCGACTGCTCGCCAATCACCCACTTGAGCGCGTCGACCACGTTCGACTTGCCGGACCCGTTCGGGCCCACGACGCAGCTGATCCCTTCCCCGAACGTGAACGCCGTGCGGTCGCAGAACGACTTGAAGCCGTACAGCTCCAGGCGGCGGATACGCACCGCTCAGCCCCTTCGGCCGGCGAGCGTCACGTCGCCGCCCGCCACAGCGAGAGCTTGTCGCGGTAGGAGCGCCACGCGAACGCGATCATCTCGACTTCCTTCGGGCCGACAGGACGAACCACGCGGCCCGGCGACCCCATCACCAGCGACCCCGGCGGAATGACCTTGTTGGGTGGCACCAGCGAGCCCGCCGCCACCAAGCTCCCCTTCCCGATGCGCGCGTTGTCCATCACGATCGCGCCCATGCCGATGAGGCAGTCGTCTTCGACCTGGCAGCCGTGGAGGATGACCTTGTGCCCGATGGTCACCCGGTCGCCCACCCGCGTGACCGACACGTCGGTGGTGTCGTGCAGCACCGAGCCATCCTGCACGTTGCTGTCGTCGCCGATCAGGATGGGCCCCATGTCGCCGCGGAGCACGGCCGTAGGCCACACGCTGGCGTTGCGGCCCAAGCGCACATCGCCCATCACCCAGGCGCCTTCGTGCACCCAGGCGCCTTCTGCGAGCGTCGGTCGCAGCGTGCCCACCGCCTGAAGCATCGTCCCTCCGACCAAGCCAGGTAACCGTCGGCATCCGGGGCGCGCCCGCAATACCTTCGGAGCAGGGAGCGTACGCACGAGTCCCCGGAGGCGGCATGTCCTACGAGCTACAGAAGCGCGACGAGCGGAACGTCGGCATGGCCTACCTGTTGTGGTTGCCGATGCTGTTCGGCATCTGCGGCCTGCACCGCTTCTACGCGGGGCGCTGGGTGAGCGGTCTGGTGTGGCTGGCGACCGGCGGGCTGTGCGGGATCGGCCAGTTCGTCGACCTGATCTTCATCCCGCGGATGATCGAAGACCACAACGACGGCAAGCCCGTCTGGTAGTCGAGCACATCCCCTCGCTCTAGATCCCCACGGTGGCGGCGATCAGCGGCGGGACCTCGGGGGCCGCGTCACCGATGGGCAGGGCCTCACGGGCCAGCCGCGTCGCCTCGTCGACCCCCTGGTCGCGCACGTGCAGGGTGACCAGGGGCTGGCCGGCACCCACTCGGTCGCCTGGCACCACGTGCAGGACGCAGCCCACCCCGAAGTCTACCGGATCCTCAGCCCGACGACGGCCCGCGCCCAGCACGAACGCGGCCCGACCGATGCCCCCCGCATCCACCGCCTGCACGATGCCCGCCTCGGCGGCGCACAGGACGTGTTCACGCACCCCCGCCTGATCACGAAGCCGCCCGTGCAGCGTGCGCCGGTCGCCCCCCTGCGCCGCCACCATCGCCTCGAAGCGGGGCCAGGCCGCGCCACTGCGCAGCACCTCGTCGGCCCGGGGATGCCCGGCCAGGGCCACGACCAGCTGGTGCAGGTCGGCGGGCCCCTCCCCCTTCAGGCAGGCCATGCTCTCCTCGACCTCCAGCGCGTTGCCCACGGCACGCCCCAGGGGCCGGTCCATCGCGGTGATGTGCGCCGTGCAGTCGACGCCCGCCCCCCTGGCCACCCGCACCAGCGCCTCGGCCAGGGCCCGGCTGTCGTCGAGGGACTTCATGAAGGCCCCCGAGCCGGTCTTCACGTCGAGGACCAGGCGCTGCACGCCCTCCGCCAGCTTCTTGGAGAGGATGGACCCCACGATCAGCGGGATCGACTCCACCGTGCAGGTCTCGTTGCGCAGCGCGTACAGCACCTTGTCGGCAGGCGCCACCGAGGCGGTCTGGCCGCTGATGAAGCAGCCCACCTCGGCGAGCACCACGCCGAGCTCCGCATCGTCGAGGTCGGTGCGGAAGCCCGGAATCGCCTCCAGCTTGTCGAGGGTGCCGCCGGTGTGACCCAGGCCGCGGCCGCTGATCATCGGCACCCGCAGCCCCAGCTCCGCCCACAGTGGCGCCAGCACCAGGCTCACCTTGTCGCCCACCCCCCCCGTGGAGTGCTTGTCGACCAGCTCGGGCCCCTCGGGCCAGCGCATCACATGCCCGGTGTCGGTCATCGCGCGGGTCAGCGCCACGGTCTCGCTGTCGTCGAGGCCCCGGGTGAAGGCCCAAGCCAGCCACGCCGCGGCCTGGGGGCGCGACACCGAGCCATCGACGACGCCGCGCACAAAGGCCTCGATGTACTCGGGGCGCTGCGGCGTGCCAGAGCGCATGGCGTAGAGCAGTTCGTCGACGTGCACGAGACCTCCGCGGTGGGCCGCCAGACTACCCGACCGAGGGCCGCGCAGGCAGCGGGACCGCGGCCCGCAGCTCGGGTAGCAGCGACGCCCCCCTCTCTCGGAGCACCGGCTCCAGCCGAGACACCACGGCCCGCAGGCGCTCCGCATGCCTCGGTGGACTTCGCTCGGCCGCGAGCAACAGGAAGCCCGACGCTTCGGCGCCGCCCAGCCCCACCTCGACCAACGGCAGCGCCTCCAACCTCGCCAGGGCCTGCTCCAGCAGCGCGCTGCGGCCCAGGTCGGCGGCACAGGCCGCGAGGAACACGGCCGCACTACCGCCCATCCGGGTGCCTGGCTTCCGATCGATCCGGCGCAGGAAGGCCCGCGCCTCGGCGAGGGCTGCCTCCGGCTGGCCCCGGCGCCGCAACACGTCGACGAGGTTGATCCGGGGAACCAGATCGAGGGACAGCCCCAGCTCCTGGGACATGCGAATGGCCTCACGGAAGCCCGCCTCGGCCTCGTCGAGGCGCCCATGCACCCGATGCCAGTCGGCCGCATCGTTGAGCCCCCGCACCTCCTCGATGACCTCCCCCTCTGCGCGCGCCAGAGCGAGGGCCTCCATGCACAGTCGCTCGGACTCTTCCGCCTCGCCGGCATGCCACAGCACCAAGCCGAGCATCCGCTTCGACCGGGGGCCTGGATGGGCGACTTGAGCCTCCCGCCACAGGCCGACCGCGGTGTCGATAGCGCCGAGGTCGGTGGCGATGGTCGCCACCGCGTGCACCACCCGGGCGCGGGTGGAGGGCACGAGCTCGTCGAGCCACCGGAGCGACCGCTCGAGCACGCGGCGCCCGTCGATGCCCACCCGGAGGCGCAGGGCCAGCATCTCCACCAACACGCGGTCGGGTGCGCCGGGGGGGAGGTCGAGGGCCTGCACCGCGGCACGCATCACCGCTACTGAGCTCGCGCGGCGCCCGTGGTCACTCCAGATGTCGCGCTCCGCGAGCTCCAGCGCCCGACGGGGTCGCCCTGCCTCCAGCTCCAGCTCTGCGCGCCGGGGCAGCAGGGTGACCAGCCGAGGCCGCGCCGCCAGCGCATCCGCGGCTGCCACCGCGAGGGCCCGCCGCGTGTCGGGGGGCAGGGGCGCCAACAGGGCGTCGTTGATCATGCCCGCGTCGAAGACCCAGCCTCCATCCCACCGAACCAGCTCACGCTCGAGCAGCGCCTCGAAGGCCGCTGGATCGGCCTCCCAGCCCATCCGCTCGCAGGCCTCGATCCACACCGAGTGCGGGGCCCCCGACCCGAGCATCGCAGCGACCTGCACCGGGCGCCACGCCTCGGGATCGTCGGGCAACGCCTCCCGTAGCGCCGACGAGGCGAGGTCGGCCTGGGTGGCGGGGAGGTGCTCCAGGCCCCCTGGCGCCTCGAAGCCATCGGGCCCTCGCACCAGCTCGCCGCGGCGTGCGAGCTCACCCAGCAACCGCAGGGCGTCCCCTGGAGTCCCACCCACTCTTCGGGCGAGGGCTCGTTCTAGGCCCGGCGCCAGGCCCGCGGCATTCCTGAGCAGCGCCTGCATCACGGCGTCGGGCAGGGGCCCGATCGGTAGATCGGTCGCACCCACGACCGCTGGCCCGCGCCCGCACAACACCAGCATCGGCGCGCGGGTGGTCGCCCCCATACCCACGACATGGTCGGCGAAGGCCCTCGCTGCCTCGTCGGGCTCGTCGAGCCACACGAGCACGAAGCCCCGCCCCGTGCGGCGCACGGTGGCATCCCACGCCGCCTCCATCCCCGCAGACAGCTCGAGGTCTGGGGCGCGGAGGACCTCGCCGTAGCCGCCCTCCACGATCTCGCGAGCCAGCCAGTCCCCCAGCGCGGTGGAGCCCATGCCCGGCGCCGCCACCAGGCGCGCGACCTCGGGCAGCCCACGGGCGATCACCCGGCGCACGACACTCCACAGCTCGTCGCGCTCCTCGAAGCGGCCGACGAGGGGCACGGAGCGCAGGGTGTACAGCCCAAGCCCAGCTCCCAGCAGCCACAGCGGCCGCCGGGGAGGCTGCCCCTCCTGCCACCGCTCCCGAGGCGGCAGCCAGGGCCGCAGGTCGCCCCCGTCGGCCACATCCACCGCCGGCAAGGTCGGCCCCTCCCAGTCGGTCAAGGAGGCAGACCACGTGCGTGCATCCACCTCGTCGGTCGTCAGCGGCACCGCCAGGCCATCGACCACCTCGTGGCCCAGCGCCGCCAGCTCGGCGGCCGCTAGTGCCGCCGAGTCGCCACGGGCCGAGCGATCCTTGCTCATCAGCCCGCGCACCCATGCCTCGAAGCCCATGGGCACGTCGAACACCGGCAGGAACATGCCGGGTTCTGCCGATACCTGGCGCTGCAGCAGGTCGAGCACCGGGAGGTCGGCGAACGGCGGCCGCCCCGTGGCCAGCTCCCAAGCCATGCACCCCAGGGCGTACAGGTCGGTCCATGGCCCGATCCGGTGCAGCTCTCCCCGCACCTGCTCGGGGGCCATGTACTCGGGGGTGCCCGCGACGCGAGGCCCTTGCTCGTCGGGAGCGGCCATCGCCCACGCGAGCCCGAAGTCTGCGACCTTCAGCGTGCGCTTCGTTCTGAGCACGTTCGCTGGCTTCAGATCTCGGTGGACCACCCCCCTCGCATGGGCATGGGCGAGGGCCGCCAGCACCTGCAGCAGCGTGTGCTGCAGCGTGAGGTAGCGACGGGGAGGCTTGCTCGACAGCGCCCCGTGCGTCGCCAGCTCCAGCGCCACCCACGGAGCCCCCGCAGGGAGCCCCTCGACCCCGTCGGGGACCTCCCCCACGTCGTAGACATCGACGATGCACGGGTGCGACAGCGCCGCCACCGCCTGCACCTCCAGCCGCAGGGCCGCCTCGGCGCGAGCGTCGGCCCGATGCAACACCTTCACTGCGACGTCTCGCTCGGTCGGCAGGTGCACGGCCCGGTACACCCGAGCATGAGCCCCCTCCCCCAGCGCCTCTCGGAGCTCGAACGGCCCTAGTCGCATCAGCCCGCCCGCCACGGCGAGGCCGCGAAGTAGCGCTCCAGCGAGCGCCGCACATCCTCGCGCATGCGGCGGTAGGGCCCCTTGAACCAGCTTCCGTGGGGGTCGTCGATGCCCGCGCGGCCGATGAGCGGCCCGAGCTGGACCACCTTGTCGGTGGCGGCCTCGTGAAACGACGCGAGCCAGGTCGCGTGCTCGGGCTCCATCACCAGGATGTCGTCGGCCCACACCACCAGGTCGATGCTCACGCCCTGGGAGCGGTGGCCCGACAGATCGAGCCCGACCTCGCGAGCCACCGACACCAGCGGCCGGGGGCAGGGCCGATCCACCAGGCCCAGGGTGCCGGCGGAGCGCACCTCGATCTCGATCGCGTGCTGCATCGCCACGGTGTCGGCGAGGGCGGCGCCCATGGGGGAGCGATTGATGTTGCCCGTGCACACGAACAGCAACTTACGAGGCTCGTCCAACGGTTCTCCCTACCGTGTCAGCGACGGGCCCAATACAGGGGCGCCGCCAGCTGCATCGTACCCTCCCTCAGGGAGCTGCCCGTGGACACACCTGCCCCCCCAGTCTCCCTCCCGGGCGACGGCCAGCTGATGGCCCGGTTCCATACCAGCCTGGGCCCGATCGACGCCTACCTGTACGAGCACCAGGCGCCTCGCACGGTGGCCAACTTCGTCGCCCTCGCGACCGGCGCGGTGGCGTGGTCGACCCCTGATGGGGAGAGCACCGAGGAGGCGCTGTACGACGGCACCGTCTTCCATCGGGTGATCCCCGACTTCATGATCCAGGGGGGCTGCCCCGAGGGAACGGGCCGCGGCTCACCCGGCTACCGCTTCGACGACGAGATCGTCGACAGCCTCGACCACTCCGTGCCGGGCGTGCTGGCGATGGCCAATGCCGGGCCCCACACCAACGGAAGCCAGTTCTACATCACCGAGGTCGCCACGCCGTGGCTCGATGGGCGCCACACCGTGTTCGGCCGGGTGGTCAAGGGGCTTCGCCTCGTCGCTCGCATCTCCCGCATGGGCGACGGCGCCGTCACCCTCGAGCGCGTCGAGATCTTCCGCCGCCCTACCTGAGCACCAGCTCCACCCGGCGGTTCTTCGCCCAGGCCGCCTCGCCTCGCCCGTTGTCGGCCGGGCGCTCCTCGCCGAGACTGGTGACCGGCAGCCGGTCGCGCGACACCCCTGCGCGCACCAGGTGCGCCACCACCGCCTCGGCACGACGCTGGCCCAGGGCGATGTTGTAGTCGGTGGTGCCTCTCACGTCGGCATGCCCGAGCACCGCGATGGGGCCACCTGGCGTGGTGTAGCAGTCGAGGACTGCATCGAGAGCCGACCTCGCCACGGGAGTGAGCCCGGACTGATCGGTGTCGAAGTAGACGACCACGTAGCCGCAGCGCTGCGGGTCGACCCCCACCGAGGCCGTGGGGCCCGCCACCCGCAGGCCCCCACGGAGCACCGACTGCTGGGCATCGGGGTTCTGCACCACAACGTCGTAGCTGCCAGCCGGCATGGCCGGCACCGCCACCTGCAGCACGTTGGCGTTGAGGAAGTTCACCGAGGGGGCGCGCTGCGCCCCGAACAGCACCCAGCTCCCCGGCTGAAAGCCACTGCCCAGCACCTGCACCGTGGTCGAGGTGTTGGCGGCCACCGACGACGGCGACAGCGACGCGACCTGAAGCGTCTGGTCGACGGTCACCGGGGGCCCCAGCCCGCCTGGGGGCCCCGACGGGCCCTTCTTCTTGCAGCCCGGCGCCACCAGCAGGAGGGCGGTGAGCAGGGCGACGAACGGGGAGCGAGCGGGCATGGAGGACTCCAGCGAACCGGCGGGACCAGGCTCCTAACCGGAGGCTACCGCCCCCGCTGGAACAGCTCCTTGGCGATGATCATCCGCTGGATCTGGCTGGTGCCCTCGTAGATCTGGAAGATCTTGGAGTCACGCAGCAGCTTCTCCACCGGATACTCCTCGTTGAAGCCGTAGCCCCCGAAGATCTGCACTGCGTCGGACGCGATGCGGTGCGCGCTGTCGGCCGCGAAGGCCTTGGCCATCGACGCATACATGGTGTTGCGCTGGCCTTGGTCCTTGAGCCAGGCCGCCTTGTGCACGAGCAGGCGCCCCGCCTCGATGTCGCGGGCCATCTCGGCCAGCATGAAGGCGATGGCCTGGTGGCTCGCGATGGGCCGGCCCATCGTCTTGCGCTGCATGGCGTACTCCGACGCATGGTCGAAGGCGGCCCGGGCGAGCCCCACTGCCGCCGCCGCCACCAAGGGGCGGGTGTGGTCGAAGGCGCCCATGGCGAGGCCCCAGCCGCCGCCGACCTGGCCCACCACGTTCTCCTCGGGGATCTCGACGTCGGTGAAGGTGATGGCCCGGGTGTCAGAGCACCGCTGGCCCATGTTCTTTTCCTTCTTGCCCACCTCGATGCCGGCCCACTCGCGCTCGACGAGGAAGCCCGTCATGCCACGGTACTTGGCCTCCTTGTCGGTGTAGGCGACGACGAAGAACCAGTCGGCCACGGCGGCGTTGGTGATCCACATCTTGTTGCCGTTGAGGATGTACTTGTCGCCCTTCTTCACGGCGGTGCTGCGCATCCCGGCCACGTCGGAGCCGGCTCCGGGCTCGGTGACCGCGTAGGCAGCCATCTTCGGCTCCTCGGTCATCGGGCGGACGTACTTGTCGAGCAGGTGGTCGCTGGCGCCCTCGAGCACCGGCTGCAGGGCCAGGCCGTTGGCCTCCAGCGCGGTGCCGATCCCCGTGCAGCCCCACGCCAGCTCTTCGCTGATGATGGCGCCGTCCACGCAGCCCAGCCCCATACCGCCCCACTTCTCGGGGATGTGGGTGTTCATGATGCCCAGGTCGTGGGCCTTGCGGATCACTTCCCAGGGGTATTCGCCGGTCTTGTCGTGGTGCGCGCTCACCGGGCGGATCTCGTTTTCCGCGAACTGGTGGGCGAGGTCACGGAGCTGTTCCTGCTCCTCGGTCATGCCAAAGCCGATCATGGGGACTCCCTTCCAAGCGGTCGGCTCTAACACCCTCACCTCACGTTGGAGGACCTCGCCCTCAGGGACGGCCAGGGTGGAACCGCGGGTCTCGATGGGGTACCCGCGACAGGCTTGTCTGGAGGACCCGTGCTTGCCTTGCTCTTCGCTGCCACGGCCGCGGCGGCCGGCTTCTACCACCCCAACGACGTCGCAGGCGCCAGCGAGCGCTTCGCCAGCGCGCAGGGGGAGCTGCTCGCCCCCCTCGAGGCACGGCAACAGACGGCCCGGGAGCTGTCGAACGCCCTGCGCTCCTACCGCGAGGGCCTCGACGCCCTCGGGGCCGACGCCCCCGCCGAGCAGCTCGCGCGGCTGGCCACTGCCGAGACCGCCTACCTGCGCCAGTTCGAGGCGCTGCAGCGCTTCGCCGACACGCTGGTCGGCGACTTCGACGAAGCCTTCACCGCCGCCATGGAGCGGGCGCTGAGCGCGCAGGGCGGCGCCACCGAGTGTGTGCGCGAGATCGCCGTGGGTCCGCGGGTGCCCGGCATGGCCGGCCGCACCCAGGCCAACCCGGCCTGCCAGGGCGACGACCTCAACCAAGCGCTGGCTGCGGCCATCGACGCCGACCCCACCTTGATCGAGGTCCTCCCCACCATCCTGCAGCGGCCGTGGCCCGACCTGGCGGTGGCTGAGTCCCCCCAGCCACCTGTGGGAGCGGGAGACCGCTACGTGCACCTTCAGGCGCTGCTCACCGCGGGAGCAGGGTCCGCGCTGCGCGCCATCGACCGCGACGACGACGACCAGCGGATGGCCATCGAGGCCAAGCTCGAAGACGGCGCCGACGCAGCCGAGCTCGAGACGCTCCAGGGCGTCGGCGAGCAGATCGCACAGTCCACCGCCGCCAAGCGCGCCCAGCTCGCCCAGCCCATCCGTCAGGCCGCCGACAAGGAGCTCGGCAAGTGGGCCAAGGCAGAGGGCCCCACCGCCTGGTGCGTGCAGCCCGCACGCCTCGGTGGCTGCGTGGGCACCGACGCCACCGCCGAGCTGGTGCCGCGCCTGCTCGACACCAAGAGCGTCGGCAAGGCCCTGCCCTGATGGAGATCCGCGACCCCATCCACGGCGCCATCGCGCTGTCCGCTGCCGAGCTGCCGGTTGCCGACAACCGGTGGATCCAGCGGCTGCGGTGGATCCGGCAGACCGGCTTCAGCCAGCTGTCGTTTCCCGGCGCCACCCACACCCGCCACCTGCACAGCTTGGGGGTCATGCACCTGGCCGGGCAGGCCTTCGACCGCGCCTACCGCGACTGGTCCTTCGACCACCCCACCGCCCGCACCCGGTTCCGCGCCGCCGTCCGCATCGCCGCCCTGTGCCACGACGTGGGCCACGCACCGTTTTCGCACTGCATGGAGTTCTGCATGCCGCCGCTGGAGGCACTGCAGCTGACCTGGCGGCGACACCCCCGCGAGCGGCAGGCCACCCACGAGGACTACACCGTAGCCATCCTCGAGCACACCGACCTGGGGCGAACCATCGACGCGGCCTACGAGGGCACCGCCCGCCACATCGCCGCCCTCATCGACCACGAGGTGCGCCCGGGCGACGACTTCTTCGTCGACGGTGGGCTCGATCACCGCCGGTGCCTGTCGCAGATCATCAGCTCGGAGCTCGACGTCGACCGGATGGACTACCTCGTTCGCGACGCGGTGTTCACCGGCGCTCGCTACGGCCAGGTCGACGTGAGCTGGCTGATGAGCAACCTGTCGACCTGGGTGGCCGACGGCAGCGTCGGGCTCGCCGTCGACGGGCGCGCGGTCTACGCCTTCGACCACTTCCTGCTGGCGCGGCACCACATGTTCCTGATGGTGTACTTCCACCACAAGTCGGTCATCTACGAGGAGCTGCTGCGCCGCTACGTGTCGAGCGAAGGCAGCACCTGGGAGATGCCGGCCGACCTCGACCGCTACCTGCACGTCGACGATGCCTCGCTGATGGAGCACCTGCGGGGGAGCCGCCACCCGATGGCCCGCCGCGTCGTGGAGCAGCGGCCTTATCGTCGTCTCCTGGAGCGCCATGGCGATGCCCGCAGCGCCGACCACACCCGCACCGTCGAGCGACTACAGGCCGCGGGAATCGACGTGGTGTCCGCCAGCTCCACCGGGCGGCTGTCGCGCTACGAGCGCTTCGGCTCCAAGCGGCGACGTGCCGCGCCCATCTACGTCATCGACTCGATGGGGGCACGTCAGCGAGCCAAGCCGCTGCAAGAAGCCACGCAGGTGTTCCTCCGCTATGCCGACGAGCGGGTCATCTCGAGGCTGTATGTTCCGCCCGAGCAACTCGACCAGGCGCGCTCCGTGGGGCTATCGGAGTAGGCTGCGCTCGCGGAACCAGCCCGACCGGGAGTGCGCATGCTGCTGTTCGTGCTGTGTACCGTGGGCGCGCTGGCTCAGTCGCCTCCCCCTCTGTTCAAGCTGGGTGGGCGGGTCATGCTCGACACCAATCAGGTCATCAGCGAGCCTCGCGACCCCGACGCCCCCTGGCTCGACATCCGCCGCGCCCGCGTGCATGCCTACCTGCAGCCCCACGAAGGCGTGAAAGCCAAGCTCGACTTCAACCTCGAGAAGATGTCGATCCACGACCTGTACGTCGACCTCGGCCCGAAGACACTCCGAGCCCGGGTCGGGCGGAGCAAGACACCGATCTCCAACGCCTTCCTGGAGAGCTCGCAGGTACTCCCGTTCGCGGAGCGGCCCATGATGCACGACGTGCTCCAGTCGAGCCGCTACCAGGGCGTGGGCCTGATGAGCAGCCACGACAAGGTGTTCGCCGAGATCGCCGGCGGCCAGGTCGACCTGTTTCAGCCCGACGTGGCCAGCACGGAGGGCTACGCCCACGTCATCGTGAAGCCTGTCGACGTGCTGTGGCTGACCGGGTCGACGGGAGTGGGCTCGCACAAGGCCCTGCAGCCCGAGTTCGTGACCGCCGCGGGCACCGAGTGGGCGAGCGTCGAACCACTGACCGGGCTCGGCACCCGGTCGACACTGGGCATCGCGGCCTGGCCCGACCGCTGGCGCATCGACAGCGAGGTCTTCCTGCTGACGGGAACGGCCCTCGAGCCGCTCACCGCCATGGGGGCGTATGGCGGGTTGCTGTTCATGATCACCGGGGAGCCCAACCCCTTCAGCAAGCAGGCGAAGGCCGAGTCCCCCATGCCCAAGGGGCCGGGAGCCTTCGAGGTGGGTGCACGGCTGGAGCACGTACAGGCATGGGGCGCGACGACGGCGCAGTCCACCGCCGTCACCGGTGGTCTCACCTGGTATGCCCACCCCAACGTCAAGTGGCTCGCCAACGTCGTGTGGACCGACCTGCCCGCCCGCGACGAGACAGCCCTGATCCTCCGCTGGCAGGCCAACGGCTGATCAGGCGTAGGGGTTCCAGGCCCGCGCATCGACCACGATCGTCTTCGCGACCTTGTCGTGCAGGCACTGCTTGTCTTCCCCGAAGATGAACAGCACGTCGACCAGCGACAAGATGCCGACCATGGCGTTGACGAAGGTGAACAGCCAGCTGCGCACGACGACGCCCTTGACGAAGTCGACCGGCCCGCCGGTGTCGGTGACGATGCGGGTGCCGACGGCCATCTTGCCGAGGGTCTGGCCGCGGGTGGGGATGAGCACCCAGTTCACCACGCTGACCAGCAGGTAGCCCATGGCGTAGCCGACGATGGCCAGGTCGGTGACCGCCTCGCTGCTGCCGAGGAACGGTGCGAGGAACAGCATGGGCACGGCCAGGACCGCGGGCACGAGGTTGTCGACGAAGGCGCCCGCCCAGCGCTGGAAGCGCTCGGCCTTGAGGGGCTCGAGGTCACCTGGCTGCGCCCACAGGTCGGCAGCGCCCCTGGAGGTGGCGTTGCCGGGGGCGAAGGGGTTGGAATCCTCCATCAGTAGGCCGCAGCGCCGCCCTGCGGCTCGAAGGCGCTCATCCACACCGTCTGCACCTCGGCGAGCTGCTGCAGCTCGATGGGGCTCGCCGCGTCGGCCGCTGGCCGCGCCTGCACGATACGGCGCATCACCTGGGCTCCTTCGCGCTGATGGTGCGCCAGATCGGGGGTGTCGCCGTAGAGCAGCAGCGTGTCGATGTCGTCGTGGATGCTCGCCACCTTGAGCAGCTCGGCCTGGTCGCCGGTGAGCACGTTGACCACGCCCCCAGGCAGGTCGGAGGTGTGCAGAGACTCGCTGTAGGCCGCCGCGAGCTCCCCGGCCGACGCGTCGACGAGCAAGATGGTGGCGTTGCCCATCAGCGCGCTGGCGCAGGTGGCCTCGACGAGGCCCAGCAGGCCGTCGGCCTTGGCGGGCGTGGCCACCACCACACCGACAGGGCGAATGCGCGAGTAGTTGACGTAGGTGCCCGACACCGGGTTGAGGGTGCTGAGCACCGCCGTCACCTTGTCGGCCCAGCCCGCGTGGTGGACCGCACGGTCGATGGCCGCGACGGCGTCTGCCTTGTCGGTCGGCAGGCTGTCGAGCCGGTCGTCGAGCATCTCGGCGAGGCGGTAGAGGATCTGGCCACGGTTGTAGGCCGTCTTCGCAGCCCAGCCCGGCTGGGCCTTGCGGGCCACCCGCACCGTGTCGCGCAGATCCTTGCGGCTGCCCTGCGGCACGTTGACCGTGCGCCCGTCTCGCCCTTCGATGCTCATGACCCTTCCCGACTCAGAGCGGATGAACTTGCCGCCGACGTACTGCTTGATGCACTTGTCGATGCCCAGACGACTCACGACACCACCTCCAGGTAGGGCCACAGGCCCGCCATGCCGCCTTCGCGACCGAAGCCCGAGTGCCGCACGCCGCCGAAGGGGCTCGCGGGGTCGAACAGGTTGTAGCCATTGGCCCACACGATGCCGGCGTTGAGCCGGTGGGCGACCTCGAACAGCTTGCTCGTCTTCTCCGACCACACCCCGGCCGCGAGGCCGTACTCGGAGTCGTTGGCCTTCTTCACCGCCTCGTCGGGGGTGCGGAAGGTGAGCACCGACAGCACCGGGCCGAAGATCTCCTCCCGCACACAGGTGTCGGACTGCTGCACGTTCATCAGCAGCGTCGGCGGCACGAACAAGCCCTTCTGTGGCGTGGGGCACGCGGCGCCCTGCCAGACATCCGCCCCTTCCTTGCGCGCGATCTCGATGTAGCGGTTGACCGTCGCGTATTGCTCGGCGCTGTTGATGGCGCCGACATCGGTGTTCTTGTCGAGGGGGTCGCCGATCTGCAGCGACAGCACCCGCCGCTTCAGCCGCTCCAGGAAGTCGTCGGCGATGCTCTCCTCGAGCAGCAGCCGCGAGCCGGCGCAGCAGACGTGGCCCTGGTTGAAGAAGATGCCGTTGATGGTGCCTTCGACAGCCTGGTCGAGGGCGGCGTCGGCGAACACGATCTGTGCGCCCTTGCCGCCCAGCTCCATCGTCGCCTTCTTCTTGGTGCCCGCGATCTGGCGCATGATCAGCCGCCCGACCCCGGTGGACCCCGTGAAGGCCACCTTGTCGACGTCGGGATGGTTCACCAGCGCTGCACCGGTAGCGCCCGCCCCATTGACGATGTTGACCACGCCAGGCGGCAGGCCGACCTCCTGCAGGATCTCCACCAGCGCCATCGCCGACAGCGGCGTGGTCTCGGCGGGCTTGAGGACCACGGTGTTGCCCGTGGCCAGGGCCGGCGCGAGCTTCCACGCAGCCATGAGCAGCGGGAAGTTCCACGGGATGACCTGTGCCGCCACGCCCAGCGGCTTCACCTTGCGGCCAGGCACCGCGTAGTCGAGCTTGTCGGCCCAGCCTGCGTAGTAGAAGAAGTGCGCCGCCGCGAGGGGGATGTCGACATCCCGCGTCTCGCGGATGGGCTTGCCGTTGTCGCGTGTCTCGAGAGCAGCGATAGACCGACCCTTCTCCTGCAGCCGGCGGGCGATGCGGTACAGGTACTTCCCGCGCTCCGCGCCGCTCATCTTGGACCACACCTTCGTGTAGGCCGCGCGCGCGCTCTTGACCGCCTTGTCGACCTCCGCCTCGGTGGCCGCGGCTACCTGCGCCAGCGTCTCGCCCGTGGCGGGGTTGGTGGTCGGGAACAGCGAGTCGTCGGCGCCATCGTGCAGCTTGCCACCGATGAAGTGGCCGTAGCGCTCACGGATGGTGACCTCGATGCGCTCCGGGCTGGGCGACAGCTCGAGGGCCCCGGCGATCTGCAGCTCGGGGGCGTTGGAAGCGGTCTTGTTCATGGGCACCTCAGTCGACGGAGAAGCGGCGGGGCGACGCGTAGTGGCCATCCCCTCGGCGGGCGATCTGGTGGAGAAGGTCGTTGACGAGCGACGAAGCGCCGAAGCGGAACCACTCGGGGGTCATCCAGCCCTTGCCGAGGGTCTCGGCGAGCATGACCAGGTAGTGCAGGGCCTGCTTGGCAGTGCGGATGCCGCCGGCGGGCTTCATGCCGATCTGCTCCCCCGTCTCGAGGTAGTGCTCGCGGATGGCCTCGAGCATCACCAGGGTGACCTCCATCGTGGCCGCGGGGCTGATCTTGCCCGTGCTCGTCTTGATGAAGTCGGGCCCGGCGGCCAGCGCCAGCCGTGAGGCGGCCGCGACGTTGTCGAGGGTGCCTAGCTCGCCCGTCTCCAGGATCACCTTCAGGCGAGCCTTGCCGCAGGCTTCCTTGACCGCGACGATCTCCTCGAAGACCTCCTGGTCGCGACCTGCGAGGAAGGCCCCGCGGTTGATGACCATGTCGATCTCGTCGGCGCCCATCGCCACGGTGCGCTTCACCTCGTCGAGCTTGATGGGCAGCGGCGTGAGGCCGGACGGAAAGCCCGTCGCGACACTGGCCACCTTCACGCCCGAGCCCTTCACCGCGGCCACCGCCACCGGCACCATCGCCGGGTAGACACAGACCGCGGCGGTGTGGGGCAGATCGGGCTGCTCGAGGAAGGGATGCATCGCCTTTCGGCACAGCGCCTCGACCTTCTCGGGGGTGTCTTGCCCCTCGAGGGTCGTGAGGTCGACCATGCTCAAGGCGAGCTTCAGGAGGCGGTCTTTCGCGTCGGTCTTGATGCTGCGCTTCTGAAAGCGCGACACCCGGGCCGCGACGGCCGCGTTGTCGACCCGCGCGCTACGCCAGCGGCGGGCATCGGCGGGATGGAAGGTGCGAGCGGCCATGGGCACTCCGGAGCGAGGGTCGAGGGGTCTAACCGGCGGCGCCCGCAGGGTCTCGGTTTGCCGCCGTCCAGGATAGGGGCGCTCGATGTCCGCCGACCCCGCCACCGAGACGCGCCTCGCCATCCGGCTGCTGTTCCGCATCGTCGCGGTGTCGTTGCTGCTGTGGATGGGGCTCGGCCTGGTCATTCACCCCGACCATCCCCTCTCCGAGGTCGGCCGCGCCGAGCGCGACCACAGCCTCGTCGCCCGCGGTGCCAAGCGGCTGTACGCCACCCACCACGCCGCCGCGTCCTTCGACCGCGACGAGGCCTATGGCGACCGGCCCATGGTGTGGATCCTGGGCTCGTCGATCACCCGCGAGGCCATCGACGCTGACGCCCTCGAGCAGCAGCTGCGTGCCGGTGGCCTCGACGTGGGCGTGCGCAAGTACGCCATCGACCGCGGGGCGCCGTTCTTCACCTGGGCCATGCTCGACGAGCTCGTGCTGCGCCCTGGCGACCGCGTGCTCACCTCGGTGGCCTACGACAACTTCACCGCCGACTGGCTCGACACCCACAAGGGCCTTCACCCCTACCTCAACTACCTTCCCGAGCCTCGTCATCTGATGACCTTGCAGCAGCTCCCCATGGCCCAGCGCCTGGAGTACAGCCTGTCCGCCGCGCCCCCCCGCGGCACCATCCGCAGCCTGCCCAGCTTCCGCGAGGGCCTGGTCTCGTGGGCGCGCTACGCGGTGGGCGCCGGGCCGCGCCCCGAGCCGAGTCCCCCCATGGCACAGACCGGCAAAGACACCATCGCCGGCTTCCGCGACCAGTCGCGGTGGGACAAGACCCGCATCGGCGAGGCCGATCTGGCCCTCGCCCCGGGCCAGCTGCACTACGACGGGCTGCTCGCCTGGCACGCCGAGGCCCGCGCGGCCGGGGCCGAGCCGTGGGTGCTGTTCGTGCCCCACAGCCCCGAGTACGCCGCCGACTACCTCGCCGACGACCTGCGCCCCGCCTTCCACGCCCACATGGCCCAGGCTGTGCCGCCCTACGTCGTGTTCAGCGCGCTCCCGCAAGACCACTACACCGACTTCAAGCACCTCAACAACGACGGGCGGGCGGTGTTCACCGAGGCCCTCGGCGAGCTGCTGCTGGCCACGCCCCCAGGCGAGGTCCCCACAGCCCCTCCCCCACTGGTGCCCCGGGCCGCCGCGCAGACGCAAGCGCTGGCGCCGATCCGCAAGGGTCTGGACGGCCGACGGCGAGGCCGCAAGCGCCACCGCAAGCCGTCAGATCGGTAGCCTCGTCGCTCGTTCCCAGGCACGCCCCATGGCGGCGGCGAGCACGAACCGGTTGGCCACGTGCACCGACCACACCACCGTGAAGCCGAACCCCAGCACCGGCCCGAGCAGCCAGCACAGCACCAGCACGACGGTCTGCAGCCCGACGCTCCACACCATCACCACCCGCGACGCCCCGGCGCCGATGAGGGCATGCATCCATACCGTGCCGAAGCCGTCGGCTGCCGCCGCCAGCCCCACCAGCTGCAGCGGGACGATGCCGACCGCGCGCGCCTGAGGAGATGCATGCAGGAAGGCCCCCAGCACGGTGTCGGGCACCAGCACCAGCGGCAACCCACACACCCACAGCAACCCCGCACCCACTCCCCCGATGCGCCAGCCCCACGCTCTCGCCTCCGCAGCGGCCTGCCGACCCCGCGCATGGGCGACCAGGGTGTTCGCCGCGACCCCAAGAGCCACCGCAGGCACCATCAGCAGCCCCACCAGGTGCACCAGCACGGATGCCGCCGCCACCTCGGCGGTGCCGAGGGTCGCGATGATCGCCAGCAGCGCTGAGATGCTGACGAACACCCAGCCTTGCTCCACCGCGGCGGGGAGAGCGAGCCTCACCAGGGAGTCCACCCCAGGCATCCGCCGACTGCGCAGCAGCCCGTGCTCCCGCCCGAGGGCCAGCGCCAGCCCCAACGCCACCGCAGCTCCCACCCACAACGACACCAGCGTGCCCACCCCTGCACCGAACACACCCCAGGCCGGCAGCCCCAGGTGCCCGTGGATGAGCAGGTAGCTGAGCACGATGTTCAGCGCGTGGGTGACGAGCTGGGTCGCCAGGAACACCGAGGGGCGGCCCAGGCCCGACCAGGTGCCCTGCAGCACCGCGGCGATGCCCACGGCGGGAAGCCCGAGCCACCGCAGCTGCAGGTAGGGCCCGCCGAGCTCCGCGACCGCGGCATCACCAGCCAGGCCACCCAGCAGCCACGGCGCGGCCCACACCAGCAGGGCGGTCACCGGGAGGCCGAGGGCCAGGACCACCGCGAGGCCCCCGTTCGTCGGTGCCTCGACCATCCCCTTCGCCCCCGACGCCTCGGCCGTGCGGGCCTGCACGGCGTAGGTCAGGCCCATCAGGGGCGCCGTGCACACCAGCGCGGCGTAGCCCCCCTGACCCACCGCCGCGAGGGCATCGGCCCCCAGGGGCCCGACCAGGGCGGCGTCGAAGAGGTTGACCACGGTCTGCGAGCCCATGGCGACGGCGACGGGGAGCGCGAGCTGCACCACCTGGCCCAGCCACCCCCAGCGCGAGGTGTCAGCCACCGTCGAGGCCCAGGGCCACCGGGTCGAGCCGATACAGGCGCGCGGCATTGCCCCAGGCGACGGCCTGCAGCTCGGAGGGGGTCAGCGGTGCGCTCCGGACCGTGTCGGCGGCGGTGTCCATCTCCTGAAAGGGATGGTCTGCCGCGAACATGACCCGCTCGGGCCCCACCACGTCGAGCAGGTAGCGCAGCGTCGCATGAGAGGTCGGGTGGGGGTGCAGCCCGCTGGTCGTGTACATCACGTTGCGCTTGAGGTAGTCGCTGGGGTCGAGGCGGTTGGTGCCCGTGCCCTGCTTTCGGTAGCCCCGCTCGTACATGTAGTCGTACCGGTACATCCAGTAGGGCAGCCCCTCGCCCATGTGGCCGAGCACGATGGTCAGGTCGGGGAAGCGGTCGAACAGACCCGACACCAGCAGGCGGAGCGCGTGCAGCGCCGCCTCGATCTGGAACGCGTGGATGCCGCCTCCCAGCCTCATCACGCCGTCGTAGCCCTCGAACAGCGGGCGAAGCGCGGGGGGCGGGTTGCGTGGATGCAGGTAGATCGGAAGCCCCAGAGCCGAGGCGGCCTCGAAGATCGGCAGGTAGCGAGGGTGGTCCAGGTACTCCCCGTGGGTGTGGCTGTTGACGATGAGCCCGTTCATCCCCAGCACGCGGTGCGCGCGCTCGATCTCTGTCGCCGCAGCGTCGGGGTCTTGGGGCGCGAACACGGCGAGCCCAGCGAAGCGCGTCGGGTGACGGGACACCACCTCGGCCAGGTAGTCGTTGGTGTCGCGAGCGACCGCGACGGCGGTGGCGGCATCGAACAGCTGCACCCCCGGGGCCACCAGCGACAGCATCGACACCGCAACCCCCGAGCGGTCCATCAACGCGAGCCGCTCCTCTCCGACGTCACTGAGGGGGTCGAGCCACTCCTTGCCGCGCTCGTGACGAAAGAAGAACCGCAGCATCTCCAGGTCGAAGTCTTCCCAACCCGAGGCCACGATGCCCTCGGCGGCACGCAGGAACGCGGGGGACACGAAGGCTTCCTCGCAGGCGATCAGTGCGGGCGTGGTCATGCGGACTCCTGGTACCGAACGACTGCGACGATCGCATCCACCGCCTCCGCGGGCCCGGGAAGCGCGCGAATGTGCTGCCCCATCTGGAGCGCCGACCGTCGCATCGCCACGCTGCTGAGGGCGTGAGCAAGTGCGTTGCGCACCTGTTCGACCGACGGATCGCGCCCCACGCCTAGACCGATGCCGAGGCGCGTGACGCTGCCGGCATTGGCCGGCTGATCGGCATTCTGGGGGATCACGACGACCGGCACACCCAGGCCCATGCAGCTCATCAGCGTGCCGTACCCCCCGTGGGTGATCACCGCCGAGCACTGCGGCAGCAGCGCGTCGTGATCGGCGAAGCGCACGACGCGCGCGCCCTCGGGCAGCGTGCCGAGGGCATCGATGTCGACATGGTGCCCGACCGCCGCAACCACGCGGGCTCCCAGGGCGGCCCCCGCCTCGATGCAGCGCCGATACAGCGTCGTGTTGTGGTTGGCCTCGGTGGTCCCGAGGGTCACGTGCACGAGAGGGCGGTGGTCACGGGAGGCGGCGACAGGGGCCACCGTCGGCACGTGGGGCCGTACGTAGCGGGTGCGGGCGAACGACGACACCTGGGTGAAGCCCGGAGGCATCGCAGGCATCAGCAGGTCGCCGTGCTGTAGGCGGAGGGGGTCGACGAGGCCCAGGCCCAGCTCCTCGGCGGCACGGACCACGAAGGGCGACAGCGCCCGGACCGCCCCGCCCCAGTAGGCGCCCGCCGTGACCACCCGCAGGCCTCGGGACGCGCCGACGAGGGCCGCCCCGAGCTCCAGGTAGTCCCGCAGGATCACGTGGGGCTGCCACGCATCGACCACGGCCTCCAGGCTGCGAGCACTCGCCACCGCCGAGCGTCGCCCGAACAGGTCGGCCATGTAGGGCAGGCGTTCCGGGCCCGGAGGCGGCACATCGTCGAAGTCGACCGACAGGGAGCCGAGGGTGTACTCGAGCCCCATCGGGTGCACGTGCCACGGGCCGGAAGCGTGGTCGACGAAGGGCCTGGACGTCGCCCACATCACGTCGTGCCCCGCGTCCACGAGGGCCCGGGCAAAGGGCTCGACGGGGCGGAAGTGACCAATTCCGGGCTGGCAGGTGACCAAGACGCGCATATGCCCTCCTCATCGGAGGGCGAAAGAACCGCTGTAGGCCTGTCTTGCTACGCAACACCTCGGGTCGTTGCATGGCAACAACCCAGCGGGCCTCGTCACGCGGTGGGCAGCGCGCCTGCGGTCTGCTTGCCCACAACCCCGTCCACCTGCAGCCCCTGGTCTTGCTGGAAGGCCCGCACCTGCTCCTCGGTCTTCTTGCCGAACACGCCGTCGACACCTGTGTCGAAGCCCGCTGCCGACAGCCGCTCCTGCAGCGCACGCACGGCCTCTCCCCGGCTGTCCTTTCGGAGGACCAGGCTACCGCCCTCCACCGCGGCCCACCCGTAGCGGTCGCTCACCACCAGCTCGACCTCTTCGCCATCCCCCACGACCCCGAGCTCACGCCACACGGCCCCCAGGCCCTCGGCGTGGTGCAGTGGTGCCAGGTCGCCGGCGCGGCCCTCGAAGCCCGGGTGGTACTCGAGGTGCGGCATGTCCCAGCCCCAGTCGCCGCCCCACTCGGTGAAGCCCGCACCCTTTCCGTGCTGGCCCACCTTGGCCCAGGGGAAGCCGCCATCCCAGCTCGGGCCGTTGTGGCTGCTGTTCCAGAACACGATGTCGACGGCTAGGCCGTAGTTGTGCCACGACTGGCCACCGCGGGCCTTGGTCACGCCGCCCTGGTTGTACAGCTGATCCTGACGGGCGAAGGAACGGTACCCCTCGAAGACATAGGGCTCCAGGCCCTCTTCTTGCATGGCAGCCACCGTGCGCGCTGCGAGGGCCTTCACGGTGGGGTTGAGCCACCCATCGGCGAGCACGCCCTTGGGATCGGCGTCGCCGATATCGACGCTGGGCTTCGACAACCCCTCGGCGCCGTCGGGAGCGGGAGCGGCCGGGGTGCCGTGGAGCAGCGTGTTCTCCATCCAGCGCTTGCGGCGCAGGAAGCGGTCTTCGGGCACGCCGAGCCACAGGCCGCGGTTCGCCATGGCCCGGGCCATCCCCTCGACTTCGTTGGCGACCAGCAGCGGCTGGACCACCTGCCGGGTGACACGGGTGTAGTCGCCGCGGTAGCGCAGGTCGACGACCAGATCGAGCAGGGCAGGGTCGAGGCCCTCGAAGTCCACCGCCCCATAGGCATCGACGACCCCCGACAGCTGGCTGATGCGCATCACGTCGGCGACGTACCAGGCGTAGGTCTCGTCGAAGAGCACCTTCTGGGCCTCGAGGCTGATCTCGGGCAGGTCGGTGTCGGCGATGAAGTCGCGGGCGTCGGTGCCCTGCAGCCCTGCGCCATCAGCGAGGGCCATCGCGTCGCGGTCGGGGACCCCCGCCCCCACCAACGCCTGATAGACCTCGCTCCAGCTGCGCTCGCGCATGTCGTAGCCGCGGCCGATGGTCACCCCCGAGGCACCGCCAGGCCAGTGCGCCGTGCGTGTGTGGTAGGCACCGCCCTCCTGGCCCTCGGCATCGAAGGTCAGCTGGCCTCGTTCCACCGACAGCAGGCCGGCGTCGTCGCCCGACGCCTCCTCTCCGCCCGAGGACTCCGGCGCCGTGGTCTCTGGCGGCGTCTGGGCCTGCCAGCTGTCGGGGAGCACCAGCTCGGTCCCCACCGACAACACGTCGGGGTCGGGCACCTTGTCTTGGTTGGCCACCCACAGCTCGGCATAGCGAGCCCAGTCTCCCGTGTATCGCTCGGCGAGGGAGCCCAGGCTGTCGCCTTCCTCCACCACCCAGGTCGACTCGCTGGGGGCCGAGGTCTGCCCGTTCTCCAGAGCGGTCGCGAGGTTGGGGCCCACCTGCGCATCGGGGGCCTGCCCGAGCTGGCTCTGGTGGTCGCGGACCGCCCCGGCGGTCTCCGCATCGAAGGTTCCGTCGACCGACACCTGCTGGTCCACGGCGCCGAGCAGGACCTGCAGGTCGCGCACGTCATCGCCTTGGTCGCCAGGCGCCAGTCCCGCCGCGTCGAGGGTCACCGTCGGGCTGCTCACCGGGCGCCACGGCTCCGGGACATCGAGGAGCTGGTCCACCTGCACCCGGTCCGGGTTGGGTACTGCGCCCTGGTTCAGCTCCCACAGAAGCTCCCACCCAGCCCAGTCACCGGTCAGCTCTGCGGCGATGCCCGACAGCGTGTCGCCACGCTCCACCAGGGCCTGAAGCTCCGGATGCGGCTGGACGGAAGACGGACGAGTCTCCTCGCGGCCATTTGACACACGGGCAGATTCGCCCTGGGAACGAGGGCGGAGTTTCATAGAAGGACCCAGATATGGTCGGCGTCAGCAGAGGCTGACACCCATGGAGGCAGTGCGAGCTTCATGCCAACACGACACGACGTGCGAGCGTGGCTTTCGAGTTCCGCATGCGACAAAAGAACCGCGACGGTTGACCCATCTCCGTTCGCGGGCCCTCCATTCCGGCGTCTCGATTTCGGGGTCAGGACGCTAGGTGTTAGATGTCAACGTAGTCGCACGCACTGCACGTCGCGGTCTGGCCGCAGGCCAGCGGGGGTGCGTGCGGCCCTTCGCCGGTCCGTTCGACGCCACGGGTGGCAACCTCACGACGACGGCCGAAATCCACACTGGATCCGTGATGACCACACCGTTGGAAGCCGCGGTGTTTGCGGCTGCGAGCTGCGGTAGCCGACGCCCAGCCGGGTCGAATCGGGCGCCCCGCTGAGGCCAGCCAGGTCGAATCGGACGTCGAGCGGCTGACGAGCTCGGCGGCCAACGCATTCCACAGGTTGGCCCGTCGGCCTCCGGTCCGAAATCGCCGCCAAGCACCCCAGACGCCCGATTCGCCCCCCCTGGCCGATCCGACCCACCCGATTCACCCCCCCTGGGCCCAGCGGGGAGGCTGCGACGCAGCGCCTACGGCGCCGAGCAGGCCGCCTCAAGCTTCTCTACCTTCGCCTGCAGCGCCTTCAGCTCCGCCTGCTGCTGCTGCAGCGTGGCCACCGCCATCGACGTGTAGCCATACAGGTCGACGCGATCGCCCGAGGGCGCCACCGCCTCCGACGTGCCGAGATCATCGATGATGAAGCCCAGCCGCACCGGCCCCTCGTCGCCCGTCTGCTTGTAGCGGTAGCGAGCCAGCTTCACCCCCAGCAGCTCCTCCCGCAGCGCCTCGCGGTCGGTGCCCTCGAGGTAGCGGATGTCTTGTTTGGCGTCGCGCTTGGAGATGGGGCAGTTGCCGCCCCCCGTCGGGTCGACGGTGTCGCAGGTGAGCAGCGTGTTGCAGCCGTCGCCAGGGTCGCAGAACCGACCGAGCTGCTGCTGGCCGCACACGTCGCCCTCGACCACCTGCTGCCCACATCGCTTGTAGCCCTTGGGCTGCCAGCCCTGGCACACCGGGTCGCCACAGGTTCGCCACACCGTCGGCTGCATGGCCGGCGGAGGCGCCACCCCCTCCTCGGGAAGCGACCACCCTTCCTCCTCCTCGTCGAGCGCTGCGTCGGCCATCCACGCCTCGTCGGAGCCCTCATGCCCATCGCCGTCGAGGGGGGCCTCGACACCACAGCCACCGAGCAGACCGACCGCCAGGAACGAGACCACCAGCTGCGCGTGGAACGCCATGAGCACCTCCGACCCCCAGGGTACAGGGTTGCAGCCCCCCGACGTCACCAAAGGAAAGCCGCTACCCCTACTTCAGCACGACCGGCGTCTCATCGCCCGCCGCCTTCAGCGTGAGCTCGAAGCGCTGCTCGGTGCCATCGGCCATCGTCACCACGACCACATGAGGGCCCGACGACAGCACCACCGTCGCCGGCAGCACCCCGGCATCGATGCCATCCACCGTGAACGGCCGCCCCTCCGCGCCAGCTCGGGAGAAGCTGAACTTCCCACCGGGCACCGCCGCTGCGGGCATCGTGGCTAGATCAATCACCTGGGTGTTCTCGCTCACCTCGCCCACGGTGAACAGCTTGATCTGCTCACGACCATCCTTGGCGGTAATGAACGCCTTGTGGTCGCCCGGCTCGAGCTTCATCGTCGTGGGCAGCCCGCTGGTGTGGGACCCCACCTTCACCGTGGCCGTCACATCCGGCCACAGCAGCATCACCTCGGTGGGCTCCGCCCACGCCAGCGCCAGCAACCACCACAGCATCACGCCTCCCCTGCCCCAACCCACGACGTAGGCAGGGCCATCCTCAGACCGACTTCGCGCCCGCGATGATCGCCTCGACCACCGACGGATCCGCCAGCGTCGAGATGTCGCCGAGCGCCTCCGGCTGCCCCTCGGCGACCTTGCGCAGGATGCGGCGCATCACCTTGCCCGAGCGGGTCTTCGGCAGCCCCGGCACCACCTGGTACAGGTCGACCCGGGCGTGGGCCCCGATGACCGTGCGACAGATCCCGTTGAGCTTGCCAGGCAGGTCGGCCGACTCGGCGTGACCGGGCTGCAGCACGATGTAGGCGTAGACACCCTGGCCCTTGATCGGGTGGGGGAAGCCGACCACACCCGCCTCGGCGACCTCGGGAGCGCTCACGAGCGCTGCCTCGAACTCGGCGGTGCCCATGCGGTGCCCGCTGACGTTGATCACGTCGTCGACCCGGCCGGTGATCCAGTAGTAGCCGTCGGCATCGCGACGCACGCCGTCGCCGGTGAAGTAGTGGCCGTCGTAGGCGCTGAAGTAGGTGGCGACGTAGCGAGCGTGGTCACCGTAGACGGTGCGCGCCTGGCCGGGCCAGGGATGACCGATGCACAGCCGGCCCTCGCCGGGGCCGTAGAGCACCTTGTCGTCGGGGGTGAACACAATGGGCATCACCCCGGGCAGCGGCAAGGTGGCCGAGCCGGGCTTCGTCGCTGTGGCAGGCGCGATGGGGGTGAGCATGTGGCCCCCGGTCTCGGTCTGCCACCAGGTATCGACGATGGTGCAGCGGCCCTCCCCGACCACGTCGAAGTACCAACGCCAGGCGTCGGGGTTGATGGGCTCTCCCACCGTCCCCAACACCCGAAGCGAGGAGGTGTCGTGGGCCTTGACCGGCGCATCCCCATGGGCGGCCAGCGCGCGGATGGCGGTGGGCGCGGTGTAGAAGACCGTGATCTTGTGCCGCTCCACCATGTCCCAGTAGCGACCGGGGTTGGGGTAGGTGGGGATGGACTCGAACATCAGCGAGGTCGTGCCGTTCGCCAGGGGGCCGTACACGATGTAGCTGTGGCCGGTGACCCAGCCCACGTCGGCCACGCAGGCGAACACGTCGTCGTCGCGTAGGTCGAAGGTGGTCTGGCACGTCCAGGTCGCCCACAGCAGGTAGCCCCCGCTGGTGTGGACCAGGCCCTTGGGCTTGCCCGTCGATCCGCTCGTGTACAGGATGAACAGCGGATCCTCCGCGGCGACCTCCACGGCGTTGTGCGCGTCGCCGGCATCGGGCACCACCTCGTGCCACCACACGTCGCGGCCCTTCACGAAGCCCACGTCGGCGCCGGTGTGCCGGTAGACCAGCGCGTGACGCACCTCGTCGAGGCCCGCCATCGCCTCGTCGGCCACCTTCTTCAGCGCGATGGGCTTGCCCCCCCGCATGCCCTCGTCTTGGGTGATGACCACCTCGGCGCCGGAGTCGATGATCCGATCACGCAGGCTGTCGGCCGAGAAGCCACCGAAGACCACGGAGTGGACCGCGCCGACGCGGGCGCAGGCGAGCATGGCGATGGCGGCCTCGGGCACCATGCCCATGTAGATGATCACGCGGTCGCCCTTCTCCACGCCGAGATCGGCCAGGGCATTGGCGGTGCGGCAGACCTCACGGTGCAGCTGCTTGTAGGTGAGGGTGCGGTTGTGGCCCGGCTCGTCGCCTTCCCACAGGATGGCGACCTTGTCGCCCCGGGTGGCGAGGTGCCGATCGAGGCAGCTCTCGGTGACGTTGAGTCGGCCGTCGGCGAACCAGGTGAACGGCTGATCGGTGACCGTGTAGTAGTCGCCCGCCAGGCCCTCGGTGGGCTCCTTGCGCCAGCGGAGGCGGCGCTTGGCCTGATCGAGCCAGAAGGCGCTGGGGTCGGCGGAGGCGGCGGCCCAGGCCTCCCGGTAGCTGGCCATGTCGTGAATCGGGCTGGGGCTGTGCGCGGACACCCGCTCGGGCACGGCGTAGCGGTCGGACATGGAACCTCCCTGGAGCGATAGGATGGGGTCGGGGACCCTACCACGGAGCCATCGCTGACCTCTCGCCTGGCCATCCAGCTGATCACCGGCCTCCTGCTGACTGCCCTGGTGGGCGGCCTCGGGGGAGCGGCGATCTGGTGGCGCAACCTCCCGGCACGGCCCGTCCAGCTGGCCCCGGGAGAGCTGCTCGTCGTCGACCGCGAGGCCCTCGCCAAGGTCGACCTCGAGCACGTGCACGCCGAGCTGATCCCGAGCTGGGTCGTCGCCCGCGGCGGCATGCGCGACACCCACTTCACCCAGCTGCGCAGAGAGGCAGGCCGCGACCGCAACCTCGGCGCCATCCTGGAGCGGATGCACCAGCTCGCCGACACCGACCCGGTGCTCAACGCCAGCGAGCTGCTGGGCCTCATCAGCACCTGGAACGCCTACCTCGACAAGGCCGACCAGCCCTGGCGGATGGAGGGAGAGATCCTGGTCAACCGCACCGGCGGCACCGACCTGCTCGCCCTGCGCACCTACAAGGTCATCCACGACGGCCACACCCAGGTGGGCGACCGCCGCTACCGCACCCTGGTGCAGCGCCGCGCCGACGGCACCTCCCTGGTCGAGCCCTACCTGGGCCACATGCGCAGCTGGGAGCGTGGCGTCATCCTGCTGCACGACCGCATCAAGGAGTACGCCCTCGACGAGATCTGGCCGCTCCTCGACCCCGACACCACCCCCGCCGACCCCGTCGCGGCGGCCTTCGCTGGCCCGCTGCGGGCCGCCGTGCGCGAGGGCCTGGGCGCGCAGACCGCCGACCGCCTCGAGGCCACCGCCGCCGCTCGCGGCACGATGATCGAGGCCATCACCTCGGTGCACGCCCGGCACCAGTGCGGCAGCCAGTTCCTGATCAGCCGCCTGCCATGGAGTGGCTTTCAGGCCGCCGACGTCACCCGCCTGGAGATCCATGCCGCCGCGGCCCGCCACCAGGCCTGCCCCGACGTGCGCCCGGAGGAGGCCCGCGCCCTGGTGAACGCCAGCCGCGTCCTGCAGGCCACCCCCGATCTGCAAGACGCCGCCGAGCGGCTCACCGCCTGGGTCGCGGGCGCCGTCGCGATCCACGAGGCCCGACACGCGGCCGACGATGCCCGCCTCGACGCCGACGGCGTGTTCGCCTGCTCGGGCTGCCCCGCCGACCTGGGCCGGGTAGAGGCGCTCGAGGCTTCCGCCTACCTCGCGAGCTTCGCGGCGCCGCACCAGGGAGTGATGAGCATGTTCCAGGCGTGCGCCCTCGACCCCGACCGCCTCCCCGACCGTGCGGCGGCCGTGGCCTTCCTGGCGGAGCGCGTGGGCACCACCTGCGAGCAGGGTCCCCCCGACGATCTGGTGGAGCGCGCCCGGGGCGTGGAGATCGAGCTGTTCGGCCGGCTCACCCCCGTCGATCTGTTGGACTTTCCGGTGAGCCTGCCGGTGGCCGACGCAGGCGCTCGCTGAGATGGACGACATCTCCGACCTCACCCCGGCCAGCGACGCCCTGCTCGGGCTCGTCGTCGGGCAGCGCTACGAGGTCACCGGGGCCTTGGGCGTCGGCGGGGCCGGGCACGTCTACCGCGCCATCCAGCGACCCCTCGGGCGCGAGGTCGCGATCAAGGTCCTCCGAGACGACCTGTCCGACGAGGCCCGCAAGACCTTCGAGGACCGCTTCCTGCGCGAGGCCGCGCTGGCAGGTCGCCTGCACCACGCCAACCTCGTCACCGTGCACGACTACGGCACCGACCGAGGCCTGTCCTACGTCGTGATGGAGCTCCTCGAGGGGCGCACGCTGCACCAGCGGCTCCGGGAGGAGGGGGCGATGGGCGCCCAGGAGGCCGCGCGCATCGCCGCAGCCGTGGCCCGGGGCCTGCGCCACGCCCACCATCACGGCCTGGTGCATCGCGACGTGAAGCCCAACAACATCATGCTGGTGCGCGACGAAGACGGCACGGAGCATCCCAAGCTCGTCGACTTCGGGCTGGTGAAGTCCACCACCGAGACCGACATGATGGTCACCGACGCCCACAAGTTCATGGGCACGCCGGCCTTCATGGCCCCCGAGCAGGCCGAACGCACCGACATCGACGGCCGCGCGGATCAATACGCGCTGGGCTGCGTGCTGTACCGGATGCTCACCGGCAAGGTCCCCTTCGACGCGAAGACACCGCTGGGCATGGCGGTGAGCCACAAGTCCGACCCCATCCCTCGCATGGCGGAGCGGGCCGAGGTGGCCGTGCCGCCGGCCCTCGAGGCCATCGTGCGCCAGGCCATGGCCAAGCGCCCGGAAGACCGCTTCGAAGACTGCGGCCACCTCGCAGACGCCCTCGAGGACTGGCTTCGCACCGCCTACCCCGGCCCCCCGCCGCCCAGGCCCCTGGGCCCGATGGTCGCGGTGGGGGTGGTGCTGGGCGGGGTGGTCGCCCTGGCCGTGTTGGGGGTGCTCCTCGCAGGCAGTGCCGGCCTCGCCGTCGGCCTGTGGGGCGCATCGCCCGCCCCTGAGCTCGCCGCGACCACCCCCGAGGCTGCCCCGAGCCCAGCGCCCGAGCCCACCCCACCCCCCGAGCCAGAGCCAGAGCCAGAGCCAGAGCCTGCCCCGGTGCCCGAGCCGACGCCTGCCCCGGAGCCAGAGCCAGAGCCCGCCCCTACGCCGGCCCCTGCTCCCGCGCCGGCACCCGTCCCCGCGCCGTCCCCCGAGCCCATCCCCATCCGCGTCCCCGCCGCCACGCCGCCTCCCGCCCCCGCGCCCCGGCCTGCGCCCGAGCCCGAGGCGCCGGTCCCCGCGGGGCACATCCGCGTCGACGACGTGCTGATGACCGACGCCACCGCCGCCGCCACCCTGCAGTTCGTGAACACCGCCAGCTACGAAGACCTGGCGAAGGCCGGCGTCTACCGACGCGGGATCCCCGTCATCCTCGACAACCGGCCGTTTGCCAGCATGGAGGCCTTCGCGGCCACGCGGATGATCGGCACGAAGACGGTCGAGGCCGTGTCGCAGGGCCGGTGACCATCGCCACCTCCGTGGGGCCGCCCAGCGAAGACCACGGGTAGAGCCTCTAGCGGTAGGGTGACGTCCCACAGGAGCTTCCTTGCGATACCTACCCCTCGTCGTCCTGCTGGCTTGCGCCAAGTCCACCCCCCTACCTGCCGCCGCGACGCCCCCCGCGCCCGCTCCCGAGGTCGAGGCGGCGGTGGCCCCTCCGCCGAAGGTCAACCGCGAGTTGTTGGTGTGGCGCCTCACCAAGGGCGAGGCCGTGAGCCACCTGTTCGGCACCTGCCACCTGCCGATTCCCCTCGACGACCTGCTGCCCGACACGACACCGCTGCAGACGGCGAGGGTCGTGTTCACCGAGCTCGACATCGACGCCATCGATCCCATCGAGGCCTTCGAGGTGATGTGGGACGACGAACGCTCCCATGCCGACGCCCTCGGCATCGACCGGTTCACAGCCATCAGCCGCACCCTCCACCCCACCCTGCCGGCGCCCATGATCGACCGCATGGAAGCGTGGGTTGTCGCCTCGATGATGCTGCTCGACGGGATGGCGAGCGATGCGACCGCGACAGGTGCGCTTCCGGTCGACGCCAGCGTGGCCTCCCTGGCCGCAGAGCATGGCGTCGAGCTCCGCTTCGTCGAGACCCTCGCCGAGCAGGCGGAGATGATGAAGGGCTTGGGCTTCGACCTCGCCGAAGAGCCCACCCCCGACGAGGCAGCTGCGGGCCTGGAGCTCATGCAGGCCATGCAGCGGCTCTGCCTTCAGGGCGACACCGGCGTGGAGGCACTCCTCACCGAGGAGCACGACCCGACGAATGCCAAGCTGTTCGCCGACCGCAACCTGGCGTGGTTTCCCAAGCTGCTGCCCGAGCTCGAGCAGGGCGGTGTCTTCGTGGCGGTGGGCGCCGGGCACATGGTCGGCGCGACGGGCCTCGTGGCGCAGGCCGAGGAAGCGGGCTTCTCGGTGGAGCGGCTCTCCGGCACGGTGACGGCCCACGAGGTGCCGGATGCTGGCGTGGCTCCAGAGCCCCCGAGCGCCGAGAGGCTCCCCGATGAGGCGGTCGACCAGATGGTCGCCTTGGCCGCACGGCAGATGTGCGGTGAGCCGGGCCCGAATCGAGATTGCCTCGTGCCCGAAGGAATGGTGTGCGAGGAGCGTGTCGCCCACGACGTGACCTTGTGCGTGCATCAGATCTTGGCCACACCAGCCGATCTGGAAGACCCTGCAATGCCTGACGCACTCGCCAACTGCATGTCCACTGGCCTGATCGGGCGCGCGCTGTGGGCCAAGGAAGTCGGTGACGGCCCCGGCTGTGCCGAGCTCATTCCTGGCCTGACCCCCTAGGGCCAGCCTCTGGGCTCCCCGTGCGGCCCTCCTCCTCACGATGAGGTGGAGCGGAACCATTCCACCACGGCCTCCACGAACCGCCGCACCCTTGCGGGCTGCAGCGTGCGCCGCGGGAACACTGCGTGGACCTCCAGCTCGGTCCCCACCACCTCGGGGAGCACCGGCACCAGGTCGCCGCCCGCTGCCGTGGCCTCGTCGAGCAGGCACACACCATGCCCCCCAGCGGCCGCGTGCCGCAGCGCCCGCTGATCGTCGCTGGCGAAGCGCCCCGAGACCGACACCCGCCCTCCATCCCGCAGCGGCCACGAGGGTCGCGGCGCGCCATCGGGCGTGAGGGTGCGCAGCAGCGCGTGTGCTTCGAGCTCGTCGACCGTCGCCGGCACGCCCCGGGCCGCCAGGTAGGCCGGGGAGGCCCACGCCCGAATCGACCGTCGCCCCAACATCCGGCAGGTGAGATCGGGGTCGACCAGCGCCCCCGCCCGCAGGGCCACATCGACCCGCCCATCGCGCAGATCGATCCGCTGCGCAGTGGACTGCAGCACCACCGACAGCTCGGAATGCTCGGCCTGCAGCGCCACGAGGAGGTCGGTGAGCTGAGTGGCGAGCACGGGAGGCACGCTCACCGTCAGCCGCCCGGTGACCTCATGGGCCTCCCGCCGAAAGGCGCGATCGATGCGGGCCGCTTCCTGCAGCAGCGGCGCGAGCTCCCCGTACAGCCGCCGCCCCGCATCGGTCGGCACCACCTGGCGCGTGGTGCGGTGCAGCACGGCCACCCCCAGGCCCGCCTCGAAGGCCGTCAGGTGCCGCGACAGCGTGGGGCGCGACAGGCCGAGGGCCTCGGCGGCCGCGACGATGCTGCCGTGCTCCACCACCGCCACGAAGCCGCGGGCGTGCTCCAGATCCATCGGAGTCCTCCGAGTGACAACTTTCTGCACGAAAGTAGCTCATTGGCGTTCATCGACGCACGCAAGCTTCCGGGTGATGAGGGGGACCTCGGAGGTCGCCATGCTCGCGCTGCTGCTCACCACCCTCGCTGTCGCCCAAGACGCTCCGGCCAGCGACGGCCCCGACTGGACCGTCACGGTCGATCCCCTCACCTTCGCCATCGGCTACGCCCACGTGCAGGTGGAGCGCCGCCTCGACGACCGCTTCTCGCTGTACGTTGGCCCTCATGCACGACTGTTCGACGGCGTCCTCACCGACGAGCCCGAGCCCTTCCTGGGCTTCGGGGGCGAGGTCGGGCTGCGGTGGTTCCCGTGGGGCAGCGCGCCGAAGGGCGGCTGGGTGATGGTCCGCTCGGTCGGGGCGCGGCTGCACACCACCGACGGCACCGAGCAGTCGGGCTTCGGCGGCTACAGCAGCGTGCTGGTGGGGGGGACGGCGGTGATCGCCGACCACTTCGTGCTGTCAGGTGGCGCCGGCTACAACCAGCTGTACTACTCGATCGGCGGCTACGGGCCGTCGGGCCCCTTTGTGGCGCTGCACACCAACCTGGGCGTGGCCTTCTAGCAGAGCGAAAGCCACGCCCGCAGGGTGCCTCCTAGTCGTCGGCAGGGTCGAGGGGATCGGTGCCGTTCTGCAGTTCGTCGCCGTCCTCGACGCCACCGCCGTCGGTGTCCGGGTCGACCGGATTCGTCCCCAGCACCAGCTCCTCGTCGTCATCGAGCTGGTCGCCGTCGGTGTCGCGCTCCTGGGGGTCGGTGCCGTGGGTGTTGACCTCCGCACCATCGGTGAGCGAGTCGCCGTCGGTGTCGTCATCGAGGGGGTCGGTGCCCACGACGTTGACTTCCGCCCCGTCCTCGAGCCCATCCCCGTCGGTGTCCGTCAGGAGGGGATCGGTCTCGTGGTCGTTGACCTCAGCCCCGTCCTCGAGACCGTCGCCGTCGGTGTCCGCATCCGCCGGGTCTGTGAAGAAGTCGAACGCCTCCTCCCCATCCTCCAGTCCGTCGCCGTCGGAGTCAGCGAGCAGCGGATCGGTTCCCCACACGAACACCTCCTCGCCGTCTTCGAGACCGTCTCCGTCGGTGTCCTCGCCGTCAGGGTCGGTGCCGTAGACGAACACCTCGTCGCCATCGCGGAGCAGGTCGCCGTCGCTGTCGGGGTCGTCGGCGTCGCTACCGTAGATGTTCTCCTCGTCGCCATCGGTGAGCCCATCGTTGTCGGTGTCCGGGTCGAGGGGATCGAGCCCCTCCCGCACTTCCTCCCCGTCCTCGAGGCCATCGCCGTCGGTGTCCGGGTTCAACGGGTCGGTGCCAAACAGGGCCTCGTCGGCGTCGGTCAGCCCGTCGCCGTCGGTGTCGACAGGGTCATCGCCAGGAAGGAGGGGGTCGGTGAAGAAGTCCTCCACCTCGGCGCCGTCCGACACGCCACCGCCGTCGGTGTCGGGGTTGGTGGGGTCGGTACCCCAGACAAAGACCTCCTCGCCATCGCGCAGGCCGTCGTCATCGGAGTCTCGCTCCTCGGGGTCGGTGCCCAGTCCCACCTCCACGCCATCGAGCAGGCCGTCGCCGTCGGTGTCGGGGTCTGACGGGTCGGTTCCGAGGAGCCCTTCCAGCGTGTCCGGCAACCCGTCGCCGTCGGTGTCGACCCCGTCGTCGGCGCCATCGAGCGGGTCTCCCCCGTGGGCCACCTCCACGCCATCCGGGATCCCGCCACCGTCGGTGTCTGCGTTGAGCGGATCGGTACCGAGGACGGCCTCTTCAGCATCGGTGAGACCGTCGCCATCGCTATCGAGCGGCAGTACCACCGTGCCCGGCGAGCCGGTGTCCCCCGTCGTCCCCACGACGAAGCCCGTGTCGGCGGTGGACAGGCCCGTGTCGGACGCCGTCCCCACCACCCCACCACCGGTGTCGGCCGTCGACAGAGTCGCCGTGTCCGTGTCGGTGTCGGTGTCGGTGTCGGTGTCGGTGTCCGTGTCCGTGTC
>CBDUIC010000072.1:0-40878 GCA_965367245.1 uncultured bacterium | reverse complement strand
TGGCTTCCCTGCCCCCGGTGGCCACACGCCTGGAGCGCCTGGGGCTGCTAGCCGACAGCCGCCTCGACGACCGCATCGTGTGCCGGCACCACGCCACCCTGCTGCTCCCCGACCTGCCCGCGCTGTGGGCGCCCCAGCCCGAGGCCCACGGCGCTGGGGGCCATGCCTACCGCACCGTGCCGCTGTCGGCGGAGGGCCTGGCGCTGTGGCGGGCCATCAACGGTCGCCGCAGCGTGGCCCAGCTCGCCGAGCTGCTGGGGTGGGCTCCCTCCGAGGTGCTCCAGCGCCTGCGGCCCTGGGCCGACCGATCCGTGCAGGCCGTGCAGCTGCGCGACACCCCGCCTCACCCGCGCGACCCGGGGCTGCAGCGGCTGCTGGGCCCCTCCCGGGCCCACAACCTCCGCCCGGCCGACCAGCACGGTCCCCACGGCGAGACCACCCTCGCGGCCTACCACCTCGACGCGATCACCGACGGTGACACGCACTTCGACGACCGCGAGACGACGGTCGCCCATGCCCTGGCCGTGCCCCACCCGGGGCTGGGGCATCGGCCCTACGGCCAGGCGCTGCGCGAGGCCCTCGGGGAAGACGGGCCGGTGGTGGAGGTGGGCTGCGGCACCGGGGAGCTGGCGGCGGCGTGGCTCGCGGCAGGCGAGGTCCCCTATGTGCGGATCGATCTGTCGAGGGAGCTGCTGCGCACCCAGGCCCAGGCGGCGCCGCGCTCGGCGGGGGTGCTCGCCGACGCCACCCGGCTGCCCCTGCGGGACGGATCGGTGCCCTTCCTGCTGTCCAACGAGGTCCTCGCGGATCTCCAGGCGGTCCCGGCGGGGGTAGAGCATGCCGAGGTGGTCGAGCGCTCCGCGCGCTACGGGCTTCGCCCCACCGGGTGGGCGAACCTCGGGTCGTGGCAGCTCGTGGAGGAGGTGGCCCGGGTTCTCGCCGTGGGCGGGCGGGCGGTGCTCACCGAGTTCGGGGTGGTCGACGGGGCCACCGAGGAGGCCACTCAGCTCGACCACCCGGAGGTGAGCATCCAGTTCGCCGACCTGGCGAAGGTGGGGCGGGCGCTGGGGCTGCAGGCCGAGATCATCCGCCTCGACGACCTGCTGGGGCTCGATCTGAGCGCCCCACAGCTGTCACGTACCAGCTGGATGGCTCTACGCGCGCGGGCCCGGGCCATGGGCCACCACCTGCAGGCACGGGCATGGTCCCCCGACACCCTTCCCCTCCCCTTCGCGGTGGAGGGGCTGCACTTCGCCACCCTGGCCGACGAGGGGCCTGGGCCCCTGGTGACGCGGTTCTACGCGCTGGTGCTGCGCCGCTGACGACGCCCAAAGGCGCCGAGCAGCCCCATCAGCAGCAGACCGGCCGAGCCCGGGGTGGGGACCACAGAGCAGCCCCCCTGCTCGTCGGGCTTGAGGTCGCCGCCGCCACGGAGCGCCACGACATCGCAGGCGTTGCCGAGACCGTCGAGGTCGTCGTCGCGCTGGGCGGCGTTGCGCACGTCGACGCAGTTGTCGCAGGCGTCGCCCACCCCGTCGCCGTCGCTGTCGAGGTTGTCTTCGTCGAAGACCGTGGGGCACAGGTCGCAGCTCGGGGCGTCGCCCCAGCCATCGCCATCCTGGTCGAACTGGTCGAGCTGGAACACGTCGACGCAGTTGTCGCACGCGTCGGCGAAGCCGTCGCCGTCGCTGTCGAGCTGGTCGGGGTTGAACACGTCGGGGCAGCTGTCGCAGACATCCCCGATACCGTCGCCGTCACGGTCGGCCTGGTCGTCGTTCTCGACGAACGGGCAGTTGTCGCAGGCGTCGCCGAAGTCGTCTTGGTCGATGTTGAACTGGTCGAGGTTGCGCACCAGGTCGCAGTTGTCGCAGGCGTCGCCGAGACCGTCGGCATCCTGGTCGGTGATGTCTTGCGACGGGAAGCCGGGGCAGTTGTCGCAGGCGTCGGTGACGAAGTCGCCGTCGGCGTCGGGCTGGGCCGGGTCGAAGACGTTGTCGCAGCCATCGCAGGCGTCGCCCCAGCCGTCGCCGTCGGAGTCGATCTGATCGGCGTTCGACGTGTCGTAGGTCGGGGTGTTCGGGTACCAGTCGGGGTAGCGCGGGTGCATGGCGCAGTTGTCGCAGCGGTCGCCGACGCCGTCGCCGTCTTTGTCGGGCTGCGCCGGCCAGGTCGGGAACACCTGCGGCATCCCGTTGGGGGCCACGATGGGATCCGCGTAGGGGTCGAAGGGCGCCTCGCCGGGCTGTGGCCAGCCCATCACATGCACGACCGGCGCGTAGGGGTCGGTGTAGTCGACGGCGGTGATCTGGATGACCGGGTTCCAGTCGACCGGGCAGCTGTCGCAGGCGTTGCCGAGGCCGTCCATGTCGTCGTCGTACTGGTCGGTGTTCGCGTCGAACATGCAGTTGTCGATCGCATCGGCGATGCCGTCACCGTCGATATCGTCGTTGCCACCCGCGTTGAGGAAGAACGAGGTGTCGACGAAGGGCATCGGGTCGCAGGCATCGCCCAGGCCGTCGGGCGAGTTGGCCATCGCGCCCCAGGTGAACACCTCACGCTGGGAGAAGTAGGCGATGAAGTCGGTGTCGTACTGGTTGGGGTTGTAGACATCGCCGCAGTTGTCGCACGACAGCGTGAAGACCTCGTCGGGGATCTTGGCGCCATCGGGGATGACGGTGATGGTTCCCTGCGCGAGCAGGTCTTCGTCGGGGTCAAAGCCGTCGGTGAGGTATTCGCACTCGAAGCGGAAGTAGTCGAAGTAGTAGTCGTTGTTGTCGTAGGGCAGGCCGGTCGCCGGGTCGATGTTGGCCTGGCACTCCTGGCTGGAGTTGTCGATGAGCGGCTCGTTCTCGACCGAGATGCCGTTGCAGTTGAGATCCTGGTAGATGTCGAGGTTCTCGACCGTGGCACAGCGCACGGTGTTGTAGGACTCGATGGCCGGCGGGCACTCGTCGTCGGTGTTGCACCGAAGGGGCAGCACCGGGGTCATCCACGGCTTGGGCAGCAGGCCCCAGTCGAGGACCGTAGAGGGGCGCGTCGTGCCCTCGCCAAGGCCCCGCAGGGTGTACAGGTCGAGCTCCTCCGACACGAGGGCGGCTGCCTGCGCGATGTGGAGCTGGTCGGCGTAGCGAGGCGTGAGTCCCCCCACGCCTTCCTCGACGCACATGCCGATGCGCCGCTGAAAGCCCGCCGCCCACAGCAGCGTGTTGGTGATCAGCTGGTCTACGTCGTCATCGGGGTCCCACGAGGAAGGATCGACGAGGGCCGAGAACGGGTTGACGTTCAGGGCAGCCACGCGACCCTGGCCCGGGATGTCGGGCTCGAGGGTGACGACCAGGGGCTCCCCGTTGGAGTAGTCGGCGACGTCGACCGCACGCGCCACCGGCCCGAGGCCGCTCACGTGCTTGCCGTCGGCGAAGTCGTCGAGGGCGACCCGCCACAGCGTCTGGTGGCCCAGCACCGGCCCCGGAGGCCATGCATCGACGGGATCGACTGCCTCGAGGGTGAGGTTGTTCTGGCTGGACGACGCGCCGAAGGTCACGGGCGCCATCGCCTGCGTGACGAACCGGCCCTGCGGAGCGGAAGCCGACGACAGCGCATCCCCCGCAAGCACCGCACCCGCGCCCGCCTCGATGAGGCTGGCGACCAGGTCGCCCACCGCTTCGGCATCGGCGAAGGGCACCCCCGGCTCGGCATAGACGAGCACGATGTCGGGGTCGCCCAGCTCGGGCAGCGTGGGCGTGCCGTTGCTCACGTCGAAGATGTCGACGCGCCGGATCCCGTAGGCAGGCCGGGGCATGGGCAAGGGATGTGCCACGCCGATGCCGCGGTCGGACAACATGATGTTGTCGCGCACGTCGACGTGCATCAGGGGGTCGGACGCCGCCCCGAGGATGGCGACGCGGTAGCCGATGTCGTACTCGGCCGGGGGCACGTCGTCATAGTCCCACGCAAGGGCCGACGAACACAGGGACGCGATGAGGGTCAGGAGCATGAGTCCTCCCGGGCCCTACGGGCCAGGACGAGGGGCACCAGGAACAGAAGACCGAAGGGAGCGATGGGCGCCGTAGCGCACCCCTGGTCGAGCTCGCCGCCGCCCCGAAGGGCGAAGACATCGCAGTTGTCGCCGATGAAGTCGTTGTCGGCATCGGCTTGGTCGGGGTTGTACGACGACGGGCAGTTGTCGCACGCGTCGCCGATCCCGTCGCCGTCGGCATCGCCGTTTTCGGGGCTCGCCACGAACAGGCACAGGTCGCACACGTCGGTGAACCCGTCGCCATCGGCATCGGCAAGGTCGGTCTCCGGGGTCAGGGGGCAGCCGTCGCAGGCGTCGCCGATGCCGTCGAGATCGGAGTCGATGTTGGAGGGGTCGGCATCCTCGACGCACAGGTCGCAGTTGTCGCCCAGCCCGTCGAGGTCGAGGTCGACCTGGCCGGGGTTGGAGAAGGTCGGGCAGTTGTCGCAGGCGTCGCCGAGGCCATCGATGTCGGCGTCTTCCTGGTTGGTGTTCGCCGTGACGATGCAGTTGTCGCACAGGTCGCCCACACCGTCTTCGTCGGTGTCGGGCTCGTCGAGGTCGCTGACCACGAGTGGGCACACGTCGCACAGGTCGCCGATGCCGTCGCGGTCGGTGTCGGCCTGGTCGGGGTTGGGCACGAGGGGGCAGTTGTCGCACCCGTCGCCCACGCCGTCGCCGTCGAAGTCAGCCTGCCCGGGGTCGTAGATCTCGGGGCAGTCGTCGCACGCGTCGCCCCAGTAGTCTTCGTCGGTGTCGCCCTGGTCTGGGTTGAAGTCGACCACGCAGTTGTCGCAGGCATCGCCCACCCCGTCGCCGTCGAAGTCGGACTGGTCGATGTTGTAGGCCAGCGGGCAGTTGTCGCAGGCGTCGCCGAAGCAGTCTTCGTCGCTGTTGGCCTGGTCTTCGTTGGGCGTGTACGGGCAGTTGTCGCACAGGTCGCCGACCGCGTCACAGTCGAGATCGGTCTGGTCGGGGTTGAAGTCTTCGGGGCAGTTGTCGCACTTCAGCTCGGTCGTGAAGATGCCGTCGAGGGAGACCTCACCGGCCGACAGCAGGTCGCCGTCGGGGTCGAGGTCGATCACCGGGTAGCCGCAGCCGTGGCTGAAGTAGTCGAAGAACGCGTCGGCGTTGTAGATGGGGTTGCCGTAGGCGTCGTAGTAAGCCGGGTCGTCACAGCCCTCGCGGGTGGGATCGATCGGTGTCTCTTCGGACACGTCGCGGGTGTCGCAGTCGAGGTCTTGCACGAACAGGTCGTTGTTGCAGGTCGCCGCCGGGCGATCGTAGGCGAGCGTCCACAAGATGGCGTTGGCGAGCAGCCGATCCATGTCGGTGTCGAGCAGGGTCTGTGGGTCCCACGGGGCGGGGACCTCGGCAGGCCAGGAACCGGGGAACGAGGCCTCGGGAACGGGCCACACATTGACCAGGGCGACCTTGCCCTCCCCGGTCTGGGTGCTGTCGCGCAGCACGACGGCAGGCACGCCGTCGTCCCACCGGGCGGTGATCTCCCGATCGGCAGGTGCGGTGACGACGCTGTGCCGTGGCGCGAGGGTGCCTGGGTCGATGTAGTTGAGCCCGTTGACGGTGGGATGGCCATCCACCCCCGGGAGCCAGGCGGAACCGGGCTCGGCCACCAGGGAGCCCCCCGGGCCACGGCTGTCGAGGGGCGCGGGGTCGGCCGGGATCCACCCATCGGAGACGAAGCGCCCGGCGGGCCCGAACGCAGGGTCGAGGGTGCCTGCGGCCAGGGTGACGCCGCCGCCGTTGGCCACATAGTCGGCGAGCAGGTCGCCGAGGGCGGCAGGGTCGTCGGGAGGCACGTCGGTGTAGACCAGCACCCCGTGGAACTCGAGGAGCTCGGCGAGGCTGGGGGTGGTGGACCGCACATCGACCGCCTCGACCCGGAAGAACTCTCCGGTGCAGTCGAGCTGCTCCTTGACCGTCGCCAGCGTGAACTGGCCCTCGGTCGACCCGAGCACCGCTACGTCTTGTGCGTAGGCCGATGCGATCAGCGACAGCACGAGGGTCGCCATCAGTCGCTGACCCGCTCGTCGCGACGCCGCCGCCCCAGTGCCAGCAGCGCGGGCAGCGCCAGCCAGGCCGCGCCGGCGCCCGTCGAACAGCCCGTCAGCGCCCCGCCGCCGCGGATGGCGTAGTAGTCGCACAGGTCGCCGATGCCGTCGCCGTCTTCGTCGAGCTGGTCGGGGTTGAAGATGTCGGGGCACACGTCGCAGGCGTCGCCGAAGCCGTCGCCATCGCTGTCGAGGTTCTGCCCGCTGCCGACGACCGGGCACAGGTCGCACACATCGGAGAAGCCGTCGCCGTCGGTGTCGGGCGCATCGCGGTCGGGGTCGTCGGGGCAGCCGTCGCAGGCGTCGCCGACCAGATCGCCGTCACGGTCGAGCTGCTCGGGGTCGATGACCTGCGGGCAGACATCGCAGGGGTCGCCGACACCGTCGAGGTCGCTGTCGCGCTGGTCGATGTTGGAGAACGTCGGGCAGTTGTCGCAGGCGTCGCCGAGCGTGTCGAGGTCGAGGTCGGAGTTGTCGGGGTTCGGCACGAGCTCGCAGTTGTCGCAGGGGTCGCCTACGCCGTCTTCGTCTTCGTCTTCGAACTCGTTGTCGGACTCGATGAACGGGCAGTTGTCGCAGGCGTCGCCACGCCGGTCGCCGTCGCTGTCGAGCTGGTCGCGATTGGACGCCAGGGTGCAGTTGTCGCACAGGTCGCCCACGCCATCGAAGTCGCCATCACCCTGGCCGGGGTTGCACTGCGTGGGGCAGTTGTCGCAGGCATCACCAAAGCCGTCTCCGGGCACCCCGTTGCAGGTGTCGGACTCCGCCTGATCGGGGTTGAACACGTCGGGGCAGTTGTCGCAGACGTCCCCGACGTTGTCGACATCGAGATCGGCCTGGTCGGGGTTGGGATCGCAGGGGCAGTTGTCGCAGGCATCGCCCAGGCAGTCGGGCACGAAGATCTCGGCGCCGCACTGTGCGTTCGCCTGGTCTTCGTTGGGCACGTAGGGGCAGTTGTCGCACAGGTCGCCGACCGTGTCGCAGTCGATGTCGAACTGGTCGGGGTTGTAGTCGAAAGGGCAGTTGTCGCAGTCGAGCTGGACCGAGCTAACGACCTGGCCCTCGTCGTTGACGATGTTGACGTTGCCGAGGCCCGACGCCGGGTCGAAGCCGACCAGCAGGTCTTCATCGACGTCGAGAGGCTCGATGAAGTAGTCGCAGCCGTGAGACAGGTAGTTGAAGTAGTAGTCGAGGCTGTCGTAGGGCAGGTTGGTTCGCGGATCGATGTTGCGCGCACACACCTCGTCGGCCGCATCGACGAGCAGCTCCTCGTCGAGGTCGAAGGTGTTGCAGTTCAGATCCTGGCGGACGTCTTCGTTGAGGCATGTGCCGGCCGGCTTCTGGTAGCCGACGGCCCACAGCAGCGACGAGGTGTAGGCGCGGTCGGCATCGCCGCCAGCGCCACCAGCCGGCGAGGGCCAGATGTTGACGGCGACGGTGCGGCCGTAGCCTTCCATCTCGGGCTCACGAGCAACGATGGCGGGCACGTCGTTGTCCCACCGGGCGGTGATGTCGCTGCCGGGCACGACCGACAGGCCCTGCACCTGGTAGCCGTAGAAGCCACCGCTCACGACGTTGACGCCGTAGTTGGTGGGGTGACCGTAGACCGGGCCGGGCAGCCACTGGTGCCCCGCCTCTTGATCCATGTCGCGAGCCGTGCCATCGGGGTGGATGCCGGTGGGCAGAAGCATCCCGGTGGTGACGGGCATGTAGCCCTTCTCGACGAAGTCGCCGCCTAGCTGAGCGCCGTTCGCGAACGACGCCGGCGCGACCACCACGCCGAAGCCCCGCTCGTGGTACTCCGCCAGCACGTCGCCCAGCTCGTCACGGTCGAAGAAAGGGATCTCCGACCACACGAACACCGCATGGTAGTTCGCCAGCTGCTCGACGGTGGGCGTAGCGGTGGCGGCATCGATGCTGTCGACGACGCGGAACTCTCCCGAGCAGATCATCAGCTCGATGACGGCGGTGGCGTTGGCCGCCGACCCGGCTGAGGACACGACGGCGATGTCTTGTGACCAGGCCGGCGAAGCCCAGAGCAGCAGCCCGGTAAGCGCTCCGAACCGGTTCATCGTCACTCCTCGTCTTCGTCGGGTGCGTCGGTGCCCTCGAGCTCGAAGGCATCCTCGTCGTCGTCGATGGGCAGGCCATACTCGTCGACCCGAACCTCGGGCTCTTCGTCGACCTCGGGCTCGGGCTTGATCGGCTGCAGCACCTCGATCGCCTCACCCGTCCATGGGATGACCTGCGTGTCGGGGTAGTCGGGCATCTCTTCAGGCGTGCGGTACCACTGCGTGATCTGGAACTCGGTGCGCCGGTTCTTCTGCAGCTCGTCTTCCGACTCGCCCTCGAAGCCAGCGACGGGGCGAACCTCGCCAGAGCCCTGGTAGGAAATGCGTCGGAACGACACCCCGCGCTCGATGAGCTTCTCCCAGATGGCGCGCGCACGCGACTCGGACAGCTTGTAGTTGTATTCGAAGGTGCCTTCCTTCGATGCATGACCGATGATCGTCACGTGGCCGATGTTGGCCTTCGTGTTGATGATGTTGGCGATGTCGTCGACGATCGGCAGCGAGTAGTCTTGGATGACGTTGGTGCCGACGACGAACTCGATCTGCTGCTTGAGCTCGATGCGGTCTTCGTAGACCACGCTGATCTCCGTCTCCTCGATGACCGGCGGGTCGTCGAAGACGAGCTCGGGCGCCGGCGGCTCGGGCGGCAGCGGAGGCGGAGGCGGAGGCGGCGTGGGCAGGGCCAGCGGCTCCTTCGGCGCGATCTCGACGATCAGGCCACCGAGGATGCGCAGGTCGGTCGTGCCGTAGCCCTCGGTGAGGCCTCGGCCCGCTCCGAGGTCGATGGTGACGGTGCGGCTCGGGTAGAACTGCAGCCCGCCGAGCGCCTCGACAGCGTTCTCGGCACCACCCGCCAGGAAGTTCTGCAGGCCGGCACGGGAGACCACCTGACCGGTGATGGCGGTGCGCGTGGCCGCGGGAAGGAACAAGGTGAGGCCGTTGCCCCAGGTGAGCTCGGTCGACGCCTCGAAGTCTTCGCCGGTGACCACGGTGTCGCGGGTGATGATGCCGAGGTCGGTGCCGAGGCGGAGCGGGCCGGCGTTGCCCATCGCCAGCAGGCCCGTCGACACGCGGACCGACGAGTCGCCCACGAACGCGTTGTCGGCACCCGAGGGGAACACCAGGCCGCCGCGGACGCCCATGTTGAAGGCGTTGCGGCGCGTCTTGAGGAACACCGCACGGGCGTTGACGCCGACGTCGCCCACCGAGAACACCGACCCACCAGCAATCACCGGCCCGTCGTTGTAGACGGCGGGAAGCACGCCCCCCACCGTGACCCGATCAGACAGGTCGTAGGAGATGCCGAGGACGGGGTTGACCGTCGTCTGGATGGCCGTCTCGAGCTCGACGTCGTTGACCGCATCGTAGACCGTGAGCGGGTCGTCTTCGTACTGCACGTACAGACCGGCGCGGAAGGTGCGGGGCTTGCGCACCAGCGGCATGTCGACCCCGATCAGGGAGCCAGATCCGAACGTGGGACGGAGCATCTCCACGTCGATGGAGTAGGCCGGCACGTTCTCGACACCCTGGGCGCTGGCCACGGAGGACAGCATGAGCCCTGCCAAGACCACAGCCGCGAGGGGGGCCGGCGCGAGGCGGGTGAGCGAGCGGGGACCGGCGTTCTGGTTTCGATGGCTCAACGTTCCACTCCGTCCTGCTCCAGACAACGAGGCTGGATTCCGACGTGTATAGCGCGCAGAGAGGCCGCTTGCCCCCTGTCACCGGCATCATGCCCATGGGCCCGGCGGACCTTCACTGAGCCAAGCGAAAGCGACCGGCTCCTTCCGCGGGGCTACCAGCCGTCGGCGACCTGCACGACGACCTTTCCCCCCACCCGGCGCTCTTCGAGCAGCTGATGGGCCCGCTCGACCTCGCGCACGGGAACGACCTCGTGCACCACGGCCCGCAGCCGCCCTGCCTCGACCGCCGCCCAAGCCGCCTGCAGCTCACCGAAGGAGCCCATCGTCGACCCGAGCAGCGACAGCTGCTTGAAGAACAGCACCCGGAGGTTCAGTGGGACCTCGTGACCAGCCGTCGCACCGCAGGTGACCACCGTGCCGCCCCACCGCACGGCACGCAGCGACGAGTCCCAGGTCGCCGCCCCCACGTGCTCCACCACCACGTCGACCCCACCGGGCGACCACGCCTTCAGGCCCGCACGGGCTTCGTCGTAGCTCCACACCGCCTCGGCGCCGAGCTCGCGACACAGGGCCCGCTTCGCTTCCGTCGAGGCCGTCGCAGCTACCCGCGCCCCGACCAGCCTGGCCACCTGGATGGCCATGCTCGCCACCCCACCCGCACCGGCCTGCACCAGCACGGTCTGCGACGGCTGTAGCCGCGCCCGCCCGATCAGCATGTGCCAGGCCGTGAGCAGGGCCAGCGGAAGGGCCGCCGCCTGCTCGGAGGGCAGCGCGTTGGGCACCGGCAGCAGCTGCCACGCCGGCACGGCGACCCGCTCGCACAGGCCGCCGTCGCGCCCCTCGCCGCGGATCTCATAGTGCCGACACAGATCGTGCCGCCCCTCCAGGCACCGAGGGCACGCCATGCAGCTGGTGGCGGGGGCGACGATGACCCGCTCGCCCGTGTCGTCGCGGTGCCCCACCATGTCGGAACCACCGATGAGCGGAAGCGGGAACCGATGCCCCGGCACGCCGCGACGCACCCAGACATCGAGGTGGTTCAGCGCGGTGTGGCTGACATGCACCAGCACGTCACCGGGCCCCACCTCGGGCTCCGGCACATCGACCCGCTCCAGAGCTTCCAGGCCTCCATGGGCCCGGACCATGACCGCTCTCATGGGTCGGACTCTTCTCCTACCTGCTGCACCGGCTCGTCGCGCTCGTCGTGGCCGCGGCGTGGCGCGGGCGAGGGCGTCGGAACCCGAGGGCGCCGCGACGCGCGCGGCCGCGCTGTGAACAACCGAGATTCCTGCTCATGCTGCGTGTCCGTCTCCGCCATGGCTTCCTCCTGGTCGTCCTATCGGCACATCGGCCGACACAGCACAACACCATCGTCAGCGTGGCGGATTCCCCGGCGCTCCGCAAGCGCAGAGCGCATCATTCGGTTGCACCTTCGGGTACAGGTCAGCGAGACCCCAGGGCAGCCGTAGACAACCCCGAGCTGGCCTACACCTCGAGCAAGATCCGCTGCGGATCCTCGATGCACTCCTTGATGCGCACCAGGAAGGACACCGCCTCCCGACCATCGATGATCCGATGGTCGTAGCTGAGCGCGAGGTACATCATCGGGCGCAGCACCACCTGCCCATCGACCCCCACCGGCCGCTGCACGATGTTGTGCATGCCGAGGATGCCCACCTGCGGGGGGTTGAGGATGGGGGTCGACATCATCGAGCCGAACACCCCACCGTTGCTGATGGTGAACGTGCCGTCTTGGAAGTCGTCGAGGCGCAGCTTGTTGTCGCGCGCCTTGCCAGCCAGGGCGGAGATGCCCAGCTCGGTCTGGGCGAAGCTCAGCTGATCGGCATCGCGCAACACGGGAACCACCAGCCCCTTGGGGCCCGACACGGCCACGCCGATGTTGTAGTAGTTCTTGTAGATGATGTCGTTGCCGTCGACCTCTCCGTTGACGGCCGGGAAGGCCTTGAGGGCCTCGACGGCAGCCTTGACGAAGAAGCTCATGAAGCCCAGCTTGATGCCGTTCTTCGCGACGAACTTGTCTTGGTAGCGCTTGCGGAGCGCCATCACCGGCGACATGTCGACCTCGTTGAAGGTCGTGAGCATGGCCGCGGTGTTCTGCGCCTCCACGAGGCGACGGGCGATGGTGCGCCGCAGGGGCGACATCGCCACCCGCTCGGTGCGGGGGCCTGCAGCGGCAGGCGCCGTCGACACCTGGGGAGCCGATGGCTTGGCCTCGCTAGCCGAGCTGCGCACATCCGACGTGGTGACCCGACCTCGGGGGCCCGTGCCCTTGAGCGCGCCGAGGTCGACCCCACGCTGCGACGCTTCCTGACGGGCTGCGGGGCCTGCTCGCACCGCGCCTCCGTCGCTGGCCGCCTCTGCCTCGGCACTCGGCGCGCTGGCTTCGGCAGGCGCCGGAGCCGCCGCCTCGGCCGTCTCGTCGATACGCGCGACCACGGCGCCGATATCGATCTCGTCGCCCTCCTCGGCCAGAGCCTCGGAGAGGACCCCCGACGACGGCGCGGGAACCTCCATCGACGCCTTGTCGGAGTCGAGCTCCACGATGGCGTCACCTTCGCGAACCGCCTCGCCCGGCTTCTTCAGCCAGCGCGCGATGAACACGGAGGTGATGGACTCACCGATCTGGGGGATCATCACATCGACCATGTGCGGCTACTCCTCGGGAAGCGACAGGGCTTCTTCGACCAGGGCGTTTTGTTCTCGGACGTGCTTTCGGTGGGAACCGGTGGCGGGCGAAGCCGCCTCGAGACGGCCTACGTAGCGTGGCAGGCGGTTGGCGGGCAGCTCGTCGAGGAACCAGTGCAGCGCCCTCGGCCACGCGCCCATGTTGCGCGGCTCCTCCTGGGCCCACACGACCTCGGCCTCGCCGTACCGCGCGTAGATCTCCATCAGCTCGCGCTGCGGGAACGGGTAGAGCTGCTCGAGGCGCACCAGGGCGATGCGCTCCTCGTTGGCCTCCCGACGGGCCGCCAGCAGCTCGTAGTAGACCTTCCCCGAGCACAGCACGACCCGACGGACCTTCGCCGGATCGAGGTCGTCGATCTCGTCGATCACGGGCTGGAACGATCCCTCGGCGAGCTCGTCGAGGGTCGACGTGGCCAGGGGATGCCGCAGCCCACTCTTGGGCGTCATCACGATGAGCGGCTTGCGGACCTTGCGGACCACCTGTCGGCGCAGCAGGTGGAAGAAGCTCGCCGGGGTGGTGCAGTTCGCCACCTGCATGTTCTGCTCGGCGCACATCGTGAGGTAGCGCTCCATCCGCGCAGAGGAGTGCTCGGGGCCTTGCCCCTCGTAGCCATGGGGCAGGAGCATCACGAGGCCACACTGCCGGTTCCACTTCTGCTCGGTGGCAGCCAGGAACTGGTCGACGATCATCTGGGCGCCGTTGGCGAAGTCGCCGAACTGTGCCTCCCAGATGACCAGACCGTCGGGGGTGTCGAGGGCGTAGCCGACCTCGAAGCCGAGCACGGCGAGCTCCGACAGCGAGCTGTCGATGGCGTCGAACCGCGCGTCGGGGTTGACGTGGTCGAGGGGGTAGAACTCTTCGCCCGTCTTCACATCGGTGATGACCGCATGCCGGTGACTGAAGGTGCCACGCCCCGAGTCTTGCCCGCTGATCCGCACGTGGAAGCCTTGGTCGAGGAGGGTCGCCCACGCGGCCTGCTCCCCGATGGCCCAGTCGACGGGGCGCTCGCCCGCCACCATCTGCTGCCGCTGCTTGAAGAGGCGCTTGATCTTGGCGTGGGCACGCATGCCCGGCGGCACCGTGTTGACCTTGGTGAGCAGCTCGATGAGCCGGTCACGGTCGTAGGTGGTGTCGGTCACGTCGTCGATGGAGCCCGACGAGTACAGCTCCCACAGGCTCTTGAGCGGGCTCACCCGCAGCGAGACCGGGCGCTCCACCTCCTGGGTGACCTCGCTCGGCGCCTCGTAAGCCCCGAGATCGGGGTCGTTGCCCTTGGTGAGCAGGGGAGCACGCGACAGCGTGGGCTCCTCCACCTCCGGCTCGGTGGCCTCCTGCTGCATCTCCTGGAACGACGCCTCGTAGATCGCGCTGCACTCTGCCTCGGTCAGCGTGCCGATCTGCACCAGGTGGCGCGCGTAGACCTCGCGGGGCGTGGGCCGGTTGCGGATGAGCTCATACATCTTCGGCTGGGTGAAGCTGGGCTCGTCGCCCTCGTTGTGGCCGTGCTTGCGGTAGCAGTACATGTCGACCACCACGTCGCGGTGGAAGCGCTGCCGGTAGTCGACTGCCATGCGGATCACCGCCGCCACGGCGCGCGGGTCTTCCCCGTTGACGTGGAAGATGGGCACGGCGAGCATGCGCGCGACATCGGTGGCGTATTCGGTGGAGCGCCCCTCGGTCGGTGCCGTGGTGAAGCCGATCTGGTTGTTCACGATGATGTGGATGGTGCCGCCCGTGCGGTAGCCCTTGAGCTCCGACAGGTTGAGCACCTCGGTGACCGAGCCCTGGCCGGCAAAGGCCGCATCTCCATGCAGGAGCACCGCCATGGAGCGCTTCGCTGCGTCGGCTCCATCGCGGTCTTGCTTGGCGCGAAGGCGCCCCTCCACCACGGCGTTCACCGCCTCGAGGTGCGACGGGTTGGGTGTGACCGACAGATGGAGCTGGTGGCCATCGACCGTGACGGTGTCGCTGGAGTAGCCGAGGTGGTACTTCACGTCGCCCGAGCCCTGCGTCTCGCCGCGCGTGTCTTGGAACTCGCGCACGACATGCAGCGCGGGCTTCTCGAAGATGTTGACGAGGGTGTTGAGGCGACCCCGGTGGGCCATCCCCATCACGACTTCCTTGACCCCGCTGGCGCCGGCGCGCTCCACGAGCACGTCGAGGAGGGGAATCAGCGTCTCGCCTCCCTCCAGGCTGAAGCGCTTCGTGCCGGGGAAGCGCGTGTGCAGCAGCCGCTCGAAGTTCTCCGCGTCGCACAGCTTGCGAAACACCCGCCGCTCTTCCTTCGGCGACAGCACCCCACGGTTGGGGAGCGTCTCGAGCTGCTCCTGCACCCAGAACTTCTGGGCGTTGGCCATGATGTTCATGAACTCGGCGCCGATGCTGCCGCAGTAGGCCTTGCGGAGCTGCTCCACGATGCGACGCAGGGTGGCGCGGGGCGGCAGGCCGAAGGCCGGAGCGGTGTCGAACTCGGCGTCGAGATCGGCATCGGACAGGCCGTAGTAGGCCAGCTCGAGCTCGTCGTGGACTACCTTGTCGCGGGTGCCCAGCGGGTCGATGTTCGCCGACAGGTGCGCGCGCACCCGGTAGGCGTTGATCAGCTGAACGACCTTCGCCTGGCGTTGGTCGACGCCGGCGGCGGCCGCACCGGCCCCCGCGAAGATCGAGCGTGGGCTGAACGACGGGCCGAGGCCCGTGCGACCGTTCGGGGCCTCGTCGAGGCCCTCGAAGTAGCTGCGCAGCTCGGGATCGACGGTGGAAGGATCATCGAGCCAAGCACGGTACTGCTGGTCGAGGAAAGCGGCGTTGTCGCCACTCAGCAGGCTGTCAGGAATCACGCGCGTTGCTCCGAGCGGTTCGTGGGCGCCCGAGGGCCGGGACCGAACCCTAACACCTGCAGCCCTCGATGCGCGGAGACCACGTCAGCCCTGGGCGGCCCCCGCCCGAAGCGGCGCCAGATCGTCGTCGGCGCCGATGAGCTCCTCCAAGGCATGCCGATCGTGCTCGGACCAGCCCTGCAGCACCTGGCGCATCAGGTCGGTCGCCGCCTCCGTGTCGCCGAGCTGGAGCAGGCAGGCGAGGACGTTCCCTACGTTCTGGACCGACCGCTCGCGCTCGAGGGCGCGGCCGAACCAGTCCAGCGCCACCTCGTGGTGGCCCAGCAGGAAGGCCAGCACCCCGCGATGTCGATCCGCGCTCGCCAGGTAGACCTCCCGGTGAGGCCCCCCCTCCTCCAGCGCCACCAGCTCTTGCTGGCCAGCGAGACGAGAAGCCTCGGCGAAGTCGCGAACCCGCGGACTGGCCGCCAAGACCCCCAGTGCCGACAGCTTCATGACGCGATCGAGGCGACCACTGGCGTGCAGCTGGTGGATGCGGCGACGCACGCTGTCGGCACGGATGTAGGGGTCGGCCACGAGGGCAGCGACTTCCTGCATCGCGGCGAGCTGCCCCGCGGGCACACTGCCGGTGCCAGCGAGGTAGGCATCGCGGGCGACCGAGGAGCGGATCCGACCGAGGATGTGCTGGTAGGTCATGCTACCTCCCACTCCCCTGGTGGCTCCGCCGTCGCCCCTGTAAAGCTCAGGCGTGTTCCTCTTGCAGGACACGTCGCGCCGTGCGTCGTAGCCACACGTCGTGGGCCATCTGCTCCTGCGGCCCGAGCTCCTCGATGCGAAGCCGGATGCGCTGCACCCGCTGGGTGACCGCCGCTCTCGACACGCCCGCCTGTCGAGCCAGCTCCGCCTTGGACCCGGCCTTCAGCAGCTCGACGAGGTAGCCCTGGTCTTTGTCGGACAGCGGACTGGCAGCCTGCCGCTCGGCCTTCGCGTCGGGGCGAGGCACGACGGCCATCCAGCCCTCGACGACCTCGGCGCCCTCCCCCTGCAGCGTGTCCGCCTCGCGCTCCTTGCGCCGGATCACCCGCCACGTGGTGCGGTCGGCGATGGTGCGCACGAAGGCGTACAGCTCCGGCACGGTGTGGCCTCGGAAGCTCGCCAGCGCACTCTGCATCAGCTGCAGCAGCACATCGGCCACCACCTCTTCCTGCTCCGACCCCGCCAGGGCGTTCCCGCAGCGCCGCGACACCGACATCGTGCGCCGGTGCACGTACTTCATCAGCAGCTGGAAGAAGTGCGCCGCATCGGCCGAGTGCCGGTCGGCGATCAACAGGCGGAGCCTGCGCTGCAGGTCGCCCTCCTCGAACAGATCGTGAAAGTCCGCCATCTCAGAAGCCGTTGCTGATGGCGAGGTCGGGGCGCAGCTGCCGGGCGTCGCTCGCGCGGGGCTCCGGCTCCTCGGGGGGCGGTGCCACCTGGAGGCACACGGTGGCTTCCGCGTAGACATCCACCCCACAGGCGTCGCCTTGAGGGGCGCCGGTGACGACAGCGATCATCCAGAACAGGTAGGTCAGGGCGTAGGACATCAAGGCACCTCCGGCCGAAGCAGGGCGAGGTCAGGGTCGTCGAGGATGGACTGCCGCACCTGGTCGGCGATGGCAGTGGGAAACGAACGGTGGATGGTGGCGACGAGCTCACGGGCTTCGTCTTCCTCACCGAGCCGAAGCAGGGTGCAGAGGATGTTGGTGAGGTTCTCTCCGCTGCGCTCGCGCTCGAGGGCGCGGGCGAAGTAGTCGAGGGCCACGTCGTAGTGGCCTCGCAGGAAGGCGAGCACACCGCGATGGCGGTCGACGGAGGCGAGGTTGGCCTGCAGCCGAGGCCCTCCCAGCTCGAGCGCCGCATACTCCTGCTCACCGACCAGCCGGGCAGCCTCTTCGTACTCGGCCACCTTGGGGTGGGCAGCGACGATGTGCAGCGCCGACAAGCGAAGCACGTCGTCGAGCTTGCCGCGGCCGTGGAGGCTGTCGATGAGCGCACGGACCGCGTCGGGGTCGAAGCTGGGCACGGCCATGGCCGACCGGACGGCGGCCACACCTTCCCGGTGCTTCGGCCCCACCTGGTCGACAGGCACGAAGTAGGCCTCCTGGTCGACGGTGTGGAGGATGCGCTGGAAGATGGCCTGGTAGTCCATGACGGGGACGCTCCGGTGGGTCTCGCATCTGTCGGTGTCACTGTGCCCGGCGCCGTTAACGCTGGCGGCCAAGAAAAAGACAACACAGGGATAACCGGCGTCTGAGCGAGGTCCACCCGACGTCACATCGTGACACGAGGCCGCGGCACCCGATGGCAGCTTCCTCGGCCCGACTGTGCCGAATAAAGCGCCACTTTGCATCAGCAGACAACTTTACTGTAAGAAAATAGAGTTATAAACTACTAAATGAACCGCGATCCTTCGCGCACGCCGAGCGATCAGCCTCATTGATCCGCTCGACCGGTCGCTTCCAAGGAAAGGTCTACAAGCCCCTGTTCAGCTACGTGTTCTCATGGCATCATGGAGATCGAGGCGTCGTGGAGACGTGGCCATCCGGGCCCCACCGACCCCCGCTGGACACCTGCACCTCCGACCGGTCACCGACCGCGTCGGCCCTGTTGTGGTGGTCCTTTGCGGGATTCGGAGGAGCATTCGATACGGTCACCTTCACTTATACAATTTGGACCTCACCCCCATCTCCCAGGAAAGACCATGACGATTCGCCAAGCCATCCTCCCGGAGCCGGTCGTCGAAGGGTTCACCGAAGACCCCGCGTCCCTGCACGGCGCAGCCGTCCGCGGCGACCTCGGAACGGTCCGCGCGCACCTCGCGGATCATCACCCCGAGCAGGTCGACCCCACCGGAGCTCGGCCCCTGCACCTCGCCGCACAGCACGGGCACGCTCGCGTGGCCCACGCGCTGCTGGAGGCCGGCGCGTCCGCCAACGCCCGCTGGGGGCACGACCTGCGCCCGCTCCACCTGGCAGCCGCTGGGGGCCATGTGCGGGTCGTACACGCCTTGCTCGAGGCAGGCGCACGGGTCGACGCCGCCGACAGCGCGAGCTTCACCGCCCTGCACACTGCTGCGGCGTCAGGCCACCCCGTCGTCGTGCGTAGGCTGCTGCTCGCCGGCGCCGATCCGGATCGCTACGTCGGCGACCTTCAGGCCGTCGACCTCGCGCGCCGGGCGGGGTGCTGGCACTGCGTCGGGCTTCTACTGCAGGTCATGACACCAGGAACCCACCATCTACGTTGATGACCTGGCCGGTCACGAAGCTCGACTCGTCGCTGGCGAGGAACACGGCGAGCCCGGCCACCTCGGAAGGCTGCCCCACGCGGCGCATCGCGGTGTGCGGTAGCACGTAGCCGTCGAGGAGCGCGGGGTTGCTGTGCAGGGCGGTCGCGAGGCGGGTCTCGATGATGCCGGGAGCGATGGCGTTCACCCGCACCCCCGTCTCCCCCAGCTCGACGGCGAGGGTCTGCGTCATGGAGATCAGCGCCGCCTTCGTCATCCCGTAGATGCCCTGCATGCGAGCGCCCATCTGGCCCATGACGCTCGACACGTTGACGATCGAGGCGGGGCCCGAGCCGCCGTCGACCTCCAGGTGACGACGGACGAGGGCCTTCGACAGCGCCCACGGGCCCTTGAGGTTCACCTCGAAGGTCTTGTCCCACGCCGGCCACTCGAGCCCCATCATCGGCCCGAAGTACGGGTTGGTGCCGGCGTTGTTGACCAGGATGGTCGGCCGGCCGACCGAGGCGCACACCTCGTCGAAGAAGCCCTCGGCCTCCTCGACGTGGCCCACGTGCAGCACGCGGGCGATCACCGACCCGGGGACCCCCTCGGACAGCTCGGCGGCCGTCTTCGCCAGCGGCCCTTCCTTGCGACTGCAGATGACGACGGTCGCCCCCTCTTGCGCCATGGCTCGTGCCGTCGCGGCGCCGATGCCTCGACTCCCTCCCGTCACGATGGCGATCCGACCTTCCAGCCTCATGTGTCCTCCCTGGGTGCCCACGCGGCACGCCCGAACTCGTCGCTCAGCAGTGAGCAGCGAACCATGTCGTGCCATGCGTCTCGGTGGTAGTACTCATCGCGGAGCACCCCCTCCGTCACGAAGCCGAGCTTCGCACACAGGTGGGCCATCCGCGCGTTCGACCGGAAGTGCACGATCCACACCTTGTGCAGCGCCAGCTCCCGAAAGGCCAGGGCGACCAGTAGCCGCAGCGCCTCCTGCCCCAGCCCCTTGCCCTGCGCGTCTCGCCGCCCGATCACCAGCCCGAGCCGCCCGTTGCGCGCCGGCCAGTAGATCTTGTGGACCCCGGCGTTGCCCAGGTAGCGCCCCTCGCCGTCTTCCACCGCGTACAGCCGGTCGGTGTCGGACCCCATCACCCGCTCGAGGAACGCCAGCTCCTGCTCGCGGGTGATGCGCTGCGACAGGCCGGCGAAGTTGCGGGTGACCTCCTCGTCGTTGATCCACTCCATGATGGCGTCGACGTCGTCGAGGCGGATCGGCCGCAGGCGGACGCGATAGCCGGGGTACGTGAAGGGCGTAGACATCGCGCTCCTGGAGGGAACATGTGGATGGTGCTCTTGCTGGCAGCCTGTAGCGGCGACCCCGCCCCCGCCACCTCGACCCCAGCCCCTCCTACCGTAGACCTCACCCCCGCGCCGCAGCCCGACACCGAGTGGACGACCCTCGCGGGCCTGCTTCCCCCCGAGCCCGGGCTGCCCTTGCCCGTGCGAGCCCTCGCCGCCGGCATGCCCGCCGCCGACGCCGAGCGCGTGTTGGCTGCCGCCTCGGTGGCGGGCACCAAGCCCAAGGAGAAGCGCCTGGGAGGCCGCACCCTGCACACCACCCTGCTCGAGGGCTTCCCCATGGTGCAGGTGACCGCCGTGCTCACCGAAGACGGCGCCACGGTCGACACCATCCAGATCAACATGCCGTCGGCCGAGGGCGAGTCGGCCCTCGTGCGCGCGTGGGGCCCCGCCGACGGACTCGTGTTCGGCGACGGCAGCGACAGCCAGTACGTGTGGACCGGCCCGCGCCACACCTTCCACTGGAAGAACAGCCCCGAAGACCCGGTCGGTCTGCTGCTGATCGAGCGCTTCACCCCATGACGCGAAGCAGGTCGCCGAGCACCCCGGCGGCCGTCACCTCCGCACCTGCCCCCGGGCCTCGAATCACCAGCGGATAGGCATCGTAGCGGCGGGTCGTGAACACCAGGATGTTGTCGGGGCCATGGAGGCTGCCGATGGGCCCATCCTCGGGCACCTCCCGCAGGCCGACTGCTGCCCGGCCCTCGTGGATGTCGGCCACATACCGCAGCGTGTGGTGCCGCTCCCTGGCCGCGGCCAGCCGCGCCGACAGCTCGGCCCCTCCCACGGCCAGGGCGGTGTCGAGCCCGTCGTCGAGCCCGGCCACGAAAGGCTCGAGCACCACGTCGTCAGGCTCCAGTGCCAACCCGAGGGCCCGGGCGATGATCAGCGCCTTGCGGGCCACATCGCGACCCGACAGGTCGTCGCGGGGGTCGGGCTCGGTGTAGCCCTTGGCCGATGCCTCTTCGACCGCCTGGCGCAGGCTCGCCCCCTCCTCCAGCCGCGTACACAGGAAGCCCAGCGTGCCCGAGAAACACCCCGACACCCGCCTCAGCTCGTCGCCCGTCGCGATGAGCTCCTTGAGGGTGTGCAGCACCGGCAGCCCCGCCCCGAAGGTCGTCTCGTAGCCGTAGCGGACCCGCGCCGCGTCGCGGGCCTCGACCAGCTCCCGGTAGCTGGCCAGCGAGCCCGACAGGGGGACCTTGTTGGCGGTCACCACATGCATGCCTGCCTGGAGCGCAGCTCGGTGCAGGGGCTGCAGCGGGGCCCCGCTCACGTCGACCAGCACCACGTCGGTCAGGCGCTCCGCGGCCACCGCGGCCACCAGCTCCTCGTCGGTCGGGCGCGCCTCGCCGTCGGCCAGCTCCAGCAGACCCTCCAGCGCCAGGCCGTGGGCGTCGAAGCGCCAGCTACGCGAGCCGGCGACCGCCACCACCTTCAGCGACAGGTCGCGCTCGCGAAGCGACGGTGCCAGCTCCTCCAGCATCGCCACGAGCTCCCCGGCGACCCGGCCGCGGCCCACCAGCACGAGATGCACCGTCCGGGTGAGCCCGAAGGCGGTGTGGACCGCGCGCACGCCCTTGCCCACCATCGCCGCGTCGAGGGCCACCGAGATCGACAGCTCCCGCCCCCCCTGGGCGATGGCTCGGACGTTGACCCCCATCGCCCCCAGCGCACCGAACAGCCGACCCGCCACCCCCGGCGTGCCCGCCATGCCTTCGCCGATGATCGACAGCACGGCGATGCCCTCGCGGCACTCCACGTCCCCCACCAGCCCGGCATCGAGCTCGAGGGCCAGCACCTGACGCAGCTGCGCAGCGAGAGCCCTGCCGTCGGGGGCGCGGACCACCACCGACACCGTCTGCTCGGAGCTCGCCTGGCTGATCATCAGCACGCTCACGTCGACCGCCTCCGCGGCCTCGAAGATCCGGCGCGCCACCCCGGGCAGCCCCGCCATCCCGCGGCCCTCGACCGTGACCAGCGCCAGCTCGTCGATGCTCGTGACCGTCTTCACCCCCTGGGGCACCGGCACGGTCGTCGACGAGATGCGGGTGCCGCGCTGCTCGGGGGCGAAGGTGGAGCGGATGCGAAGCGGGATGCCCGCCGCCTCGCACGGCAGCATCGTCTTGGGGTGGATGACCCGCGCCCCGAAGTACGACATCTCGGCCGCCTCTCGGTACGACACCTCCGCCAGGGTGCGCGCCTCGGGCACCAGGCGCGGATCGGCGGTGAGGATCCCGTCGACGTCGGTCCAGATCGTCACCTCGTCGGCATCCAGCACCGCCCCCAGCAGGGCCGCGGTGTAGTCGGAGCCGGAGCGCCCCAGCACGGTCGTGTCGCCGTCGCTCGTGGAGCCCAGGAATCCGGTCACCACGGGGACCACGCCCTCGCCCAGCATCGGCAGCAGCGCCTCCCGGCACAGCGCCCGGGTCGCCTCCATGTCGACGCGGGCTTCCTCCCAGCGTGCATCGGTGCGCACCATCCGGCGGCTGTCGACCGGCACCGCCGACAAGCCCGCGGCGCGCAGCCAGGACGCCGCGATCGGGGCGCTAAGGCGCTCCCCGAAGCTCGCCACCAGGGCCCGGGTGCGCGGGGTCTGCTCCCGCACCAGCGACAGCCCCTGCAGCAACGAGCGCAGCTCGTCGAACAGCGCACGCGTCGGCTCCGCCACCGTCGGGTCGCCGATCGCTTCGAGATGGGACGCCTCGAGGGCAGCCACCAGGCCACGCGCCTCCAGCAGGTGCCCGTCGGAGGCCATGCGCGCGGCAGCGAGCAGCTGGTCGGTCGTGCCGCCCATCGCCGACACCACCACCACCTGCGGCCCGTCGCGGTGGCTCGCCACCAGCCCGGCCATCCGCTCCAGACGCTCGGCCGTGCCGACCGACGTCCCTCCGAACTTCATCACATCCACGACGACTCCACGGTCGAGAGCCACCCCTCTAGCGCGCGGAGGCCAGCTTGCGCTCCGTCACCCGCGCCCGGGTGGGGTCGACCGTGTTCTGCAGCCCGAGAGCGAGCTTCCAGGCCTTGCGCGCCGGGGCCAGCCGCGACCCGCTCGCCGCCAGATCGCCGGCCAGCTCCAGGGCCCACGCCAGGTCGGGCTCGAGCACCTCGATGCGGCTCAGCCCCTCCCGCACCCGCTCGAGGTGCAGATCGAGCTCCGTCCAGCGGCCCGAGCCAGCCGCCGCCGTGGCCAAGGCCGCGTGGGTGCTCACGAGCAGCACGCTGTGCCCCTGCCAGCCGATGGAGTCGAGGACCTCGGATGCCGCCTCCCAGGCCTCGTTCCACTCCTTGGCGACGATGGCCACCCGGGCCAGCTCCAGCTGGGGATGCACGATCTGTGGCGACCCCGCCAGGCGGTAGAGCTCCAGCCCTCGCTCCAGCAGCGAGCGCGCTTCCTCGGGCTCGTCGCGCAGTCGCGCCACCATGCCCAAGTCGGTCCAGCAGGCGGCGATGCCCAGGGTGTCGCCCTCCTTCTCGTGCAGGCGGACGGCCCGCCAGAAGTAGCGCTCCGCCTCGTCGAGCTCGCCATCGAGCAGCGACGACTTGCCCAGCACGACCCACCCACGGGCCAGGCCGGACTCGTCGTTGGCGCGGGTCAGGTAGCGAGCCGCCACCAGCGCGTGGGCTCGGGCCCTCGCGGGCTCCTGCAGGTGCCGCGCACACATCGAGCGGCGGTAGTTCACCTCGCCCAGCAGGCCGGGTGCGTCGGTGTCGCGGAGCAGCGACTCCGCCCTCGCGAAGGACTGGTCGGCCACCTCGGCCTCCCGCTCGGCCAGCTGCACCCGGCCCAGCTCCAGCACCGCCCGCGCCTCGAGCAACCGGTGCTTGCCGGCGGCCGCGGCTTGCTCCGCCCGCCCCGCCCAGTGCCGCGCATCGTCGAGCCGCTCCAGCCCGTTGAAGATGGACGCGCGCTCCACGAGCAGCCGCACCCAGGCCGGGTCGTCTTCGGGCACGGCCGCCTCGCGCAGGGCGCGCTCCAGCAGCGACAGCACCGGCAGGGCCGCCCGGGGCCCCCCCTCGCGCTTCCGCATCGGCACGCCCTGCTGCAGAAACGGAATGGCCTCCGCCGGGTACTTCCCATCCACCAGGTGCCGCCCGATCCGCACGCAGTGGCGCTCGGCATCGATGTGCAGCAGCGTGCGAGCGCAGGCGCGGTGGTTCTTCCCGAGGCGGCCACGCTCCTGCGCCATGGCGAACAGCACCTCGCGGATCATCTCCTGGGCGAAGGCGAAGCCGTCGGGGGTCGGCTCGGCCAGCCGGGCAGCCTCCATCCGCCGCGCCAGCTCACGCCGCCACGCGCCGTGCTGTGGCTTGAACACCATCTGCCCGGTCGCGGCGTACTTCCCGCGGGGGTCGTCGCCCACCCGCTGCCACTCCTCTTCGCTCACCTCGAGCCCGAGCACCGCGGCCAGCTCCAGCAGCAGCAGCGCCCCATCGGGCAGGCCCGCCACCACCTTCTCCACCCGCCGACGCCACACGTCTTCCACGGTGGCGATGATCGGCCCCGCATCGTGCAGCTCGAAGCCCGACGCGCCCTCCACCAGCTTGCCCTCGCGCACCCAGTCGCGCACCAGCTGAGCGGCGAACTGCGGATTGCCGGCGACACGCTCCTCGACCCGCGCGGCCAGGGACCGCTCCAGCGGCAGCAGCTCCTGGATCATGCGCGCCGAGTCACGACCCGCGAGGGGTGTCACGGCCACCAGGCTCACCGTGTCGAGCTCGTCGAGGCTCTCGATCTCGCGCAGCAGCTCCGCATCCTCCGCGACCGCCTCGTCGCGCCACACCAGCACCACCAGCAGCCGACTCGGGCGCACGCCCTGGGCCTCGGCGATGTGCCGGGCGAAGGCGAGCCCGTCGCTGTTGAGGTGGACATCGTCGATGACCACGACCACCGGGCGGTCCTGCGCCATCTTCTCCAGCGCACGGCGGGCGACCTGGAACCGCGCGGCCCCGTCGACCCGCTGACCATGCGCATCGCCAGTGGGGGCCAGCATCGCCGACAGCGCCCGCCCCAGAGCCAGGTCGTCGCTTCCCTCGAGGCCCAGCTCCTCCTTGATGCGGGTGAGCCGCTCGTCGTCGTCGAGGCGGGGGGTGCGCAGCTCACGGTTGAGCAGGCGCACCAGCATCTTCTGGGGTGGCTCGCCGACCCGCGCCCGCACCTTGAGGAACCGGCACCCGGCCAGCTCGTGGGAGGTCTCGCCGATCCATCGGGCCAGACGAGACTTCCCGACGCCCGACGGGCCGTGCAAGCACACGACACGCCCGCGGACCCCCTTGTAGACCGAGCGCAGGCTCCGCCACAGCTGGTCGCGCTCGGTACGCCGCCCCGCCATCGGAATCTCGCGCAGGTCGAACAAGCCCAGACCAGCCCCCACCAGCCGGGGAGGAGGGCGGGGCGACTCGGACCGACGCCACGACAGCGGCAACACGAAGTGCCCGTCGAACTTGCCGCCGCGGGGCAACGTGGGCTGCTGGATGTCGCGGGCCGTCGGGATCTCATCGGGGCTCATCGGGGCGGTGATGATGTCGTCTTCGTCACGCAGGGTGATGGGCGCGAGAGGCGCCATCGACACGGGGCCACCCAGCTGAGACAGCGCCAGGGCCGCGTCGGCGGCGCTCTGGAACCGGTCGCGCGGGTTCTTCTCCAGCAGCTTCGCCATCCACTCGTGCAGGCCCTGGGGCACCGCCACCTGGGGCTCGAGGGGCACCGGCGCCTTGTTGAGCTGCGCGATCATCAGCGCCGTGCCCTTGCGCTCCTTGAAGGCGCGGTGGCCCCCGATGACCCGGTAGAGCATGCAGCCCAGGGCGTACAGGTCGGTCCACGGGCCGTAGTCGCGCCAGGTGGCCCGGATCTGCTCGGGCGACATGTAGGCGAGGGTGCCGATGATGCCCTGGTTGATGGACTCCTCCACCGTCTGATCGAGGAGGGTGGCAATCCCGAAGTCCACCAGCTTCCAGCCCGGCCGCACGTCGCGCGCGGTGCACCGCAGCACGTTGGGCGGCTTGAGGTCGCGGTGCAGCACCCCGCGGGCGTGGGCGTGCCCCAGGGCATCGAGCACCTGCAGGATCATCTCGCGGGCCGCGTCCCAGTGGGGTGGTGTCCACCCGTGCAGCGTGCCCCCCGAGGCGTGCTCCATCGCCAGGTAGGGCCCGCCGGCTACGAGCTTGCCGTCAGAGGCTGTTGCCGCCACGGCGTCGACCTCGCCGGTGTCGAACACCCACACGATGCCCGGGTGACCGAGCCCCGCCACCGCCTTCACCTCGTTGCGGAATGACTCTCGGATGCGGTCGTCGAGCAGGGCAGCGCGGGTGATGACCTTGACGGCAACCGGCACCCCCGTGTCGCGATGCACGCCCTGCCACACCACGCCCATGCCACCGTGACCGAGGGGGGCGTGAAGATCGAAGGGGCCGAGGGGGACGCGACGCACCGCTGCAGTCTACCCCCGCGGCACCCTCACGGGCCACGCAACCCGTCTGCCGACGGTGTCAACGGGGCAGCGGCAGCGCATCGCTACCGGCGGAGACCGCGAGCCGCCTCAGGCGCTCGCTGCGTCGCCGTCGTCTTTCTTGGCGCGCAGCTTGTGGCGGTGGCGCGCGTTCTTGTTCGAGCAGGCCCGCGAGCAATACTTGCTGTTCTTGCGGCGGGGGTTCTCGCAGCCGGGCCAGGCGCACGGCTCGGCACCTGCGGCGGGCTCGGCCTTGGCCGAAGCCTTCTTGGCCGCCTTGGGGGCGGAAGCCTTCTTGGGAGCCGCGGCCTTGGCCGGCGTGGGCGCAGCGGCCGGCTCGGGGGCCGGTGCCGGCGTCGCGGCCTCCTGCTGCCGCTTGGCCTCGAAGACCTGCTCCAGCTGCTCCCGCGCCTCGCGCTGCGAGCGCCGCTCGGGCTGCTCGGAAGCGGAGTCGTCACGGTCGGTATCCGCCTCCCACTCCCGCTTCTGAGCTTCGTATTCCTTGAGGATCTGCTCACCGAACATCTGCTTGCCGCAGCGGCAGTGGAAGACCAGCTCGAAGGCCTGCGCGACAGCCCCGAAGGTGCGGTTGTCTCGCTCGATGCTGTAGTCCAGTCCCTTGCACTTCGGACATTGCATCTTGAACGACATACCCGAGCTCCCCCGAAAACGTGTGTGGGTGCGACGCCGTGATGGCGTGGCCGCGTAGGTGAGCCCCATAGTGCATCCGTCTCCGTCGCGCCCGTGCTGGGCCGCCGTGTCGACGAGCGGTACCCCGATCTGGGCCCCGCGAGCTACCACCTTGGCGTGCCCCTCCTCATAGCATCGTCAGCCGCCCTCGACGAGTTGACACCTCGTCGCAGCCTGGCGTAGACCACCTCACTACCTCCGGAGGGCCCCATGGCCGACCTCGCTCTCGCCATCGACCAAGGAACCACCGGCACGACGGCCATGCTCATCGACGAGCACATCCAGGTCGTCGCCTCGGTCAACACCGAGTTCCCCAACCACTACCCGGCCCCCGGGCACGTCGAGCACGATGTCGACCAGATCTGGGACTCGGTCGGGCGCTCCGTCGGCGGGGTGCTCGCCCAGGCCGGCGTTCGCGCCAACCGCATCGCCGCGATTGGGGTCACCAACCAGCGCGAGACCAGCCTGTTCTGGGACCGTGCCACCGGCGAGGCCATCCACCGTGCCCTGGTCTGGCAAGACCGCCGCACCGCCGCCCAGTGCGAGGCCCTCAAGGCCGCGGGGCACGAGCAGCTCTTCAAGAAGCGCACGGGCCTGGTCCTCGACCCCTACTTCAGCGGCACCAAGGCCACCTGGCTCCTCGACCATGTCGACGGCGCTCGCGACGCCGCCGAGGCCGGCCGCCTCGCCTTCGGCACCATCGACACCTGGCTCACATGGCGGCTCACGGGCGAGCACGTGACCGACCCATCGAACGCGTCGCGCACGCTGATGTACGACCTGCACGACAACGCCTGGAGCGACGAGCTGCTCGACATCCTCCGCGTCCCGCGAGCCACCCTGCCCCGCGTGGGGGCCTCGTCGGAGCGCTACGGTGTCACCCAGGGGGTCGGCTTCCTCCCCGACGGCATCCCGGTCGCCGGCCTCATCGGTGACCAGCAGGGCGCTCTGTTCGGCCAGGCCTGCTTTCACAAGGGCATGGCCAAGTGCACCTACGGCACCGGCGCCTTCATCCTGCTCAACACCGGCACCACACCCACCACCTCCGAGCACGGCATGCTCACCACGGTCGGCTGGCGGCTGGGCGACGAGGTCACCTACGCCCTCGAGGGCAGCGCGTTCATCGCGGGCGCCGCCGTGCAGTGGCTGCGTGATGGCCTCGGCATCCTGCAGCAGGCCGCCGACATCGAGGCCCTCGCGGCCTCGGTCCCCGACAGCAACGGGGTCACCTTCGTCCCGGCCCTCGCTGGCCTCGGCGCGCCCCACTGGCGGCCCCACGCACGCGGCATCATCACCGGCATCACCGGCGGCACCACCCGCGCCCACCTCGCCCGCGCCACCCTCGACGGCATCGCCCTGCAGATCGACGAGATCCTCACCGCGATGAGCCACGACCTCGGTGCCCCCCTCGCGGAGCTCCGCGTCGATGGCGGTGCCTCCGCCAACGACCTGCTCATGCAGCGACAGGCCGACCTGCTCGGTGTGCCCTGTGTGCGGCCCAAGGTCCGCGAGACCACCGGGCTGGGCTCGGCGCTCCTCGCCGGCCTCGCTACCGGCGTGTGGGCCTCCGCCGACGAGGTGGCCCAGGCGTGGTCGGAAGACTGTGCCTTCCAGCCCGATGGCGACCAGGAAGAGCTCAGCGCCACCAGAGCCCGCTGGAACGCGGCCATCGAGCGCGCCTGACGCCCGACCGCTGCTCGGGGCTCAGTCGCCGGCGCGCTCCAGGATCTCGAACTGCACCCGACGGTTGGCAGCCCGCCCCGCATCGGTGTCGTTGGACCCCACGGGTCGCTGCGGCCCGTAGCCTCGTGCCACCAGCGCCTCCGACGGCACCCCACGCTCGACGAGCGCCGCGAGGACCGCCCGGGCCCGCGCCGACGACAGAGCCTGGTTGTAGGCCAGGTCGCCCACCGCATCGCTGTGCCCCTGCACCTCTACGCGCACCACGCTGCCCCCGAGGAGCGCGCTCGCGACCTGGTCGAGGACGGGCCCGGCGCCCTCGCTGAGGGTGACGGAGTCGAAGCCGAACAGCACCTGCCGCCGTAGTGCGATGGCGCTGTCGGTCACCTCGAGCTCGCTTTCGACCAGGGAGACCGCCAGGCTCGCCTCGGCGCTGCCACCCACCTCGACCTCGCTGCGCACCGGGCCGAGCGCCCCGGAGGTAGCGATGACCTGCCACGACCCGGGCCGAACCGCGAAGGTGGCCTGCCCGTTGTCGTCGGCCAGGCGAGGCTCGACGTCGGCAGGACCGACGAGCTGCACGGTGGCCCCCGGAAGCGCCTCGCCGTCGGTGCCGCGCACCACCACGGTGAGCGGGCGGAGCATCCACGGCAGCTCCACGGTGCGCGCCGTCGAGCCAGCCGCTCCATCGAGCTTCACCTCCCACACCTCGTGGGACGGATGCCGGATCGTCACCGGCACCTTGCCAGCACGTAGATCGGGCACGATCAGCACCCCGCCCTCGCCGGTGCGACCGACCTCTTCGCCCCGCACCGAGATCGTCGCCCCCACCACCGGCGCGCCGTCGGGGTCGACCACCGCGAGGGCCAGCTCGGACGCCCCGACCTTGGGTGCCGTCAGCACCACCTGCACGTCCATCCGATCGGTCAGCCCGGCGGGCACCACCACCGGGGCCTCGGCGATGCCGAACCGGGGGGAGCTGACCAGCAGCTGCCAGGCCCCCGGCGCCAGCAGCACGGTCCGCTGCCCCGCTGCGTCGACCGCGGCAGGGACGACCGCCTCGGGGCCGAGGACCCGAACGACGGCATCTTCGACCGCCTCGCCCTCCGCCACCACCGACACCCGCACCACCCCAGGGGCCCAGGACAGCTCTGTCTCGACGGTCTGGCTGCCCTCCATGAGCTGCAGCGGGCGGACCTCGTCGAGAAACAGGTCGCCGCCCACGCGCAGGTCGCGGTCGCCCACGGCCAGCTGCTCCAGCGTGAGGTCGCCCCCCGGGCCCGTGGCGCCCAGCGGAACGTCGTCGAGGGCCACCCAGGCGCCCGCGACCGGGGCCCCGTCGGGGTCGACCACCTGCAGGGTCAGGTCGGCGAGGCCTCCCTCGGGGGGGCGCAGCACCACCTCGACCCGATGCAGCCGGTCACTGCCTGCCTCCACCACCAGCGAGCGCTGCTGCAGGCCCAGGGTGGGCGAGGAGGCGAGCACGGTCCACTCTCCAGGAGGCACGACCGTGCGCTCGACCCCATCGCTGCCCAGCGGCAAGACCACCGTCTCCGGCCCCAGCAGCCGCACCAGGGCATCGTCGACCGGCCCTCCCGGGCCGACCACCCGGATCTCGGTGGCCCCCTCCACCCACCGCACCGGCACCACCTCGTCGACGAGCCCGTCGACCAGATCGAGGGGGCGGGGCTCGACCGGCCTCAACAGCGGCGCGCGCACCTGCAGGTCGCGGGCACCCGCCTGCAGCCCCTGCATCTCCAGCACGCCGCCGGTGCTGGTCTCGCCGAACGGCACGTCGCCGAGGAGCACCTCGACACCATCGACCGGCTGCGCCGCGCCGTCGACCACCTGCACCCGGAGGGTCGCGAGGCCACCTTCGTCGCGCTGCAGGCGCACCTCCACCGTGACCATCTGGTACTGGTCTTCGGCGATGTCGATGACCCGCCGCTGCAGCCCATACGTGGGGCTCGACACGAGCACGTCCCAGCGACCCGGCCCGAGCACCGACACGCGCTCGCCCCGTGGCCCCAGCGCCGCCGGAGCGAGGCGCGAGGGCCCGATGAACCGCACCAGCGCGTCGTCGACCGGCTTGCCATCCGGGCCTACGGCCAGCACCTTCACGCTCCCTGGAACGCGAGCAAGCACCACCGTGCGAGGGGTGCCCGGCACACCATCGACCACCACGGTCGTGAACGCGGGGTGTTGGACCTCGATCTCGACATCGTCGCCATCGAGGCCAGCCAGCGCCACCATCGCGCCTCCGGCGACCGTGCCCACCGGCAGGCCGTCGACGAGCACCCGCGCCCCCGGAACGGGCCGGTTGTCGCCGTCGACAATGGCCAACACCAGCTCTTCCTCCCCCGCTGGTGCAGACAACACCGCCTCGAAGGCCGCGGGCGGGCGACCATCGGCGTCGACAGGCACCGTGCGGCGCTGGGGCGCCATCCCCGGGGCCGCTACCACGACCTCCCACATGCCCGGGGTGAGCTCGAGCTCGCCCGGAGCGCCCGTGACGGACGCCCCGCCCCCCGCCGGGGTCGCTGTCAGCGTGGCCTGCAGCACCTCACCCTCGGGATCGGTCACCCGCGCGTCGAGCACCGCCGGCGCCCACCCGGGCTCGATGGTTCGCTCGGCCGTGCCCTCCTCGGGGGCGCTGAGGGCCACTGGCAGCATGCCCGGCGCCTCGACCACCAGGTCGGATGGCCACGGCCACGTCAGCGCCACGCGGCCGGTGGCATCGGTGCGGCCGAGCTCTCCCTCGCCGCCGCGCACGACCGCTCCCTCGACCATGGCACCCGACGGGTCGACCACGGACAGCGTGAGCACGGGCAGCACTCCAGACGGCCGCTCCGGCACCGGCAGGTGCGCGTAGCCCACGCCCACGAAGCCACGGCTCCGCGCCGCGCCCACCCCAGAGGTCAGCCCCGTACCCAGCGCACCAGCCGCCCACGCCGACCCCAGGCGACCCGACACCGAGACCATCCCCTCGACCGTGCTACCGAGGCCACCGATGTCGAGCCCCGCCGTGTCGAGCCGAGGGGTGGTGCCCGGGTCGGCCATGCCACGCACCTCGATGCGCGCCCACAGCGGCTCCACCAGTCGCACCCCCACCGACCCGCCCCAGGGCAGCTGCAGCCCGCCGATCGTCTGGCTGACCAGCTCGACAGTCTCCCGCGCTCGCACGCCGGCGTGGGCATCCAGGCCCACACCACCCCAGCGATGCCCGGCGACCGCCGAGACCCCACCGCTCAGCTCGTTGCCCACCAGACGCTGCCCATTGCCGGTCGGCAGGGTGATCATGGGCATCAAACCGACCGACCAGCCGGTCAGGTCGTAGCGGTCGGGTAGCACGAGGCCCAGCGACCCTCGCAGGTAGAGGTCGCCGACCGTCGGCATCTCCGAGGTGTAGTTGGCCGCGGTGAAGTAGACCGGGAGCGCGCCCCCGACGGACAGCCGCCGGCTCGGCGCGTAGGCGCCCCCCAGGTGAGCCATCGCGAAGCCGTCGACGAGGGGGCGCGACACCGGAGGTGCCCCGGGGGCGATGCGATCGTAGACCCGCGCCGGATCGTTGGCGAACTCGCCCAGGGCGTGCACGCTCCAGGCTCCGGACACCCCCAGCGGAGCCCCCAGCGTGGTGACCGGGCTGCTGGCGTGGCCTGTGGGGAGGGGGACCATCTCACCGTGCAGGTCGACGCCCACGACCTCCTGAGCCCACGCCGTGTGCGAGGAAACCACGGCCACACAGGCCGCGAGCGCCAGACGATGACTCGGCTTGATGCCCACACCTCCTCCGAGGCTGCACGGTAGCAGACCCGCTCTCTCCGGTCGCTCTGCTACATTCCTCGCCGCAGCCGGGGGCACCGTCCCCGCGCGGAGGACGGGTGATCGAGACCGGAGAACAGATCGACATCTGGGTCGTCGATCATCCCCTCGGCTCAGGAGGCATGGGCTCGGTCTACCGGTGCCACAACCGCAACGCGCCTCGGATCTTGGCCGCCGTGAAGGTGCTCGAGGCCGGCATCCGCAAGTCGGGCGAGGTGGAGCAGCGCTTCATCCGCGAGGCGGAGATCCTGTTTCAGCTCGATCATCCGAACATCGTGAAGGTGCGCAACGTGCGCACCGACCACGACCCTCCCTACCTGGAGATGGAGTTCGTCGAAGGCAAGAGCCTCGAAGACGTGCTGCAGGAGGGTCCACCGCCCTACGACCAGGCCCTCGATCTGATGGCGCAGGCGGCCGCCGCGGTGCACTACCTGCATCGTCGCGGCGTCTGCCATCGAGACATCAAGCCCCCCAACCTGCTGGTCCGCAACGACGGGCGGCTCAAGCTCGTCGACTTCGGGCTCGCCCTCGAGGCCGACGGCAGTCGCATCACCCAGCACGGCATGGCCTTCGGCACCGTCTCCTACGCCCCTCCTGAGTGGGCGGGACCCGACCTCGACCCCATCACCTGGGATGTCTACGCGCTGGGCGTCGTGTTCTGGGAGATCCTGACCGGCAAGGTCGCCTTTCCCGTCAGCGGCCAGGGCAGCGCACGCCAACAGGCCATGCAGGTCATCATCGGCAAGCAGGGCCACGCCCCCCTCGACCCCGGCCCTGCCTTTCCCCAGGGCCTGCGCGACCTCATCGCCGACATGACCCGCTCCGATGCCTCGGAGCGCATTCGTCACACAGCGGAGATCCGCGCTCGCCTCCACGATCTCGATGGCCTCGGCGACCCGCTCCCCACCGACACCCTCGACGACGACCCCATCCACGACAGCGTCGTGGTCACCGCGCCCACGCCCGGCGTGCCCCCGCACCGACGCACCTCGCAGAACACCTGGGTCACCGACCTGGGAGCCCCAGAGCGGGAAGACACGACCACGGCGGCCCCCACGCGGCGGCGGAGCCTGCTGGCCGCCACCCTGGTGAGTGCAGGGGCCCTGGCCTTCGGGCTCACCTCGGTCCTGCTGGTCCTCCTCGCCTGGCTGTTCGTGAAGCCCGCAGGCGCCCTCACCGAGGTCGAGGTCGTCATCACGGGCATTCCCGCCCAGGTGCCGGTCGATCTGCACCTGGGGGGCGAGCCCGCCGACACCGTCGATGGGCATCGACTGGGCTTCCGGGAGGTGGCTGCCGGGGAGATCGAGGCGGCGTGGGCGGTGGGAGAAGGCTGCAAGGTGGCTGCCTGTGCCAGCGAGCAGTGCCCGGCCTGGTGCGGGGCGGGAACCCAGTCGGTCACCGTGCAGGCCGTGGAGGGCTCGCAGGTGATCACGGTGCCAGTCGAGGCGCCCACGCCTCGCACCGTGCGGCTGGCCTTGGTGGGCCCCGACGCCGACACCCCCGTGGAGGCGGCCCTGAGCGGCACGCCGGGCAAGCGGGTGGCCGAGGGGGTGGCCTTCAAGAACATGCTGCCCGGGCTGTACGAGCTGCGGGTGACCGCCGGCGAGTGCCCCACCGGAACCGCCGGCTGTTCGCCGGATGGCTGCCCCGAGGGCTGCGCGGATCATCGCGGGGAGTTCGTGGTCGGCTGGTCGTCCGACCCGGTGTCCCGCCTCGAGCTCAATATCGGCGGGGCGGCGAGCGAGGTCCCCTCCCCCACCCCGGAGCCGGCACCGGCACCCACCCCGGCCCCCGCTGCGCCCGCACCGGCTCCTGCGCCAGCTCCTGCTCCAGCCCCGGCTCCCGCAGCGGGCGCTCGTGGCGCCCTCGTCACCGTCGGGCAGCTCGCCGACTGGCTCGCATCGAACCCCGACTACCAGCCCGGCGGTCCGCGGGCGCAGGGCGACGGCTACCTGCCGGGGTGGTCCGGCGCGACACCGCCGCAGGGCACCTCCCGTGGCAAGGCCGTGTTCGGGGTCAGCTGGTGGGCGGCCAATGCCTACTGCCGCAGCCGCGGTGGATTGCTGCCGGTCGAGGCACCCCTCGACGCAGGCTCCCCCGCGGTGTTCGAGTGGCGCAGCGCCGGGGGCAAGCCCGCCATGGTCGACAACATGGCCGGGCCGCTGCCGACGAGCGGCTCGACCGGGCTGGCCCACACCGGCACCCGCTGCGCCCGCTGACGGCTGGATACGCCCTCATCGCCAGGCTACCGGGCCTGATGAGCAGGAGGCGCGATGCAGTGGGCAATCATGTGGTTCGCAGCAGCCCACGGCGGTGATCTCACCGACCTCGTCCCCGCCTGGACGATCACCGAGGAAGCCATCGGGCCCGGTCAGGCCGCCGCCGTGTTCTTCGAGCCCACCGGTGAGGTCACCGCAGCCGGGTGGGTCGACCCCGGCGGCATCGAAGACCGCAACGCCTGGGTGAGCACCTATGCGCAGACCGGTGAGCTCACCTGGAGCCGCCTCGACGACGCAGGCCCTTACGAAGGCACCACCGACGGGCAGCGGTCGTCCAGTGACGACCGCTGGTACGACGCCATGCGCGACGACGAGGGGCGCCTGGTGCTGTGCGGGCAGCGCGGCGCCATCGCCCCCTACGAGGTCGACTGGTTGGTCACGACGCTGCTCCCCGACGAGTCCGTCGAGTGGGAGGTCGCGTTCCACAACAGCGCCCGACAGGCCTGCCGCGGCATCGCCGCCGGCGCCACCACGCTGTACACCGCCGGCTACAACCTGGCCGGGGGCACCACGAGCCTCGGTCAGTGGCATCTGTGGGCCGTGCAGCGGAACACCGGGCTGGTCGTGCAGCCCCTGCAGGCCAGCTTCGGCTATGTCGCCGACAACCCCAACGAGGCGGTCGACGTCGCGCTGTACGACGACGAGTCCACCGTGGCCGTCGGGGTGGCCACCCAGACCGAGACCCCCTACGAGCCCGCCGTGGTGGCGGCACGGGTCGAGCGGCGCTCCGCCGGCGTGGTGGAGTGGGCCCACGAGGTCGAAGGGGCACGCTTCGATGCCGTCGCCGTGCACGGAGCCAGCGGCCGCACGGCCGTGGTGGGAGAGCAGGATGGCCAGGGCCTGATCCTCGGCTTCAACCAGTCCTCTGGCGCTGCCCTTCAGCCCCCGCTGTGGTCGGTCTCCTGGTCCGAAGCGGGCGACTCCGGCATCACCGGGGTCGCGGTCGACGAGGAGGGCGCCTTCGTCGCCCTAGGCTGGGTCGAAGACGGCGGTGCCGAGCGCTGGCAGCTCGTGCGCTACGACAACGGCGACGGTACCGAGCTCGACCGGCTCGAGCTCGCCGCGTGGTCGGGGGCGAGCCGGCCCTACGCCGCGGCCTTCGACGACGGGCTGCTCGCCGTAGCCGGGGTGATCGCCGATCCGACCGAGCACTTCGGCGTGGTCCTCCTGGGCCCCGACCGCGACGGAGACCAGGTGGCCGACGTAGGCGACGGCTGCCCCGACGACGCCGGCAAGGCCGAGCCGGGGGTCTGCGGCTGCGGCGTGGCCGACACCGACACCGACGGCGACGGCGTGATCGGCTGCGAGGAAGACTGCCCGTCCGACCCCCTCAAGACCGAGCCCGGCGAGTGTGGCTGCAACGTCGCCGACGAAGACGGCGACGGCGACGGCGTCCTCGACTGCAACGACGAGTGCGACAACGACCCCGACAAGGTCGATGCGGGCGTGTGCGGCTGCTTCATCCCCGACTCCGACGACGACGGCGACGGCTACCTCGTGTGCCAGGATCAGTGCCCCGACTCGGCACCAGGCGCCATCGTCGATGTCGTCGGCTGCGAGATCGTCGAGACGGTCGACACCGCCGCCGAAGACACCGGCTCTGCGCCCATCAAGCTCGATGAGGGCTGCGGCTGCCGCACGGCCGGCATCAGCCCGTGGTGGGGCCTGCTTCTGGCGGCGGGGTGGAGGCGCCGACGTAGCGCCTCGGCACCCGCGTGTTGATGTTGGTGAGCACCTCGTAGGAGATGGTGCCCGCCCAGCGCGCGAGCTCCTCCACCGTGATGGGGGGCGCCTCCCCCTGCCCTCCCAGCAGCACCACCTCGTCGCCGTTGTAGGCGGTGCCGTCGGGCCCGATGTCGACCATGATCTGGTCCATGCAGATGCGGCCGACCACCGGGTGCCGCTGCCCCCCGATGAGCACCTCGGCGTGGCCCGACATGCTGCGAAAGTAACCGTCGCCGTAGCCCACGGGCACCGTCACCACGCGGGTATCGACGGTCGGGACCCACGTGCTGCCGTAGCTGACCGGGTTGCCCGCCTTCACGACCTTGAAGTACACCACCCGCGACACCCAGCGCATCGCCGGCGCCAGCGGCAGCGGCAAGGGCAGGGCCTCGCCGGGGCGCACCCCGAACAGCAGCAGCCCCGGGCGCACCATGTCGTAGCGGGCCTCCGGGAGCTGGAGCATGCCTCCCGAGTTCGCCAGGTGGACCCAGCGAGGGCGCAGCCCGAAGCCTCGTGCGGAGGCCACCACCTGCTCGAAGCGCTGCACCTGCACCCGCGCATGGGTGAGGTCGTCGGCGTCGGCGTTGGCCAGGTGGCTGAACAGCCCCTCGATCTCGACGTGGGCGCACCTCGCCGCAGCCTGCAGCAGCGGCTCGGCCGAGTACCAGTGCACCCCGATGCGCTCCATCCCCGTGTCGACCTTGAGGTGGACCTTGGCGCGTGCCCCTCGCTGGGCCGCGCATGCCTCGATGGCTGCCAGCTTGTCGACGCTCGAGGCCGTCAGGGTCACGTCGTGGGCGAGGTACAGCGGGATCTGGTCGCCCAGGATGCCGCCCATCACCAGGATCGGCGTGGTGATGCCCTCGCGACGCAGCCGGATGGCCTCCTCGAGGTAGGCCACGCCGATGTAGGGCGCCCCCTCCGCCTCGACCACGCGCGCCACCTGCACCAGCCCGTGCCCGTAGGCATTGGCCTTGAGGATGGCCATCACCCCCGCCCCCCCGGCATGGGCCTGCAGCGCGCGGTAGTTGGCGGCGATCTGCGCGAGGCTCACCTCGAGGTGGGTCGGCCGAAGGGTGATGTCGAGGTCGACCGTCGGCTCGTGCAGCGGGGTCATGCCTGGGCCCTCGCGAGCTGGGCGAACACCCACCGCAGGTAGCGGAAGGGCCGCTCGGCTTCACGGGGGGTGAACCGCACCGATAGCTCCGTGGGACGCCCCTCGCGCTCCCTCACGGCGAACCGCTTGGGATGCCGCTCCACCACCTGCTCGAGGACCCGCCCGTGCAGCGGACTCGTCGGGTGCAGCACCAGCAACACCCGCACCTTCAGCCAGGCGCAGCGCGTGAGCCCCAGCGTGCGGCACTGCAGCTTCGTGATCATCGCCCCCGCCAGGTTGCGTGCCTCCTCGGGCAGCTCGCCCACCCAGCCCTCCAGCTCGTCGACCACCCGCTCGACGGCATCCACGCTGCGGGCATCGGCCAGCCTGCGGTACCACCCCAGCCGCTCCTGGGGGTCGCTCACCAGGTTGTCGGGCAGGAAGGCATCCACCGGCACCTCGACATCGGGCTCGATGCGGTCGCGCTCCGCATCCCCCCGTGCCGACTGTACCGCCTCGTCGAGGAGCTCCACCCACGTGTCGAAGCCCACCTGATCGATGTTGCCCGACTGCGCCGCCCCGAGCAGGTTGCCGCCGCCACGCAGCTCGAGATCGGCCGCCGCCACCGAGAACCCTGCCCCCAGCTGCGTGTTCTCCACCAGCACCGCCAGCCGGCGCCGCGCTTCCTTGCTCACGTCTTCGGGTGTCAGCAGCACGCAGTTGGCCCGCCGGTCGCTGCGCCCCACCCGCCCGCGCAGCTGGTAGAGCTGGGCCACGCCGAAGCGATCGGCCCGATCGATGAGCATGGTGTTGACGTTGGGCAGGTCGATGCCCGACTCGAAGATGGTCGTGCACACCAGCACGTCGTGCTCGCGCCGGATGAAGGCCACCAGGATGGCCTCGAGGGCTTTGGGGTCCATCTGCCCATGGGCGACTGCGAAGCGCACGTCGGGCATCCAGCCGCGCAGCTTGTCGGCGAAGCGCTCGATGGTCTCGACCCGGTTGTGGATGACGTAGGCCTGGCCGCCGCGCTCGAGCTCGGAGCGCACAGCGTCACGCACCCGCGACTCCGACAGCTGTGCCACGCTGGTGCGTACCGCGAGGCGATCGACCGGCGGGGTGGTGATGAGGGACATCTCTCGCAGCCCGCCCAGGGCCATCTGCAGGGTGCGCGGGATGGGCGTCGCCGACATCGACAGGATGTCGACCTCGGCCCGCAGCTTCTTCAGGCGCTCCTTCTGCTTGACCCCGAAGCGGTGCTCCTCGTCGATGACCAGCAGCCCGAGCCGCTCGTAGCGCACCTCTCGGGACAGCAGTCGGGTCGTCCCCACTACGATGTCGAGCTCGCCGAGCTCCAGGGCGTCGAGGACCTCGCGGTCGGTCGTGCGGTCGTTGAAGCGGCTCAGCATGCCCACGCGAACGCCGCCGTCGCCGGCGAAGCGCTCCTCGAAGGAGCGCAGGTGCTGGTAGGCGAGGACCGTGGTCGGGCACAGCACGGCCACCTGGCGCCCGGCCTCCACCACCCGCATGGCCGCGCGCATCGCCACCTCGGTCTTGCCGAAGCCCACGTCGCCACACAGCAGGCGGTCCATCGGGTAGGGCTGCGACAGGTCGCCCTGCACCGCCTCGATCGCGGTGGCCTGGTCGGGGGTCTCCACGTGGGGGAAGCGTGCCTCGAAGGCCTGGTAGCGAGGCCCCGGCTCGGGAAGGGGCTCCCGGGTGGCCAGCTCCCGGCGCGCATGCAGGCGCATCAGCTCGTCGGCCATCTTCAGCAGGTGGTCGCGGACCTTGCCTCGCCGCTTCGCCCACGACTGGCCTCCGAGCCGGTCGAGCTTCACGGTGGCGTCGCGGGTGGCCGGCGTGAAGGCCGACAGCTCGGCCAGGGAGGTCACCGGCAGGAACAGCAGGTCGCCGCCGCGGTACTCCAGCTTCGCGAAGTCTTGGTGGTGCTCACCCATCGGCAGCCGCACCAGCCCCAGATAGCGCCCCACCCCATGGGTTCGGTGGACCACGGGGTCGCCGTCTTTGAGCTGGCTGGCGGACTGCACCCCCGTGTCGAACAGCGCATGAGCCCGCTCGCGGTCGGCGCGCATCCGGGCACCGAACAAGGCCGACAGCGGCACGAAGGCCCAGCCCGACGCCTCACTGACGAAGCCACGGGGCAAGTCGCCTACCAGCAGCGACACCTTGCCGCGCTGCATGCCCTGCCGGTCGTCGACCCGCTTGGGACGCAGGCCATGGGGCTCGAACAGCTGCTCGAGCTGCGAGGCCCTCGCCTCGGACTCCGCCACCAGCCCCACCCGCACCTCGGCCTCGGCCAGCGCGGTGAGCTTCGCCACCACCGGGGCCAGCTCCGCTCCCTTCACCGCGAAGCGACCCGTGGGCTGGGCCTGCAGGTCGACCGCACGCCCCGGGGCCGCCACCTCGTGCACCGCGTGGGCCGAGGCGAGCATCTCGAGCACCTCCTCCGCCGCCACGAACCGCTCCTCGGGGGGCACCAGCGGCCGGTCGTCACGGTCGAGCAGGGCATAGCGTCGCTGGGCCACGTCGACGTGGTCACGGAGGGCGGCCGCCACGTCGCCGGGCCCCACCACCACCGTCTGCAGCCCCTCGAGGGCCACCAGCGGTGCCTCGGTCGGCACCAGTGCGGGCAGCCAGTCTTCCAGGGAGCTGAACCGCACACCGGAGGCCAGGTCTTCCAGGAGCCTGCGGCGCCGCACCAGGTCGGTGCCCCCTTCAGCCAGCCGGTTGAGCTCGTCGGCCAGCCGCTCCCGCGCCGCCTCGTCGATCCGGTCTTCCCGGGCTGGCAGGATGGTCACCTTCTTGCGAGGGCGCCCCAGCCGCCCGTCGAGCTCCAGCCGCCGCAGCGTCTCGATCTCGTCGTCCCACAGCTCGACCCGCGTGGCCTGCGACGCGTTCGATGGCCACACGTCGAGCAGGTCGCCGCGCACCGAGAACCGCCCAGGGGCATCGGCCTTGCCCACCGCCAGGTAGCCCGCGTCGACCAGCCACCGGGCCAGCTCGTCGCGCTCCACTGTGCCCCCGGTGGCCAGGGTGCGTGTGCCCCTGGCGCGCGTCGCCGCGTCGGGCACCCGCTGGAGCAGGGCGCGGGCTTCGGCCACCACCAGGATCGGCCCGCCCCGCCGCACCCGCTCCAGGGTGCGCAG
>CBDUIC010000071.1:0-41391 GCA_965367245.1 uncultured bacterium | reverse complement strand
CTCGCTCAGCTGACCGTCACCGGTCAGGGCGTTGTGGGCGCTGGCTACCAGGGCGACGAGTCCTGGCTGCTCGTCAACGTGGGCTCCGGCGACCCCATCTGCGAATGGGTCTTCGAGGTTCAGGATTGGGTTTCCTACGGCGAGACGGGCGCTGCTCCGTCTGACGCGCTGGCTTGCACCGACTACGACGGCAACGCCTGCGACTTCAACTTCGAGATGCGGTTCGTCAACGGCATGGATGCTGGCAACGGCACCTACTGCCCGAACTTCGGTCTCGTGGCCGGCTACGCCGACGACTTCGGCTCTGACGGCCTCGGCTACATGACCGACTACCAGGCTGGCGGCACCAGCTACGGCGAAGCCGTCATGTACTTCCTCGACTACTACCGCTTCTACCCCAGCCTGCCGGCCGGCACCTACGTGTACTGGCTCGGCCTTGCGGTGCCCACGCAGTTCGACGGCACCAACTGGGAGTACGAGTTCGACTACGGCATCTACCCCTACATCCCCTGATGTAGGGCCGAGGGCACGTGCTCCTCGGTTGCTGTGCTCTCGAGCCCGCTGCACCTCATGGTGCGGCGGGCTTTCGCTTCTCAGGCCTTGGGCTTCCTACGTTCCCTTCGCTGGGAGGGAGCACGGCGTGGCCATCCTGCCGATCCCGGTCGGCTGGCGTGCCGTTGGCCCCCCGGTCAGCGGCCGGGAGGTGCCGCCGGGGGAGCTCCCGCCGGCCGCGTCGGCAAGCCCCTGGGCCCCCGCTTGCGCTGCTCGGCACGCCCCGCCTCCTCGGCCTTGCGAGCCTCGACCGCCTGCTCGAAGCGGGCCTGGGCTTCCTCGGGCTTGCCCTCCTGCTTGAGGAGGTTGGCCTCCAGCATCAGCAGGTCCGACATGTCGGGCTCGGTGACCTCGAGGCCCTTCTCGAGGGCCGCCCTCGCATCGTCGTAGCGGGTCAGGTTGAACAGCGCCTGGGCCTTGAGGTACCACAGGTCGCCGCTCTTCTCGAGACGAGACAGCGCATCCTCGGTGAGGTCGAGCACCTCTTCGTTGCGCCGCTGGCCGAGCAGGTGCCGCCCCAGGGCGGCGACCGCCTTGAGGTTGTCTGGGTAGCTGGCCACTTCCTGCTGGAGCAGACGAATCGACTCGTCGAGCTGCCGCCTTCCTGCCGCGGCCGCAGCGAGGTGGAACGCCACGTCGCGCTCGGGGGTGTCGGCGAGGATGCCCTTCTCCAGGTAGGTGAGCCCCTGCGCGAACTTGCCGCGCTTGACGTAGTCGACCCCCACGAACCCGGCGAGGTTGTAGTCCTCCGGGTACTCGTCGAGGTAGTCGAGGGCGAGCTGGTGCCCTTCCGCTGGCTTGTTCGCCTGGAACAGCGTGGCCACCGCCATCACCCGCAGCCGCGGCGAATAGGGCATCCCCTCGGCGACCTGCTGGTACAGCGCGGAGGCCGCCTCGTGCTCGCCGGCCTGTGCGAGGTGCGTGGCCTTGATCGACAACAGCTGCAGGTTGCTGCTGTCGCGCTCGAGGGCCAGGTCGACCGCGCGACGGGCCTCCTCGTTGCGCCCGAGCTTGTCGTAGACCTGGATCAGCCGACCCCAGAACTCCGAGACGTCGGGGTGGTCCGTGGTGAGCTTCTCCAGGATCTGGAGCGCCTCCTCTTCGTTGCCCAGGTGGAGCGCTCGGTCGGCGAGCTGCCCCTGCCGCAGCATCTCCACGTGGTCTTTCGGATCGGGCAGCACGGCATCGGGGTCGTAGCTCCCCCCCGTGGTGTAGCCGAGGGCCGCCAGCTGGGCAGCCACCTCGGCGTTGGGCGCGTGGGTCTCGTCGGTGCCCGGCGCGGGGAAGGCCCACCGCTCCAGGTGGGACCGGAGCCGAGCCACGTCTTGAGGGCGTTCCTCGGCGAGGTTGGTCGTCTCCCCCGGGTCGGCCACGACGTCGTACAGCTCGGGGCGCGGCAGGTCGATCAGCTTCAGGGGGCCATCCACCACCGCGACGGGCGGCGCGAGCTGGAAGCGCTGGGCCACCTGATAGCTCTCCATGTAGACAGGGGCGCTCCCCTCCTCGGTGAGGGCTCGGCCCGACACCCCATCGAGGGGCGGCAGGCCCGCGAGGGACAAGATCGTAGGAGCGACGTCGGCCACGGACACCGGGTCGGTCACGACGGAGCCCGCCTCGATGCCCGGACCCGCAATCAGCAGGGGCACGCGCTGGGTGCTGTCGTAGACCCCCATGCCGTGGGCCACCTCGTGGTGGTCGCCCAGGCCTTCTCCGTGGTCCCCCACCACCACGATGAGCGTGGGCCGGTCGGCGAAGGCGGCAAACAGGCGCTCCAGCTGGTCATCGAGGCGTGCAAGCTCTGCGTCGTAGGGCCGCCCCTCGGTCTTCTCGATGTATTCAGGCCATGGCAGGTAGGGGAAGTGCGCGTCGTACAGATGCACCCAGGCGAACCGGGGCCGCCCGTCGTCGTGCATCTCCTCCCAGCGGAGGATGTCGTCGATGACCGCGTCGGCAGGCCGCTCGGCATGCCAGAAGTCTTTCGAGGTCTTCACGTCGTCGTAGTAGACATCGAAGCCCTGATCGAAGCCGAAGCGCCGCGTGGTGACGAAGGCGGCGACCGAGGCCGCTGTGCGGTAGCCCGCCGCCTTGAGGCGCTCGGCGAGGGTGGTGGACTCGGCGTCGAGCACCGCATCCCCGTTGGAGCGAATGCCGTGCTCGGGCGGGTACAGGCCGGTGAACAGCGTCGCGTGACTCGGAATCGTGAGCGGCAGCGGGGAGTAGGCGCGGTCGAAGCGCTGGCCGCGCGCAGCGAGGGCATCGAGGGTCTCGGTGAGAGCCTTGTCGTAGCCGTAGGCTCCGATGCGGTCGGCGCGGGTGGTGTCGAGGGTGACCAGCAGGATGTCGGGCAGGTCTTCGATCGGCGGCAGCGGTGCGGCGGGAGGAGCCGGCTCCACGGCGGCCGGCGCCTCGACAGGCGCGTCGGTCGGCGCCGGGCTGGAGGGTGTATCGGTGCCGCAGCCCACGAGGGCGACGAGGGTGATGAGGCTGGGAGTCAAGGGGCATTCTCCGCGAGGGGGATCAACAGCTCGAGCGGGCGGCCGCCGTAGACATGGTGGGCAGCCCAGCGCGCGTGCCAGGCCTCGATGCCGGCTTCATCGGCACGAGCTCGGGCGAGGTACCACCAGGATGCCACGACCTCGGGGTCGCCCGCTGGCAGGCCCGTCAGCACCAGGCGTGCCTCCGACAGCTCGCCGAGGTCGGTGAGGATACGGGCACGCACCGCGCCCATCTGCACGGAGTCGGCGCGGGTGCGCAGCGCCGGCCGCGAGAAGGCAGCGAGGGCGTCGATGGGGTAGCCGCTGCGCCGGAGCGCCTCGGCTCGAATGGCCGCATAGACCTGGCTGCTCACGTTGGCCGCCACCAGCTCCACCGAGCGCTCGGCTGCCGTGCTCGGGTCGCCCACGTCGAGCAGCCGCAGGACCTGCAGCCGCGCCGACTCCATCGATACTTCCGGCACGAACCCATACAGCCCCAGGGCCACCAGCTGCCCGTCAGCCGATGGGGCCGCCATGGCGACGGAGAGCTCCGCCTCGACCACCGCGGCCCAGGCCGGGCCCCGCTCCCGAACCAGGAGCTCGTCGAGGGCGTCGCCCACACAAGACAGGTCGCCCAGCGTGATGCACAGCCGCGCCAGGCGCAGCGGCGGCTGTGGGGACTCGGTCTGCCGGTCGATGGCTTGCTGGTACAGGGAGCGGGCGATGGCGTAGGCGCCCACATCCACCTCGCAGTCGGCCTGCGCGATCATCGCATCGGGCATCCAGAAGCGGGTGACCTCGAGGGCGGGCACGTGCTCCATGATGCGATCGCATCGGCCGAGCTGGTCGAAGGCCCTCACCAGGCCGAGCCGCCCTCGGTGCTCATCGGGATGCTCACGCAGCACCTTCAAGAACTTCTCGACAGCCATCCGCGGCCGGTTGCGCTGCAGCTCCGCCATCCCCATCAGCAGCTCGGGAGGGGGCGGCGCGGCCGACGCCGGAGCGGTGCCGAAGAGCCCCAGAAGCAGCGCTGTCGTCACCCATCGTCGACCCAAGGACCTTGCCTCCGCGTGCGTCGTAGCCCCAGCACACGACTCGGGCTTGCACGCCATATCCCCTCGCCGTCTCCGAGACGATAGACGGGCCGGGCCGGGGACCGTCCCATGGGCCCCGACGAGGAGGCGGCATGTCGGAGTCTCAGGATGTGTTGGCGCGGGTGGCAGCCATGGGCGAAGCCGAGGCACGACGTCGGCTGGCCGCCCTCGTCCCACAGCTCAACCACCACAACCGGCTCTACCACCAGCTCGACGCCCCCGAGATCGACGACCGCACCTACGACCTGATGTTTCGCGAGCTGCAGCTGCTCGAGCAGCGCTTCCCCGAGTCCATCAGCCCCGAGAGCCCCACCCTCAGAGTCGGTGGCGCTCCCGTCTCGTCGCTGCAGCCCTTCGAGCATCGCGTGCCGATGCTCAGCCTAGACAACGCCTTCACGGCCGACGAGCTGCGAGAGTTCGATGCTCGCTGCCACCGCTTCCTCGGCGACGACACCCCCATCGTCTATGTCGTGGAGCCCAAGCTCGACGGGCTCGCCTGCGAGCTGGTGTACGAGTCGGGAGAGCTGGTCGGTGCAGGCACCCGGGGCAACGGCGAGGTCGGCGAAGACATCCTGCACAACGTGCGCACCATCCGGTCGGTCCCGTCACGGCTCACCGGAGAGGCCCCTCCGTGGGTGGCCATTCGCGGCGAGATCTTCTACGACCTGCAGGGCTTCGAGACGATGAACGCTCAGCGTGTCGCCCAGGGAGACAAGCCCTTCGAGAACCCCCGCAACGCGGCCGCGGGCACCATTCGCCAGCTCGACCCCCTCGTCGCGGCGGGTCGGCCGTTGGTGTTCCACGCGCACAGCCAGGGCTCCCTGGTCGGGGAGGAGCTCGCCGACACCCACAGCGCAGCGCTGGGCCAGATCCGCGCCTGGGGAGTCCCCACCAACCCCCTCAACCGCACCGCCGAAGGCATCGAAGCAGCCATCGAGGCCGTCGAGGCCCTGGGGGACCAGCGCAACGACCTCCCTCACGAGATCGACGGCGCCGTGATCAAGGTCGACCGGGCCGACCTGCAGCACGCCCTGGGTCGCAACGCCCGCGGGCCACGGTGGGCCATCGCCTTCAAGTACCCTCCGCCCCGCGTCACGACCGTGCTCCGAGAGGTCACCTTTCAGGTGGGTCGAACCGGTGCCATCACCCCGGTTGCCAACCTCGAGCCGGTTCGGGTCGGCGGCGTCACCGTCGAGCGGGCCACCCTGCACAACGAAGACCAGGTGCGCGCCCTCGACCTCCGCACCGGAGACCGGGTCGCCGTCGAGCGGGCCGGCGACGTCATCCCCAAGGTCGTGCACGTCGTACCCAGCGAAGGGCGCGAGTCCCTGCCCCCGGTGGTCTTTCCCGAGGTGTGTCCCGACTGTGGGACCGAGCTGGTGCGTGACCCCGAACAGGCCGTGACCCGGTGCCCGAACAGCCTGTCCTGCGGTGCCCAGCTCCGGGCGGGGCTGCGTCACTTCGCCGGCCGCTCGGCGATGGACATCGACGGCCTGGGTGAGAAGCTCATCGACCAGCTCGTCGAGCGCACGTTGGTCACTCGCGCCTCCGACCTGTACACCCTCGGTCGCACCCAGCTGCGACAGCTCGAGAGGATGGGCAGCCGCTCCGCCGACAACCTGGTCGCAGCCATCGATCAGTCGCGCCAGGCGCCCCTGCATCGGGTGTTGGTCGCCCTGGGGATCCCCGAGGTCGGCACCACCACCGCCCGCGATCTCGCCGAGCACTTCCGCAGCCTCGATGCCCTCGTCGCGGCCGACCATGACGCCCTGCTGCAGGTGCATGGCGTCGGGAGCACGGTGGCCGGTCACGTCCGCGACTTCTTCGACGACCCCGAGCGCCAGGAGGAGATCGCGCGGCTACGTCAGCTCGGGGTGGCCTTTCCTGCCCTGCCGCCCAAGGTAGACCACGGCCCGGCCGGTGATGTCGAAGGCGTGGCTGGCAAGACCTTCGTCCTGACGGGGACGTTGCCCACCATGCAGCGCTCGGAGGCCAAGGAACGGATCCTCGCCGCAGGTGGCAAGGTGACCGGTAGCGTCAGCTCCAAGACCGACTTCCTCGTCGCGGGAGAGAAGGCGGGCAGCAAGCTAGCGAAGGCGCAGAAGCTGGAGGTCGCGGTGCTGTCCGAGGCCGCGCTGCTGGCCCTGCTGGCGGGGGAGATGCGGTCTGCTGCTGGTTGACAGGCCCGCAACAGACGCGGATACTTCGACTCGTGCGCCAGCACCCTCAGCGGCCGTGATCGTCCGAACGTGGCCCATTTCCCCCCAGGAAACCTACATGCCCGTCGACTTCCCTGCCCTGCACGACACCGAACTTGCCGACCTGCAGGAGCAGGCACGAAGCCTGAAGATCGCCGATCCGGAGCTGCTCCGTCACGGCGATCTCGTCTTTGCGATCGGGCAGGCCATCGGCGACCGTGATCACACCACGTATGGGCGCGGCGTGCTGGAGGTCCACGGAGAGGGCTTCGGCTTCCTGCGTTCCCCCCACGACAACTTCCTGCCGGGTCCCGAAGACATCTACGTGAGCCAGTCGCAGATCCGGCGCTTCAAGCTGCGCACCGGCGACACGGTCATCGGCGTCGTCCGCCCTCCCAAGGAAGGAGAGCGCTACACCGCGTTGCTGCGGGTCGAGTCCGTCAACGGCGAGCCTCCCGGGGGGGAGCCAGCGAGCTTCGACACGTTGACGGCGATCTACCCCGACGATCGGCTGCCGCTGCCCAACGATCCCCTCCTCAAGGTGGTCGACCTCGCCGCCCCCATGGGCCTCGGCCAGCGCGGCATCCTCGTGTCCCCTGGGCGCACCGGGCGGGTGGAGCTGCTCCGCAACCTGGCCACCACCCTGTCGGCCGACCCCGACCTGTTCGTGACGGTCCTGCTGGTCGGCGAGCGCCCCGAAGAGATCCATGAGTGGCGCAAAGACAGCCAGGCCGAGATCGTCGCCACCCCCTTCGACGAGCCCCCTTCTCGTCACGTCCAGGTGGCCGACATCGTCTTCGAGCGCGCGCGGCGCATGGTGGAGCGGGGCGACGACGCGGTGCTCCTCGTCGACAGCCTCACGCGCCTGCTGCGCTTCTGTCTCGCCGAGCTGCCCCCCAGCGGCCGCACCGTGGGGGGGCTCGACACGGCCGCCCTGCACCGCATCCGCCGCTACCTGGGCGCCGCACGGGCCCTCGAGGAAGGTGGGTCCCTCACCGTGATCGGCGTGGTCTCTGGCGACCCCGACAACGAGATGGACCGGGTGCTCCTCGACGACCTCCGCGATGTCGTCAACTGGGAGCTCACCCTGAGCCGTGATCTGGCGGATCGTGGGATCCGCCCACCGGTGGATGTCCACCGATCGGGCACGCGAAGAGAAGAACGCCTGCTCGATGCCGAGGAGGCCGAGGCTCGCCGGAAGTGGCGGGCCACCCTTACGGGCGACGCCGTAGAAGACGGAGAGGCCCTCGTCGCCCACGCCGCCGCCCATTGACAGGCGGCCTCAACCGGGTATGAGCCCCGGTCCAACGATCCGTGATCCCGAATCCCCTGGGGGCCGGTACACGCCCGGCCCTGGAGTGAATCATGAAGCCCGACATCCACCCCGAGTACCGGTTCGTCGTCTTCCGCGACATCTCCGCCGACTTCCAGTTCCTCACGAAGTCCTGCATGCAGACCCGCGAGACGACCGAGTTCGAAGGCACGGAATATCCGCTGGTAACCATCGACATCTCCAGCGAATCGCACCCGTTCTACACCGGCACCCAGAAGCTGCTCGACAGCGAGGGCCGCGTGGAGCGCTTCTACAAGAAGTACGGCTTCGCCAAGCCCGAGGAAGCCTGATCCTCACTGGATCGCCAGCCGCCTGTCGGTCGGTGAGAGGCAACCTCCATGTATGAAAAGCTGGCCTCCCTCGAGCGCCGTCTGGAGGCCCTCGACCGCCAGATGATGGACCCCGCGGTTGCCTCAGACGGCAACCGCTATCGAGAGGTCTCTCAGGAGGCGGCGCACCTGCGCGACATCACCGATGCGTGGCACGACGTGCAGCGCATCGAGGGTGAGCTCACAGGCGCCCGGGAGCTGGCAGCCGACGACGACCCCGACCTGCGCGAGATGGCGAAGGCCGAGGTCGATCAGCTCGAGGCCGCCCTCGATACGGCCCAGCAAGCTCTCAGGCTCAAGCTCCTCCCTCGCGACCCCTACGAGGGCCGCCCGCTGATGCTCGAGATCCGAGCAGGCACCGGAGGCGACGAGGCCGCGCTGTTCGCAGCCGACCTGTTCCGCATGTACGTCCGCTATGGCGAGACGCGCGGCCTGAAGATCGAGCCGATGTCGACCAGCGTCGTCACCGTGGGCGGTGGGTCTGGCAAGACGCTGCAGGGCTTCAAGGAGGTCGTGGCCGCCGTCAGCGGTGAGCACGCCTACAGCGCCCTGAAGTTCGAGGCAGGCGTTCACCGCGTGCAGCGCGTGCCCGCCACCGAGAGCCAGGGCCGCATCCACACGTCGGCCGCCACGGTCGCGGTGCTTCCCGAGCCCGACGAGGTCGAGGTCAAGATCGATCCGGGCGACCTCGACATCCAGACGATGCGGGCCGGCGGCCCCGGCGGGCAGTCGGTCAACACCACCGACTCGGCGGTGCGCATCGTCCACCTCCCCACGAAGATCACGGTGCAGTGCCAAGACGAGAAGTCGCAGCACAAGAACAAGGAGAAGGCGATGCGGGTGCTCAAGGCCCGCATCCTCGAGAAGCTCCAGGGGGAGCAGCACGCGGAGGAGTCGGCCGCTCGCAAGGCCATGGTGGGCAGCGGAGACCGCTCAGAGCGCATCCGCACCTACAACTACCCGCAGAACCGGGTCACCGATCACCGCATCAACCTCACGCTGTACAAGCTCGATGCGGTGGTGGCGGGCGACATGGCGCCCCTCGTGGATGCCCTGACGGCCGCGTGGCAGGCAGAGGCCCTGGCCCAGCAAGAGATGGGCTGAGCCGGCCGTGCCCGAGCACGTGCCACTGGTCGAGGTGCTGACGCGCAGCGAGCGCTACCTGCGCGAGCACGGCGTCCCCAGCCCTCGCTACGAGGCCGAGCTGCTGCTGTGCAAGGCCCTGGGCATGCAGCGTCTGCAGCTCTACCTGGCCCACGACCGGCCGATGACTCCCGCGGAGCTCGACGCGGTGCGCCCCTTGGTGCGGCGCCGCGGGGCGCGGGAGCCCCTCGCGTGGATCCTCGGCGAGCAAGGCTTTCACGACGTCGACCTCGCGATCGGCGAGGGGGTGCTGGTGCCTCGCCCCGACACCGAGGCCCTCGTCGAAGCCTTCCTCGACGCTGTCCCGGCCGACGAGCCAGGCCCGATCTACGTCGCTGACATCGGCTGCGGCTCGGGCGCCATCGGGCTCGCGGTGGCCAAGGCGCGGCCAGAGGTGCGGGTCTACGCGGTCGACATCGCCGAGGCGGCCCTCGCGACCACCCGACGCAATGTGGAGAGCCTGAAGCTGGGCGACCGGGTGGCCGTGCTGCGGGGCGACCTGCTGGGTCCCATCCCAGCCAAGCGCCCGATCGACTGGGTGCTCAGCAACCCGCCCTACATCCCGAGCCAGCAGATCGACGGATTGGAGCCCGAGGTCAGCCGCTTCGAGCCTCGCCTGGCCCTCGATGGCGGCGCCGACGGGCTCGATGTCTACCGGCGGTTGATCCCCGCGGCCGCCGAGCGGGTGCGCCGTGGCGTGATGGTCGAGGTCGGGCACGACCAGGCCGCCCGGGTAGCGGAGCTGTTCCGCCGAGCAGGCCTGGTGAAGGTCACCACCCGCGCCGATCTGTCGGGGATCGCACGCGTGGTTGCCGGGCACGTCGATCGGGCCGGATGAGCCGCTCGGTTGCTCCCCGGGCACGGTCCCTGGTAGAAGTGCCGTTCGCTGGAGGCCTGCATGTCCCTTCGCCCTGTCCTTGCCCTGCTGCCGCTCCTCGCACTCACCGCGTGCGGCGGAGGCGCTCCTGCCGACAAGCCCGCCGAGGGCGGCGGCGCCCCGGCCGACGACGGCCCCAAGACTCAGGGCACCCTGGTGGCCGCTGTCCAGAGCGACATCGGCTACCTCGGCTCGGTGGTCTACGAGGCCGCCGCTGACTCGCAGATCCTCACCAACATCTCCTTCCCGATGGTCGACCCCGAGTTCGACTGCTCGCTGAAGAAGAGCCCCGGGCTGGCCAAGTCGTGGGAGTGGTCGGATGACGGCAAGGTCATCAAGATGGAGCTGCGCGACGATCTGACGTGGGAAGACGGCAAGCCGGTCACCGTGCACGATGTCGCGTTCACCTACGAGCTCATCGCCGACCCCGTCGTGGCCTCGCCCCGGCTGTCCTACATCGAGCACGCCGTCGACGGGAAGTTCCCCCTGGTGGTCGACGACAAGCACATCGAGTGGCACTTCGACCGCGCCTACGACCGCGACACCCAGATCGCCCACGTCGGCATGGCCCTGATGCCCAAGCACGTGTTCGGCGATGCCGACCGCAAGACCCTGCGCGGCAACCCGAACATCAACAAGCCGCTGTCCTACGGCCCCTTCCGCCTCGCCAACTGGAAGCCCAACGAGAGCTTCGTCCTCGAGCCCAACCCCCACTTCACCGGGCCCGACGACTGGAAGCCCCACCTCAACCGGGTGATCTTCCGGGTCATCCCCGAGTACAGCACCCGCCTGATCGAGCTCGAGAGCGGCAAGATCGACTTCATGGAGTCGGTCCTCGTGGAAGATGCCGACCGGCTCCGCGAAGAGCACAAGGAGATCAACCTGGTGCGGCGCGGCTGGAGGTCCAACGACTACGTCGCCTGGAACCTCTCCAACCCGCTGTTCTCCGACAAGAAGGTGCGCAAGGCCCTCGCGATGGCCATCGACACCGACCAGATCATCGAGAAGGTGCTCACCAGCAAGACGGGCGAGTCCTACGCCCGCCGCTCCATCGGCACCATCACCCCCGCCCTGTGCGGCGTGCACAACAACGACATCGAGCCGCTGCCGTTCAACGTGCAGAAGGCCCAGAAGATGCTGGCCAGCGTCGGGTGGAAAGACTCCGACGGTGACGGCATCCTCGACAAGGGCGGCAAGAAGTTCTCGTTCACGCTCTCCACGAACACCGGCAACAAGCGGCGCGCCAACTCCGCCGTGCTCCTGCAGGCCCAGCTCAAGCAGGTCGGCGTCGAGATGAACATCGAGCAGACCGAGACGAACGCGTTCTTCGAGAACCTCCGCAAGCGCGACTACGAGGCCGCTCTCGGCGGCTGGAGCGCGGGCTTGTTCGTCGACCCTGCGTCGGTGTGGGGCTGCGACACCGAAGAGAAGCGCAACGAGTTCAACTTCACCGGCTACTGCAACCCGAAGGTGGAGGAGCTCATCTCCAAGGGGCTCGACACCCCCAACCCCAAGGATGCGGCACCCATCTGGAAGGAGATGCAGGCAGAGATCTACGACGATCAGCCCTACCTCTTCCTGTGGTGGATGGACGAGATCGTCGCCATCCACAACCGCTTCGACAACACCCACATCGACATGCTGAGCCGCCTCAACCGGCTTCACGAGTGGGAAGTTGCCGACGACAAGATCAAGTACAAGCGCTAGCCCCCCGCCCGGCGGCGCCGCCGCCTGTGCCGCCGGGGGTGCCCGGTCCCCCCTCTCGCTGCCCGAGGGAGCTCGACGAACGTGGTCAAGTACGCCATCCGCAAGCTGTTGCTGGCGATCCCGCTGGTCCTCTGTGTCATCAGCTTCATCTTCCTGCTGGTGGAGCTGTCGCCGGGCAGCGTGGCCGACAAGTTCTTCACCCCGGAGACGCCTCCCGAGGTTCGTGAGCTGATCATCGCCAAGTATCAGCTCGATCAGCCGGCCATCTTCCGGTACTTCGCCATGCTGAAGAACCTGATGTTCCTCGACTTCGGCCACTCGATGGCTCAGGAACGGCCCGTCTTCGAGATCATCTTCGAGAGCCTGCCCAACACCATCCTGCTGTCCGCGGTCACCCTGCTGATCACCTACCCTGTGGGGATCTTGCTCGGGAGCCTGCAGGCGGTGTGGCACAACACCCGCACCGACGCCGCTGTCTCCGTAGGAGCGCTGGTTCTCTACAGCATGCCGAACTTCTGGCTCGCCCTGATGCTGCAGCTCATCGGCGGCCTGTACTGGACGGGGTGGATCGAAGACCTCAACCAGGCCGGCACCCTGTCCGACGCCGCCATGAGCTACCTCACGTTGCCCTTGTCTGGCATGGCCGACCCCTACCTCGAGATCGTAGGGGCCTCCCCTTGGGAGCAAGGGGTCGACCGCGCCAAGCACCTGCTGATGCCCGGCTTCGCCATGGGGCTCGCCTTCAGTGGCTCGACCGCCCGCTACATGCGCTCCGCGGTGCTCGAGACCATCCGGCAAGACTACATCCGCACGGCACGCGCCAAGGGGCTGCGTGAGCGCACCGTCATCATCAAGCATGCCATGCGCAACGCGCTGCTGCCCATCATCACCCTGATGGGCCTGTCGGTCCCCTTCCTGTTCAGTGGGGCGGTGCTCATCGAGACTGTGTTCGCATGGCCCGGCATGGGCCGGCTCATCCTCACCGCCATCTACACCCAAGACACGCCCCTCATCATCGCGTGTTTCTTCGTGTTCACGCTGATGGTGGTCCTCGGCAACCTCGCGGCAGACCTGGCCTATGCCCTGGTCGACCCCCGCATCAAGTACGACTGACCGATGACTGCAATCATCAAGACCCGAGACTTCACCGCGCCGCCCGTCACTCGGATCGGCTTGTTCCTCCCAGGCCTCGGCCACCTGGCCGTCGGTGAGTGGATCATCGGCCTGGGCCTGCTGAGTCTCGATGGGCTGCTGTTGTGGTCCGCCGCATGGGGTGTCCCCCGCCTCGACGACGTCCTGTTCGGCCGCGGCGCCGGCCAGCTGTCACCCCACGCGGTGCTGTCGGTCGTGTCGTGGGTCGCCCTCGCCGCCGGGCTTTGGTTCACCGGCTACCGACGCGCGTTCCCCAAGGTCCTCACCGAAGACGAGTTCAACAGCAACCGCCAGATCTTCCTGCGCACCCTGCGCAAGCACAAGACGGGGATGATGGGGCTCTTCGGGGTGCTGATCATGGTCGTAGCGACCCTGCTCACCCCGCTGCTCGCCCCCTACGACCCCATCAGCATCGACGTGGGCGACAAGAACCTCGCCCCGAGCATGGCCTACCTGATGGGCACCGACGGCTTCGGGCGAGACGTGTTCAGCCGCCTGCTCTACGGCGGCCGCATCTCGCTGTCCATCGGCTTCATCGCCGTCACCATCGCCGCCACCCTGGGCACGACCCTGGGCGCGCTGGCGGCGTTCGCGGGGGGCATGGTCGACCGGCTGATCATGTTCGTCACCGATGGGCTGCTGGCCCTCCCTCGCATCATCCTGCTCCTCACCATCGTCGGGCTCTTCCGCGTGCAAGGCGTGTGGGGCATCTTCCTGATCGTGTTCATCCTCGGCATGACGGGGTGGATGGGCGTGGGCCGCATCGTGCGCAGCCAGGTGCTGTCGCTCAAGCAGCAAGAGTTCATCCAGGCGGCCCAAGCCCTTGGGCTGTCGCCCACCCGCATCCTGTTCCGCCACCTGATCCCCAACGCCTTGGCGCCCGTGATCGTCTACTGCTCGCTGGCCATCGGCTCGACCATGCTCGCGGAGGCCGGTCTGTCGTTTCTGGGGCTCGGCGTCCCGCCGCCCACCGCCACCTGGGGCGTGATGGTGGCCGACGGCAAGGAAGTCCTTCGGCTGGCCCCGCACGTCGCCATCTTCCCGGGCATGGCCATCCTGGTCTCCGTGCTTTCCTTCAACCTGTTGGGTGACGGGCTACGAGATGCTCTCGACCCGAAGCTGAGGGGCTGATGAGCACAACGTGGCCAGAGCTGTTCCAGATCGTGCTCGTCGTCGTCGTCATCGTCGGGGTGTCGGCCCTGCTGGGTAGCTGGCTGTCGGGCGCCGTGGCCGGCGCCCTCGAGCGCACCGGCCTCGACCCCATGGTCCGGAGGCTCCTCGCCAAGGCGGTGCGCCCGATCCTGATCCTGGTCGGGGTCATCGCGGCGGTGCAGTACCTGTCCATCGACCTCACGCCGGTCACCGCCATGCTCGGCGCCGCCACGCTGGCCATCGGCCTGGCGCTGCAGGGCTCGCTGAGCAATGTGGCCACGGGAGCCATGCTGCTCACCCTTCGCCCCTACCGCGAGGGCGACGTGGTCCACGTGTCGGGCAAGACAGGCACCGTGGTGGAGCAAGGCTACTTCCGCCTGCGGGTGCGCACCCCCGACGGCATCCTGGTGTCGCTGCCCAACAACCTGGTGTTCGCCGGGGCCATCGACAACTACACCCACTTCGGCCAGCGGCGCATCGACATCACCCTCACCCTCCCCTTCGACGCCAACACCCGCAAGGCCATCACGGTGCTACAGGGCGTGCTCGAGGCCCACGAGGGGGTGGTGAGCGAGCCAGCTCCCCTGGCCCTCCTCACCGAGATGAGCCCTCGCGGCCCGGTGCTCGCCATGCGTGGCTGGGTGGCCGCCAGCGACCTCGCCGACGTTCGCTCGGAGCTGTGCCACGAGGCCTTGACGGCCCTGGGCAAGGCGAAGATCACCGTCGCCCCGCCGCCCATGGGCGTCGCCTGACGTGAGCAGCGCGCCCGACCACCACCTCGGGGCGAGCTCGTTCCGCTCCGTGCCCGACCTGTGGCACCACCGCATCGGCTCCACCCCCGACGCCGTCGCCTTCCGCCATCGGGTGGGCGACGCCTGGGCGTCGATGACCTGGGAAGATGCCGGCCGGCACGTCAAGGCGCTGGCGACCGGCTTGCTCGCCCAGGGGCTGGCCGCCGAAGACCGCTGTGCCATCCTCGCCGCCACCTGCCACGAGTGGATCCTCGCCGACCTCGCCATCCTGTGCGCTGGCGGGGCGACCAGCACGGTCTACCCGACCGCTCCGACCTCCGACTGCCTGTTCATCCTGGCCGACTCGGGCTCTCGGGTGCTGTTCGTCGACACCCCAGAGCAGGCCGAGCGCATCGAGGCCGAGCGCGATCAGCTCCCCCAGCTGGAGCGGATCGTGGTGTTCCACGGGGAGCGACGCCGCAAGGGCTTCGTCGTGAGCATGCAGGCCTTCCAGGAGGAGGGGCGCGCGTGGGCTGCGAAGCACCCTGAAGGCTACACCGAGGCCCGCAAGGCCGTGGGCCCCGAGCACCTGGCCACGGTGATGTACACCTCGGGCACCACCGACCGCCCCAAGGGCGTGATGCTCACCCACGACGCATGGCTGTACGAGGCCGAGGCCATCGACGCCCTCGACTTCCTCACCCCCGTCGACGTGCACTACCTGTTCCTGCCGCTGTCCCACGTGTTCGCCAAGGTGCTGGAGATGTCGCTCATCCGGCTGGGCATCCCCACCGTGGTCGATGGCAACGTCGACCGGTTCCTCGACAACCTCTCCGAGCAGCAGCCCACCTGGCTGGCCGCCGTGCCTCGGATCTTCGAGAAGATGCAAGACCGCATCCTCGCCGATGTCGCGCGCCAGCCGCGCCACCGCCGGGAGGTCTTCGCCTGGGCGCTGCGCATCGGCCGTCGCTCCTCCGCGGTGCGTCAGCGCGGGCGCAAGCCCACCGGGCTGCTCCGCGCCAAGCTCCGCCTCGCCGACCGCCTGGTCTACCGCCGCATCCGCGAGCGCTTCGGAGGCAACCTCCGATTCATGATCAGCGGGGGCGCCCCCCTCCCCCGGGAGACCGCCGAGTTCTTCGACGCGCTGCAGCTACTCGTCCTCGAGGGCTACGGCCTCACCGAGTCCGCCGCCGCGAGCTGCGTGAACCGGCCGGGCGACATGCGCCTGGGCACGGTCGGCAAGCCCCTTCCGGGCTGCGAGGTGCGCATCGCGGAAGACGGCGAGATCGAGCTACGCAGCCGAGGCGTGATGCGCGGCTACTGGCAGCGTCCCGACGAGACCGAGCGCGTGCTGGCGCGCGACGGCTGGCTACGCACCGGCGACCTCGGCCTCGTCCGTCACAGTGGTCACGTCGAGATCACCGGCCGCAAGAAGGAACTCATCGTCACGGCAGGGGGCAAGAACATCGCGCCGGCCCACTTCGAAGCCCTGCTCCGCTCGCGCTGCCCCTACGTGGAGCACGCGGTGCTCCACGGCGACCGGCGCCCCTTCTGTGTGGCCCTCGTCACCCTCGATCGCAAGGCCACCCAGGCATGGGCCGCCGCCCATGGAGTGCCCGACGATCCCGAGCGGCTCCACGAGCAGCCCGCCATCCGCGAGCTGGTGCAAGACTACATCGACGCCGTCAATCGAGAGCTGCCCCCCTGGGAGCACGCGCGCCGTGTCGCGTTGCTCCCCGAGAGCTTCTCCCAAGACAACCGGATGCTCACCCCGTCGCTCAAGGTGAAGCGCCGCGTGGTCGAAGCGCGCTATGCCGAGACCCTCGACCAGCTCTACGGCGGGTGATCTGCGGGGCTGGGCGCGATACCCCGCCACCAGGGAGCGTGACAGCAACCATGAGCAGCCGCATCCCCGGCTTCTACAAGCTCGGCCCCAAGGGCCGCCTGGCCGCCCTCGACGAGGCCGGCATCGCCTCCGAGGTGACCGACGGCTATCGCTCGTCGTCCCTGTCGCTCGAGGCGGCCGACCTGATGGTCGAGAACGTGGTCTCCACCTTCTCCCTGCCCAATGCCGTGGCGGTCAACTTCCGCATCAACGGTCGCGATCGGCTGGTGCCCATGGTGGTGGAGGAGCCGTCGGTGGTGGCTGCGGTGTCCAACGTGGCCCGGCTGGCACGGATGGGCGACGGATTCCAGGCCTCCTCCGACCCGTCGGTGATGATCGCGCAGATCCAGCTCGCCGCCGTCGCCGACCCCGCCGCCACCGCCGCGCGGCTCACCGAGGCGCTGCCTCGGCTTCGTGAGGAGGCCAGCACCGTCCATCCGCGCCTGCGAGAGCGCGGCGGAGGGGTGGTCGACCTGCAGGTTCGCACCCTGCGCTACGAGGAGCCTGGCCGCCCCAGCGAAGACATGGTCGTGCTGCACGTGCTCCTCGACTGTGTCGACGCCATGGGCGCCAACATGCTCAACACGCTGGCGGAGCACCTCGCCCCCAGCGTGGAGGAAGTCACTGGCGAGCGTGTCGGCCTGCGCATCCTGTCCAACCTGGCCGACCAGCGGCTGTCCCGCGCGTCGGTTCGCCTCGCCCCGGCCACGCTCACCTCCGGCGACATGGAGGGGGCTGAGGTCGCCGAGGGCATCGCTGCCGCCTGGCGCTTCGCCTGGGCCGACCCCTACCGCGCCGCCACCCACAACAAGGGCGTGATGAACGGCATCGATGCGGTCGCCCTTGCCACCGGCAACGACTGGCGGGCCATCGAGGCCGGTGCCCACGCCTGGTGCGCCCGCGATGGCCAGTATCGGCCCATGACGCGCTGGGAGATCGACGCCGAGGGCCACTTGGTCGGCACCATCGAGGTCCCCCTGCAGTTTGGGACCGTGGGGGGGCCGATCCGCGTTCACCCGACCGTGCAGACCAACCTCGAGCTGCTCGGCGCCGAGGGCGCTCGCGACCTGGCTGCGGTCGCCGCCGCGGTGGGGCTGGCCCAGAACCTGGGTGCCCTCAAGGCCCTGGCCACCGAGGGGATCCAGTGCGGTCATATGCGCATGCATGCCCGCACCGTGGCCGCCACCGCGGGCGCCACCGCTGCTGAGGTCAGCCGGGTCACCACCGAGCTCGTGCGGGCCCGCGACTTCAGCGTAGAGCGGGCGCGCGAGGTGCTCGCGAAGCTCCGGTCGTGACGGCGCCGGTCGGCGTCGGCCGCGGGGCGGGCAAGCTCATCTTGTGCGGCGAGCACGCCGTGGTCTACGGCCACCCAGCCCTGGCCTTCGCCGTCGACCTGCACACGACGGTGCGGCTGCAGCGCCGTGAGGGCCCTACCGAGGTCCACAGCCCCCACGCAGACCCCAGGGTGCGCGACGCGCTGTGCACCGTCCTGCCGGCTCGTGGCTGGCGCGTGCAGGTGGCCTCCGACATCCCCGTCGGCCGCGGCATGGGGAGCTCAGCGGCCCTGGCCGTGGCCTTGCTGCGCGCCCACCGCCCAGCCCTCCAGGGCGAGGCCCTCATCGAGGCGGCGATGCCCATCGAGCGCAGCTTCCACGGCAACCCGTCAGGCCTCGACGTGGCGGTCAGTGCCCTGGGTGGCTGCCTGGCCTTTCGGCGGGGTCCCCCCATGCACTACGAGCAGGTGCCCGTCGGCTCGTGGCAGGCCGTGGTCCTCGACTCGGGCAGCGCCGGCGACACCCGAGCGCTGGTCGCAGGGGTCGCCGCGCGGCGCCCCGGCATCGATGCGGTCCTCGACCGGATCGGTGAGCTCGTCGAGCGCGCGCGCCACGTCCTCGACCAGCCCGCCGCGCTGGGTGAGCTGCTCACCATCAACCATCGCCTCCTCGCCGACATCGGGGTGTCCACCTCACGCCTCGACGAGCTGGTCCAGCTCGCCCTCGACCACGGCGCCCACGGCGCCAAGCTGGCGGGGGCTGGCGGCGGCGGGGTCGTGCTCGCCCTCGTCGACGACCCGGGCCCGCTGCTCGCCGCAGCGCAGGCTCGGGGCATCCGCGCCCTCACCTGTTCCCCGGAGCTGCCGTGACCACCGCCGTCGCCGAGGCCCACCCCAACATCGCCCTGGTCAAGTACTGGGGCAAGCGCGACCTGGCCCTCAACCTGCCCGCGGTCCCCAGCCTGTCCCTCACCCTGTCGGGCTTCACCACCCGCACCGAGGTCACCTGGGGCGCCGACGCCGACGAAGTCGAGCTCGACGGCGCGCCCGCCACCCCCAAGGAGGCAGCGCGCGTCAGCGCCTTCCTCGACCGGATCGAGGCGAGCCGCCCCCCCGTGCGGGTGCGCTCCCACAACGACTTCCCCAGCGGCGCGGGGCTCGCCTCGAGCGCCTCGGGCTTCGCCGCCCTCGCCCTCGCCGCGACCGAGGCAGCGGGCCAGGAGCTGTCCCTCGAGGCGCTGTCGGTGCTGGCCCGGCAGGGGTCGGGCTCGGCGTGTCGGTCGCTGTGGGGGGGCTTCGTGCGCTGGCACCTGGGCACCCGCGCCGACGGGCGCGACAGCCACGGCGAGGCCGTCGCCCCGCAAGACCACTGGGATGTGGTGATGGTCGTCGCCGTGGTCCACCGAGGGCGAAAGGCCGTCGGTAGCACCGAAGGGATGGAGCGCAGCCGCACCACCTCGCCCTACTACGCAGCGTGGGTCGACACCGCGGCGGCCGACGTCGAGGAAGGGGTCGCTGCGGTGCTCGCCCGCGATCTCGAGCGTCTGGGCACGGTCATGGAGCAGTCCACCTACAAGATGCACGCCGCGATGCACACCAGCTGGCCCCCGCTCAACTACTGGCAGCCCGGCACGGTGGCCGCCCTGCACGCGGTGCGCGCCCTCCGAGACGACGGGGTGAGCGCCTGGTCCACGATGGACGCCGGGCCCCAGGTCAAGGTGCTGTGCGCCGCCGCCGACGCCGAGCGCGTGCGTGCCGCCCTCGCTCCCCACGCCCAGGAGGTGCACGTGCTGCCCCCCGGTGGCCCGGCGAGGTTCGGGTGAGGCGCTTCTTCGCCCCGGGCAAGGTGGTCCTGCTCGGAGAGTATGCCGTCCTCGACGGAGCCCCCGCCCTGGTGGCCGCCGTCGATCGAGGCGTCGCCTGTGAGGTGCGCCCCGGGCCCTTCGCCATCGTCACCCCGCCGGGAACCGACGACCGCTTCGTGGCCCCCGCCCTGCAGGCCGTCGACGCCCCCGATGCCACCTATGTGTTCCACGACGCCCCTCCGCAGACCACCCGAGACAAGCCTGGCCTCGGCTCGTCGGCTGCCGCCACCGTGGTCGCCATGGTCGCCGGCAGCGCGATGCGGGGGGAACGGATGCCTCCCGAGGCGCTGCACCGCCGGGCTCACGAAGTCCACCACCGGGTGCAGGGGTCGGGCTCGGGCATCGACGTCGCGGCCGCGAGCCATGGCGGCGTGATCCGGTTCGAGGGCGGCAAGGTCACGCCACGCCCCCAGGTAGCGTTTCGGGTCGCCTACAGCGGCACCTCGGCGAAGACGGGCCCCCGCGTGCAGCGCTACCTCGCGTGGCCCGATCGAGCGGGCTTCGTGCAGGCCTCCACTACCTTGGTGGACCACGCCCACCGCGATCTCCCCGGCGCCCTGCGAGAGGCCGGCGACCGCCTGGGGGCGATGGCCGAGGCCGCGGGCATCGCCTACTGGACGACGGGCCTGCGGCGCCTGTGCCACCTCGCAAGCGTGCACGGCGGCGGCGCCAAGCCCAGCGGCGCAGGCGGAGGCGACATCGTGGTCGCCGCCTTCCCCACCGAGGGCCAGGCCGATGCGTGGAGCGACGCCGCCGCAGCCGAGGGGTTCACGATGATACCCACCCGGCTCGCACCTGGTGCCCAGGAGGCCTGACATGTCCGACATCTCCGCCCGCAAGGCCGATCACCTCGACCTGTGCGCCAGCGACGAGGTCGCGTTTCAGGCCAAGTCCACCCTCCTCGAGCAAGTGCAGCTGGTGCACGACGCGCTGCCCGAGCTCGCCGTCGCCGACATCGACCTGAGCACGCCGTTCGTCGGCACCACCCTGCGCGCCCCCATCGTCATCGCGGCCATGACCGGCGGCGTCGACCGGGCCGAGCAGATCAACCGCGACCTGGCCTCGGTGGCCGAGGAGCTCGGCATCGCCTTCGGCTTTGGGAGCATGCGCCCGCTGCTGCAGCACGGGATCGCCGACGGCTACCAGGTGCGCGACGTGGCCCCCACCGCCACGTTGCTCGGCAACATCGGCGTCGTGCAGGCGCGCGACGCCTCTACCCAGGCCCTGGCCGACATGGTCGGCACCACGGGCTGCAACGCCCTGTGCGTGCACCTCAACCCCGCCATGGAGGTCATCCAGCCCGAGGGCGACGACGACTTCCGCGGCGGGCTCGACACCCTGCAGCGCCTGGTGGAGGAGCTCGACGTGCCCGTCATCGCCAAGGAGACGGGGTGCGGGCTGTCACGCGGCGTCGGCCAGCGGCTGGTGCAGCGGGGCGTGCGATGGGTCGACGTGTCGGGTGCGGGGGGCACGAGCTGGGTGGCTGTCGAGACGCTCCGCGCGCGGGCACGCACCAAGCGGCTCGGGGAGCTGTATTGGGACTGGGGGATCCCCACGGCCGCGAGCGTGGCGCAGCTGTCAGGGCTGGGGCTGGGTATCGTCGCCACCGGAGGCGTGCGGCACGGCCTCGACATCGCGCGGGCCATCGCGCTGGGGGCCACGGCCGGAGGCATGGCCCGCAACCTGCTGATGGCGTGGAACGAGGGCGGCCGCGACGGGGCCCTCGCAGCCGGCCAGGAGCTGGTGCACGAGATCCGCGTGGCCTGCTTGCTCACCGGCTCGGCCACCCCGGCCGCACTGGGTGATGCCCCCATCGTGATCGGCGACGAGCTGAGCCGCTGGGTGCCGCGCCGAAGCCCGCTGATCGCCCGGCTGGGCTGATCGGCGACGAGGGCCCCGCCGCCGGTTACCCGCCGCCCACGCGACGGAGGCAGGCATGGCGCGCATCGCAGTGATCGAAGGTGACGGTATCGGGCAGGAGGTGATCCCCGAGGCCCTGCGGCTCATGGAGCATCTGCGCCCCGAGGGGCTCGCCCTCGACGTCGAGCACCTCGATCTGGGTGCCGACCGCTACCTGCGCGACGGCACCACCATGCCCGACGCGACCATGGAGCGGATCCGCAACGAGTTCGACGCGGTGCTCCTCGGCGCCCTGGGCGACCCGCGGGTCCCTAGCAACGTGCACGCCAAAGACATCCTGCTCGGCATGCGCTTTCAGCTCGACCTGTTCATCAACTTCCGCCCGGTGCAGCTGCTGGATGCCCGCTACACGCCGCTGAGAGACAAGCGCCCCGAAGACATCGACTTCGTCGTGTTCCGGGAGAACACCGAGGGCCTCTACACCGGCGTCGGAGGCCAGTTCAAGCGAGGCACCCCCGACGAGGTCGCCATCGAGGCCGAGCTCAACACCCGCAAGGGCGTCGAGCGCATCATCCGTGCTGCCTTCGCCTACGCCAGGGCCCAGGGGCGCGGCAGCGTGTGCATGAGCGACAAGGCCAACGCGATGCGCCACGGCCACGACCTATGGCAGCGCGTCTTCCGCGAGGTCTCCGCCGAGTACGACGACATCCGAGCCTTCCACCTGTACGTCGACGTGCTCACGATGGAGATGGTGCGCGCCCCCGAGCAGTTCGACGTCATCGTCACCAACAACCTGTTCGGCGACATCGTCACCGATCTGGGTGCGCAGCTGCAGGGAGGCATCGGCCTGGCGGCCTCGGGCAACGTGAACCCCGGCCAGGTGAGCCTCTTCGAGCCCGTGCACGGCTCCGCCCCGGCCATCGCGGGGCAGGGCATCGCCAACCCCTTCGCGGCCCTGCTGTCGGCAGGCCTGCTGTTCGAGCACCTCGGCCACGCCGAGCTCGACACCCGCATTCGAGGCGCCGTGCGCGGGGCCCTCGAGGCTGGTGAGGTGACCGCCGAGCTCGGTGGCTCGCTGAACACCCGGGCCGCGACCGACGCGGTGCTGGCGCGGTTGGGCTGAGGGGAGCCGACAGCGATACGTGGGTCGACTGTCCCAGGCGTGCCGTGGCGCGCCCGCACCCATGGAGTCCCCATGCTCGACATCGCCCCTCGTGAGATCGTCATCCTCAGCGGCCAGCGCACCGCCTTCGGCACCATGGGAGGAGCCCTCGCCGGCCTCACCGCCGCCGACCTCGCCGTGCCCACGGCCACCGCCGCTCTCGAGAAGGCCGGCGTAGCTCCCGACGACATCGATCATGTGATCTACGGCAACGTCCTGCAGACGGCGAACGACGCCATCTACATGGCGCGTCACATCGGCCTGCGCGCCGGCGTGCCCCAGGCGGTGCCCGCCCTCACCGTCAACCGCCTCTGCGGATCGGGTTTCCAGGCGGTGGTCTGTGCCGCCGAGCAGATCCTCACCGGCCAGGCCAAGGCCGTGCTCTGCGGTGGCACCGAGAACATGAGCATGGCGCCCCACGTGTCGTACGACATGCGGAAGCCCAGCCGATTCGGCAAGCCGCCCAAGATGCAAGACCTGCTGTGGGAGTGCCTCACCGACAGCTACACCGGCCTGCCCATGGCCCTCACCGCGGAGAACCTCGCCGAGCGGCACGGCATCTCCATCGAAGATGCCAACGAATACGCGCTGGCCTCCCAGACCCGGTGGGCCGAGGCCGACGCCGCCGGCTTCTTCGCCAGCGAGATCACGCCCATCGAGCTGAAGACCCGCAAGGGCACCGTCACCTTCGACCGCGACGAGCACCCGCGCGCGTCGACAATGGACAGCCTCGGCAAGCTGCGCCCGGTCTTCAAGAAAGACGGCACGGTCACCGCCGGCAATGCCTCCGGCATCTGCGACGGCGCCGCCTCCCTGGTGGTCGCCGACGCCAAGTGGGCCGAGCAGAAGGGCCTGCAGCCCATCGCTCGCCTCGTGTCGTGGGGCGTGTCGGGTTGCGATCCGAACGTCATGGGCATCGGCCCGGTGCCCGCGTCGCGTCGGGCCCTCGAGGCCGCCGGCAAGAGCCTGGGCGACATGGCGCTCGTCGAGGTCAACGAGGCCTTCGCCCCGCAGTACATCGCGGTGGAGAAGGAGCTCGGCCTCGATCGGTCGATCACCAACGTGAACGGCGGCGCCATCGCCCTGGGCCACCCCCTCGGTGCCTCCGGCGCGCGGATCACCGCCACGTTGATCCACGCGCTGCGCGGCCGCGGCGAGAAGCTCGGCCTCGCGTCGGCGTGCATCGGTGGCGGTCAGGGCATCGCCGTCGTGGTCGAAGCGCTGTAATCGCTCGTTCGGGGTCCACCTTCGTGTGGGCCCGATGCGGGCTATCCTTACCGCCTGGGGGAACGATGTCGGACGACGTGATCTACGACTGGAACGTGGAGGGGGCCCACCGCAACCCCATGCGGCGGGTCGAGCTGCACGACGAGACGCTGCGCGACGGCATCCAGTGCCCCTCGGTGCGCGACCCCGACATCGAGGTCAAGCAGGCCATCGTGCGGCAGCTCGCCGCGCTCCGGGTCGACTCCATCGACGTGGGGCTGCCCGGTGCAGGCCCCCGTGCGGTGCAAGACGTCACCACCCTGGTGGAGACCGTGCGCGACGAGAAGCTCGACGTGCGCCTGGGGTGTGCCGCGCGCACCCACCCCGCCGACATCCAGCCGATCATCGAGATCTCCCAGGCCACGGGCGTGCCGCTGGAGGTGATGACCTTCCTCGGCAGCTCCCCCATCCGCATGCTCGCCGAGCAGTGGGACGAAGACCGCCTGGTGCAGCTCACCCGCACCGCCGTGAGCATGGGCGTCAAGGCCGGGCTCCCCGTGTCCTTCGTCACCGAAGACACCGTGCGCTCGAAGCCCTCCACCCTGCGCCGGGTGTTCGAGGTGGCGGTCGAGGAAGGCGCCAGCTGCCTGGTGCTCTGCGACACCGTCGGCCACAGCACCCCCGACGGCGTGCGCAACCTCGTCGGCTGGGCCGACGCCCTGCTCCGCGAGCTGGGAGCGCGAGACCGGGTCAGCCTCGACTGGCACGGCCACGACGACCGCGGGCTGTCGCTGGTCAACGGGCTCATCGCCGCTCAGGCTGGCTGCGACCGGGTGCACGGCACCGTGCTGGGCATCGGGGAGCGCGTGGGCAACACGCCTCTCGACCTCATGCTGGTCAACCTCAAGCTGCTCGGCGCCTTCGAGCACGACCTCGACGGCCTCGCCGAGCTGACCGAGCTCGTGGGTCGCGAGTGCGGGGTCCCCATCCCCGTGAACTACCCCGTGTTCGGTGCCGACGCGTTCCGCACGGGCACCGGCGTGCACGCTGCCGCGGTGATCAAGGCCAAGGCCCAGGGCGACGACTGGCTCGCCGACCGGATCTACAGCGGCGTGCCTGCCGCCTGGTTCGGCCAGCAGCAGGTCATCGAGATCGGCCACCAGTCGGGCGTGTCGAACGTGAAGTACTGGCTGGAGTCGCGAGGCATCGAGCCCAAGGCACCGCTGGTGGATGCGATCTTCCAGCACGCCAAGTCCACCGACCACACCCTGCCCGAGGCCGAGCTCCTGCGCCTGGTCGCCGCCCACGGGTAGCGGTTCGCGGCTGGGTTGCGACGGAGGTACGACGGCGCCCTCTACGCCACTACCGAGGCTATACCCCCTACGATGCCACGCTTCCCGCTCCCATCCGCAGCCGCACCGCGCACCGACTCTGGAGGGTCGAGGTGCTGCTGACGCCGCCGGCTACCCTCGATGACGGCGCGATCCACATCGGCACGTTGTTGGGCGAAGGCGCGCAGGGAGCGGTCTATGCGGCGCAGCGGGGCGACGAGCAGCTAGCCGTGAAGGTGGTGCCCTCTCGCAAGGCGGGGTTGCGCTTCCTCGGGGAGGTCCGAGCCCTTCGCTACCTGGAGCACCCCCACGTCGTGCGCCTCTATGGCCAGGGAGAGGAGCAGGGCTGGACCTGGATTGCCATGGAGCTGCTGCGTGGTGGCAGTGCCCAGGAGCGTCTCGACCTCGACGGGCCGCTCGACGTGCAAGACGCCCTCGGCATCACGTTCGACACTCTGTGTGGGCTGGCCGCCGTGCACCACCGCGGCATCCTCCATCGCGACGTGAAGCCCGCGAACCTGTTCCTCGACGACAACGGGCGTGCGGTCCTCGGCGACCTGGGCGTGGCTCGCATGCCCGGAGGCTCGGTCAACTATGAGACCGCCACCGGCACCAACCTGGGCACAATCGACTTCGCCGCTCCCGAGCAGGCCACCGACGCCAAGCGCGTCGACGTTCGCGCCGACCTGTACAGCATGGGCGCCACCCTCTACGTGCTCGCCACCATGCGGCGCCCCTCCTTCCTGTACGCGCCGACCGAGTTCCCGCAGGCCTACACGCTGCTGCCCGAGCCCTTGCGGCCCATCGTGCGCAAGGCCTGTGCCCACGAGCCCGACGACCGCTACGCCACCGCGCGGGAGATGGCCGAGGCGGTGGCCGCGGCCAGGGAGGAACTCGGCGACGGCACCGCGTCGGAGCACATGGAGCGGTTCGACACCCTGTCGCCGCCCCCGTCGCCTGCCAAGCGCCTGTGGCACCGCCTGGTCGACCAGTTCGCCCCCTAAGGGGCTAGGAGGCCTCGCCCTGCTCCCGTGCCTCCCGCTCCTGGCGGCGGCGCTTGCGCTCTTCGTCACGCTCGGCGCGGGCCTCGTCACGCTCTGCCTGGGCCCACTCGTTGCGGAGCATCAGGTTCTGCGCGACGTGCATCACGAACAGCAGCCCCACGACGTAGCTCACGACGGGCATGCCCTCGAAGCCCGGCAGCCCGACCACCAACACCAGCACGCCCAGCACCAGGTCGCCGCCGGTGAGGGCCCAGAACACCTTGTCGGAGTCGCGAGCGGCCCGGCTTCGAACGAGCACCTGGTTGGCGCCGATGATGGCGACCAGGGCGAACAGGATGGCGGTGCTCAGGTCCATCGGAGGGGTGCCCCTACGGCGACGTTGTCGATGAGCCGCGTAGCACCATAGCGAGCGGCCACCAGGGCGCGCGCCGGTCGGTCGCCGATGGTGGGGATGGGCTGTAGCGTCTCCGCATCGACCACCTCGAGGTACTCCACCCCGTCGCTGTCGATGCGCGCCAGGGCGCGGCGCTGTAGCCCCCCCACATCGCGCTCCCCTGCCTCCACCTCGGCAGCGAGCGCCCGCAGCGCCTGCTGGAGCGTGGGCGCACGAGCGCGGTGGGACTCCGACAGGTAGGCATTGCGCGACGACAGCGCGAGCCCATCGTCGGCGCGGCGCACGGGCACGGGCACGATGCGCACGCCCAGGGCGAGGTCTTGCACCATCCGCCGCAGCACCATCAGCTGCTGGAAGTCTTTCTCGCCGAAGGCGGCATGGGTGCAGCCCACCAGCCCGAACATCCGCGCGCAGACCGTCGCCACCCCTTCGAAGTGGCCCGGCCGCCCCGCCCCGCACAGGTGGTCGGTCAAGCCGAGCACCGACACCTGCGTGGCGAAGCCGTCAGGGTACATGTCGGGCGGCATGAACAAGGCATCCACCCCGTGGTCGCGGCACAGCGCCGCATCCCCCTCGGCGTCGCGAGGATAGCGGTCGAGGTCTTCGTTGGGACCGAACTGGAGCGGGTTGACGTAGACGCTGACCACCAGATGGTCGACCTGCGGCCGCAGCGCCCGCATCAGCGAGGCATGGCCGTCGTGCAGGAAGCCCATGGTGGGCACGAAGCCGATAGTGCCCGTCTGCGCTGCAGACCAGGCGACCATGGCCTCGGGCGACAAGAGATGCTCCACCGCCGCCCTCAGTACAGCTTGGCGAGCCGCGGGGTCGGCCGCGAGCGATGGAAGCTGTGGGCCTCGTCGGGGAACACCCCCTCGCGCACCTCGCTCGCGTAGGCCTGCAGCGCCTCCACCGCAGTGTCTTGCAGGGAGGCGTAGCGCTTCACGAACTTGGGCTTGAAGGAAAGGTCCATCCCCAGAAGGTCGTTGCACACCAGCACCTGCCCGTCGCACGACGGCCCCGCACCGATGCCGATGGTGGGGATGTCGAGGCGCTCGGTGATCTCGGCGGCGAGCTCGGTGGGAATGCCCTCGAGGACCAGGCAGAAAGCGCCGGCCTCCTGCACCGCCAGCGCGTCTTCGATCAGCCGCTCGGCGTCGTCGGCGCGACGGCCCTGCACCCGGAAGCCGCCCATGGCGTGCACCGACTGCGGGGTGAGGCCGATGTGAGCCACCACCGGGATCCCGGCCTCGACGATGCGCTGGATGGCCGCTGCGGAGCGCTTGCCGCCCTCGAGCTTCACCGAGTGACAGCGCCCCTCCTTGACCAGCCGGCCCGCCGCCAGCAGCGCTTGCTCGGGGCTGACCTGGTAGGACAGGAACGGCAGGTCGCCGACCATGTGGGCCGTCTGCAGCCCGCGACCGACGCAGCTGCAGTGGTAGACCATGTGGTCGAGGGTGACGGGGAGTGTGTCGTCGTGCCCCTGCACGACCATCCCCAGCGAGTCACCGACGAGCACCATGTCGACCCCGGCCTGGTCGACCAGGCGGGCCATGGTGTAGTCGTAAGCGGTGACCATGACGATCTTGACGTTGTCGGCCTTCTTCTTGCGAAGGTCCAACACGCTTAGGTTCTTCACCTCGAGCTCCTTGCTATGCCCCCCGGTCGAAGAGCGAAGGCTGAACCTCCCGGTCCGAGATGGATCCAGGGGCCTCCGGGGGAAGCGGCTCTCCGTCGAGGGCCGCGTCGATCCAGGACAACAAACGCGCCTGCGCTTCTGCGTCATCCGCGTAGTTCATATCGCGATTGTCCATCCGAAGGACAGGGCAGGCCGTCCAGCCTGACAACAGCATGTGATAGCGACGACGCAGATCGTCGAGGTAGTCGGGCGAGATCACGTCCTCGCCCGGCGCACGGCGGCGCTCGATTCGCTCGAGGATCACCTCGGTCGGCGCGTCGAGGAAGATGAGCAGATCGGGCGTGGGGGTCTGCTCTCCCAGGGCTCCCGCGAACCGGTCGTACAGCTCGAGCTCGTCGGCGGGCAGCGTCTTCTCCGCAAACAGCCGGTCTTTCTCGAACAGGTAGTCGCTGACCACCAGGTTGGAGAACAGGTCTTGCTGGCGGATAGCGGACTGCTGCCGCCACCGGTTGATCAGGTAGAACATCTGCACCGGGAACGCGAAGCGCTCGGGCTCTCGGTAGAACGGCTCGAGGAACGGGTTGGTCGCGGCGGGCTCGAGGAACAGCTCGGCCCCCCGCTCACGCTTCAGCAACCGGCACAGGGTCGTCTTGCCCACGCCGATGAGGCCCTCGACTACCACGTAGCGTCGCCGCACCGGCCCCTCCACGAGTTCGAGGCGATCTAGCCGGTGTCGCGCCCACTCGCCAGACCCAGCCTCAGGGCAGGGCCGACGGGTCGAACAGGTAGTACCCCACCGCCTGGCCCCCGACCTCGTCGTACTGGTCGGTCACCCACAGGTGCACCCGGTCGCCCACCGCCTGCGCAGCCACCCCCGACACCACCGGCTCCTCCGTGAGGTTCACCGGCAGGGGATTCCCCGGGTACTTTCGCCAGTCGCGCCCATCGATGCTCACCGCCAGGTTGAGGGTGTGGGTCTGGCTCGACACCAGCCCGCCTCCGGCGTCTTCCCACGTCGCGAAGCCGACGTAGAACAGGTAGTGCACGCCCCCCGAGACCACGCTGGCAGCGGCCGACATGCCCGCCTTGTCGTAGGCCTCGGGCCCCGCTCCGAGCACCACCTCCGGCTGAGCCGTCGGGTCGGCCAGGTCGATGCCGGCGACCGGATCGTCGGTGGTGAACGCGTAGATCTGGCACACCTGCTGGTCGGGCCGGTGCCCGGCCATCCAGCCCGTGTAGGAGCCCCCGTCGTACGACAGCGACAGCGGCCAGCAGTAGTCGATGCCGTCGACCGTCTCCGACAGGTCGACCAGCGGCGCATCGCCCAGGGGCGCCTCGAAGCTCACCCCGTCACTCGAGGTGAGCAGCCCCATCCCGAACTCCGGGACCGGCTGCAGCCGGTAGCCCTGGTAGGCGAGCAGGTAGCGGTCTCGGTCCGCATCGCGCACCACCGCGAGCTGATCGGCGCTGTCAGCGTCCCACCCCTCGCCGGCCTCGACCACCGGGTTGTCGGGATGGGGGACCCAGCTCGTGCCGTCGTCGCTCACCGCGTGCCCGATGGCCCAGTCGGGCCCGTAGCCGGGGGGCGTGCGCGCGCTGTACCAGACCTGGTAGACGGGCGCACCGAGCACCCGCTGCGCTCGGAAGCCCACCGACACCAACTCCCCCACCCACGGCTCTTCGGTGCCCGAGAACACCGGGTTGCAGGTGTAGCGCTGCAGAAACGGAGCAGCGACCACCTCCTCGAAGGGGCACGGCAACACCGCCGCGGGGTCGACCTGCAGCGGCGCGACCACCCGATACTCGGGGCTGCAGGCCACCAGGAGCCAGAGGACCCAGCGGGCGTCAGTACAGCCCATGGGCCTCCTCGCAGGCCACCAGCGCGAACGGGTCGCAGGCAGCGTCGGCGGCACACGCCGCGTAGGCGTCGACGTCAGCGCCCTCCTGGGCCTCGTAGGCGCACCCGCCCAGACAGCTGTCACGATCGGGGAACGACGCCAGCCCGCAGTCGTCGACCAGCTCCGCGCACAGCGCCTCACAGGCCGGTGGCAGGGCGTCTGGGGGAGGAGGACCACACGCGACGCCCAGCAGCGCCGCGGCCCACACGGTGCGGAGCGCGTTCACGGCGTCAGTATGCCGTGCCGCGCCCGCACCGGGGGCTCGACGCTAGGCGATCCCGACCCTCGCCGACGCCTCGGGACGCTCGAGCGGGCGGTTGCCGAAGTCGGACAGGAACGTCACCCGCCGCGCCAGCACCCTCGCCGTGCGGACCGGCCTCTCCCCCTCCTCGCGGTTGCGGAACAGCTCGTAGACGAGCTGACCATCGACGTGCACCTGCGACCCCTTCCGGAGCATCTGGCTGCACACGATGGCCTGATCGCCGAAGACCCGCACGTCGTGCCAGTCGGTCGCTTCCCCCGACCGCGTGGGCCGGTTGGTCGCGATGTTCATCCTCAGCCACGGCGTGCCGCCATCGGTCGACTGCCGGAGCTCCGGCTCATGACCGATCCGACCCACGAGCATCACCTGGTTCACTGCACCCATTCGTCACCTCCATGCTGTGTGACGAGGCAGCCCACAGCAAGGGGCGGGCCATTCATTCCTGGCGTTGGCCCGATGGGTGACGGACGTCACCGACGGAAGTCCGTCGGCACGATCGCTCTTGACGCTCTGAGAGCACGGCCATACATGAGCGGCACTCTCGGGCGATTAACTCAGTGGGAGAGTGCTGCCTTCACACGGCAGAAGTCACAAGTTCAAATCTTGTATCGCCCACCACTTTGAAAGCCCGTCGCTGCCCACGCAGCGGCGGGCTTCTTCGTGGATCACTCGTCGGGGAACCACAGATCGACCAACGGATCAGGGCCCATCGAGCCGCCGAGGGGGAGCCTGAAGACCGAGGGGTGCTCCGAGTCGGCGCCGATGAGCCGCACGCTCTGCTGGTTGGCCACCACCGAGGAGGCGAGGAAGCCGAGGTCCCACTCATACAAGCGCTCACCGGCCTCATCGAAGAAGTCGAGGCCGAGATCCGCGGAGGCGACCACCGGGCCATGCTCCCCCCACGCGACGCCCACCGACAAGGTGCCGGGCAGGTGCACGGCCTCGTCTCCCCCGTCCCACAGCCAGGACCCTTCGTCGGTGCCTACCACCACCTGGGCCTCGTCGGGGCTGGCCGCCACATCGAAGGCGTAGGTCGAGCCCGGGGCGCTCAGGTCTGCCACGATGGCGCCCTGCCGCACCCACACCGCCGCCCGATCCCGGCCCATGTAGTCACTGAGCACCCACCCATCCCCGAGGGGGGCCACCCCCCATCCGTGCCGCCCCCCGCCGTAGTCGGGCAAGGCGGTGCGGCGGTGGGTGGCATCGGGCAGCAGCTCGTGCAGCGTGCCCTCCTCATCGATCACCGCCAGCACACCGTCGTGGCGCCAGGCCAGCCCGAGCCCCACCGCCCCGAGCTCGACCTCCCGCCGCCCCTCCTCGGGCGACCACAGCTCCACCGTCTGGGGCTCCTTGGCCACCATCGCGATCACCCCCGTGGAGCTGATGGCGAAGTCTCGGTAGCTCCCGCTGGCGGGCAGGGTGCGACGGCGACCTCGCCCCTCCACCACCACCTCCTCCTCGGAGAGCTGCCACACCAGCAGCCCTCCGCCGGGGCTCCGCCCCAGCGCGTTTCGGTTGAAGGCGGGCGGCTCCTGCAGCGGGTCTCGCACGCCCCGGATCAGCTCCAGCTGCCCCTCGCAGCGGACAGCGACCAGCTGGCGACTCGGAGCGTAGGCCTGCGGCCCTTCGCAGGCCCCTCCCTCGCGCTGGAAGGCCACCTGCAGGGCGGAGGTGAGCCAGTCGCGCACGATCACCCGACCGTCGGTGACCAGCCACGCCACCGAGCGCCCCTCGTCGACCGAGGTGGGCATCCGCGCCGCTCCCTCGTCGGTCATCCATCGCACGTCGCCTTGGGCAGCTTCGACCACGGGCTGCACCTGCCCCGGGTTCCAGTACGAACGACCATCGCCAGAGGCCACGGTGACGTAGCTCTCCCGCACCTCACCGGTCTCGCGGTGGGTCAGCACCGAGGCATAGGGCTGCGCCTCTCGGCACACGTAGAACGCCCCGACCACCCCCCACGTGGTGCCGCACTCGAGCCACGGCGCAGCCCCTTGTGCGCCGCTCCTCAGGTCGATCCACCTCGGCTCGTCGAGGCTGTTCATCCAGTGATGTTCGACGCGCCAGCGCCCTTCCCGGCGCACGCGCTCGGTGCCATCCGGCCCCCACACGACGAAGGCCGACCCATCGGCCCCCGCCCACCACAGCTCGCCGTCGAGCACGAGGGGCTGCCGAGCGTGGGGCAGCTGAGTCACCTCGAGGGTGTCGACGTGCACGGCCACCGACGGCGACCCGCTCGCGCCCATCACGTAGACGTGGTCGTCGACGAACACAGGGTCACCCTGGGTCGGCCCCAGCTCCACCGACACCGTCGGCTGCTGGCGCCAGCTCAGCTCGGCCAGCGCGAGCTGCGACGCCCGGGAATCGAGGCCCAGCGCCTCCAACGTCTGGCGCGACGCGTCGAGGGCCTCCCTGGCCTCCCGATAGCGATGCTCCCGCATCAACACCGTCCCGGTGGTGAACTGGGACTGTGCCTGCTGCTTCTGCGCCGCCCGAGCCGACGCCTCGGCTGCGAGGCGCTGCGCGTCGGTCTCTCTCCACGCCTCGGTGAGCTGCGCGGCGTACAGCCCCGTCGCCCCCATCAGCAACACCAGCCCCAGCACCCCCGCCAGCGTCGCCCCCTGCACCGAGGCGCGGTGGCGACGCGACCAGGTCTGCAGCCGCTGCCACGGTGAGTACCGCACCGTGCTCAACGGGCGGTCCTCCAGGTAGGCCTCCACCTCCGCCAGCAAGGCGAGCACGCTGCCCAGCCGCTCATCGGGCCGGGTCGCCATGGCGGAGACCACCAGAGCGTCGAGCTCCCTCGGCACCGACGAGCACACCGAACGCGGCGGTGCGAACCGCCCCTCCCGCACCTCGTCGAGGACCGTCGTCTGGTCGGTGCCCGGGAAGGCCGGCTGGTCGGCCAGCAGCTCGTAGAGGATCGCGCCCAGCGAGTACACGTCGGTGCGCACGTCGAGCCGAGCCCCACGGGTGGCCTGCTCGGGCGCCATGTACCGCGGAGTGCCCGCCACGTGCTTGAGGGTGGCGCTGCCCTCGGTGACCTCCCGGGCGAGGCCCCAGTCCATCACCAGCACCTCCCCGAAGGCACCGATCATCAGGTTGTCGGGCTTCAGGTCGAGGTGGAGCACCCCTCGGTCGTGGGCGAAGGCCACCGTCTCGCACACGCGCCGGAACAGGTCGAGCCGAGGCCGCAGACCACGCAGCCCCCCCTGGGTGAGGACCTCGCGCAAGCTGCGCCCCTCCACCCGCTTCATGGCGAAGTAGGGGCGGCCGTCGGGGGTCTCGCCCACGTCGTGCACCGGGGGCACGCCGGGGTGGTCCAGCCGGGCGGTGAGCTTGGCTTCGGCGATGAACGCCGCCCGGGCCGCGGGGCTGCTGCGCAGCAACACCTTGAGGGCGAGCTCCCGGTCGAGGGCGAGGTCGCGGGCTGCGAGCACCTCCCCCATGCCACCGCGGCCCAGGGGGCGCCCCAGCTGGTAGCGGGCGACGGGCCGACGCACATCGCGCCAGGCTGAGAGCAGCCCCAGCGCTTCCTCGCTGGGCAGCGTGCCGTCGAGCAGGGCCTCGCAGACCCCCCGAAGCCCAGCAGAGCGCACCGTCGAAGCGGGCGGCTCGGCCCACGTGCCCTGCGTGGCGCCGAGCTTCTCCGGGCTCCAGGTGTCGGCATCCACCTCGTCGCCGGCCCAGGTTCCGCCGAAGTCGACCGTAGCGACCTCCGAGGTGCTCACCGACGGCAGCGAGGCCGACTCCACCGTGGGGTCTTCGTCGAGGATGCCGAGGATGCGCTCGCACGTCAGGATCGGGTCTGTCCCGGCCTCCAGGCATGCGATGAGCGCCTCGACCTCGCTGAGCAGGTCAGGGGCGGGCATCGCGGGGGTTCACCGCCTCCCTGGAGATGGCGGCGGCGTCTGCCGGGCGATCCTCCAGGCCTCGGCGCACACAGCGCACACGCTGATGTGGTCGACCACCGCGTCCATCTCCTCCTGCGAGAGCACGCGATGGTAGGCATCGAGCAGCGTCTCTGGACTCGGGCAGTCGTCGGAGGGGACGGCCGTCTCGAAGGCCTTGGCGAACAGGAAACGCAGGCGGTCGTCTTCGTCCATGAGCACAACTCCGAAGGGCGGGGGCACAGCGTATCAGGCGGCTGATACACACCGATACGAACGAGGCGTGGCTTTTCCCTCATTCGCCCCATACAAGCGCTGCGTTCTTATGTATGGGACCGTCTGATGACTGCTCGACTCGCTCTGCTCGCTCTCGTCTCTGGCTGCACCACCTATGTGGTGCCCGACGCGGGTGATCTCGCCGCCCGCTCCGTGTCTTCCTGCGTGGAAGACGCCATCGTCACGATGGTCAACACCACCGACGCGACGCGCCTCAAAGACATCGGCGTGCACACCCGGGCCGCCAACAGCCTCGAGGCCACCCGCGACGGCGACGACGGCGTGTACGGCACCGCCGACGACGTGGTGTTCACCACCCTCGACGAGATCGACGCCGTGTCGCAGGTCGGCACCAGCGCCCTCGACGCCCTCATCGACTGGGCCGAGCCCGCCTGCGCCGCCGACCCCGTCGAGGCCTGCATCGCCGACGCGAGCCTCGAGTTCGCGAACAGCGCCAGCGTCGACACCCTCAAGGCCAACGGCGTGTACAGCAGCGGAGCCACGGGCCTGGTCGAGCAGCGCCCCTTCGACGACATGGAGGCGGTCGACGCCGTGTCGGGCATCGGCCCCAGCAGCCTGGCGGCCATCGCCCACTGGGCCGAGGGCAGCTGCCGGGCCCAGGCCATCTTCTCGCCCCAGCCCTACTACGACTCCCACCTCGCGCGGGCCGTCGCCGAGCTCGAGGGCGCCCAGCGCAGCGTCGACATCGCCATGTACAGCTTCCGTGACGGCGGGGTCATCAACGCCGTCATCGACGCCGCGGAGCGCGGTGTGAGCATCCGAGCCCTCCTCGAAGGGGCCTCCGACGACCGCAACGACCTGCCGGGCTCCCTGAGCGCCGACCTCGAAGACGCCGGCATCGAGGTCCGCTGGGTCAACAAGGTCATGCACCACAAGTTCGCCATCGTCGACGGCGTGCGCACCGACCTGTCGCAGGCCTCCGAGGGGCTGCTGATGAGCGGCTCGGGCAACTGGAGCTACAGCGCCGGCACCAAGTACGACGAAGACACCCTGTTCCTCCGCGACGAGCGGATGCTGCTCGCCTTCCAGCGCGAGTTCGAGCACCTGTGGGCCAACGGCCGCCTCATCGAGTGGAACGAGGCCATTCCCACGGTCGAGGGGCTCGTCATCACCGAGGAGGATGTCGCGGCAGCCGAGGGCAGCGAGGCGCTGTTCACCTCCGACAACTTCCGCACCTACCAGTCGGCGGCGTATGGCCCCACCTTTGCGCGGCAGGGCCACCAGTCCAACGTGCACGACCGCCTCGCCGAGCTCATCCGGTCGGCTGAGGACTCCGTGCAGGTCGCCTCGGGCCACCTGCGTAGCCGCCCCATTGCCGAGGCCCTCCTCGACGCGCATGCTGGCGGCGCCGACGTGGCCGTCTACCTCGACGGCCAGGAGTACACGAGCGCCTGGTACAGCGACCAGGGCATCCTCGAGACCGAGGCCTGCCTGGCCGAGGCCGTCGACGCCGACGACGAGGAAGACTGCCTCGAAGACGGCATCTACTGGGGCTACCAGCTGCATGCCGCCGGCGTGCCCGTGCGCTTCAAGCTGTCGGCCTACCGGTGGGACTACCACTACGCCGAGCAGATGCATCACAAGCTGGTCATCATCGACGGCGACACCGTGGCGACCGGCTCGTACAACTACTCGCCCAACGCCGAGTTCGACACCTTCGAGAACGTCGCCGTGCTCCAGCGCGACCGCTACGCCGCCGTCCTCGACGCCTACGTCACCCGCTTCGACGAGCTTTGGGACACGCGCCGCGACGAGTACGAGCCCTTCGTCGACGAGATCCTGTACGGCAGTGGCGACGTGAGCATCGTGTTCCCCGGCATGGCCCTCACCTGGGACGAGGTCGACTTCGTCAAAGGCCTCATCGCCGAGACCTGCCCCGAGGTCGACTCCGACCCCTACCGCGACAACCCCGACGACTTCCACACCTGCGACCGCTGAGCCCACGACCCGGGGTCTCGAATCCGGGGTCAGGACGCTAGGTGTTAGATGTCGAGGGGCCTCGAATTCGGTCTCGAATTCGGGGTCAGGACGCTAGGTGTTAGATGTGGGCCGCCCGCTACAGCAGGCCCAGCTGCACGCTGCGCGCCCCCTCGTGGGCCAGCAGCCACTCCTTGCGCCTCAGCCCCCCGGCGTAGCCCGTCAGCTGCCCGGCACTCCCGACCACCCGATGGCAGGGCACGAACACCGCCAGCGGGTTCGCCCCGTTGGCCGCCCCCACCGCCTGCGCACCCTTGGGCCGCCCGACCCGCGCCGCCAGCTCCGCGTAGCTGATCGTCGCCCCTTGGGGGACCTCCCTCAGCGCCCGCCACACGTCTTGCTGAAAATCGGTGCCCGCCGGCCGCAGCAACCAGTCGCCCAGGCCCTGCCCGGGGTCTTCGAGCCAGGCCGCCAGCGCGTCGGCCGCCTCCAGCGCCCCCTCCTTCACGGCACCGAGCTCGTGGGCCTCGCACCACCCCTCCAGCCCCTCCTCGCCGACCCAGCCGGCCGCGACCAGGGCGCCGTCGGCATCCGCTGCCACCGCGAAGCCCCCCACCGGTGTGTCGACCCTGGCCACGGTGTGCACGGCACCTCCCGCCGCCATTCTACTCCCCCTCGGCCTCGCGCTTGGCCAGCGCCTCCTCGAAGAAGTCGGCCATGTGCGCGAGGCTCTCGATCCGCACCTCACGCTCCGCGGCCTGCGCCTCGGCCCACTCCCTCAACGTCGCCTCCACCTCCGCTGACAGCCCCTCCTCCTCCAAGGCGAGCACCACCGGATCGGGGGTCGTGGTCAGGTACTCCACCTCCGCCCGCATCTCGTCGAGCCGCTCGGCCATCGGTCGCTCGGGTTGCTCTGGGACCACGATCTCAGCGGGCGGCGCTGCGGGATCGACCATCACCTCGCCGCCCATCCCCTTGCTGCGAAACGACAGCCCGCACGGAGGCCCGAGGGGCGCGTCGAAGGCGAACCGCCCCTCCTCGTCGACCGACCGCGAGCCCCCGCAGCCATGCAGGCTGCCTCGAATCGGCCCGTCGAGGAAGTCCACCCGACCCGACAGCGTGACGTACTCCACCGGCTCGACGTGACAGCGCCCCTGCTCCCCCGGGAACGCCCCCGACCACACCGCCGTCGCATAGGGCGGGGCGTTACCGATCTCCACCGCCTCGCGGATCTCGTCGTCGGTGGCGTCGGGGGGGAGCTCCACCCGGGGCCGATGCAGCAGCGCCCTGCCCTCGGGCTGCGACACCGTCGCCACCACCATCCGCCCTACCCGCTCCGCCCGCGTGAACCCCCGCGGCAGCCCCTCGGGTGCGCCAGGGGGCAGCGGACAGCGCACGATGCCGTCGCCAGCAGCCTCAGCGACCCGCTCCAGGGCCACCTCCACCGGCGTGCGCGGCACCTCGGGGGCCGCCTCCGCCTCCACCTTCGCTTCCGCCACCTCCCCACCTGCAGGCCGCCGTGAGGGCACTGCGTCGACGGGCTCCGGCTCGGGCGCGGGGAGGCCTTGCACGGGCGCTGGCGCCTTCGGCAGCAGCCACGCCAGCACCGCCGCGAGTACCAGCCCAGCCGCGATGCCCATCCCCAGCCGACGGTCCATGACCCCCTCCACGGCGGATGATACGCGGCGTCATGGCGGATGAACACTGGGACGCGGTGATCGTGGGTTCGGGCTTTGGCGGCTCGGTGAGCGCCCTGCGCCTGGCGGAGAAGGGCTACCGCGTCCTCGTCGTGGAGATGGGCCGTCGTTTCGCCCCCGGCGACTTCCCGAAGTCCACGTGGGACCTCAAGCGGTTCATGTGGCGGCCAGAGCTGGGCATGACCGGCCCCTTCCGCATGTCGTTCACCCGACACGTCACCGCACTGCACGGCATCGGTGTCGGCGGCGGCTCGCTGATCTACGCCAACACCCTGCCCATGCCCGGCACCGAGTTCTTCACCTCCGGCAGCTGGGCCGGCCTCGCCGACTGGCAGGCGGAGCTCGCGCCGCACTACGCCACCGCCCAGCGGATGCTCGGAGCCGCGCAGAACCCCTACCCCGGGGTCACCGACAAGGTCCTCGCCGAGATCGCCGAGGAGCGCGGCCAGGCCGAGCACTACCGGCCCACCGATGTGGGCGTGTTCTTCGGCACGCCGCGAGAGGAAGTCCCCGACCCCTACTTCGACGGCAGGGGCCCCTCCCGCACCGGCTGCCACTTCTGCGGCGGCTGCATGCTCGGGTGTCGCCACGGCGCCAAGAACACCCTCGACAAGAACTACCTGTGGCTCGCCGAGAAGCACCACGGCGCCGAGATCCGTCCCGAGACCAAGGTCGTCGCGGTGCGGCCCGATCCCAGTGGCGGCTACCAGGTGGTCACCGAGCCCACCTTCGGGCGGCGCAAGCCCTCCACCACGCTGCACGCTGACCGGGTGGTGTTCAGCGGCGGGGTGATGGGGACGACGGAGCTGCTGCTGCAGATGAAGGCCGATCCGACCGGCCTGCCCGAGCTGTCCGACCACGTCGGTGAGTCGGTGCGCACCAACAGCGAGACGTTGATCGGCGTCACCTCCCGCGACCCCGAGCTCGACCTCACCCAGGGCGTCGCCATCGGCAGCATCCTGCACACCGACCCGCACTCCCACCTCGAGCCGGTGCGCTACCCCGCCGGCAGTGGCCTGTACCGGCTGATGGTGCTGCCCCACGCGCCAGGCGCCACCTTGATGCAGCGGATGGCCGCCAGCGTCCGCACCACCCTGGCGCACCCACGCCGCGCTCTGGCCGCCACCTTCGTCAAGGACTGGTCGAAGTCCACCGCCATCCTGCTGTACATGCGGTCCACCGAGGGCACCCTGGGGCTCACGCTGGGGCGCTTCGGCCTCACCAGTCGGGTCACCGCCGGCGAGGCACCAACCGCGGCGATTCCCGAGGCCACTGAGCTCGCCGACCAGTTCGCCGACAAGCTCGACGGCTTCGTCGTGTCGATGTTCACCGAGACGCTGGCCAACATCCCCACCACCGCCCACATCCTGGGCGGCGCGACCATCGGCGCCACCGCGGCCGAGGGGGTGATCGGGCCCGACCACCAGGTTCACGGCTACCCAGGCCTGTACGTGTGTGACGGCGCCGCCGTCTCGGCCAACCCCGGGGTCAACCCCTCCCTCACCATCACCGCGATGAGCGAGCGGGCCATGGCCGCCATCCCCACAAAGGCAGGCTGAGCCGAGCCGGTTTCGATACCCTCCGCACCAGGGAGGCCCGATGACCTGGCAGGTGCTGTCCGAGACCACCACCGAGAGCGACCACGCCGCCTTCGCCCTCGACGTGCTCACCGGGCTGTCCGAGCGGCCGAAGCGCCTGAGCTCGCGGTGGTTCTACGACGACCGCGGCTCCGAGCTCTTCGAGCAGATCATGGCGGCCGAGGAGTACTACCCCACCGACCTCGAGCGCTCGATCTTCACCGACCAGGGGGCAGCCATCGCGGCGCACTTCGCGGGGCAGGAGCTCGATGTCGTCGACCTGGGAGCCGGCGACGGCAGCAAGACCTTCCTGTTGCTCGAGCACCTCGCCGCGGCGGGCGTCACCACCCGGTATGTGCCCGTCGACATCTCCGAGGGCGCCATGCGCTCGCTGTACCGCAAGGTCGCCGAGCGCCTCCCGGGCCAGCAGGTCGCTGGCATCGTCGGCGACTACGTCTCCGCCCTCCGCCACCTCCACGGCCAAGACGAGCGCCAACGCCTGGTGTTGTTCCTCGGCTCCAACATCGGCAACTTCGACAAGCCCCGCGCCCGCGCCTTCCTGCGCCGCATCTGGACGGGCCTGCGCCCTGGCGACCACACCCTGATCGGCTTCGACCTGAAGAAAGACATCGAGGCCCTCCTCGCTGCCTACAACGACCGCGACGGCATCACCGCTGCCTTCAACCTCAACCTGCTGCAGCGCATCAACCGGGAGCTGGGCGGGCACTTCGACCTGTCACAGTGGCGGCACTACGGCACCTACAACGTCTTCTCCGGTGCCATGGAGAGCTACATCGTGTCGCGGGTGAAGCAAGACGTGCGCATCGACGCCCTGCGCAGCACGTTCTCGTTCAACCCGTGGGAGCCGATCCACACCGAATACTCCTACAAGTACCTCGACAGCGACATCGACGGGCTCGCGGCATTCACCGGCTTCGACATCGTCGGGCGCTTCGCCGACCCCAAGGGCTGGTTCTGCGACGCGCTGTGGCGGGTGCGGTGATCGAGGTGGTGCGGCTGGGCCCCGACGCGTGGGCCTACCGCACCCTGCGCCTCACGGTGCTGGGCCGCAGATCCACGATGCCGCCCCCTCGCGAGCACATCGAGGAGCTGGAGCTCGCCCTCAGCCTCCCGCGTGCTCCCTGATGGTGTCACCCATGTCGTCGAAGGTCGTGTCGGGGTAGCCGATACCGAGCTGCAGCACCTCGAGCTCGGGGGAGACCAACGCCCATGACGGATAGGCGAAGCCGTCGCCGAGCTCAGCGCCCAGCACCCAGTAGCCCCAACCTCGGTCGCCGAGCACGGGGCTGTGCAGCCCGTAGGTGGTGGACCACTCGTTGAGCGAGCTCACCGGCGTCGGATCGAGCAGCGCTGCGAGGCTCGGCGCAAGCAGCGTGATCACCTCGACGTCGACCCCCTGCGCCGCCATGTCGGCCAGGAACGCGGGCTCGTCGGCCGCCATCTCCTGGCAGGGAGGGCAGTCCATCGCCGACAC
>CBDUIC010000070.1:0-41433 GCA_965367245.1 uncultured bacterium | reverse complement strand
GCCGGGGCTGCGCCCAGTCCCATTGCGGTCGACCTCCGGGGGAGCCGCAGCGTGCACTCGTTGGCTGCGCTCGCAGGCTCCCTTCGCCCGTGTCGTCGCACGCTGCTCCCTCCGGTCTCCCTGGTGCCGCGACGTGCAGGGCGACCGCCAACGCTGCGTCCGTGGCGTGGTGCGCATCGTACTGGCGCGCGGGAGGCAGAGCCGCCTACAGCTGGCCACCCCGCCGCCGCAGCCCGACGAGCACGGGCATCCACCACAGCCACACCCCCGCGCCCCCCGACACCACCTGGCAACCCGACGAGCTGCCCTTCGTCATGGCGGCGCCCGCGGTGTCGGTCGTGCTCGACGACGGCCCGGACGTCGTGCTCGTGACCGAGGTCGTCGTTGTGGTCGTGCTCCCACCGTTCGTCGACCCGTTCCCGCCGCCGGCCGCCCCGTTGCCACCACCGGTCGTGCTGCCGCCCCCACCGGTGGTCGTGCCCGCACCCGCTCCCCGCTCGGTGTCGTACACCTCGATCTCCCAGGGCTGCCCCTCCCCTCCTGCCACGTCGAGCGGGGTGAGCAGCAAGCCGAAGTGCAGCGTCTGGGCGGCGTCGCTGTCGGACTCCTGCCAGGTCAGCACCATGGTCTCGTCGGTCCGCCAGGGCCCCTCCCCCGCCGCACCCCACGTGGGCGACACGGCGTTCGGCTGGTCGTAGATCCCCACTACGACACCCACGTCGTCCGCCGTGTCGACCGTCACCTCGAGCCAGCTCCACCCAGCACAGTCCGGCGTCGGCGCCGTGGTGGCGTCCCAGCGCCCCACGATCACCTCGACGCCCAGGATCTCCGCCGCCTCCGTCGGAGATACCGATGCGTCCACCTCGAACGGCACCGGCTCCATGCAGGCCCAGCCCACCGACATCCACAACCACAGCATGCAGTACCTCCTCAGCGCAGAGGCAACCTACACGCTGGGCGGGTCACCCGCCGCTCCCTACATCGGGCAGGGCGTGTACGGCGCGTCAGGTAGGGGCCAACACACCGCGCGGTCGGTCACGTAGTTGAAGTGCCCAGGCTCCCAGAAGCCGGTAGCGAACTCGCTCCCCGACGACTCGAAGCCCACGACCGTGGTGCCGTCGACGTTCTCCTTCACCGCATAGGTGAAGCTGAACGGCGAGATCTCCCAGCTGGCCCGATAGGCCTCGTCGCAGGTGGTCGCGACCAGGTTCTCGGTGGCGGTGCCGCTGATGGCGTAGTCGTAGTCGGGGGCCTGGCCGGTCGCCTGCCTGCGCCCGACCAGATCGTAGACCACCACGCAGCTCGGCTCGAGGGCGCAGTAGCTCTCGAGGTCGGCGGAGGGGTAGAACGCGATGGTCTCGGTGCCCGTCACGTCGCCCTTGGCATCGATGTAGACGTCGCCGACGTAGAAGGCCGACAGGTTCATCACCGCGTACTGCGTGCTGCACGTGGCCATCAGCCCTGCGTAAAGGTCCGGCAGGGTCGCCGAGGTGCCGGTGTCGGCGGTGCTTGTGGTGGACCCCGTGTCGGACGTGTCGACGTCGGTGTCGGTATCCGTGTCGGTGTCGGTGTCGGTGTCGGTGTCGGTGTCGGTGTCGGCATCCGTGTCGGTGTCGGCATCGGCGTCGGTGTCGGCATCCGTGTCGGTGTCGGCATCTGCGTCGGTGTCGGCATCCGTGTCGGCATCGGTCAGGTCGACCGTGCCGGCATCGTCGGACTTGTCGTCGGTGCCGGTGCAGCCGACCAGCAGGGCGAGGGCGAGGAGCGAGCGGTTCACGGAGTCCTCCGAATCACAGCAGGGGGCAGCTGTCGAAGAACCAGTTGAAGTGGCTCTCGTTGCCGAAGCCCTCGGCGAAGGGCTCGGTGCTACCGTCGAAGTAGAAGCGCGCGGTGCCCGCGTCGAGGTGCACGTTGTAGTGCGTCGAGTCGATCTCGGGCGACTCGTAGGGGTCTTCGGGGCAGTCGCTGTCGGCATAGTTGCGCGTCAGCGTGACCGACAGGCCGTAGTCGGCCCCACCCTGGGGCTCGTCGACCACCCCGGACACGTCCCACACCGCCATGCAGTCGGCCGCGCCGTTGCTCTCCCACTGCGGGTTGGGGAACAGCAGCACCACCTCGCGGCCGGTGACCACGCCGCAGTCGTCGATGGTCATCTCCCCGTACCAGTGAGCCGAGGCGGTGTTGACGTCGGGGTTGTACAGCGGCTGCGACTCACAGTAGTGGTCGTCGTCGCGCATCAGCGTCAGCGGGTCGGTGAGGTCGTTCTCGACCAGCACCGTGCACTCCGTGGTGGTGTCGTCGTCGTCATCGCCCACGGTGTCGTCGTCGTCGTCGCCGATGGCGCCCGTGTCGTCGACGCTGCCGTCGCTACCCTTGTCTCCGCTGCACGCGACGAGCGCCATGCACAGGCCGAACATCCAAGGCCGCATCTGCCCTCCGATCAGGGCGACAGCCTACCCTGGATCCTGCAGCCGCCGCCGGAACACCCCCACCCCTCGGGAATCCGCCAGGGCTCGCGCCTCGCTGAGCCAGCGACCATCAGCATCCTCGCCCCCCATATGGAGGACCACCCTCAGATCGATGCCCCACTCCGGCCCCGCCGCATCGGCCTGCGGAAGCACCTCGGCCACCGCTCCCGGCCAGCCCTGCACCACCGCCGTCGCCAGGGCCTGGTGAAGATCCGCACGGGGGTGCGACAAGCCCGGCGCGGCGGCCATCCAGCGCTCGGCCAGCTCGCCCCGCCAGCCGAACACCCGCTCGGCGCGACCCGCTGTCTCCAGGAACCAGTAGTCGTCGCCTTCTTCGACCTCCGCCTCCGCCAGCGCATCGGCGTAGACCTCGTGGGCCTCCCGCGCCAGGCCCTCGTCGCCCGCCCACACCGCCGCCCGCAGGGCAATGCGCGCGATGTCCATCTGGGCCCACCACAGCGAGCTGGGAGCATCCGCGGCGCGAGGGTGCTTGCTCGGCCCGTTGCCGAACTCCTTGGGACTCTGCCCCCCGCGGCGCACCAACAGCGCCCGTAGCGGCACGAGGTGCCCCGCACAAGCCCAGTCCCACGCCAGCTGCGTCTCCCCGCTCGCCGCCATCCACGGGTCGCCGCCCTCGTGCCAGGCCGCCACGAACGCTTCCCACAGCCGAGCCACCAGCGGATGCCCGTAGCCCCGCTCGTCCCACCAGCGGCGGGCCAGCGGCTCGGCCGCCTTCAGACCCTGGGGGTAGTCGGCGAAGGGGTGCTCGAGGGACAGCACCCGCTCCAGGCATCCGAGCATCTCGTCGGTGAGCCCCAGATCGTAGGCCGCCTTGGCCCGCCGCCACGCGACAACGGCGACCAGGCGGTGGTCGTCAGGGAGTGGGGACGCCGCCGCCTGTGCCTCACGCAGGTGCTGCACACACTGCGGCAGCGAGGCATTCGCCCGGGCGCCTCGGGCGGCGACGAGCAGCGTCTCGATCGTCGTGGCTACATCTTCGGGCATCGCGGCCGATGTATCCGGGCGCTATCCTTGTCCGCACGGAGGAAGACCCCATGAACCGAACGCTCGGCACGGTGTTGCTGGCGATGGCCCTGATGGGCGCTGCGCCCGCCCACGCCAAGAAAGACAAGAAGAAAGACAAAGGCATCCAGGAGACGGGGATCGAGGCCTTCGACAAGGTGTTCTCCGACGTGGGATCCATCGATGCCCGCCTGTCGAACGCATCGAAGGTGCTGTCGAGCGCCAAGAAGGAGCTCAACACCACCCTGGGGCTGAAGAAGGGCACGCCGCTGTCCGACGCCATCAAGGAGCTGAACACCCGCGCCGACGGCAAGATCGGCCTGGCGATGAACGGCAAGGTGCCGAAGCTCGAGCCCACCGACGCCGTCCCCACCGACGTGCAGACGGGCATCGACAGCGTCAACCAGATGAACACCGACATCGTCACCGCCATCGCCGACCTCACCCAGGTGAGCAAAGACGTGAGCTCGCTGGTCAAGCAGACCAAGACCTTCCCCAAGGAGATCAAGAACGAGTTCGAGGGCGAGGGCCTGCTCGACAAGATCTTCAAGATGCCCAAGGCCGCCAAGGCCACCGGGCACAACCTGGGCATCACCAAGGAACTTCCGAAGAAGACGGAGTCGGTGCTCGGTCGCATGCAAGACATCGAGCAGACGGTGCGCAGCGAGTTCGTGCCCCTCGACAGCGGCAACGGCCCAGGCCGCGGCGCCGACACCGTGGGCCCCGGTCGCGGCGGCCCGGGGAACGGCAACGGCGACGGCACGGCCCGCAAGCCAGGCCGCGGAGCCGCCCCCGGCACGGCGCGCCCCGGTCGCGGCGCCGGCAAGGATCCTCATCCCAACAAAGACACGCCGTCGGATCGCGGCGGCATGGCGAGGCCCAACCCCAAGAGCCCCTGATCGTCGCGTAGGCGGGGGATCACGATAGAGCGCAAGCTCGACCCTGGAGCCCCCCATGCCTGCGACCCTTACGCTTCACGACCACGGCACCGACGCCACCAGCCTCGACCAGCTCATCTTCGTGGGCCGCGCGTCCCGCCTCCTCGCCGACACGACCCTCGCACTGCTCCCCTCCGGCGTCGATCACGGCGCCTGGGAGCGCATGGTGCGCAAGACCGACGCGGGCGACAGCGGCCGCGTGGCATCCACCTGGCCCAGCAGCGGCCCCACCAAGGTGGTCGCGGCCGTGCTCCCCGAGCCATGCTCCCGGCACAACAGCCCGGTGCGGGCCTGGGCCATCCCTACCGTGCTCCGCGCCGCGGGCACCAAGGGCACCACCGGCATCGTGATGTGCGTCGAAGCCGCCGACCACGCCGCCGCCGCGGTCCTGGCCGCTGCCCGCGCCTTCCCCACCTTCTCGGCCAAGAGCAAGGCCGAGCGCACCGTGGGCCTCGCCTGCTCGGGTCCCGATGGCGACATCGCCGTCGCCCGTCTGCAGCCCGCCGTCGATGCCGTGCGTCGTGCCGGCCACCTCGTCGACTCGCCGCCCAACGTGCTCACCACCACCGCCTTCGTGCAAGCGGCGACCGAGGCCGCAGCCCGTGTCGGCGCCAAGGCCACCGTGATCCGCGGCGACGAGCTCATCCAGGCCGGCCTGGGCGGGATCTACGGCGTCGGCAAGGCCGCCGAAGAGCCTCCCGCCCTGGTGGTGCTCGACCACGGTGGCCCCGGCGGCGGCGCCTGCTGGGTGGGCAAGGGCATCGTCTACGACACCGGGGGCCTGTCGCTCAAGACCAAGACGGGCATGCCCGGTATGAAGACCGACATGGGCGGCGCGGCGGCGGTGCTCGCTGCCTTCGAGGCCGCGGTCGCCATGGGCCACCCCGGCCCCCTCACCGCCGTGCTGTGCGTCGCCGAGAACGCCATCGGCCCCGGCGCGACCCGGCCCGACGATGTGCTGCACATGTTCTCCGGCAAGACCGTCGAGGTGAACAACACCGACGCCGAGGGGCGCCTGGTGCTCGCCGACGGCGTGGCCTGGGTCGCCAAGGAGAGGTCCCCTACCCAGGTGATCGATCTCGCCACCCTCACCGGCGCCCAGGCGCTGGCCACCGGCCAGTTCCACGCCGGGCTGTACTGCTCCGACGAGGCCCTCGAGCAGCAGGCCCTCGTGGTGGGCCGGGCCACCGGCGACACCGCCCATGCGCTGCCCTACGCTCCCGAGCTGTTCCGCAAGGAGTTCAACTCCAGCATCGCCGACATGAAGAACTCGGTGAAGAACCGCGCCAATGCCCAGTCGAGCTGCGCCGGCCAGTTCATCGGCAACCACCTCGAGGCTGCCGGCTACACCGGCCCGTGGCTGCACATCGACATGGCCGCGCCCTCCACCACCAACGGTCGGGGCACCGGCTGGGGCGTGGGCATGCTGCTGGGCCTGTCGGGCCTGCTGTAGCTAGGGCCGCTCCACCCGCACCGGGTGGAAGCGGAACAGGAACAGGCCGTTCTCCATGTCGCTGACGGCCACCAGCCCGTCGTCGCGAGGCCACACCCCCCAGGCCCCCGCATACAGCGCCCAGGTCTGCTCGGGCTCGTGGCCCTCGATCTCGTAGCGGTGCGTGTCGAAGTGGGCGAGCACCTCGGGGTGCTCCGGGTCGATCAGATCGACCACCACCAGGCCCTGCCGATACCAGCTGACGAAGGCGTAGCTGCCCTGCACCACGATGTTGTGGATGGTGTCGGTGGGAAACGGATCGAGGGTGGTGACCAGCTCGATGGCCCCGAGGTCGTCGAGGGAGAACACCGTCAGCGCGCCCCCCGGCAGCTCCGAGCTCACCAGCAGGTGCTGCCCGTCTTCCGTGGGCCAGGCGTTGTGGACCGAGCCCAGCGCGGGCTCGGTGTGCTCGGCCAGCACGACGGGCTGGGCGGGGTCGGCCACGTCAAGCACGGCGAAGCCACGCCAGAAGGCCACATAGGCGCGGTCGCCGACGACCGCCTGGTCGTGCACGATGCCCTCGGGGGGCGTGTAGCGGGCTACCTCCACCGGGCTCGACGGCTCGCGCACGTCGACGATGGGCATCGCGTCGAGGCCGTTGTCGCTCAGGTAGAGGAAGCCGTCGGACCAGGTCACGTTGTGCACGCTGAAGTGGGGCTCGCCGAGGGTCGACCCCTGCAAGCTGCCCACCCGCCGCGGCTCGTTGGGCACCGACAGGTCGAACACCCGCACCCCGATGCCGTCGTAGTCGCCCTGCTTGTCGGGGTCGCCCGAGCAGTCTTCGCACTCACCCTGGGTGTACAGCCAGCCCTCGTGCAGCTTCACGTCTTTGACAAAGCCCTCGCCCACCACCTCGGACAGCAGCACGGGCGCCTCGGGCTCGCTCACGTCGTAGACGAAGAAGCTGCTGCCCGACGTGCGCCCCGCGGTGACCACCAGATCCCCTTCACCGTGCACATCCCCCAGCCCTGCGAGGGGGACCTGGCCTACGAGCTGCAGGCGCTCCTGGCCCAGCCGCAGCGCCAGCGGGCCATCGCCCGCGTCGTGCTGCTCCCCCGCCACCGCCTCGACCCACACCTGCACGTCGGCCACGTCGGTGCCCACCACCAGCCGGTACGAGCGCGCGTCGGCCTTCGTGCTCACCCGCGCCCGCTCGCCTGCGTCGTCGGCCACGACCAGCTCGTAGCCGTCGACCGGCTGCTCGGCGGCGGGCCAGGTCGCCACCAGGGTGCCGCCGCGCTCCAGCGACAGCGCCTGCACCCCGGCGAAACCCAGGGGAGCCGGCGCGGGGTCGCCCGAGCCGCCGCAGCCCAGCAAGAGAAAGGTCCACCACATGCAGGTTCGTACCCGGCGTCGACGCGACCAGCCACCTCCCTGCCAGCCCGCGACGGGCCGCACAGTTAGCTGGAGGCGCACTGGAGGCACGCATGGCCCATCCCTGGCACGACCTGCCCAACAACCCCGACGACATCGAGACCTACTTCAACTGCGTCATCGAGATCCCCCGCGGCTCGAAGGTCAAGTACGAGCTCGACAAGCCCACCGGGCTGCTGCGGGTCGACCGCATCCTGCACTCCGCGGTGATGTACCCCTGCAACTACGGCTTCCTGCCCCGCAGCTACTGCGAAGACGGTGACCCCCTCGATGTGCTGGTCCTCGGCTACGAGCCGGTCTACCCGATGTCGATCCTGCAGGCGCGGGCCATCGGCGTGATGCACATGAGCGACGAGGGCGACTCCGACGACAAGATCATCGCCGTGCACGTCAACGACCCCGTCTCGAGCGGCTTCCGCGACATCAGCGAGCTGCAGGCGCACACGCTGCTCGAGATCGAGCGCTTCTTCCGCGACTACAAGGTCCTCGAGCACAAGACGGTGGGCGTGGAGAACATGCGCGGGCACAAGGAAGCCAACCAGGTGATCCGCGACAGCTTCGCGCTGTACCGCACCGAGGAGAACAAGCTGCGCGGCTGGGGCTGATCCCGGCGGCGGCTGCGACGGTTAGGGGAGCTTGTACCTACGGAGGCTCCATGTCCCTCGCCCCTGTCGACGCCGACGCGACGTCCCCCTCGCCCCGTGACGCCCTCGCGGCGGCCCTCGACGTGCACCGGGCCGCCTTCCGGGCCGAGCCCTACCCCACCCTCGCGGTGCGCAAGAAGCGCGTCCAGGCCCTCGTCGACGCCCTCGACGCGCGCCGCGACGACTTCGCGGCGGCCATCGCCGCCGACTTCGGCCACCGCAGCCACCACGAGACGCTCATCGCCGACATCGCCGTGTCGCTGATGGGGCTCAAGCACACCCTCAAGCACCTCAAGGCGTGGATGCGCGCCGAGAAGCGCTCCGTGCCCCTGCACTTCCTCCCGGCCTCCGCCCGGGTGCTGCCGCAGCCCCTGGGCGTCATCGGTGTCATCAGCCCGTGGAACTACCCGGTGCAGCTCGCCGTCGTGCCCATCGGCCAGGCCCTCGCCGCCGGCAACCGGGTGATGCTCAAGCCCTCCGAGCTCACCCCGGCGACCAGCGAGCTGCTCGCCGAGGTGCTCAGCGAGCTCTACCCCGCCGATCTGGTGTCGGTGCACACCGGCGGCCCCGACGTGGGCGCGGCCTTCTCGACCCTGCGCTTCGACCACCTGTTCTACACGGGGTCCACCGCGGTCGGCCGCCTGGTGATGAAGGCGGCGGCCGACAACCTCGTGCCCGTCACCCTCGAGCTCGGCGGCAAGTCGCCGGCCCTGGTGGCTCCCGACGCCGACCTCGACCGCGCCGCCGACCGCATCGCCAGCGGCAAGCTGTTCAATGCGGGCCAGACGTGCGTGGCCCCCGACTACGTGCTCGTGCCTGCGAGCCAGGTCGACGAGCTGCTGGGCAAGCTACGCGACAAGGTCGCCGCCAAGTACCCCACCCTCGTCGACAACCCCGACTACAGCGCGGTCGTCAACGACCGCCACCGCCAGCGGCTCACCCAGCTGCGCGACGACGCCGTGGCCGCAGGGGCACGCGCAGAGCCCCTGGGCCCCGCCGGCGAGTCGTTCGAGGCGAGCCCCAAGCTTGCGCCCACCGCCCTGCTCGACGTGACCGACGACATGGCGGTGATGCGCGACGAGATCTTCGGCCCGCTGCTCCCCGTGGTCCCCTACGAGCACTACGACGAGGCGCTGGCCTACATCAACGACAGGCCCCGCCCCCTCGCGCTCTACATCTTCTCCAGCAGCTCGCAGCGGATCGAGCGCACCCTGCAGTCCACCCACGCCGGCGGGGTCACCGTCAACGACTGCATGCTGCACGTAGCGCAAGACACGCTGCCCTTCGGCGGGGTCGGCGCATCCGGGATGGGCGCCTACCATGGCAAGGATGGCTTCGACACCTTCAGCCACCGCAAGGCCATCTTCGAGCAGCCCCGGCTCAACGGCGGCTTCCTCCTCGACGCGCCCTACGGCAAGACGCTGGAGCGCCTCGTCGACTTCCTCACCCGCCGGCTGTAGTCAGCCCCGCTCGAGGTCGCGCAGCAGGTCGTTCAGCGCGGCCATGTCGTGCCCCGTGGGCTGGGTGATCAGCTCCAGCTCCACCACATCGCCCGGATAGCCCCGACGTGCCCGGCGCCACAGGCGAGCACGGTCCATCCCCGAGAACACGCGGGAGCGCAACGTGGCCACTCCCTCCCGCCAGGCGGCGGGGTCGGCCGTGCCGGCCTTCTCCTGCTTCATCTGGTCCATGAGCTGCTGCGCCGACAGCGGCGCTCGCTCCTCTGTCGGTGGACCGAACCACCGCGCCCACAAGTCCTTCATCCAGGCCATCATCGGGCCCCCTCCCTGCACGCGGGGTTGCGTGACCCCCGCTCCACGCGACAGGATACGCACGAACCGGAGGCCGTGTTGAAGCGCCCGATCGTCGCCTTGTCCTTGCTGCTGCTGGCCGCCACCGCCCAAGCCTTCGAGTGCCCCGACTACGCGTCCGAGCTCGACCGCCTGCGCGAGCTGGAGGCCGATGCCACCCGCGGCGCCCTCACCGAGCCGCAGAAAGACTGCCTCGAGGCCGCCTACAGCAAGGCCGACCAGCAGACCGCGAAGAACAAGATCTCCCGCGTGCTGCTCGTCAACGCCTACGCCTACAGCACCGACTACTGGTCGAAGCTGATGGTCCGCCACCTCGAAGAGGTCGACAAGTCCGACCCCGACCTGGCCTACCTGTGGGCGTTCTACAAGTTCAACACCGACCCGACCAAGAACGCCGACGACGTCGTCGAGTGGACTGAGACCGCCCTGGAGCGCAAAGACGTGTGGACGGGCGACGTGTTCGTCAGCCGGGTCTACGGGCTGATGAAGCTGCGCGCCCTCGCCGCGAGCAAAGTGTGGCAAGACGCGGAAGAGAAGCGAGCCGACGGCGCCTCCAACGACGGCATCGAGGAGCTGCGCAACCGCGCGAAGACCTTCTCCCGCGAGTGGGTCGACTTCGCGTCGGTGTCGGGCCGCGACACCGAGGAGAGCCTGCAGGTATGCCTGGCGACGGCCACGCAGGCCAAGGCCTGCGGCGTCGAGGAGGAGTAGCCTGGCGGGGCTGACACGCCGCCGCTTGCTGGTGGGGGCCACGGCGGCCTCGGTCGGTAGCGTGGCGCTGTGTGGCGGCGTGAGCATGGTCCCCCCGATCGGTGGCGACCCGCGGCAGCCCCTGAAGGCCCTGAGCCTCGGTGCCTTCCGCATCCTCGCCGCCGTGGCCGACACGGTGTGCCCGGGCAGCGACGAGCTGCCCTCGGCGTGGGCGCTGCAGGTGCCTGAGGCCGTCGACCACCAGCTCGACCGGATGCACCCAGGCAACGCCCTGGAGCTCGCCCAGGCCCTGTGGCTGGTCGAGAACCCCGTCGCGGGCACGCTCCTCGACCAGCGCCCCCGCCGATTCACCGCGGCGACGCCCGCGGAGAGAGCCCGCGTGCTCGACCGGTGGCGCACCAGCGAGCTGCTGCCACGGCGCACCGCCTACCGCGCGCTGTCGGGGCTGATCGCGGCATCCTACTGGGCCCACCCCGACACCTACGCCTTCGTCGGCTACCCCGGCCCACCGCGGTTCCCCACATGAGCGGCTTCGTTCGCTCCTCCACCGAGCTCACCGCCGATCACGAGGTCGACTGCGACGTGTGCATCGTCGGCTCGGGCGCGGGCGGGGCGGTGCTCGCCAAGGGGCTGTGTGAGGCAGGCCTCGACGTGGTCATGCTCGAGGCAGGGTCCCACCGCACCTCGGCCGACTTCCGCGTCCTGCAGGAGGGCATCAACACCCCGATGCTCTACCAGGACCGCGGCACCCGCTCGACGGCCGACCTGGCCATCACCATCTTGCAGGGGCGCTCCGTCGGCGGCTCCACCACGGTGAACTGGACGACCTGCTTCCGCACCCCCGACCGCATCCTCGAGCACTGGCAGCGGGTGCACGGGCTGGAGCGCTGGCATCCCGACGCCCTGCGCCCCCACTTCGAGGCCGTCGAGGCGCGGCTGAACATCCACCCCTGGCCCGAGGAGCTGGTGAACGCCAACAACCACGCCCTCCTCGACGGCTGCCAGGCGCTGGGGCTCCACGTCGAGGTGCTCCGGCGCAACGTGAAGGGCTGCGCCAACAGCGGCTACTGCGGCTTTGGCTGCCCCTTCGACGCCAAGCAGGCGATGCACCTCACCTACCTGCCCGATGCCGTCGGCCACGGCCTGCGCCTGTGGGCCGACACCCACGCGGAGCGCATCGAGGTGCAGGGGGGGCGTGCGGTGGCGGTGCACGCGGTGGGAATGGAGCGCGACCGCGATCGAGCCACCGGTCGGCGCCTCACGGTGCGCCCCAAGGTCGTCGTCGCCTCCGGCGGCGCCATCAACTCCCCCGCCCTGCTGCTGCGCTCGGGGCTGAACCAGGGGCCCGTCGGGCGCCGCACCTTCCTGCACCCCGTCATCGCCGTCGCAGCCGAGTACCCCCACCCCATCGCTCCCTTCTACGGCGCCCCGCAGTCGGTCAGCTCGCACCACTACATCGACCGTGGCGAGCGCATGGGCTTCTTCCTGGAGGCCGCACCGCTGCATCCGATGCTCACCGGCGCCGCCTTCCCGGTGTTCGGCACCGAGGCGCAGCAGGTGATGTCGAAGCTGTCCCATGTGTCGGGCCTGCTCGCGCTGCACGTCGACGGGCTGCTCGACGGCGACGAGGGTGGCACGGTCAGCCTGCGCCGCGATGGTCGGATCGCCGTCGACTACCCCATCGGTCCCCACCTGCAGGAGGCGATGGCCGCATCCCACCAGGCCCTGGCCCGCATCCACCTGGCTGCGGGCGCCACCCGCGCCCTCACCATGCACCTGTCACCCCACGAGGTCCACACCGAGGCCGACCTGCCAGGCCTCGCCGCGATGCCCTACGGCGCCCACGAGCACGCCATCTTCACCGCCCACCAGATGGGCGGCTGCACCATGAGCCCCGACGCCGACCGCGGGGTGGTCGATGGCGACCTGCGCCACCACCACGTGCCGAACCTGTTCTGTGTCGACGGCTCGGTGCTGCCCACCGCGCTGGGGGTCAACCCCTCCCAGACCATCTACGGCCTGGCCCGGCGGGCGCGGGCCACGGTGGGCTCCGCCGTCTAGCCACCTCTCAGGGCGCGAACACCACGCCCTGGCCTCCCGGCGTGGGGGCCTCGCTCACTCCGTCGACCCACACGTCGACGCCATAGGCGCTGTCGTCGGTGCAGCCGCTGCCGTCGACCTGCGACACCCACAGCGTGTGCACCCCGCTCTGCACGGTGATCCCCCCACCCTGCGGGCAGCCCTGGTCGAAGGGGAAGACGAGATCGCGCGTCCAGGGGTTGCCGGTGCACAGCGCCTCGTCGGTGAGGGTCAGCCGGTTGCCGTCGGGGTCGACCAGGACCGCCGTCAGATCCGCGTTGCCGCCGAGGTTGTCGACCGACAGCCCCACACAGGCCCCCGCGCTGAGGTTGAGGGTGTAGACATCCCACACCGGCTCTACGTCGGTAGCCCCGCAGGCCAGCCGCCCCGCCTCCGCCGTGGGCGGATTGGGAGGGAAGGCATCGCAGGGCACCAGCGCATCCCCGCCGTCGCAGTCGTCGTCGACCCCGTCTCCTGGGACCTCGCTCGCGCCCGGCGACACATCCGGCTCGTCGTCGTCGCAGTCGGGCCCGCCGCACGACGCGGCGAGGTAGCCGTCGCCGTCGGTGTCTTCGCAGGCCTGTGTGTCGAGGGTGAGCTCGTAGCCCACAGAGGACCCCCCCTCGTGGATGAGCAGCGCGTGAACCACCGCGTCGCCGAAGCCTCCCCCCACGAACGACGGGCAGGCGCCATCGGTGCGGACCGCGCTGCGCAGCTCGCCGTCGGCACCGCGCAGCTCGGCGCGCACGGTCATGTCGGCACACGGCGTGCCAGCCCCTCGCACCTGCACCGCCACCACGTCGGTGGCGCCCGGCACGAGCTTGAACGCATCGGTGGCCGCGCCGACCGGAGCATCGTCAGGGCACAGCGTCGCCTCGACGCTCGTGCCAGCGGTGAGGAAGGTCGCTTCGTCGACCGAGTCGTTGTCTTCGAAGGCGTCGTCGACGCAGTCGGTGTCGACATCGGTGTCGGTATCGGTGTCGACATCGGTGTCGGTGTCGGTGTCGGTGGGCACGACGCCCGTCTCGCCGGTGGCGCCGGTCGGGCCGCCCGTCGGCTGCAGGGTGGGGTCGAAGACCTTCTGCGCCTCGGCGTGCTCGGCCCCATCGATCCACGGGCACCCGACCAGCAAGCACAGCGCCAGCCCTCTCATGGCCCCACCAGCGCCCAGCCAGCGGCGAGCACCGCCCCGCCCCCCACCACGCCCGAGGCAGCCGTCGCCCCGTTGACCACCGTGCGCAGCCCGTCGGTGGGGTGGTCGGCGTAGGCACCGCGAGCCATCCACGCCGACCCGTACAGGGCGGCCGACAGCGCGGCCAGCCCCAGCGCCGCCTCGGCGCGATGCCCCCGGCGCTGCCGCTTGGCGACCGCCGGATCCACCGGATCGGTGAACCACATCGGCGCCGCAGGCACCTCGACCGGCGGACCGAGCACCTCGGGGGGGAAGGCGGCCCCCATCATCCAGAAGGCCTCGGTGACCACGCCGTCGTCGCTGGCCACCTGCAGCAGGTGGGGCGTCTCGACCAGCGCCTCGGGCTGGGTGAGGTAGGCCCCGTCGAGGAACACCCCCCCTCCCTCGGGTACCACCAGGCCGCGCCCCTCTACCCGCCCCGCGACCCGCGGAAGGGTCGCGTCGAGGCGCCGGACCACGTGCCGCTCGGGCACCCAGCTCGGCCAGCTGCCGGTGGGGTCGACCGACCGAGCCAGCGACAGCCACTGCTCGGCCTGCACCTCATCGAAGTCGAGCATCCGCTGAAAGGCGCGCTGCCGCCCCAGACGCGCCATCAGCTCCTGAGGCACGACCTGCACCACACAGCGGAGCTGCTCCTCGGTCTGGTCGAGGACCGCGCCGGCCTTCCCAAGCTGACCCGCTCGAAGGGCTTCCTCGGAGGCATCGAGGGCCTCCTCCCACCCCTTCAGGGTGACATCACGGCAAGCGGGGGAGGCAGCGAGGGCCGCACTGAGGCCGAGGATCCACATGGCCGCACGGTAGCACGCGACCGGGGCCCTCACACGGCTGACCGCCCCACGAAGCGGTACAGCTCAGCAGGCCGATGCCCCACGGCCCGCTCCTTGTCGCCGGTCGCCTCCAGCCACCCCGTGGCCAGCAGCCTGCGGCGGAAGCTGTCTTTGTTGACCACCTCCCCCCGCACGACCTGGTGGACTTCCTGCAGGCGGCGCAGCGTGAAGGTCTCCGGCAGCAGCTGAAAGCCCACCGGACTGGCGTCGAGGCGCGCCCGCAGCCGGGCCACTGCCATGCCCGCGATGTCGGCGTGGTCGAAGCCCCACCCCACCGGCTCGTCGTCGAGGCGGATGCCTACGGCCCCCCCCGTGCGCCCCGCCCAGGGCACCACCAGCTCGGCCCACCGCCCTGGGCCCCCCTCCGGCGCCCTCGACGCGTCGACCAGCGCCACGTGCGCTACCGTGACGATCCGAGTGCGGGGATCCCGGGCCGGGTCGCCGAAGGTGTGCAGCTGCTCCAGGAACACGTCGCTCAGGCCCGCCTTGTCTCGGAGGACCCTGCGTGCCGCGTCGGCCAGGCCCTCCTCGAGCCCCACGAAGCCGCCAGGGAGTGTCCATCGCGTCGCGAAGGGGTGTGCCTCGCGCTGACGCACCAGCACCCTCAGCGCGCCCTCGGAGATGGTGAGGAGGACCACGTCGACCGCCAGGCTCGGCCGGGGGAATACCGATGCGTCGTAGCGCGCGAGGAAGGCCTCCTCGCTCTCGACCTCGTCGCTCACGCCAGTGCCCACCACAGCCCGCCGCCCAGCAGGCCGATCAGGCCGAGGCCAGCGACAGCCACGAGCACCAGGCGGGTCGGGTCGAGCTCGACCTCGGAGGCCACCAGCGGCCCCTCCTCGAAAGGCACCGCCACCAGGTGCTCGGGCGGCACCTGCTCGCCGCAGGCGCACAGCGCATGGCTGTAGGTCGCCTCGCAGCGGCAGCGCACGCCCTTTGCGTCGAGGGCGAACAGCGACTGGCGCCCACACTGGTCGCACTTGAGGAACACGTCGTCGCGCCCGCAGGAGGGGCAGGCGACGCGGACGAAGACACCGTCATCGGAAGCGCTGGACATGGCGCCTGGTAACCGACCCTCGCCGCGATCGGATAGGCAGCTTCATGCTCACCCTCCTCCTGACTCTGCCATGCCTCGCGGCCCCCATCGACCCCGCCCCCGCCCTCGTCGCGGTGGCCGGCCCCCGCCCAGCGGGCTTGTCGGTGCAGCCCCGCACCGTGGTGGCCTTCCCTGGGGGCGGCCGCGTGGCCGTGGGGGGGCAGCTCGACGGCATCGCGCTGCGTGGCGACCTGCCCGTGGTGGCCGTCACCGCCGACGGCTCCGTGCGGCGCGTCCACGGCGCTCTGCCGGCCCTCGAGGGGCCGTCGCAGCCGATGCTGAGCGCGGCCGAGGTGCAGCCCGCGGCGCTGGCGGCCGTCGCCGGCTTCGGGCCCTCGTCGCGCCACGGCACCCCCACCCTGGCGTGGTGGGCGCGTGCCGGGGTGGCGCGGCTGAGCTGGGCCGTGCCCGTGCGCACGGCGGGGCCGGGCCTGACCACCTGGGAGGTGCTGGTCGACGCCGAGAGCGGGGTCCCCCACACCGTGCGGCGCACCTCGGCCGCTGCCGATGCGCTGATCTACGACCCGAACCCGGTGCAGGCCGAGGTGGAGCAGGTGGCGCTGGCCACGGCCGACCTCACCGGGCCCTTTGCGGATGCGCGCAGCTGCGACGAGATCGGCGACGGCACCCTGTTCGACCTCGGCGTGTGCGGGCTGTGGAGCCGCCAGGCCCAGCCCGACGACGCGGGCGACTACCGGTTCCGCCCCAAGGAGGGGGCGTCGCCCGACCCCTTCGCCGAGGTGCAGGCCTTCGTGCACGCCGACCGGATGCTGAGCTGGCTCGACACGCGCTACGACCTCCGGCTGCCCTACGGCCCCATCGACGTGTTCGTGAACTTCCCCCTGGCCAACGCGTTCTTCGGCGACTTCGACGGAGACGACCAGCCCGACATCAGCTTCGGTCACGAGCCAGGCACGGGGGTCGACTTCGGCTACGACGGCGATGTCGTCTACCACGAGCTCGGCCACGCGGTGGTCAACCACCTCGCCCCCGACCTGCCGTTCCTGCAGGCCGACGAGCTGGGCATGGACTGGGTGTCGGGCAGCGCCAACGAAGGGGCCGCCGACGTGTTCGCGATGGTACTCACCGGCGACCCCGACATGGCCGAGTACGCGGGCTCGGCCTTCGGTCGCGTGGCGATCCGCGAGCTCGCAGCGCCGCGCCGGTGCCCTGACGCGCTCGAGGGGGAGGTCCACCACGACGGCGAGATTCTCGGCAGCGTGGCCTGGGGGCTGCAGGTGCACCCCGACGTAGGGGCCGAGGCGGTCGGCGACCTGCTCATCGGGGCCATCCCCCTGTGGGGGGCGGAGCCGACCTGGGCGGGCATCGGAGAGAGCCTCGCATGGTCCGCCGACGACCTCCTCGACGCAGGGGCGCTGTCGGCGGCCGGCCACGACGCGGTCCTCGCCGCCCTCGACGTGTCGGGGTTGCGAGGCTGCGAGCGCGTCCACGGGCTGGGGCTCGACGAGCCGCGGTCGATGTTCCTGCTGTCGGCGGGGCTCGAGCCTCCCTACGATCACGTGCCGGGCGCCACCCAGGTGCGCATCGACGTGCCCGCCGACGCCGCCGCGCTGGTCATCGAGGAGCTGCAGCTGTCGGCTGGAGGAGGGCTCGGCTGGGCGGTCGTCGGCCGGGTGGGCAGCCCCGTGGCCCACGACACCCTGTCGCTGGCCGGCGTGGCCATCGCCACCCCCACGACCTACGACTGGCTGGTCGACGTCGAGCGCGGCGAGGTCGTGCTGGGCGCCGACGGCGACGCCCCGCTGGTCCCCGGCCAGCCGCTCTACCTGTCCATCACGGGTCGGGCGGTAGGCGACATCGACCCGCTGGCCTTCGTGCAGGGGCAGGTCAGCTTCCTGGTGCGTGAGGGCGACGCGCCCGACGACGCCATCGTGCAGGCTCCTCGCGCCTCCCTGACCGACCGCGACGCGGGGTCCACCGAGCACCTCGGCCTCGCCTGCGGCTGCACGAGCGCGGCCCCCAGCACCCTGCCCGTGTGGCTGGGCCTGTGGCTGCTCCGCCGCCGCCGCCGTGGTAGTGGCGACGCCAAGAGGTGACTGTGTCCGACGACGTGCTCCGCTACACCCCGATGGTCCTGCTGCCGGTGGTCCTTTTCCTCGCGGTCGTGCTCGGCCTGCAGACGCGGTCGCTGCGCAGCAGCCACGATGCCCTGGCCGACGACGTCGCGGCGCTGGAGGGCAAGGTCGCCCGCATGCAGCAGGCGGGGGCCGCGCGCGCGGTCGGCGCCGTCCCCACCCCACGCCCGAGCAAGGCCAAGGGCAAGGCAAAGCAGGGCAAGGGTGCCAAGGGCGGCAAGGCCCGCGGCAGCAAGGGCGACAAGGCCAAGGGCGGCAAGGCCGGCAAGGCCAAGGGCGCCAAGAGCGGAAAGGCCAAGGGCGGAAAGGCCGGCAAGGCCAAGGGCGGCCCGCGCACGACCCCTCCCGAGGAGCCGTAGTGCGCTTCGCCTCGGTGTTGGGCACCGCGACCGACGCGCGTGAGGCCCTCGACGATGTGGTCGAACAGCTCCGGCAGGCCCTCCCCGAGGTCCACCTGCTGCTGCTGTTCGCGAGCCCCGACCACGCCCGCACCCCCGAGCTGGCCCGACAGCTGTCGCAGGCCTTTCCCGACGCGCTGGTGGCGGGCTGCCAGGGCGGCGGGGTGCTGGCCAGTGGGGTCGAGGTCGAGGGCAGCCCCGGGCTCGCCGTGATCGGAGCCCACCTTCCCGGGGTCGAGCTGCACCCGTTCCATCTCGATCGGGCCCTCATCGACGACGCTGCCGACCTCGCCCTCGCTGTGCAAGACGCCGTGGGCGACCACGTCATGCAGGGCATGCTGGTGCTCAGCGACCCCTTTACCTTCGATCTCGGGGTGCTCGTGCCGGCCCTCACCGCCGCGCTCCCGGGGGTGCCGCTGTTCGGGGGGCAGGCCTCGGGAAGCTCCCCGCCAGGTCCACACCCCCTGTTCCTGCGTGACCGGAGCCTCCCCGGTGGTGCTCTGTGCCTGGGGCTGTCGGGGCAGGTGCGCATCGACACGCTGGTCGCCCAGGGCTGCCGGCCGGTGGGCCCCCCGATGTTCATCACCCGGTGCGAGGGCAATCGACTGCTGGAGCTCGACGGTCAGAGCCCGGTCGAGGTGCTCAAGCGGGTCTACGACGGCCTGTCGTCGGCCGACCAGGAGCACTTCCGGCAGGGGCAGTTCCTCGGCATCCAGATGCAGGAGCAGACGGAGTACCGACAGGGCGACTTCCTCATCCGCCACGTGCTGGGAGTGCCCAGCGACGGTCGCGGGCTGGCCATCGCCGCCCCACTGCAGCAATACGACGTCGTGCAGCTGCACGTGCGCGACGGCCGCTCCTCCCGCGACGACCTCGCCCAGGTCCTCGGAAGCTACGACGGCCCGGCCCCCTCCGGGGCGCTGCTGTTCACCTGCCTGGGCCGCGGGCGGGGCCTGTTCGGCGAGGCCCACCACGACAGCCGCGCCTTTCAGGAAGAGATCGGCCCGGTGGCGCTGGCGGGCTTCTTCGCCAACGGCGAGCTCGGCCCCGTGAACGGTGTGGCCCACGTGCATGGCTACACCAGCGTGTTCGTGCTGTTCTCGACGCCCTAGCGGGCCTGATGGGCGCGGATGCTAGGGGCAGGAGCGCATCTGCGGCGTGTCTTCGGTGCCGCCGGTCTCGGCGTCGCCCCCCATGCCGGACAGATCGGGCACGTCGATGCCGGCCCCCACACCCCTCGTCTCGAAGCCCCACCACACCTTGAGCCCGAGCTCATCGCCGTCGACATCGGCCTCGATGTCGGCATCTGGCCGCACCCGCGCGTACACCTTCACCTCGTCGAGCCACCCCTTCCAGGGCAGCGTCTGGCCGATGGGAGCATTGCCTGCCACGACCTCGCCGTCGGGCGTGTCTACGGCCAGCTCGGCGCTGGTGATGCGCTCTCCGTCGACCCACAGCCACGCGACCCCCTCGCCGTAGGTGGCCGCCACGTGGTGCCAGCGACCGTCGGCCACGAAGGCATCCTCCGCCACGCTGGGAAGCCCGCCGGCGCTCACCATCAGGTAGCCGTCGCTGGTTCCCAGGAAGAAGGCTCGGCCCGGCGAGCCGTTGCCGTGGGACACCGCGACCTGGTCGCCCACCGCGTTGTCGGTGAGCACCCAGGCCTGCACCGTGCGGGGCGCGTCGCCCAGCGGTAGCTCGGCATCGATCGAGCGCACCCGGTCGCTGGTGCCATCGGTTCGCAGGCAGCCCCCGTCGCGGCTGTCGAGACCACCGGGCAGCGTCGCCACCGTCTCGGTCGGCGTCACGTCGTCGTCGTCGTCGCCAGGCTCGCTCGTGTGAACGCCACTGTCTTCGCTTCCAGGATCATCGCCCGACCCGCCGCTACAGGCGACGAGGAGGCACAGCAGCAGGGTTCGCACGTGGGGGCTCCGGGGAGGGGGTCTACGGTAGTCATGCCATCGCGTCGGCCCCAGCGTGGCCTGCGCTGGTCAAGAGCCTGCGAAGCCTGCCCGCGCCACATACACGTCCCACTGCGAACCTACGATCTCGACATGCTCCCCCACCCCCCTCGTCGCGGGCTGGCTCGACAGGTAGCGAAGCGCGTCGCCCTCCCAGCCGATCACCACCGCGCTGTGGCCGCTGGGGCGAGCCAGGTCGGTGCTCCGCCAGAACTGCACGAAGTCGCCAGGGCGGGCCTGCTGTGGCGCGACCGGCACCCCGAGGCCCCACCGCACCAGCGCCTCCGCCGCACCAGGGTGGCCCATCGTCGGGCAGAACCACTCCGCGATCAACACCCTCACCTCCTCGGCCTCCAGGGCCAGCTCGCCGCGCTCCTCGGCCCAGGCGTCGAGGAAGGCCTCCACGGTGACGCCACAGCAGTACGTCGCGCCGTCGGCTGCGGCGGATGCGACCCGTTCGCCGCGATGGAACAGGTCGCGGGTCACCCCGTCGTGATGAGGATCGCGGGGGTTGGTGGGATCCTGCAAGGAGGCCCGTGGACCCGGCTCGAAGCGATAGCCGGCCCCCTGAGGCATCTGGCGCAGCGAGCGCAGCACCGCGTCGTTGAGCCAGCTCATGCCGACAGCTCCCGGCGCAGCGCCATCACCCGCATCGCGTGGGTCTGCGCCTGGGCGCTCTCGTGCCCGGCCTCCTGGTCCATGTGCCACTTCTCGAAGGCCAACCGGATGAGGGCCCGGAACCGCCGGCGCTGCCGCCACCAGGCCGCCGGCCCCGAGCGCAGCAGGGTCGCCACCAGGTGCAGCGTGCGCCGACGCGAGGGCACCAGCGCGGCCATCTCCCCGTCGCGGATCACCGGCTCGCTCTCCCCTTCCAGGTAGGCCGCGATGATCCGCCGCTCGTGACGGAGCGCCAGGATCGCCATCACCACCACGAGCAGCACGAAGGGCAGCTGGAGCACCACCACCGCCACGGGCAGCCCGAACAGCATCTGCACCACCTCGTTGTCGGACAGGGTGACCATGATCACGCCCGCCAGCGTGTTCCAGGCGAAGTGCACGAACATGGCGAGGGCCAGGAAGGCCGGCGGCACCAGCCACCGCACCACGCCCACCCGCAGCACCCGGAACAGGCCGACCCCCGCGCCCGCCAGCGCGGTGAAGCACATGTGGGTGCCCGCCGAGGTGACCACCCCACGGATGAGGGTCAGGGCCAGCACCCCCGCCACCGTGCCGGTGTTGACGTAGTACATCCAGTTCTCGACGACGGCGAAGCCCAGGCCGATGAGAGCCCCATACACGATGCCGTCGAGCACGCTGTCGAAGTGGCGCCGGAAGAAGGCGTAGAGCAGCAGCAGCGCGAAGCCCTTGCTGATCTCCTCGACGAGGGGTGCCGACACGCTGGCGGTGAGCTGCTGGGCCGTCGCCGGGTCGGCGATGGCGGCGCCTGCGATGACCCCGAACAGCGAGTTGAACAGCACCGACACCCCGGTGGCGGTCACCGCTCCCCAGGCCAGTGCGCTCACGACGAGCCAGGGAGGCTCTGGCTCGTTGCGGTCGAGCCACAGGATCACGACCAGGTAGGGGAGCCCGAAGGCGGCGGCGGTGCACGCGGCCAGCACCGACAGCCCCGGCGCGGTGACGAGGGCGCCCAGGAGCGACAAGCCGTTGCACAGCAGGGCGTTGACGATCATCAACAGCGCGATGAGCCCGGTGCTCAGCATGAAGGCTCGCCGCCCCGAGGGGTCGGGGGGCGTCAGCTGCGCCAGGGTCGCCGTGCGCCCCACCTTCGACTCGGCCATGTGCCCTCCAGCGGAGCGCGATGGCCCCCTCGACAGGCCCTCCACGGTATCAGCGATGTTGCGCCGTGCCCCGTTCGACCCCCTCGTGAGGTACAAAGGCCCGTGCACAAGTCATCTCCTCCCGCCTCCCGCCCCACCGGCGCGATGCTCGCCGATCGCTACCGGGTCGGTCGCCATGTCGGCGACGGCCGCATGGGCGAGGTCTACGTCGGCAAAGACCTCGAGACCAACGAGCGAGTGGCGCTCAAGCTGCTCCACAAGCCGCTGTGTGCCGTGGAAGAGCAGGTGGCCCGCTTCGAGCGCGAGTTCCGGCTCACCTCCCAGATCGACCACCCCAACGTGGTGCGCATGCTCGCCTTCGGCAAGCAGCAGGGCGGCCCCCTCGACGAGCGCCACTACCTGGTCATGGAGTTCCTGGAGGGGCGCGGGCTCGACCAGGTGCTCGAGGGGGGTCCCCTCCCCTTGCCCACGGTCGTGCACATCGGGCGGCAGGTGGCCTCGGCCCTCAGCGCGGTGCACGAGCAGGGCGTGGTCCACCGAGACCTCAAGCCGGGCAACATCCAGGTGCTGCACCGTGGCGCCACCCCCGAGGTCAAGGTGATGGACTTCGGGCTCGGCCGCCTGCAGGGCGGCGACAGCGAAGAGCTCACCGACGTAGGTGTGCGCCTCGGAACCGCCGAGTACATGAGCCCCGAGTACATCGCCCACCACCGGCTCGACTCTCGCTCCGACCTGTATGCCCTCGGCGCCGTGCTCTTCCAGCTGCTCACCGGCCGGCCCCCCTACGAGGGCCGCACCATGCGGATCATGCAGGATCACGTGTCGGCCCCCGTGCCCCGCCCAAGCGACTACGCCGACCGAGCCCCCGACTGGTTCGACGAGCTGGTCATGCAGCTCATGGAGAAGGAGCCGGAAGACCGGCCGGCGGGCGCCGAGGTCGTCGCCAAGGTGCTGAGCGACCACGCCGAGACGCCCACCCCCAAGCGGCGGCAGCGGCCCTCCCGCGGGCCGACCACCAATCCGTCCATGGCACCCGCCGGGCTGTCGTCGATGAGCCACCTCGCCGGCGAGACGCAGCCGGTCTACCCCGAGCCCAAGCCTGCGGTGCCCACCACGCCGATCGCCATCACCATGGGGCTGATGCTGGCCGGGGTCCTGGTGATGGCCGTGCTCGGCTTCGTGCTCGGGATCGGGGTGCTGTCGCTGCTCTGACGATCAGGGATCGAGCTGATCCCGGATCGAGGTCAGTGCATCGGCCACGTGGGTGATCTGCTCGTCGCTCAGGCCCGCGAAGGCCGTGTCGAGCAGGGCATTGCTCACCGCGATGAACCGCGGCAGGGCGTCGCGCGCCCTGGGCGTGGGCCGCACCAGCAGCCGGCGTGCGTCTGCTGGATCGCGCTCCCGCTCGACCCAGCCCGCCTCCCGCATCGCGCGCAGGAACCGGCTCACCGTGACCTCCGACAGGCCCAGGGATCGCGCGATCTCGGCGCCGGTCAGCGGGCGACGGGCGTTGAACAGCACCATCAGCGCATTGGCCTGGGCCGGCGTGATCCTCGGGAGATCGTGATCGGCCAGCAGCCCCTCCACCAGCCGATCCGCGGCGTGGCCCACCCGGGCGAGATCGAGGAGCACGCGGGTCTGGCGGCGTCGGGCTTCGAGATCGGGACGATCCACTGGACAAACCCCAGGGAGGAGGTGAAGGACCATTCCTTAGCATGCTCATCATGAGCATGCTCATGACCCAGACATCGGGAGGCCCCATGGGCGAGGCATTCATCTTCGACTCGGTGCGCACGCCGCGCGGTCGAGGCAAGTCGTCGGGCGCGCTGCACACGGTGCGGCCCATCGACCTGCTGGCCGGCGTGCTCACCTCCGTGCGCGACCGCAACGCTCTCGACACCGCCTTGGTGGAAGACGTGGTGGTCGGCTGCGTCACGCAGACGGGCGAGCAAGGCACCTGCATCGCGCGCCTCGCCTCCCTGCAGGCCTGGGAGGGCTTCGACGCCCCCGGGGTCACCCTCAACCGGTTCTGCGCCTCGGGCCTCGAGGCGGTCAACCACGCCGCCGCCATGGTCGCCTCGGGCTTCCACGATCTGGTCGTCGCCGGCGGGGTCGAGAGCATGTCGCGGGTGAAGATGGGCGCCGACGGCGGCGCGATGTTCGACCCGAGCTTTCAGTGGAAGGTCGGCACGGTGCCCCAGGGCATCTCCGCCGACCTGATCGCCACCCGCCGTGGCTACAGCCGCACCGATGTCGACACGTTCGCGGTGGAGTCCCAGCGACGGGCTGCCGCTGCCATCGAGCGCAATGCCTTCGCACGCTCCTTGGTGGCCGTCGTCGACGACAATGGCATCCCCTACCTGCAGGCCGACGAGCATCCCCGTGCCGGCACCAGCGTCGACAGCCTGTCGCAGCTGCAGGCCAGCTTCGCGATGATGGGCACCCAGTTCGGCCTCGATGCCCTGGTGCGCAAGGCCTACCCTGCGGTCGACCGGGTGAACCACGTGCACCATGCGGGCAACAGCTCCGGCATCGTCGATGGCGCCGCTGCGCTGCTCATCGGCTCCCGTGAGGCGGGTGAGCGCCTCGGTCTCACCCCCCGCGCCAGGATCCGCAGCGTGGGCCTGGCCGGGGCCGAGCCCATCTTGATGCTCGAGGGGCCCATGCCCGCGAGCCGCAAGGCCCTCGCCAAGGCAGGCATGGAGGCCAGCGACGTCGACCTGTACGAGGTCAACGAGGCCTTCGCGGTCGTGCCCATGGCCTTCATGGACGACATGGGCGTTCCCCACGACAAGGTCAACGTCAACGGCGGCGCCATCGCCTTCGGCCATCCCCTCGGCGCCACGGGCGCGATGCTGCTGGGCACGCTCCTCGACGAGCTGGAAGACCGCGACCTCTCTACCGGCCTCACCACGCTGTGCGTGGGCGGGGGCATGGGCATCGCCACCATCATCGAGCGGGTGTGAACATGAGCTACCGAAACGACGTGCTGAGTGCAGAGCTCCTCGACGACGGCGTGGTCGTCCTCACCCTGAAGATGGAGGGTCGGGCCAACGCGGTCAACGAGGCCTTCCTCAATGGCCTCGCCGCCGGCCTCGACTGGGTCGACGGGCAGGAGGCCGTGGCCGGCATCGTGCTCGCCAGCGGCCACAAAGACTTCTGCGTCGGGGCCGATCTGAACATGATCCTGGCCGAGCGCGACCCCAAGCGCATCTACGCGGCCACCACGGCCTTCCACCAGCTCCATCGGCGCATGGAGAAGGGCGTGCCCGTGGTGTGCGCCCTGGCCGGCTCCGCGCTGGGCGGCGGCTACGAGCTCGCCATGGCCTGCCACCATCGCATCGTCGTCGACGACGCGCGGGTGCAGGTGGGCCTCCCCGAGGTGATGCTCGGCCTCATCCCCGGTGGCGGTGGCACCCAGCGCCTGCCGCGGATGATCGGCGTGCAGTCCGCCCTCGAGATGATCACCCAGGGCAAGCTGGTGCGTGCCCCCAAGGCCAAGGGCGCCGGCCTCGTCGACGAGGTGGTCCCCACCACCGACGACCTGCTCCCCGCCGCCCGGGCGTGGATTGCCGCCAACCCCAAGGCCAAGCAGCCGTGGGACAGCAAGTCCTTCCGCTGGCCCGGGGTGCGTCCCGGCTCCGCCGACGCCCGCAACCTGTTCCTCGCTGCCTCGGCGATGGCCTACAAGAAGACGGCCGGCGCCTTCCCCGCTGTGGAAGCGGCCATCAGTGCCGTCCAAGAGGGCTCGATGGTCGTGTTCGACCGGGCGCTGGAGGTCGAGAGCCGCCACTTCGCCGGGCTCGTCGTCAGCGACCAGGCCAAAGACATGGTGCGCACCTTGTTCTTCCACAAGCAGGCTGCCGACAAGCAGGTGGGGCTGCCCCGGGTCGACGACCACGGCTTCGCCAAGGTCACCATCCTCGGCGCGGGCATGATGGGCGCAGGCCTCGCCTTCGTCTGTGCGAAGGCCGGCATGAGCGTGGTCCTCAAGGACATCTCGGCCGAGGCCGTGGAGAAGGGCCTCGCCCACGTCCGAAAGCAGGTCGACCGCCTCCGTCACCTGCCGCAAGAGGCGCGTGACGCCCTGTTCGCTCGGGTCGAGGGCACGCTGGAGCTCGAGCCCTGCCGCGGCTCCGACCTGGTCATCGAGGCGGTGGTCGAGAACCTCGCGGTCAAGCACGCCGTCACCAAGGAGACCGAGCCGCTGCTCGCCGATGGGGCGATCTGGGCGAGCAACACCTCCGCCATCCCCATCACCGATCTGGCGAAGGCCAGCGCTCATCCCGACCGGTTCATCGGGCTGCACTTCTTCTCGCCGGTCGAGAAGATGCCGCTGCTGGAGATCATCCGCGGCGAGGGCACCTCCGACGACACCCTCGCCCGCTGCCTCGCCTTCGGCCGGGCCATCAGCAAGACCTGCATCGTCGTGGGCGACGGCTACGGCTTCTACACCAGCAACGTGTTCAGCGCCTACATCCTCGAGGGCGCCCAGCTCGTCGCCGAGGGGCACGACCCGCGGCTGGTCGAGTGGGCTGCGAAGACCGCCGGCATGGTGGTCGGCCCGCTGCAGGTGTTCGACGAGGTCACCCTGTCGCTGGGCCACCACGCCATCACCCAGGGCGCGGAGTACCTCGGCAACGACATCACCGAGCTCGCCGGTGTGCAGCTGGTCTTCCAGCTCGTCGAGGCAGGCCGCAAGGGCCGGTCGAGTGGTGCAGGCTTCTACGACTACGACGCCAAGGGCAAGCGCAGAGGGCTGTTTGGTGGGCTTCGGGAGCTGGCGAGGGGCGAGGCGAACGCCACCGTCGATGAGCTCGCCAACCGGCTGCTGCTGTCGCAGCTGGCCGCGGTCGGCCGCTGCTTCGACGCGGGCATCCTCAAGGAGGCACGCGACGCCGAGGTCGGCGCCATCCTCGGCATCGGCTTCGCGCCGAACACCGGGGGCCCCCTGGCCTTCGCCGACCGCTACGGCATGCAGCGCCTCGTCGACGATCTCGACGCGATGGCCGCCGAGCACGGGGTGCGCTGGGCGCCTGCGCAGCGGTTCCGCGACATGGCAGCGAAGGGCGAGCGCTTCTTCGAGGCGTAGGGCCGGGGCGAGCAGCCCCGCCTACAGCGAGAACAGCTCGTCGAGGGTCTCCCGCAGCGTCTCGATACTCACGGGTTTCGCGATGTGCATGTCGCACCCTGCCGTCATGCACGCCTCCACCTCATGGGTCATGACCTTGGCCGTGAGGGCCGCGACCGGGATGTCGTCGATGCCCGGCGTCATCCGAATCCGCCTCACCACTTCCATGCCATCCATCTGGGGCATCTGCATGTCGAGGACGACGGCACGGAAGTCTCGGCTCGACAACAGCTCCAGCGCCTCGGCACCGCTCTCGGCTAGCTCGAACGCGACCTCGAGATGCGTGAGCACGGCCGACATCAGCATGCGGATGGTGGGGTCGTCGTCGACGACCAACAGCGGCCCCTCCCGCACACGGCGAGCCCCCACCACACGAGGTGGCGCTGCAGGGGACGCCTCGGAAGCGCCAGCGGTGGCCGAGAAGGGAATCTGCAACACGAACCGTGCCCCGCCCAGCCGGCTGTCGCTCAGCAACACCTGGCCACCCATCATCTCGGTCAGTCGCTGGGTGATCGCGAGGCCCAGACCCACGCCACCTTGGTTGCGGAGGTCGGTCTGATCTGCCTGGCGATAGGGCCGAAAGATCTCCTCCTTCTTCGCGTCGGGAATGCCCGGGCCGCTGTCTTCGACGATGGTGACCAGCACGCCCGTGCGGTAGGCGAGGCTGATCGCGACGCGCCCGCCCTGCGGGGTGAACTTCACGGCATTGCCAGCCAGGTTCAGCAGGCACTGACGCAGCCGGTCGCCATCGCCGATGAGCCGGCACTGCGCCGTGTCGTGCACCGACACGTCGAGGCGGATGCCCTTCTTGTCTCGTGCTGGCTGGGTGATCCTCGCCACGAAGTCGGCGACCTCCGAAGGCGCAAAGGCATGCGACTGCAGCTCGAGGGAGTCCGACTCGATCTTGGAGATGTCGAGCACGTCGTTGACCAGCTCGGTGACGTGGCTCGCTGCTTCACTGACCAGCTGCAGCTGGGCGGTGCCCGGATGCTCCGGGTATTGCTCCAACAGCAGGTCGCAGTAAGCCACCACGGAGGCCAGCGGCGTGCGGATCTCGTGGGATAGCACCGCAACGAACTGCGACTTGGCCTGATCGCTCCGCTCTGCTTCTTCTCGGGCTGCCTGAATGAGGCTCTCCGCACGACGCAGCTCCGTGACATCCGTAAGGGCCATCAAGCACCGCCCCTCCTGGGCCGCGTCGGCCATCCACGTACTGCGGGCGAGGACGTGGGTCGTCAGCGGGCCGTGGATGTGCAGGTTGAGCTCTTTGGGCGTTCTGCGGGCGAACACGTCGGCCACGTGGGCCAGCAGCTCTCCCCGACCATCTCGCTCCACGAGCGCGAGCAGCGGGTTGGAGATCAGCAAGCCCCTCGGCCGCCCGAACATGTCGGCGGCCGCCAGGTTGATGTCTTGGATGCGCCCCTGGCGGTCGAGCAGGACGTAGGCGACCGGTGCCATGTCGAACAGCGAGAAGTAGCGGTCTACCTGCTTCTGCAGCGCCTGATTGGTGCGCTGGAGCTCTTCGTTCTGTAGCTCCAGCTCCAGCTGAAAGACGCTGAGTTCGTGCGACAGCTTGGCCGCTTCGTCGCCCGGCACCTCCGCGGGAGCGGCGAGCAGCGTCTCGGCGCGCCGCCTCAACGCCGCAAGCTCGGCATCATCAGGCTGGTCGGTGCTCACGGAAGGCACTCGGGAGCTGTGGGTTCGTCATGAAACGGCAAGATGGGCTCCAGAACTCTCACGCACCGTAGCGAATCTGTAGCCACCTACGGGGCTGAACGAAGCCGTCTCACCATGCCACGTAGCTCGGCCACGCGGTCTGCCGCGGTCGACACGTCTTGGCGGGCGAGCTCGTCTTCCCAGTCGGCGGCCAGAGCCGACAGCGCGGGCATCCCGTAAGACCCCGCCACGCCTCGGATCCGGTGCACGAGCAAGCGCAGGTGCTGCACGGCCTCAGGACCGCCCTGCGACGCCTCTGCCACCGCCAGTTCGAGCTCGTCGAGCCGCGCTGGCAGTCGCTGCAGCAGCCCTGCCCTCATCGCTCGCTGCCATGCCGGTTGAGGTGCCATCGAGGCAGGTAACCTTTCCGCAACAGCGCTCCACAACCGCAGGTTATTGCTGCGAGCTGGTCACATCCGTCATGCCGGAGGCCATCGGGGGACCTATGAGCGCGGAGTCCGAGCAGCCGAGCCGCACCGACAGCCGGCCAGAGTTCTTGATCGCCGGTGTGGGAGCGTCCGCAGGGGGCCTGCAGGCACTGGAAGACTTCTTCCGAGACATGCCTGCCCAGACGGGAATCGCCTTCGTCGTGATTCAGCACCTGTCCCCCGACTACAAGAGCCTGATGGTCGAGCTGCTGGGCCGTCGCACCGAGACCCACGTGCTGCGTGCCGAGAACGGCATGCTCGTCGAGCCGAACCACGTCTACCTGATTCCGCCCAAGAAGAACATGAGGCTGGTGGATGGCCACCTCAGTCTCACCGACCAGCCCGCTGAGCGTGGGGTCAACCTGCCCATCGACATCTTCTTCCGGTCACTGGCGGCCGACGTGGAGGAGCGCGCGGTCGGCATCGTGCTGTCGGGCACCGGCAGCGACGGCACCCTGGGCATCCGCGCGATCAAGGGCGCTGGGGGGCTCGTCTTGGTGCAAGACCCCACCACGGCGAAGTTCGACGGCATGCCGCGGAGTGCCATCGCCAGCCAGCAGGTCGACTTCGTGCTTCCCACCGAGCAGCTTCGCGATCGGCTGCTGCAGTACGTCAACCACCCGGGCTTCCAGAGTGCCGACTCGTCTACGGCCCAGATGGCCGAGCGCACGGCTCTCGAGGAGGCCATGTCCATCGTGCAGGCGCGGCACGATCTCGACTTCTCGGTGTACCGGCGAAGCACGGTGCTTCGCCGTGTGCAGAAGCGCATGCAGATGACCCAGGTGCGCGACCTGCGAACCTACGTCGACGTGCTTCGCCGAAACCCCAAGGAGGTCACCGCCCTCTTTCAGGACGCGCTCATCGGGGTCACTCGGTTCTACCGTGACCCCGACGCATTCGAAGCGCTACGCGAGCCGCTCCTCCAGATCCTGGCCGACCGCCAGGGCCAGGAGGTTCGTATGTGGGTGCAGGCCTGCTCGACGGGCGAAGAGGCCTACTCCATGGCCATCCTCGCCCACGAGCTCATCGCCGACCTGCCGGGCACGCGGCTCAAGATCTTCGCCACCGACGTCGACCCTGTCGCCCTGCGATTCGCCAGCGCCGGGGTCTACCCCGCGACGATCAGCGCCGATGTCCCGCGCCAGCGGCTCGAGCGCTACTTCCGCCACGAGGGCGACTCCTACACCATCAAGGAAGAGATTCGAAAGCACGTGATCTTCAGCCAGCACAACGTGCTGCGCGACCCGCCGTTCAACCGGATGGATGTCGTCACGTGCCGCAACTTCCTGATCTATCTGGAGCCCGTCGCCCAGCAGAGGGTCTTGTCGTTATTCGGCTTTTCCCTAGACAAAGGCGGCCTCCTGTTCTTGGGGCCGAGCGAGAGCCTCGGTGATCTCAGCCGAGAGTTCGAGCCCGTCAGCCATCGCTGGAAGATCTATCTGCGCCGCACGTCCCGCAGCCATCGGGCCCTCGAACCGGCGAGCTGGGTCGGCCGGTCGCAGGTGGCCCGCGACCGCATCCACGCGCAGGCCCCCATCGGGGGCGCTCCCTCCCAACAAGACCGGCGGCTCTTCCACCTGCTGATGGGGGAGATGGCGCCGCCGAGTCTGGTGGTAGACGACACCGGCCGCGTGCTGATGACCTACGGGCTGGTAGGCAAGTACCTGAGCGTGCAGCCCGGCAAGATGACCCAAGACATCTCGGGGCTCGTCCGAGGCAGTCTGCAGGTGGTGCTGAGCACCGCGCTGCACCGCGCCCGGTCCGAGAAGGCACGGGTCGTCTACCCCAACGTCGCCACCGACCTGCCCGCGCCCCACGACAAGGTCAACGTGGTCGTGTCTCCCCTGAGCCATGACGCCCATGTGGGGCAGCTGTTCGGGGTCGTGTTCCGCGAAGAAGACGAGCGAGGGCTGGTGAGCGACGCCGACGCGATCCACCTGCCACCAGACCAGACCCTGCTCGATCTGCAGCTGGAGCTGCAGTACACCAAAGAGAGCCTGCAAGCCACGATCGAGGAGCTCGAGACCTCCAACGAGGAGCTGCAGGCCACCAACGAAGAGCTGTTGTCGTCCAACGAGGAGCTGCAGAGCACCAACGAGGAGCTGCAGTCCGTCAACGAAGAGCTGGTGACGGTCAACGCCGAGCATCAGCAGAAGATCGAGGAGCTGACCGAGCTCAACAGCGACCTCGACAACTTCTTCCTCAGCTCCGACAGCGGCACCCTGTTCCTCGACTACCAGCTGAAGATCCGCAAGTTCTCTCCCGCCGTGGCTACCCACTTCAACCTGCTGCCGACCGATATCGGCCGCCCGTTGAATCACTTCACCTTCGGCCTCGACTACCCGAGGTTCTTCGAAGAGGCGCGGGGCGTTCTCGAGACCCTCGAGCCGATGGAGCGCGAGGTCGCCAACAAGGAGGGCCGGTGGATCCTGGTCCGCATGCTCCCCTACCGCCGTCGAGACAACCAGGTGGGCGGGCTGGTCATCTCCTTCGTCGACACCACCGAGCACCGACAAGCCACCGACGATCTGGTGGCCTTTCGCGCGCTCATGGCGAAGCTCCGCGTCGACAAGCAGGCCGAGCTCAGCAAGCCGCGACGGGTGTTGCTCATCGAGGACGACCCCGATCAGTCGGCCTTGCTGATGGCTTCCCTCAACCAGTCGCTGGTGCCCACCGACGTGACCGCAGCCTTCGACGGGGCCGGCGCGATGGCGGCCCTCGAACACGCCACCGTCGAAGACCCCGGCTTCGACATGATCTTGCTCGATCTGGGCTTGCCTGACGTGTCGGGCTTCGACCTGCTGGAGACGCTGAAGAACACGCCAGCGACCCAGGGCGTGCCGGTGATCATCGTGTCGGCGGAAGACGACCCGGCGGCCATCCGACGAGCCTACAACATGCACGCCAGCTGCTTCATCACCAAGCCCGCGGCGGCTGAGCAGCTGCCGGCTCTCCTCGAGTCGGTCAAAGACCACTGGTTCACGGTGGCGCAGCTCCCCGGCGACCAGAGGGCGCCGGTGCGCGACATCTAGAAGACCACGCTACCCCCTCGTGGGCACCCGGGGCCCGTCGCAGGGCCTGCCAGCGAGTGCCGATGACCGCACGTAGCCTCCGTTCCCCGGGCCTGGCCCACAAGGGCCGCCTACAGCCCGCCCACGCCCGCCACTTCCCCGACGACAGCCTCGCACACGCCGTGGCTCGCCAGATCTGCACCGCGTCGTGCCTGCCCGCCAAGGAGTTCCACGAGTCATGGGCGGTGGCCCGCAAGGTCCTCCGTCGCCACCGGGGGGGCCCCGTGCTCGACCTGGCTGGAGGCCACGGCCTGGTGGGCTTCCTGATGTTGCTCCAGGACCGCACCACGCCCTCGGCGGTGCTGGTCGATCGCGTGGTCCCCAAGAGCGCGCATCGCCTGCACGCGGCCCTCTCCGAGCGCTGGCCCGAGGTCACCGCGAGGTGGTCCCTGCTCCAGGCCGACCTGCACGGCGTCGACGTCGCCCCAGACCACCGGCTCCTCGGCATCCACGCGTGCGGGGCCCTCACCGATCAGGTGTTGGACCACGCCCTCGCCGCGCGGTGTCGGGTCGCGGTTCTCCCGTGCTGCCACAGCAAGGCGAAGCTCGACGCCGGCGGCTTGACGGGCTGGATGGCCCACGACGTAGCCGTCGACGCGACCCGGGCCCAGCGGCTGCGCCACGCGGACTACGAGGTCCACACCACCACCATCGACGCGGCCATCACCCCGAAGAACCGGCTGTTGCTGGGCACACCCCTACGACAACAGTGAGCTGCGGGTCTCCCCGGTCCTCGACGAGCCGGTCGTCGTCGTGCCCCTGGCGGCCAGGGCCTCCGGGCCCGGCTCACGGCTCCCATCTACGTCGACGCGGGTGCCCTCCGCCCACACGGTCTCCAGGCTCCCGTCTTGTCGGTCAGCCCTCGTCGGCGCCCACATCCGGCGGCGACCCACGCAGCTCGCCATCGATGTCCTCGTCGACCGTGTAGGCAGCGTCCCCCGCCCCCTCCGCGACCGTGCCCGGCCCCGACAGGTGGAGATCGGTACCCTCCGGGTCGACGAAGGTGTCAGCCAGCACGTCCTCGAGGTTCCCCGCCAGCGTCACGGGCCCGGCGCCGCGGTCGCGAACGTTGTGGGAGACGAGGTTGTTGGCCACGACCCCGCTGGTGGCGTCGAAGCGGAACTCGATGGAGCTGAAGGGCGCGAACGACGAGTAGACCGAGTTGTGCAGCACCTCAGCGCCACAGGCAGACTCCAGCGCGATGCCGGCATCGAAGCCCGAGGCCGAAGCATCGAGGGCCGGGTCGACCGCCACCACCACGTTGTTCACCACGGTGGCGTCGTAGTCCTGGGCGACCTCGCCCCCGCAGGGAGCATCAGCCCACGCGCGGCCGACCGTGTCGGAGCCCAGCCCTAGCCCGATGCCCCGGGCGTTGTTCACCAGCACATTCCGCTCGATCCGCGTGTCTCGGGTCCCCCGCCACACATGGATGCCGTGCTCCGACAGCCCCGTGTCACACCAGAAGCCCTCGACGTAGTTGTCGCGGAACGACCAGCCGCGGCCCTGGTGCATGTCGACGCCGCCCGTGTAGCAGTTGTTGCGCACTTGCGGCCGACCCACCTCGGTGAGCTCGAGGTGGGAGCAGCTCACCTCCCCGTCGTCGGCGAACAAGGTGCCATCCGCCCCGGTGTTGATCTTGATGGCCTGCTCCAAGCCATCGATCACCCGCACCCGGTGCAGGTGGACTCCGTGGATGTCGCGCCCCGCTGCCGGCGTGATGTGGATGGGATGGTAGTAGACGTTCTGCACGGTCAGGTCGGTGACGACGACATCGCTGGCCTGGATCGACAGGCCAAAGGGGGCGTCGAAGCCCCCGTCGATGACCACATCGGCGGCGTCGCCCGTCGCGCCACGCACCGTCACACCGTCGGTCTGCAGCGAGATGTAGCTGCTCGCCGTGAGCACGTAGGTGCCCGCCGCCAGCTCCGCGGTCTCCCCGGACTGCAGCCCCTCGAGCACGGCCTCGAGGTCGTCGGAGGGAGACACGGGCACCACCACGCCGGTGTGCGGGAGGGGCGCGCAGACATCCACCGGCGGGTCGGTGTCGGTGTCGGTGTCGGTGTCGCTGTCCGAGTCGGTGTCACTGTCCGAGTCGGAGTCGGCATCCGAGTCGGCGTCTGTGTCCGCATCAGCGTCGGTGTCGGTGTCGGTGTCGGCGTCCGTCGAGGCTGCGATGCCGGTGTCGGAGGGCGACGGCGTGGTCCCCGTGCCAGCCTTCGTGCCCCCTCCACCAGCGCAGGCGAACAGACACAGTTCCAGCGGGGCGACGAACGACGAGCGCATGGGCAACCTCCAGTTCGGTCCACCTCGGACCGACCGTAGGCTACACCTGTGACAGGATCCGCGCCTTGGGCACGCTGATGTACGCGCGGAACGGGGCGAGTCACGCCCGCAGGCGGTGCTCGTGGAGTACCCAGGTGTTTCCGTCTGGATCCACTACGGTCGCCGAGTCCCCAACCCTTTCGCGAATCTCACCGCCAAAGGCACGGACGCGTTGTAGGGCCGCCTCAAGGTTCGCGCAGCTCACGTCGAGCTGCAAACGACTCTGCTCTGCCTTCACCTGTGCATATTCGTTGGTGCACAGCATCAGCGGCAGGCCAAACCAGGAGCCGACAAAGACGCCGTCTGAAACCGGCTGAAGTTGAACGTCGAAAACACCAGTCAAAAACTGCACCATCGCTTCCACCTTGGTGACCGCCAGCGTCGCCTTCTTGACCTCAAACATCATCGACCCCCTCTCCTGGTATGGGACCCTAGGATGGAGTGTTGCGTCGCCGACGCATGAGCAGCGCCAGCCCGAGGGGCAGTCCACCTACGCTCAGACTGCTGGTGGCGCACGCACAACCGCTCGACGTGGCTTTGCTCGGAAGCTCCGGCACCGGGCGCACCTGGGGCAGGGCGTCGTCCCAGAAGCCCGGATGGGTGTCGGGATGCTGGCCGGCATCGAGCTTGGCTTGGATGGCTCGGGTGCGGTCAGCGTTGCGTAGGTCGGCCATGGCCCGGCCCTCGGCGAACATCTCCTCGAGGTGGTCCTCCCCGCGGACCCCGATGCCCGCGCGGAGGCGGCGGGCGAGGTCTTCTCCCGTGGGGGTGCCCGGCTGCAGCGAGCGCTTCCCGTCGATGGCGAGCTCCTGGGCGCGGAGGGAGGCCAGCATGGCGGCGCTGTTCCGGCCCTCGCCTTCCAAGGCGCGGGCCAGGGCATGCATCACATCCACGCTCTCCCAGGCGGCGCCGAGCACCACCAACCCGCGCAGGCCCTCCACGACGTCGTGGAGGTGGTCGAGGTTGTCGTCGCCCATCTTGAGGTCGTCGCGGCGGGTGGCCTGCAGGTAGCTGATGGGGTGGTCACCCTCGGGCGGGTCGCGCACCCAGGCAATGAGATCGCGCTGCACCTGCTCCCGCCCGAAGTGGGCGTCGGGGTTCAGGGCGAGGGCGGCGTCGAGGTAGGCAAGGGCTTGGTCGAGATCGGTCAGGTCGCTGCGATCGGCGCCGCCGGAGAGCCATCGGTGGGCGTGGAAGGTGCCTTGGTTGGCCTCGGTGCGGTAGCGGTCATCGTCGGTGAGGCCAGGCAAGGCACGCTTGGCCTGCATCCAGGCGATGGCCTGGTCGTGGTCACCGAGGCGGTCGGCCGCCACCGCGCCGTCGTCGTGGTCGGCAGCGGTGGCGGTGCCCGCGTCGATGAGGGCAGCGACCCGGTCGCGGCGGTGCCGGTAGTAGGCGGGTGGCATGCGGTCGACATCGCCGTACACCACCTGCTCCACGCCAGGGAGGCCGGCGAGCTCGACGGCCAGCGTGTCGCTGTCCCACAAGCAGGCGAGGGCAACGGAGACAAGGAGGGTCCACATGAGGGGGAAGATACCCTCGAATCGCTCAGGGGTGAGCGGCATCCCAGCTGGCGGTGAGCTCCGCGCCGGGCGTGGATCAGGTCGTCGTGACCGTCGTCGTCGACGTCGACGCTGACGAGCTGGCCCATACGACAATAGGGACGGTTTCCCACCCATGGCGGCACCTAGTCCATCACTTCTGATGGATTGGGTTGGGTGGACTCCATGGATGCCCTGCTCCTCACCCCCGCCGATGCCAGCGCGACGCAGTGGTACCATGCTCATGCCGGGCTCGCCGACCCGGAGACTGCCACGTGCCTGAACGCGTTGCTGCCCCCAGGGCACCGCGTGATCGGAGTCCCCATATGGAAGCAGAAGCGGGTCGACCCGCCTAGCATCGTGTCGGTCCTGAACAACCGCCCGGGCAGCCACATCGACCTGTTGGTCTCCAGCCTTCCCCTCACCCCACGGGGAACCACCACCCTGCTGAAGGTCGAGCGGGCCCGCGAGGGCGGATGGGCGTTGTACGTCGCGGTTCGGAACGACCTTAGAGGCGAGTTCATCCGATTGCCGCAGGTCGATATTCGCGAGCTGCGTTCGAGCCACCCCATGTAGGCCCCGCAGCTGCGTCGCCGCCCCACTGACCGCGCCACGACCCGCCTACGGCCGCAGCCGGGAGGCCCCGACCACCGCCGCCACCAGCAGCACCCCCAGGCCCAGCCCCGCGGCCCCGAGCCCCGAGCCCACCACCACGAAGCCTACCGCCGAGGCAGCCCCCACCACCAAGGCATAGGGCAGCTGCGTGCGCACGTGCTCGGCGTGCTCCACCCCGCTCGCCACCGAGGCCAGCAGCGTGGTGTCGGAGATGGGCGAGGTGTGGTCGCCGAACACGCCCCCCGACAGCACCGCACCCACCAGCACCGGCGCCATCCACGGCTCGGTGGCCAGCGACGCCGCGATGGGCATCAGGATGGCGAAGGTGCCCCACGAGGTCCCCGAGGCGAAGGAGACGATGGCCCCCGTCGCGAACAGGGCCAGGGGCAGCAGGCCCGTAGGGACCCAGGGGCCGAGGAGGGTCGCGACCACCTCCCCGGTGCCGAGCTCGCGGCACACGAAGCCCAGGGCCCAGGCCAGGATCAGCAGCATCATCAGCCGGGTGGAGCGGGCGATGCCGTCGCCGACCAGCCCCCAGGGCTCCCGCCCACGCCCCCGCAGCAGGAACACGAGGCTGCCGATGGCCGACACATAGGCGCAGCCGAGGGCCAGCCGCACCGACGGCCCCCGGAGCACGCCCTCGCTCGACCACAGCGCGCCGACGAAGAGCCCGAGGACGGCGAGGAGGGTCAGCAGCGGCCCCCAGCCCACATGGGGAGGGAGCAGCGGCGCCTCGGCGGTGTCGTCGAGGGCGACGGCATCGTGGGCGCGCATTGGCCCCCAGTGATGCCCGAAGGCGGCCATGGCGCCGACGAAGAGCACGCTCAGCAGCGCGTACAGGTTGTGGGGGATGGCGGCGACGAACAAGGAGAGGCCCTGGTCGCCGGGGAAGGCGCCGTCGAGCAGCCCGGTGATGTACACCCCCCACGTGATGAAGGGCACCAGCACCGACACCGGCGCGGCGGTGGCGTCGACAATCCACGCCAGCCGCTCCCGGGCGAGGCCGAGCTTGTCGAACACGGGCCGAAAGACAGGTCCCAAGATGAGCACGTTGCCGGTGTCGCTGAAGAACAGCGCCAGGCCCCCCAGCCAGGCGGCTCCCTCCGCGCGCCGGCCGGTGGTGACGAAGCGCCCGAAGGCCGACACCAGCGCCCGCGCCGCCCCCGACGCCTCCAGCAGGTGGACGAAGCCACCGATGAGCGCGATGAGCACCAGCACCTGGGCGTTGGCTGCCTCGGAGACCCGCCCCAGCACGCCCATGCCCACGAAGTCGACAGGCCCCCACCACAGCCCGGCCATGCCCCGCGCGTCGAGGGACAGCATCCAGGCCCCCACCAGGCCCCCCGCCCCCAGCGAGGGCAGCACGCGACGGGTGCGCAGAGCCAGGAGCAGCGCGACCAGCGGTGGCAGCAGGGCCAGGGGGGTGTGGGCGAGGGTCACTGCTCGAGCAGCCAGTCGTCGAAGGTCAGCGCGCGGCGCTCCACCACCACCTCCTCTCCGCCGTCGAGGGTGAGCACCGCCTCGGTGCCTACGTCGCCGCCGTGGGCCACGTGCACGTCGACCGGGGGCCCCTCGACCGCCTCACCGTCGATGGCCAGCAGCTGTCGACCAGCCAGATCGTGGCCGGCCCAGTCGGCCACGATGCGCAGCCCGTCTCCGCCCGGCTCGAGGACCAGCGGCAGCACCGCGTCGATGTCGGGCGCCTCGAACAGCACCTCCGCGTCGCGGCCCAGCTGCGGGTGGACCACCCTCTCCGCCTCCCACTGCACGACGCCCAGGTGCCGTCGCACCACCACGACGCAGTCGACCCCTGGCTCGGCGTCGGCGTAGAAGGCCTCTCCGTCGAGCAGCGCCGGGGTGCCACACACCTCCACCGTCACCTCCCGCCCCTCCGCAAAGCGCACCGTGCCCACCACCGCGCTGCTCGACGGCTCCAGCGTGACCGGCGACGGCTCGCAGCCTCCCTGGGCCGGCCCCTCCAGCGCCTCCGACCAGCGCAGGGCTTGCGGCGCGAACCCCTCCACGTGCAGCGTCCCCTCCCCCTCCGGCGGGACCTCGCTCAGCACCAGCCACCCCTGCGCGATGACCGCCAGGCCGGCGAAGGCCTCGTCGTCGTCGGCCTCGAGTCGGGCCACCCCGCTGGGCAGCGCGGGCTGCAGCGGGCACACCACCCCGTTGGGCCCTGCGAGCTCGGTGGCGTCGTCGAGGGTGAACGCGGGCGCGGGCTCGGCAGGCTCGACCTGCGACGGCGCGGGGGGCGGTGCCACGACGGGGCGCTCCGGTGCAGGGGCTGGCTCGGGGCGCGGAGGCGGCTCGGGCACGGTCCGCCAGTTCCAGGTCAGGATCGACACCACCAGCACCACGGCAGCGCCCACCATCATGGGCCGGCGCTCTCGCCTCACAGCCCGCGCATCCACTCGGGACGCAGCGGGATGGCCTGGTCGAGGGCCGCGTCGATGACCGCCACCAGCCGGTCGCGGTCGCGGGGGAGCCGGCCGGCCAGGGGCAGGTAGTTGCTGGCGTGGTTGGTGCGGAACAGCGCGTCGGTCGGGGCCGCACCGGCGATGATCGTGCGCAGCTCGCCGAGCATGGCCGGCACCGTGGGCAGCTCGAAGCGGCCGGTGCGCTGCAGCTTCGCCTGGGGGGTCGTGGGGACCACGGTCAAGGTGAGCGCCGCGAAGAACTCGGGGTTCATCGCGGTGACGAGCTGGGCGGTGGCCTCCGCGTGTTCCTGGCTGCGTGCCGTGCCCCCGGCGCCGAGCAGGGCGATGACCGACAGCTCCATGCCCGCCGCGTGGGCGCGGCTCGCCGCCTGCACGTGGTCTTCGTAGGTCGCGCCCTTGGCGATGCGCTTGAGCGTGGTGTCGTCGCCCGACTCCGGCCCGATGTACAGCCGGGACAGGCCGGCCTGGCGGAGCACCGTGAGCTCGGCCTCCGACTTGTCGAGCACGTTGCCGGCGGTGGCGTAGCAGCTGACGCGCCGGAGCCGGGGGAAGGCCTGCGACAGCGCGGCGAGCACCGTCTCCCAGTGGTCGGTAGGCATCGCCAGCGCGTCGCCGTCGGCCACGAACACCTTGGCGACGCCGGGGCCGTGCACCTCGCGGGCCATCGCGATGTCGGCCAGGGTCTGCTCGAGGTCGCGGACCCGGTAGGTCTTGTCGCGGTACATGTCGCAGTAGGTGCAGGCGTTGTGCGAGCAGCCGATGGTGGCCTGCAGGATGTAGCTGTCGCCTTCGGAGGGCGGACGGTAGAGCTTGCCTTCGTAGCGCATGGACTCACCTAGCCCGGCACCCGACCCCTGCCCTCGTCCAGCGAGCGTTCGGCCCGCGCCGTCGAAGTCCCACTCCGGGGTCTCGATTTCGGGGTCAGGACGCTAGGTGTTAGATGTCGATACCGGCGCCGGCCCCGTCACCAGCTGTCTCGATGCGTCGCCCCGCCGTGCCCCTTGCACCTCGATTTCGGGTCTCGATTTTGGGGTCAGGACGCTAGGTGTTAGATGTCGATACCGGCGCCGGCCCCGTCACCAGCTGTCTCGATGCGTCGCCCCGCCGTGCCCCTTGCACTGCCCGTGCGCATCCTGAGCGAGGAGGCAACATGTTCGTGCTCGCCAACATCCTCGCCGGGCTCGCCAGCGTCGTTCACACCGTGCTGCAGCTCGGCACCTACGTGCTCATCGCCCGCATCGGTCTGTCGTGGCTACAGCCCAACCCCTCGTCGGGCTTTCTGCGCAGCATCATCGGCGCCATCTACGCGCTGACCGACCCGGTGCTCTACCAGGCTCGCCGCCTGCTCCCCTTCCTGCGCGTGGGGGCCCTCGACCTGTCCCCCATCGCGGTGTTCCTGGCGCTGGGCTTCGCCGACCAGGTGCTCACGTCGAGCCTCTACCAGGCGGCTGCGGCCATCGCCTAGCGGGCCGATTTGGTGCTATGTCCGGGCATGACTACCCTCGACAAGGCCACCGGCGTCTCGTTTCTCGTCACCGGGGCCCTGCTCACGGCCTTCGGGCTGTTCAGCATCATGGGCGCCTTCACCGGCGGCATCATGACGCTGTTCGGGCTCGCCGAGGGGGAGGTCAGCGCGGGGCTGCTCGGGCTGGTCGTGCTCGTGTTCTACGCAGTGTGGATGGTCGCCTGCCTCGTCGGCGGCCCCCTTCAGGCGCTCGCCGGCATCCGGCTGTTGCAGGGCCATCCCCCCGCGACCTTGCACTGGCTCGCCAGCGTGGCGGGCCTCGCTGCCACGGTGACCGTGTACTGCGCGTTGCCAGGGCTGATCACCTTCGCGCTGGGGGTGGCGACGGCGCTGGCCCCTCGCGACGACCACCTCGGCTAGGCCCACGAGGCCGCAGACCCGCCACCCGGCCGCAGGGCAGCACGACCTCCCCTCCGCCAGTACGACGCGCACCGCGACCAGACCCAGCGTTGCCGACCGCCCTGCACGTCGCGGTCTGGCCGCAGGCCAGCGGGGGTGCTGCGTCGACTCAACCAGATGCTGGCCCGGCTGCGGTAGCCGCGACGCCCAGCCGGGTCGAATCGGGTGCCCCGCTGAGCCCAGCCAGGTCGAATCGGACGTCGCGCGGCCGGCGGACTCTGCGACCGGCGCATTCCATAGGTTGGCCCGTAGGCCCAAGCTCCGAATCGGCCGCCATGCGCGCCAGACACCCGATTCGACCTCCCTGGCCGATCCGACCCACCCGATTCGAC
>CBDUIC010000069.1:0-41777 GCA_965367245.1 uncultured bacterium | reverse complement strand
CGGACACGGACACGGACACGGACACGGACACGGACACCGACACCGACACCGACACCGACACCGACACCGACACGGACACGGACACCGACACGGACACCGCTCCGACCGGCGACACCGCCATCGTCGCGACCGGCGACACAGCGTCTGGCGGCACGGCCGACACCGGGCGCCCCGACCCCCTCGTGACCTCCATTCCCGCCATCCAGACCGGCGGGGTCGCCACCGGCACCTTCGTGGAGGTCGTCGGGATCGTGACTGCGGTGACCGACTACGGCTTCTTCGCCCAGGACGCCATCGGTGGCGCCTACAGCGGCGTGTTCGTCTACGGCGGGGTCGACTGGGCCCTCGACTTCGGGCCCCTCGTGCGAGGGGACGAGGTACGCCTGTCCGGCATCGCCGACGAGTACGACAGCCGCACGGAGATCGACCTGCGCCAGGATGGCCTGGGCGAGGTGACCTGGCTTGCGTCGGGCCCGCCTCCGGTCGCGGAGGTCGTCCCGCTGGCGTCGGTGCAGGCTGCCACCGCGGAGCCCTGGGAAGGCGTGCTGATCAGCGTCGAGGGGCTGCAGGTGGAAGACGCCGACTTCGGCTACGGCCAGGTCCTGCTGGGCGATCTGCTGCAGACGCTCCTGGTCGACGACACCATCCATCAGTGGGCGGGCACCTACGTCGCCCCGGTGGGCTTCCCGGTGGCCTCGGTCACCGGCCCGTTGGACTACGGCTTCGGCTACTACCGCGTCTTCCCGCGTGACCCGGCCGACATCGAGTCCACCGCCACCACCATCTACGACCTGCAGCAGGGCGTGGTGGCCGAAGACGAGGATGTCACCGTCTTCGAGGCTGCGGTGACCGGCATGAACGACGACGGGCTGTTCGTACAGGCGCCGACAGGTGGGCCGTGGTCAGGAGTGTGGGTCTACGCGGGCTACGGCTGGCAGGGCGCCGTGGGGCCTCTCGCGGTCGGCGACCGGGTCGACGTGAGCGGCACCTACGAGGAGTTCTTCGGGCTGACCGAGATCAACGCGTCGTTCGGCAGTGTGTCGCGCCGGGATGCCGGCACCCCGCTGTCCCCCGAGGTCCTCGCGGTCTCCGCGGTCGGCGAGCCCTGGGAGTCGGTGCTGGTCGCTGTGGAGAACGTGGAGGTCACCGACCCTCGGCCAGGCAACGACGAGTTCATCGTGGGGCCCGCCGTGGGGGGCGCCGGCGAGTACGTCTACGTCGACAACGCCATCCACCTGTACTCGGGCTTCGCTGCCCTCTCGGCGGGCGACGACTTCTTGAGCATCGAGGGGCCGCTGAACTACTCCTTCAGCGAGTACAAGATCGCTGTGCGCGATGATGCTGACCTCGTCGCCGGCGTGGTCGACACCAACGACACCGGGCTTGTCGGGGCGCCGGTGGCCACCATCCAGGAGGTGCAGCAGGGGGTGTACGCCGAGGGCACCGACCTCGAGGTGAGCGGCGTCGTCACCGCTACCGGCCCCTACGGCCTGTTCCTGCAGGCGGGCACCGGGGAGTACAGCGGCATCTTCGTGTACATGGGCGCCAACTGGCAGGGCACGTGGGGCGCCTACGTCGAGGGCGACGAGCTGGCGATCACCGGCACCTACACCGAGTACTTCGGCACGTCGGAGATCGACGTGCTCGGCAGCCCCATGGCGCGGCTCCTGCTGACGGGGACCGCACCGGTGCCTGCCGCCCAGCCCCTCGCCCTCGCCGACGTGGGCGAGCCCTGGGAGGGCGTGCTGGTCGAGGTGGCCAACGTCAACGTGGCCGACCCCAACCACGGCCCGGGTAGCTTCGAGGTGATCGACCTCGGCAGCGGCGCGCGTCGGGTGGTCAACGACGACCTGCACCAGTGGTCGAACCTCGGTGCCCTCAACGTGGGCGACCCGGTGGCCTTCGTGCGGGGCCTTGTCGACGAGCAGAACGGGGGCTTCGAGCTGCTCCCGCGGCGCGACGCCGACCTGCCCTGACCGGCTCCTACTCGGGAGGCGTCAGCTTGGCATCACGGGTCTTGGCGAGGTCTTTGAGGGCCTCGTTGCCCGCCTTCTTGCGCGCCGTCGACAGCGCCCAGCTGGGGAACGAGCCCATCAGCTCGGCCTGCCACAGGTAGGTCGCCTTGGTGCCGGTGCCGGCGGGCTCGAGCCGCCACTCGCCGGCCATCCGCGACAGCCGCACGATGCCGTCGACCTCGGGGGCCTTGGGGTGGGTGACCGGCTCCCAGGCGTAGATGCGTGCCTCGCCCTCGACGCGCTTGGTGAAGTGGGCGACGTAGTCGCGGTCGGAGAACATGCCGGGGAAGTCGAGCACCACGCGGTAGGTGTCGTCGCCCAGCACGTCGATCTGGCTGACGGCCTCGAACACGTCGGACTGGCTCGCCATGTCTTCCATGGCGGAGGCGACCTGGTCGATCGGCGCGGCGATCACCCCGACGGAGCGACACCAGGGCTGGCCGGAGACCTCCGTGCACTCGATGCGCACGGGGGAGCTGTCGAGCAGATCCCAGGTGGCGTCAGCGCCGGGACGAGCGAGGGCGAGGGCCGAGAGGGACAGGAGGATCATGGGTGCGGTCCGTGGCTGGAGATGGGGCCTGTATAGCTGTGGACCCCCCGTGGCCGCCACGCCATCCCTGCGAGCGTTAGGCCCGGCTGGGGAGGAAGGCATGGCCGTCACGCGCAGAGACCTGCTCAAGGCCGCCCCGGTCGCGGTCGGTGCCTGTGGGCTGACGGGCGGGACGAAGGGTCCCACCGAGCCTCCCGACGCACCGCACCCCCCCGAGCCTTCGGTGCCCGCCACCAACGGTCGCCGGCCTCGCAACGTGCTGATCGTGCTCACCGACGACCAGCGGTGGGACAGCTTCGGGTTCATGGGGCACCCGTTCCTCACCACGCCCCACCTCGACCGTATGGCCACGGAGGGGGCGTGGTTCCGCCATGCCTTCGTGACGACCTCACTGTGCTGCCCGAGCCGAGCCACGATGCTGTCGGGGGTCTACGCGCACAGTCATGGTGTCGTCGACAACACCTCGGAGCTGGCGAGCTCCTGGCCGACCTTCGCCACGGTGGCGCAGCGCGCCGGCATCGACACGGCCTACATCGGCAAGTGGCACATGGGCGGGCACACCCCGGCACCGCGCCCGGGCTGGTCGACGTGGATGTCGTTTCGCGGGCAGGGGCGCTACAGCTACCCGGGGGGTCCCAAGGTGGCTCCCTACGACCGTGGGATGGACTACGACGGCGTGTTTCGCGAGGTCGATGGCTACATCACCGATGTGCTCACCGACCTGGCCTGCGAGTGGCTGGAGGGGCGTAGCCGCGACAACCCTTTCTGCCTGGTCGTCGGGCACAAGGCCTGCCACGCCCCCTTCGAGCCCGCCGCGCGCCACGCCACGGCCTTTGCCGATGCGCCCGTGCCGGAGCCCCTGCCCGACACCGACGAGGCCTACGAGGGCATCCCGGGCTGGCTCCGGCGCCAGCGCGAGACGATCTTCGGAGTCGACACGCCCTACCGCAAGTGGCCCGACTTCCGCAGCTGGTACCTCGACTACCATCGAACCTTGCTCGCCGTCGACGAAGGGATGGGGCGGCTGCTGAGCACCCTCGAGGCCACGGGTCAGCTCGACGACACCCTGGTGCTCTACCTGTCTGACAACGGGTTCATGCACGGGGAGAAGGGCACCCTCGACAAGCGCTGCTTCTATGAGCCGTCGATCCGCATCCCGTGGCTGGGGCGGGTGGCTGGTGGCGCTCGCGGCCCCCTCGACCCGATGGTGCTCAACCTGGACGTGGCGCCGACCGTGCTCGACGCGCTGGGGCTGGAGCCTGCCGCCACCATGCAAGGCCGCTCGGTGCTTCCCCACCTGCTCGGCGAGCCGGTGCACACCTGGCGCGACGACTTCCTGTACGAGTACTTCTTCGAGGCGAGCTTCCCCAGCACACCGACCGTGCTCGGCGTGCGCACCGCCACCCACAAGCTGATGAGCTACCACGGCGTCGACAGCCCCGACGAGGTGTACGATCTCGTCGCCGACCCCGCGGAGCGCGACAACCTCGTCAGCCGGGAGCCTCGGAGGCGAAAGGGGCTTCGTCAGCGCCTCCGGCGCCTGTCGGAGGAGCACGGGCTGCTGCAGCAGCCGCTGTGGGGCGAGGCACAGCGTGACGGCGAGAAGGCCGCGGTGCCCAACGGCCCGAAGCGGGTCAGCCCACCAGCATCATCACCGTGATGACCATCCCGGCTACCGCTGACGTGATCGTGACCCCGGCGAACAGGCCGAGCACGAACGACACCGCGCTGAACTGCGGCGAGGCCTGTATGCGCCGGCGGGTGGCCGACGATGGGCTGTCATCTTCCAGCGAGGGTATCGACGGGGTCGGGCCCGGTCTGGCAACGGGTGACTCGTCTGGGTCACTCTGTCGCTTGAACGGCAGCGTTGCCGTCGGATCGGGAACGTACGCTTCTTCTTGGTTCACGTGGGCTCCAGCCCGGAGGAGTCGGGCAGACGGAGAAGCTGCATGACACAGCACGCCTGCTGGGGCGCCACGAAGGGATGGGGTCGCGCTCCCACCAGCCCTGCCAGGATACCACCTGGGGGCGGCGGCGCGAAGCGCGGCACCTCGTCAGCTCGCCGCACGCAGCGCGCGCAGTCGCTGCAGCACCACCTCGAGCTCGTCGGGCCGGCGCGGGTCGTAGGTGGGCACGGGGCGCCGATCTCGTCGCACGACGAGGTCGAGCCAGCCGAGGTTGCTGTGCAGGGGCATGGGCTTGGCGAAGTGCAGGCGCATGGTCGCTCCGGGAGGGTCGAATCAACTGAATGCAATGCGCGTGCCAGGTTGAGGTCCTCTGCCTCACGACGTTCTCTGTGCCACTGCGGAAAAACGATCGCGCATGGCTATGGCATTCGAGGGGAGGGGTCCCCATGAGGCTGGAGGATCTGCCCGAGCTGGCGGCCCCTCAGCGCCTCCGCGTGGCGGGGGTCGACCTGTGGGTCTGCGACGACCCGCTCCCGGGCTTCCCCTACGGCGGCAACAAGGTCCGCAAGCTCGCTGGGGTCTTGCCGGAGGCCCTCGCCGAGGGGGCGACGGATCTGCTCACCTTCGGTGCCGTCGGGTCGCATCATGTGCTGGCGACGGCGCTGTACGCACGGCGCGTGGGGCTGCGTACGCACGTCGTGTTCATCGGTCAGCCGGCGACGCCGCACGTCGAGCGACAGGCGCGACGCAACCTGGCTCATGTGGCCAGCTGGGGCGCGTGTGGGCACCTCGCCGAGCTACCCGCGGTCACCGCCCGTCGGGTCGCTCACGTGGTCCGACACCATGGCCGCGTTCCGTTTCGCGTGCCCCCCGGAGGCAGCTCTCCTGCGGGGACCGTGCAGTGGGTGGTGGCGGGTCGTCAGCTCGCGGCCGCGCTACCGCCGCACTGCGAGGTGGTGGTAGCGGCGGGGTCGGGCGGCACGGCGGCGGGCTTGTGGGCCGGTGGGTGCCGCGTGCGTGCGGTGCGCGTGGGCCCGCGGGCGCTGGTGAATCGTCGCAGGCTTCGTTCCCTGGGGCGAGCAGCGGCGAATCGGCTCGGTCTGGCCGCTGCCGATCCCGGGCTCCTCACGGTCGATGGGGGCTTCGCTGCAGGGGGCTACGGGAAGATCGATGCGCGCACGCGGGCGGCGTGGGAGGCCGGGGTCGCCGCTGGGCTGGCGGTCGAGACCACCTACACCGCCAAGGCACTGGCCGCGGCGCTCGTGCGCTCCGAGCAAGGCGAGGTTTGCTTCGTGCAGACCGCGTCGGACCGTGCCCCCGACGCCGGGGGCGAGCCGCTGCCTGCGGCCATCGAGGCACTGATGCGTGGCCGTTGGTAGGCGGTCTTCGTGATAGGACGTGCCGGTAGCGAGGTGGCCTCTGCATCGATGGTTCCTGACGTTGTGCCTGCTGGGTGGCGTGGCTTCGGCAGCGCCGACGCCCGGCGCCGACGAGCCCCGTGGCGCCGTCGTGCGGCAGGAGGCCGTGCCGCAGCTGCAGGCGAGGGCGGAGACGGGGCGGCGCAAGGTCGCGGCCCGGCAGGCCTTCCTGGCTCACGAGGTGTCGTTCGCCGAGGCTTATCCCCACCTGGCGGGTGCGGCGCTGGGCGACCCCGACGTGCTGCGAGGGCGCCTCGGGCTTCTCGACGACGCCGCGGTGGCGCGAGCCAAGGAAGCTCGTGGTGCCCCTGATGTGCCCGATGATGCCCGGGTGGCCTGGCAGCGGGCCCTGGCCGCCGCCCACGACGCCGAGGAGGGGGCCGACGCGCTGGAGCGGCGCCTGCTGACGGGCCTTGTCGCGACGCTGGAGGCCTACCCCGAGCTGCGCACCGACCACACGGCGACCGGGCGCCGCTCGCTGGAGGCGATGCAGGCCGACGCCGCTGCCGCGGTGGCCGCCGCGACCGACGACTCGGAGCGGAGCAAGGCTCAGCGTCGCGTGGCGCGCCTCGACCAAGACCTGCAGCGCTTCGACGAGGTCGTTGCCCAGCTGCGGATCGCCGGGGTGGGTGGGCCGCCCCCGTCGGTGGAGCCAGAGCTGCAGCGGCTGGAGCAGGGGCCACCGGGGCTGCAGCAGGCCGCCCTGCGGCTGAGGCTGATGCTGCCGTTCCTCGATGCCGACACCGCGGCGCGGGTCGAGGGGCAGATGGAGGCCTTCTGGGTCGCCCGCCTGGCCGAGGTGGAGGCGGAGAAGGCGTCGGTGGTCGCCGCGCTGGAGGCTGTGGCCGAGCGCGACGCGTGGCCGACCCCCGAGGAGGCCGAGGCGGAGCGTGCGCGCGCGCTCGAGCGGGTGGCGCAGCGCAAGGAAGCGGTAGAGGCGCTTCCCCAGCGTGGCGATGGCGACGGGCCCCGGATGGCCGTGGTCCGGGCGCGGGTCGAGCTCGCGGAGCTCGAGCTGCAGCTGGCGGAGCACGCCGTGGCCCATGCCGAGGTAGCCGTCGACGCCGAGCAGTCGGCGGAGCGAGCCAAGAGCGAGGCCCAGGCGGCGCAAGAGGCGGCCGAGCGTGCGCGCGCCGAGGCCACCGACGCGCGAGCGCGCCGGATCGCCGATGCCAAGGGCGACTTCGCCGACGCGCAGAGCCGCTCTGCAGAGGTGTGGGCCCTGGCCCGCGACGCTGCGGCCGCGGCCGAGACGGCCCAGACCGACTGGGCTGACCACATGGCGACCCTCGAGCGTCAGGTGGCACGGGTGCAGTCCCAGGGAGCCCTCGACGCGGATCGTGTCGACCCCGACAAGGTGTTCGACGACGTGCGAGCGCTGCTGCTGGCGTTGCGAAACGACCCGTCGGTGCGAGGCTCGGCGAAGGTGCAGGCCGACTTCGTGACCGAGCGGTCGGTCGGGCTCATCGCCAGCGACTCGGAGCGTATCGCCGAGGTGGAGTCGCTGGCGGCGTCCGACAAGGTCTCTGCGGAGCGGCGCGAAGAGCTGCGGGTGATGGTGGAGCGCTGGGGTGAGCTGCTCGGAGAGGAGCGCGCCGCCCTCGACACGCTCACGAAGGCCGTCGACACGCGCCGGAGCATCGGTCTGCGCACGCTGCACGAGGCTCGCCTCGCTCGGCGCACCCTGTCCGACTACATCAGCTCCCGGGCGCGCACGGCGGCCCGGGCGGATCTGCTGACCGACATCACCCAGGAGCTGTCGCTCCTCGGCCCGTCGGTGGTGATGATGCTGCGCGACCGGTGGGACGACCTGCGCACGGCGACCGACCTGCTCACCGACTTCAACGTGCTGCGGCGCCTGTTCATGGGGTCTATCTGGACCGTGGTGCTGCTGGTTGCCTGGTGGTGGGCTCGCTCCCGCACGGCTGCGGTGTCGCTTCAGGTGGCCCAGCGGGTGCGCGCCTGGCGGCCGGAGCTGCGCCTGTCCGACGTGCATGCGCTGCGCGACCCCACCCAGCGCTTTCTGCGCAACGCCATCGACTTGATGCTCGGCTACTCGCTCATCTGGTCGCTGGGCGACACGATGCCCGAGATTGCGTTCCTGCTCCTGGTCTACCTGCAGCTGTCGCTGTACCGCGTCCTGCTGGCTGGCTACGATCTGCTGGTGGTGCGCAACGACGAGGTGCGGCCGGCCGTGCTCGCGCTGCGTCTCGAGACGTGGCGGCTGGCCCGTCGCACCGTGCAGGTCTTCGCGAGCTTCACCATCCTGCGTGCCTTCGTGCGCTTCCTGGTGTGGGACGTGCTCGGCCTCGACACCGTCGATGCGCTGCTCGAGTGGTTGCTGGGCTGGGTGTTCTGGGGCCTGGTCGCCTGGGCGCTGTGGCAGTGGCAGCCGCACCTTCGCGAGCGTGCCGAGCGCTACGCCCAGGGGCATGCGGCCATCAAGTGGCTGGCGCAGGAGGGGTCCCCCTTCCTCCGCATCCCTCGGGCCATCGGCTCGCTGGGCTTCTTCGCCGTGCGCGGGGTGGTCGACCTGGCCTACCAGGGCGCCCGCGACGGCTCCTCGCTGGGCTGGCTGCTCAACTTCGTCAACCGCTACCGCCTCGAAGACGACCACTCGGAGGAAGTGCGCTTCCTTCCCGAGGAGACCCGACTGGCCATCTCGTCGGGTGAGACCCTCGACAAGCACCTCATCGAGCGGGTCGAGGTCACCGAGGGGGTCACCGTGGCCCTGCTGGAGTGGAAGCGCACCCAGCGTCGCGGCTTGGTGGCCATCGTGGGCGACCGTGGGGCCGGCAAGCGCACGACCTGCGACGTGGTCAGCAAAGACCTCGCCAAGCACCACAACCTCGAGGTCGTGCGGATCGAGCTCACCGAGCGGATCACGGGAGAGGCCGAGGCGGTGCGGTGGCTCGCGCAGTGCACCGGGGTGGGGGAGTCCATCGAGACCCCCGATGAGCTGGCCTCTGCGCTTCAAGAGGCACCACAGCGCGCCTTCGTGCTGGAGGGCATCCACCTGGCCTTCGCGCGCAGGGTGGGGGGGCTCGACGCCATCCAAGCCCTGCTCTACCTGCTCAACGCCACGTCCGACCGCCACTTCTGGCTGGTCAGCGTGCACGGTCCCGCGTGGGACTGGCTCGACTCGGCGGGGTCCCTCGTCGACACCTCGGTGTTCCGCACGGTGGTGCGCCTCGCTCCTCTCACCAGTGCCCAGCTGCGTGCCCTCACCGTTGGGCGCACCGGCCAGCACGGGCTGCGGGTCGACTTCCACGGGCTGGTGAAGGCCTCCGCCCTCGGTACCGACCCCGAGGTCGAGCTGGAGCGGTCGACCTCGGTGTTCTACCGGCTGCTCGCGGAGGCGAGCACCGGCAACCCGACCATCGCCATGCGCATGTGGTCGTCGTGCCTGCAGCCCACCGACGACCCTCATGTGGTCACGGTGCGCATGGGAGCGTCGCTGTCGGCGGCGGTGGTCACCAGCTTGTCCGACTCCGCCCTGTTCGTGCTGGTCGCCCTACGCCTTCAGGACCAGCTCACCATCGACGAGCTCGTCGATGTCACCAACCTGTCGATGGCTGCGGTCCGCTCCACGGTGCGCGACCTGCTGTCTCGCGGCCTGGTCGAGCGGTGCGGCGACAATGTGTTGTTGGTGCGCATTCCCGATGAGTCGCTGCGTTCGGTCACCCGCACCCTGCGGCGCCGTCACTTCCTCCACCTCGGAGCCGCCTGATGGACAACAACCCGCAGAACTTCCTGCAGTTCATCGCCTTCGATCGCATCTGGTTCGCCATCATCGTGGCCGTGGTGGGGTGGTTCATCCTCACCATCTCGTCGCGCGTGCTCGACGACCTGGGCGAGCGCTTCACCGACCGGCGCCTGCTGTTCAAGCAGACCAAGGCGTTGACCCGCTTCTTCCTCTACCTGGCGATCCCTGCCTTCGTGGCCGCGTCGGTGCTTCAGCTGTCGAGCGAGGCCCTGTTCGCCGTCGGCGGCTCGGTCGGTGTCGCGGTCGGCTTCGCCTTCAAAGATCTCCTCGGCGCCCTGGTCGCCGGGGTGTTGCTGCTGATGGACCGCCCATTTCAGGTGGGCGACCGCATCAGCTTCGGCGGCTTCTACGGCGAGGTGCAGGAGATGGGCATCCGCTCGGTGCGCCTGGTCACCCTCGACGACAACCTCGTCACCATCCCCAACAACAAGTTCCTCACCGACGAGGTGGCCTCCGCCAATGCGGGGGCCCTCGATGCCATGGTGGTCATCCCGTTCTACCTGTCGGCGGCGGAAGACTTCCAGCTCGCCCGCCGCATCGTCGCTGAGGCCACCACCACCAGCCGCTACGTCTACCTCAACAAGCCGGTCGTCACGCTGGTGGAAGACAAGTTCCTCGGGGAGCGCTTCGTGACCGTCGTGAGCGTGAAGGCCTATGTGTTCGACGTGCGCTACGAGAAGGCGCTGATCACCGACGTGACGGAGCGGGTGAAGCTGGCCTTCCGCGAGGCCGACCTGCGAACCCCCGATCAGGGCTACCGCGACCTCGACCTGTACGGGCGCGAGCAGCCCAAGGCCCCCGCGTGATCGTCGGCTGGCTGGCATGGGTCGGCTGTGGCGGGGGGGCGCCACCGGATCCTGAGCCCCGCGACACGCGAGGTCCCACCGCCGAGACCGGGTCGCTGCCCACCGCGGTGACGGCGACAACGGCGACGACGGGCGACACCGGCCCGCCCCCCGAGCCCACCTGTCCCGCCTTCGGCGAAGGGGAGACCGTCGGCATCGTCACCGACGACACCCTGGTGGAGAACAGCGGCCTGGCCTGGGCCGACGGGCTGCTGTGGGCCCACAACGACAGCGGAGAGGCGCTGCTGTACGGGCTGTCCCCCCAAGGGGCGGTGCTGCGGCGGGTGCCGGTGCGCGACATGCCCGTCTTCGACTGGGAAGACATCGCCCTGCGCGATGGGATGCTGTGGCTGGCGGATGTGGGCGACAACCTGGCCGTGCGCCAGAGCATCACGCTGTACGAGGTGCCCGTGCCGGGTCCCGACGACCTCGAGGTGACCGCGCGATCGGTGACGCTGTCGTGGCCTGACGGGGCTCGCGACTGCGAGACGCTGCTGGCCGACCCGGTGAGCGGCGACCTGCTGCTGATGAGCAAGGAGCTCGACGGCGACGTGCGGGTGGCTCGGGTGGTCGACCCCGACGCGGCGACCAGCGAGCTGGAGGAGGTCGCGCGGGTGCGCTTCGGGCCCGACGGGTGGGGCGTCGGCACCTACGTGACCGGCGGCGACATGGCCCCCGACGGCACGGCGGTGGTCGTTCGGGCCTACCTCGAGACGATGGTCTTTCCACGGGTGCTGGGGGAGGCGTGGCAGGCGACCTTCGACCGGGAGCCCTGCGAGGTCGACACCGTGGGGGAGGGCCAGGGCGAGGCGGTGGCCTGGGCCCCCGACGGGCTGTACTTCGTCAGCGAGGGCACGATGCCCGCGGTGAACCACACGCCGCTGGAGTAGGGCTCAGCCGCCCTTGCGGAACAGGAAGGCGTGCTCCCAGCGGGTGGCGCGGCGGGCGTGGTCGGCCCGCTCGACCGAGGCCTGCGCGACGAGCTGCAGCCCGGCCTTGCTGGCCGCGCCGATGGTGGGCTGGCGCGTGTCGATGGCCCCTGATGGGGTGAGCCCATCGCCGATGACCACCCCGAGGAAGCCCCCCGGGCGGAGCGCCTCGGAGGCGGCGGTCGTCCAGGCGTCGGTGTCGGCCTCCCACCGCTGGCGGGCCCAGCGCTGCCCTTGCCGGAAGGAGCGCCGGCTGCCGATCTCATCGGGGGCGGAGGCCTCCCAGCCGAACCACACGGCCCGCAGCTGCTGCAGCGGCACGTAGTCGTAGGTCGATGGGTAGGGAGGGGAGGTGAGCACGAGATCGACGCTGTGGGCCAGGGTCACCCGCCGTGCGTCGCCGCGCTGGATGTCTGAGGGGGGCGTGCCGGCGGGGACGGCCTCGCGGAAGGCATCGAGGGCGCGCCCGAGCTCCCGCACCTTCTTGTGGAAGAGGACCGCGGTGGTGCCCGGCGGCCGCTTGTGCTTGACCCGCTGGGCGGAGGTGTCGGACTTGCGCCAGCTCACCTTGACCAGGATGCTCGAGAAGCACATGGCGAGCAGCGGCTGCACGTCGTTGGGTGCGCGCACCATGGCTCGGCGAATGGCCTCGAGCTCCATCAGCGTGGTGGGGCTGTACCAGTTGTGGACTACGTCGAGCTTGGTGCGGCTCGGCGACTCGGTGGCCGCGCGGGCCTCGGCAGCGATCCGGCGCCCCGCGGAGCGAAACGCTGTGACCGTCTCGGGGGGCGGGGTGGCGGTGCGGCCCCGGGCCACCAGCAGCGCGACCGGCGACACATCCCGGCCGTGGGTGCGCATGCCGGCGAGGCGCCCCTCGATGAGCACCGTGCCGCCGCCACAGAAGGGGTCGAGCAGTGAATCACCGCCGACGGCTGCGATCAGGTCGCGGGCTGCCAGGGGATGCAGGCCCGCAGGGTAGGTGTGCAGCCCGTGGGTGAACCGCGGCTCGTTGTCGTGGTGCAGCAGTGCGCTGGCGCACACCGCGGCAAGGGCGGGGTCGCCGAAGGACTTCGGCTCGGCGAGGGGAGCGGGATGGCGGGTGCGCATGGGCACCAGGCTACCCCGGTCTGGGCGTGGGACCCAGTGGGGGCCTGCTCAGGACGTGGCGGGTCGGATCGGTGGCAGCAGCCCGGCCAGGGCCCCCGGCGGCACCATGCCGACCCGTGTGTCGACGATCACGCCGTCGTGGACGGCCACCACGGTAGGGGTCGCCATGACCGCGAAGGCGCGCGCCACGTCGAGCTGCCGGGACACGTCGATGGACTGCACCCGCGCGTCGGTCGCGGCGAGCCGGTCGACGTGGGGCGCCATGACCTTGCAGGGGCCACAGGTGGGGCTGTGGAAGAACAACAGGGCGTCGCCGCGCACCAGCTGGCCCAGGGGGCCGGGGAGTGCGGGGGACGGCTGGCCCCGCTGTGACGCGAGGCGCCTCTTCATCCACGCCTGCATCCCGATGAGCCCAGCGAAGACGACGGCGACTCCGGCCAGTATGGCGAGGCCGGGGCTCATCCCTCGCTCACGAGGGCGCGGAGGCGGTCGTCGAGGCGACGGGCCCGATCGGGCGCGACATCGGGGGCTTCGCCCAGGGCGCTGCGCAGGCGCGTGACCAGCCCGGCATAGCTGCCGCCGAAGCGGGCGCACCGGTCGCAGGCGCGCAGGTGGGTGTCGACGGCGGCACGAGTGGCGGCGTCGAGCTCGTCGGCCACGTAGGCGTCGAGGTGCTCCAGGACCTGGTGACACCACAGGCCGCCCTCGAGGCGCGGGTCGGGGATCTCAGGCATGGGCGGCCCCCTCGGTCAGTACGGCCATCAAGCGGAGGCGGGCGCGGTGCAGGCGCACCCGGGCGGCGTTGGCGGTGAGCCCCAGGCTCCGACCGGCCTCGGGCCCGGTCAGGCCTTCCAGGTCGACCAGCGACAAGATCTCACGGTCGTTCACGGGCAGCCTCGACAGGGCGGCCCACAGATGCTCACGGTCTTCGAGGGCGGCGGTGAGCTGCTCGGGGTCGCGCCCCCAGCCGGCCTGGGCGCCCAGCTCGTGCAGAGGCACCGGCACGGCCGGCTCGCCGGCCCTTCGGCGCCAGGTGCGAGCCGCCTGTCGGCGGGCGATGCCATAGATCCATGCCCGCGCCGGCCGCTCGCCACGAAAGCTGCCGGCTGAGCGCCACACGGCCACGTAGGTCTCTTGCAGGGCATCCTCGGCGCGCGCGTCGTCGGCCGTGAGGGAGCGCACCATGCGCCAGACGGCTCCCCGGGTCGCCTCGACCAGGCGGCGGAAGGCTGCCTCGTCGCCTTCGGCGGTCTGCTGGAGCCAGCGGGTCTCGGGGTCATCGGTCAGGGGGTCTCCTTGCTGGGCGCAGTGGAGATGCCCAGCGCCGTGTAGATGGGACACGACCCGATGACGCCGGTAGCCAGCGGCACCAGCCCGATCAAGCCCACCAGCCCCCAGCCGGGGACGGGGCCGACGGCCACCAGCGAGAGCAGACCGATACCGGCGACGGCGCGAACGCCGCGCTCGATGGGATGTTCGTTGTGGGGAAGAAGCTGCGACACGATGACCTCCAGGGTGTGGGAAGGCTGGTTGTCGCCATACATCGGATCATTACAGGCCGTCGTTCGCTGTACACTCGGGGCAGGGAGTCCTTCATGGTGTTGACGAGCGCGCTGCTGACGTTGTGGATGGCCACAGCCATGGCCGAGCCTCCCGTGGGGTCCCCCGCTGAGCAGGGGCTCGCTATCGCACACAAGGTCGACGCCGAGCGCGCCGGCTTCGGAACGGAGAAGGCCTCTTACGAGCTGGTGTTGATCGATGCCGACGGGGTGACGACCACGCGGGAGATGACCTACTTCGGCGCCGAGGTGGAAGGCGGGGAGGAGCGGTCGCGCATCGAGATCACCGCGCCGGCCGACGTGAAGGGCACCCGGCTGCTGTCGTGGGCGATGGCCGACAAGCCCGACAGCCAGTGGCTGTACATGCCCGCCCTCGGCGCCACGCGCCGCATCTCCGGTGGCGGGCGCACCGGGGCCTTCATGGGCTCCGAGCTGTCCTACGAAGACCTCGCGAACTCGGTGGTCGCCAAGTACAGCTACACCTTCGTGGAAGAAAGGGAGGTTGCGGGGCGGCCCAGCTGGGTCTACGAGCGCGTCCCCCTGGAGAAGGGCTCGGGCTACAGCAAGCAGGTGGTCACGGTCGACCAGGAATACGTCAGCCCGGTGCGCATCGACTCCTTCGACCGCAAGGGCAGCCTGCTCAAGGTGATGACCTTCACCGGCTTCTCCCAGGTGAGCGGTGAGTGGCGATGGGCGCAGACCGATGTGGTCAACGAGCAGACCGGGAAGAAGTCGAAGGTCACGGCGCGCGGCCGTGAGCTGGGCGTGGCCATCGATGCGTTCTTCTTCGAGAGCGCGTCGTTGGAAGACTGAGGATGCGCGGGCCCACGGTGGTCGCTTGTGGCGTGCTCGCGGCGGCAGGGTGCGAGCCCGCCTACGAGCTGCCGTCGCTGGCTGCGCCTCCGCTGGCTCATGAGGGTCTCGCTCGGTGCTCGGTGGTCGCGACGACCACCACGCTGACGGCTCCGGGGGAGCCCTCCGTGGTCCCCCTGGAGATCTGGGACTACGACCGGCAGGGGCGTCGGGCATCGGTGGGCTACGACGATGACGGCGACGGGGTGCTCGACCGGCGGCACGAAGACCGCTGGGGGGAGCAGGCTCCGCGCCGCACGGTGTCGACCGAGGCCCTCGACCCCGACTACCGCTTCGAAGCCTCCTACGTCTACGAGGCCACGACGCTGCTCGCCGAGACGGTCTCGGTGGACCAGCGAGGCCCGCGAGGCTCGGTGGTGTCGAGCACCGTGCGGGTCCGCTATCGCTACGATCTGGGGTTGCTCGTGGGGATCGAGGAAGACCTCGGTGACGACGGGGAGGTCGACGCGTCCGCCAGCCTCACCTGGGCGTCGCCCACCTTCCACATCGAGCGGCGCGACGACCGGGTGACCCGGCGCACCCTCGACGAAGGCCGGCTGGCGACCTCGCTAGAGCGGCCCACCGACGACACCCAGCCTGCGACGCGGGTGTGGATGTCGTGGTCGTCGGCGGAGCCGGAGCGCCCGCTGCTGCGCACGGTCGACGTAGGAGACGACGGCCTGGTCGAGGGCACGACCCGTTGGGCCTATGACTGCCCGTAGGTGGCGCTCCTGGCTGCTGTGGCTCGGGCTGGCGGGAGCGCCGGCCGCACAGGCTGCCTCGTTCTGCGAGCCCGAGCTGGCGCTGCGCATCGACGCGGTGGAGGTGGGCCTGGCGGGGGTCGACACGGTGGAGCTGCGCAACATCGGTCGGTCGCAGGGGAGCTTTCAGGGCGTCGAGCTCGTGGTGACCGACGCAGGGGAAGGCACGATCAGCGAGCGGGTGCGCGCCGGGGAGCCCACCATCCATCGGCTGCAGTTCCCGCCGGATGTCCGGCTGGAGCCGGGCGAGGTGATCGTGCTGGCCCTTCGGGGCGGGTTCGCGTACAAGCGCAGCCACGGCGACTGGCCCGACCTGGAGCGCCCCGTGCGCGGCGGAGAGCCGGAGGTGCCCGATCTGCGGGTGTCGGCGGGGTGGAGCCGGCTGGGCGCCGCCCCCGAGCTGGTGGGGGTGGTGTGCCTCAGCCCGGCGGCCGACCTCGACAGCATGCCCGTTCAGGTGGGGAGTGGCCGTGTCCAAGCGCCCCCCTACGAGCCGCTGGAGCCGCTCGACCCGACGGAGGGAACCGACCCGAGCCGGCCCGATGGAGGCGCGGACTGCCCAGATCCCGTAGGCCCCACGCCCGTCGCCTCCCCACCGACTCCGATGACGCGCCTGCCGTGGTCCATCGACACCCGGGGCTTCGGCGGGGCCTTCGTGCGGGGCTTCACCGGGGATGGCGACGAGGCCACCCACGACCTGTCGACCGGCCCCGAGGTGCAGGCGACCCTGTCGCTCAAGCGGAAGAACGTGGAGGTCGTCGCGCAGGGCTACGCGCTGGCCGACGTGCAGGACGGCGCCGAGCGCGGGGTGTTCACCGCGCAGGATGCCTTCGTCGGCGTGCGCCAGGGTCGGTATCGGCTGCGGGTCGGGGTGCAGTCCCTCACGTGGACCTCGCTGGAGGTGTTTCGCCCCGCCGACACCGTCAACGCACGGTTCCTCGACGGCGACCTGGCCGACCCCGCCCGCCTGGGGGAGCCGATGGTCGAGGGGCGGGTGTTGTTCGGCTCGTGGTCGCTGCAGGCCTTCGTGATGCCGATGTACGTGGGCTCGGTGCTCCCGTCGGCTTCCTCACGGCGCTCGCCGGCTCCGGGTGTGGCGGTGGGCCGCCCGATCTGGATCGACGCGACGGGAGAGCGCTCGACCGACCCCTTCGGGCTGCAGGGCGCGACGCGCCTGAGCGGAAGCCTCGGCCCCCTCGATGTCGGTGTCCACGTGCTGCGCCACGTCGATCGCACCGCCCCGCTGCTGGTCTTCGACGCAGCGCAGGGCACGCTGCGGCCGGTCTATCTACCGGTGACGGAGGGTGGGTGGACCGCGCGGCTGGTGGCGGGGCCGCTGGTGTTCAAGTCGGAGGGGGCGTATCGCGACTTCGGCGTGCCCGACGCGACCCGCGCGTGGGGCGGGGTCCCCGATCAAGACCACCTCGCTACGGCAGGGGGCGTCGACCTGACCATCGACGGGGGGCGCGCCACCCACACCGTGCTCACCGAGGTGCAGCGGCTGTTCGGCAGCGACCGGGCGCGACTACGGCAGCTCACCCCGTTCCAGGCCGACGTGCTGGGGGCCTACCGCGTCGACCTCAACGACAAGGCGGGTCGAAGCGGGCTGCTCGGCGCGGTGCTCGATCTGGAGGAGCCCGACCGGGTCTACGTGCTGGCGGGCTACAAGCAGCGCGTCTTCGAGTTCTTCACGGCCGAGCTGTCGGCCTTGCTGGTGCGCGCCCCGCCCGGGGCGGTCGTCGAGCCGCTGCAGCTGGAGCTCCTCGACGGCGCCGCGCAGCTCGAGCTGCGCCTCGCGCGGTACTTCTAGGATGGGAGGCGTGGTGTCGACTGGTCTTGCGGCGCGCTTCGCCTCCTACGTCGTCGAGCACCCGTGGCGGGTGCTCGTCCTCGGGCTGCTCCTGTGGGCCGCGCTCCTCCCCGGGTTGGCGCGGCTCACCCCCGACTTCACCTACCGCAACTTCTTCCACGACGGCGATCCGTTCCGGCTGCAGTTCGAGTCGTTCGAGACACGGTTCGGGGCCGATGCCACCACCGGCTTCGTGGTGCACAGCCCGTCGGGGCTGTTCGACACCGAGTCGGCCACGCTGCTCCGCGAGCTCACCGACGAGGCCTGGCACCTGCCGTCGATCCTGCGGGTCGACTCGCCCGCCAACTTCCCCTGGGTGCACGCCGAGGGGGAGGGGGAGCTGGTGGTGGAAGACCTGCGGGGGGAGAGCGTCGTCGGCGCCCGGAGGGCGCTGGCTGCCCGCGAGGCGGTGGCACGGTCCCACGAGACCCTCCCCTACACGATGATCAGCGCCGACGGCACGACGGCCCTGGTGGTGGCGCTGCCCCAGCCCGAGCGCGACGGGCACGTGCACGACCCCAAGGCCATCACCCTCGCTGCGCGGGCACTGGCGGGGCAGTACGACGGGCGCGGCGACCACGAGGTCCACCTCATCGGGCAGATGCCGCTGACCTGGGCCTTCGAGGAGGCGGCCCAGACCGACACGATGCGCCTGCTGCCGTTCTTGCTGCTGATGACGGTGGTGTTCCTGGTGGGGGCGCTGCGCTCGGTGCGGGGCGCGGGGCCGCCCCTGGTGACGATGCTGCTGAGCGTGGTGGCGGCGATGGGGCTGATGGGGTGGATGTCGATTCATGTCGGCAACTTCACCGCGTTGATCCCGCAGATCCTGATCGCGGTGTCTCTAGCGGGGGCGGTGCACCTGACGACCAACTTCCTAGAGGCGTTTCGCTCGGGGCGCGATGTGCCGTCGGCGGCGCGGTTCGCCATCGAGAAGAACCTGTTTCCGACACTGGTGATGTACTGCACCTCGGCGGTGGGCTTCGCGACGTTCATGTCGAGCCCCATCGCGAACATGGGCGACCTGGGGGCGACCGGGGCCATGGGGGTGCTGGCGGCGTGGGTGTGGCTGCAGCTGGTGCTGGCCCCGATGCTGGTGCTGTGGCCGTGGGGGCCTGTCGTCCCGAGCTCCGGGCGCGCCCTCGACGAGCCCACGGAGCGCTCCCTGGCCATCGCGCATCGCCTGCAGCAGCTGCGGTTTCCGCTGATCGGTGGCTTCGCGCTGCTGTCGATGATTGGGGTAGGGCTGTCGACCCGGGTGGAGGTGGACTCCGATCCCTGGAACTACTTCGTCGAGGGCTTCTGGTGCCGCGACGGCAGCGACTTCGCCATGGAGCACATGGAGGGCCTCGTCGTCTACGAGCTGGTGGCCGATGCCGGGGCTCCGGAGGGTGCCAAGAGCCCGGCCTTTCTCGGCAAGGTGGTGGCGCTGCAGGAGGGCATGGCGGCCTTCGACGGGGTGAAGCAGAGCGTGTCGATCGCCGACACGGTGCGCTCGATCAACCGTGCCTTTCGGGGCGATGACCCCGATCACTACGTGATCCCGGCCTCTCGGGAGGCGGTGGGCCAGGAGCTGATGTTCTACTCGATGAGCCTGCCCCAGGGGATGGACCTCAAGCGGCAGATCTCGGTGGCCAACGACGCGGTCCGCATCTCGGTGATCGCCGACGTGACGGGCTCTACCGAGCATCACCGGCTCCGCGAGCAGATCGTGCAGCTGGCCGAGGAGGTGGGGCTCGAGGTCACCGTCACCGGGCGGCACGACCTGTACCAGACGATGATCCACTACGTCGTGGTGTCGTTCGTGCAGTCCCTGGGGCTGGCCATCGTGCTGGTGAGCCTGGTGATGGGGCTGTTCCTGGGGTCGCTGCGGCTGGCCGTGCTCGCGATGATCCCCAACGTGGTCCCCCTGATGGTGGGCGGGGGGCTGCTGTTCCTCCTCGACAAGCCGATGGACATCGGGACCCTCGGGGTGGGCTCGGTGGTGCTGGGCATCGCCGTCGACGACACGGTGCACGTGCTGGCCAACTTCCACCGCTACGTGTACCGCGAGGGGCCGGTGCGGGCGGTCGCCCACGTGTTCAGCCACACCGTGCCCGCGCTGGTCACGACCACGCTGATGCTGGTCGCCGCCTTCGGCACGATGGCCTTCGGCATCTTCGTGCCCAACGTGTGGTTCGGCATCATGGTGGCGGCCTGCCTCGCGGTCGCGCTCCTCGCCGATGTCACGGTGCTGCCGGCCCTGCTGCTGGTGGCCTACGCCGGGGTGGGCGAGGGCCGCCGCTAGCTGCGGAGGGCCTTGTTGTAGAGCGCGAGGAGCCGTGACCACGCCTTGGTGGCCTGCGCCTCGTCGTAGACCGGGAAGTCGAGGGCACACCAGCCGTGCATGGCCTCGTAGACCTCGATCTCAGCTGGGAGCTCGGCCTTGGCGAAGGCCTGCTTCAGCACGTTCTTCGCCTCGGGCTCCCGCTCGTCGTCGTTCTTGGCGACCGCGATCAGCGCCTGGGCCTTCATCTTGGGGATGCCCAGGTGAGGGCTGTCGGCCTCATCGGTGACCAGGCCTCCGCCGTGGAAGGTGGCGGCGGCGGCGATGCGGCTCGGCACCTCGGCGGCCGACCACAGCACCATCGGGCCCCCCATGCAGTAGCCCTGGGTGCCGATGCCCCGCGCTTTGTCGACGGCGGCCTGGGCGTCGAGCCAGGCGACGATGGCCTTGGCATCGCGCTTGGTGGTCTCGGCCGTGAGGGGCTCGGCCAGCCCGAACACCTTGTCGCGCACTGTGGGGTCTTTCAGGGAGTCGCCCTCGGCCACCACGGGGGCCTTGGCCTGCCGGTAGTAGGGGTTGACCACGAGCACGGCGTAGCCTTCGGCCGCCAGGCGCTTGCCGAGGGTGCGCATGGCTGGGCGCAGGCCGAAGATGTCGGGCCACAGCAGCACGGCGGGCGCAGCGGCAGCCGGGTGTACGAAGTAGGCATCGATGGTGCCGTCGGGGGTCTTCACCTCGACCTCGGACTCCGTGAGCTCGGCGGCGAAGGCCCCCGTGGGGAGGAGGCTGGCGGCAGCACCGGCTGCGGCGAGGGCTCCGAAGCGCCGCCGCGACAGGAAGGCCTCGGTCTCTTGGTCGGTCAGCTCGTCGCACATAGGGGACTCCGCGGTGGATGGGGCAGTCTATCCTCGTGGGGGGGCGGCGCGCGGCGATACGACGACCCCGGGAGGGCGCATGTCGGAGGCACTGCGGCGGATCACGGAGACCCACCTGCAGGAGCTGGTGCAGGAGGTCTGGGCGGGTCGCTGTGTGGCCTTCGTCGGGGCAGGCTTCTCGGCGGCGGCGAGGTTGCCCGGATGGGAGTCGCTGCTGGCCAGCGCGGCACGCGAGGTCCCCCCTACCCATGCGCATCGCGCGACCATCGATGCCACCCTGGGGAAGGCGGGGGCCTCGCATCGGGAGCTCGAGGCGGCGGCGCAGCTGATCCAGGACGCGGTGGGGGCCGACGGCTTCCGCGAGGCGGTGACCGCAGCGCTGACGACCCGAGAGCCCCTCCACCCGCAGTACCTCGAGCGGCGGCGCCTGCTCAAGCAGGTGCCCTTCCGCGGCATCCTCACCACCAACTTCGACCCGTTGCTGCCCGGGCACCTGCCGTCGGCTGCGGGCTACCGCGTCTTGCTCCGCGACGATGCCGGGGGGCCCTGGTCGACCCGCTACTGGCCTGGAGGTGACGGGCCGCAGGTGATGCAGCTGCACGGCGCGGTCGGCACGGAGCGCCTGGTGTTCGCTCGCCGCGACTACCGCGACCTGCTGTTCGGCAACCCCGGCTACCTCACCTTCCTCCGGTCGCTGTTCGCGACGAAGACGGTGCTGTTCATGGGGTTCTCGTTCCGCGACGCCTACATCGACCTGCTGCGCGCGGAGCTGATGTCCCTCGTCGACAAGGGAGACGACACGCCCTCCACGGCCTTCGGCTACTCGATCATGACCGACGTGTCGGAGGCGGAGGTCACGTACTACCGCAAGCACGAGGGGCTTCGGGTGCTCTGGTTCGAGCGCACCGACGACTTCTCGGGGCTCGACACGCTGCTTCGGAGGCTCGCGGAGGCGACCAACCCGCTGCTGCGGCTGCGGAAGCGGCTTCGCGCGGCGCGGGTGCTGTGGCTCGATCCGCAGCCCGACAACAACATCTACGCGATGGAGCTGCTCGGGGGGGCGGGCAGCATGCCCGTGGTGGTGGCCCGCTCCCTGGCGGAGGCGCGTCGGGAGCTCGAGGGCGCACCCTACGATCTGGTGCTGAGCCACTGGGGGCATCGCCCAGGGCAGCTGTCGGTGGCCCAGGAGCTGCTTCAGACGATGCAGTCGGCGGGGCACCGGGTGCCAGTGGTGGTGTTCGGCGACCCGGAGCATGCCGAGGCGAATCGCCGCCAGGCGCTGCGATGGGGGGCGTTCGAGCTCACCGCGAGCTGGACGGAGCTGTTTCGCGCCGTCGACTCGGTGCTGCCGGGGGAGCAGGTGGCGCGGCCTGCGCCAGACGCTGGCTGACGGTCGTCGCGGGGGCATCGGAGCATGGGGGCGCACGGCTCGAGAGGGGCTTGTACGGGAAGCCGCAACTTGCGGCTCGCCGTACATGGGCTTGTACGGGAAGCCGCAACTTGCGGCTCGCCGTACAAGGGGCATCTTGCGCTGTCGGCCTTGACCTGTCCCTCTGCATCCGCGACCGTGTGCGCTCCGTGGAGGCCCCCCATGCTCCTCGCTCTGCTCGCTGTGGCGGCCGCCGCCGACGAGGCCGACGCCACCGACCCCACGTGGGACATCGCCACGTCCTTCGGTCCCACCCATGAGGTGCCCCTCGACGTGGAGGAGGGCACCTGGATGTCGGTCACGGTCCACGGCGACCGGGTGGTGTTCGATCTGCTCGGCGATCTGTGGTCGCTGCCCCTGGCGGGCGGCGAGGCGACCCGACTCACCGAAGGGCCCGCATGGGATGTGCAGCCCAGCTTCTCCCCGGATGGCTCGGAGCTGGTGTTCACCTCGGATCGGGGAGGCAACGAGAACGTGTGGCGGATGGCCGCCGACGGATCCGAGCCCATCCCTGTCACCGACGACGAAGCAGCTCGGTTCACCCACGGCGTGGTCGATCCCCTCGACCCTGACTGGCTGATCGTCCGCAAGCGCACCGTCGACACGCGGTCCATCGGCGTCACCGAGCTGTGGCAGGTCCACCGGGCAGGGGGGGAGGGCTTCGCGCTCACCAGCCTGGATGCGCATCCCCACGCCGGCGAGCCCGCCGTGCACGGCGACTACGTGTACTTCTCGACGCGTCGGGGCCGGTTCGAGTACGCGCAGGACAGCCACCAGGGGCTATGGCACATCGAGCGGCTCGATCGACGCACCGGCACGATGCGCTCCATCGCGTCGGGGGCGGGCTCGGCCAGCCACCCGATGGTGCACCCGGATGGCGACCTGATGGTGTTCGTGACCCGGCACGAGGTCGATACCCACCTGGTCTCGATGGACCTCGCCACCGGCCGGCGCACCGTGGTGTGGAAGGGGTTGTCGCCCGACGGGCTCGAGGGCTTCGCCCTGCACGGCACCTACCCGCGGATGGACTGGACCGACGACGGGCGGCTGGTGCTGTGGGCCCAGGGCAAGCTGTGGTCGGTCGACGTGCGCACCGGCGCGCGCACGGCCATCCCGTTTCACGTCCGCGGAAGCTGGACGCAGCACGACGTCGCCCGGCCACCCGCGAAGATCCCGGATCGGGTGGTGGCCCGCGTCGTGCGAGGTCCTGCGGAAGCACCCGACGGGCGCGTCGCCTTCAGCGCCCTGGGCCAGCTGTGGGTGCAGGGCGAAGACGGCGTGTCGTCGAAGATCGGTGATGGGCCCGGCTTCGGCCCCGCCTGGCACCCCGATGGCGAGACCCTCGCCTGGGTGAGCTACCGCGACGCCACCGGCGGGGCGCTGCACCTCACCGACCGCAAGGGGGTCACGGAGACGCTGCCGGTACAGGGGCAGCTGCTGAACCCCACCTGGAGCCCCGACGGCAACCAGCTCCTGGTCCTCCGGGGGGTGGGCGGCACCACCCACCCCGACCCGGTCGCCGAGCCATGGTACGAGCTGCTGCTGCTGACGCGTCCCGACAAGAAGCGCGACCCGTGGAGCGTGCAGGTCGTCACCAGCGTCGACAACCGCGGTCCCCGCGCGCCGCGCCCCCACCTGCGTGATGGGCGCGTGTGGTTGTTCGAAGACGTGAGCGACGTGCCTCGTGAGCCGAACACTTCACGGCTGGTGAGCTTCGATCTCGACGGCGGCGACCGCAGGGTCCACCTCACCCTCCCAGGGGTCGACGAGGTGGCCATCCATCCCGACTTCCGGCACGTGGCCTACAAGCACCATCACCAGCTACATCTGGTGCCGCTCCCCGCTTGGGGGGCACCGGTGGCGTCGAGCGTGCTCCCGTCGGTGCAGGTGACCCGCATCGTGGGCGACTGGCTGCACTGGTCCCCCGACGGCACCCGGCTGCAGTGGATGGAGGGGTCGGAGCGCAAGAGCCTGCTGGTCGACGGGCTGCTCGCGCTCGACGACCCGCGGGAGGGCCTCGACGAGCTCCCCGACGTGCTGACGCGGCCACTACGCATCGCCGTGCCCCGCGCCCGCCCGAGCAGCACGCTGTTCCTCGACACCTGCGACCGTGTGGTCACGATGGGCGACGACGGTGTCGTGGAGGGGGCGAGCGTGGTGGTGCGGTCCGACCGGATCGAGGCGGTGGGCAAGGGGCTGGCGGCCCCCGAGGGGGCGGCGGTGATCGACTGTCGCGGGCTGACGGCGATGCCGGGCCTGGTCGACGTCCACGCCCACATGCACTTCACGAGCGGCGATGCCCTGCCCCAGCAGCCCTGGCGGTATCAGGCAGCCCTCGACTACGGCGTGACCACGGTCCACGACCCATCGGCCTTCACCGACGAGGTGTTCACCCAGCGCCAGCGCGTGTCGGCCGGGCTGGCCGAGGGGCCGCGGATCTGGAGCACGGGCAGTGTGCTGTACGGCGCCCTGTCGAACGACGGCGCCCACACCGAGACCCTCGACGCCGCCCGGGGCCATGTGCGTCGCCTGAAGGCCGTGGGCGCGGGCTCGGTGAAGGTCTACCAGCAGAGCCAGCGCGACCGCCGGCAGTGGTACAGCCAGGTGTGCCGCGAGGAGGAGGTGATCTGCGTGCCCGAGGGGGGAGGGGATCTGTGGATGGACCTCACCATGGTCGCCGACGGCTACCACGCCATCGAGCACTCGCTGCCGGTGACGCCGCTGTACGCCGATGTGATCGGCTTCCTCCGCGGCAGCACGCTGGGGGGCGATGGCCTGGGCACGTTCTACACGCCGACCCTGCAGGTGGCCTTCGGGGGCCTGCCCGCCAAGCACTACTTCGAGCAGGCCTACGACCCGTTCTACGACCCGCTGCTGCGGCGCCACACCCCCGAGCACGTGCTCCAGCAGCAGCTGTGGCGTCGCTCGGTGTGGGCACGCGACGTCGACTGGCGCTTCCGACAGACCGCTGCCGATGCGGCCCGACTCCAAGACGCCGGGGTGCACGTGACCCTGGGCGCGCACGGTGAGCTGCAGGGCCTCGGTGTGCACTGGGAGCTGTGGGCGCTGGGCGGGGAGGGCGCGATGGAGCCCGTCGACGCGCTGCGTGCCGCCACCGTGGAGGGGGCTCGCTACCTGGGCCTGCAGGAGGTTCTCGGCTCGGTGCAGCCGGGGCGGATGGCCGACCTGCTCCTGGTCGACGGCGACCCCACCGTCGACCTGCACGCGACCACTGCGGTGCGCCACGTGATCGTCAACGGCGTGCTGGTGCGCGAGGGGACCGGTGGCGAGTAGCTCGCCGGTGGAGCTGGGCCCGTTCCGGCTGCTCGCCCCCCTGGCGCGCGGGGGCATGGGGGAGGTGTGGCGCGGGATCCACGTGGCGACGGGCCTGCCGGTGGCGCTCAAGCTGCTCCCGCCGGAGCACGCTGCCGACGCCCCCTCGCGCCGCCGCTTCCTGGAGGAAGTGCGTGCGGTGGCCTCTCTCGACCATCCCCACATCGTGACGGTGCTCGACGCAGGCACGGTCTCCAGCGATGCCGCTGCAGCCTCCCAGGGGCGGCTGCAAGAGGGGGGGCCCTGGCTTGCCATGGAGCTCGCGAGCGGCGGCACGCTGCTCGAGAGCCCGGTCGACGACTTCGACGCGCTGAGGCTGCGCCTCGCCGAGGTGCTCGATGGTCTCGCCCACGCCCACGCCCACGGCGTGCTCCACCTCGATCTCAAGCCGTCGAACCTGCTGCTGTGCGCCCGCCGCGACGCGCGCCCGGGGCTGAAGATCAGCGACTTCGGCATGGCGCGTGCGGCGTCCGACGAGTCCACGATGCTGGCGGAGCACGGCGGCGGCACCCCGGCCTACATGGCACCCGAACAGCTGCTGTCGGAGTCCAGCCAGCTGGGTCCCTGGAGCGACCTGTACGGCGTGGGCTGCGTGGCCTGGGCCATGACGACCGGGGCGCCGCCGTACCTCAAGCGGTCGGCGGTCGCGACGGCGCGTGCGGTGCTGTCGAAGAGCCTGCCGGCCTTCGTGCCGCGGTTCCCGTGTCCCGAGGGCTTCCAGGCGTGGGTTCAGGCGTTGCTGGCGAGGTCCCCCGACGAGCGACCCCGACGAGCCGCCGACGCTCTGGCGGCGCTGCAGGAGCTGGAGCTCCGCGCCGAGTGGACGGAAGACGAAGACGACGAGCAGACCGCCAGCTTCGGCGTGCCGGTGATCAGCCCCGACGAGCCGACCCAGCATGGCTTCGACCTGTCGGGTCTGGAGGCCGAGGCGGAGATGGACGCGCCGGCGCTGGGGCCGATGGCCGTCCGGATGCCGCCGCCGCCGACGGTGGGGCCTTGGCAGCGGCCTCGCGCCTCGCAGCCCCAGGCCCTGGTCGGGGCGGGTCTGGGCTTGATCGGCGTCCGCCGGAGGCCGCTGGTGGGCCGCGACGAGCACCAACAGCGGCTGTGGAACGAGCTGCGGCTGGTGCATGGTTCTCGGCGGCCGCGGGTGGTCGTCGTGCGAGGCGAGGCGGGGGTGGGGCGCACGGCGCTGGTCGAGTGGCTCGCCACGAGGGCGGAGGAAGTGGGGGCGGCGCGCAGCTGGGGGGTACGGGCCGAGCCGCGGGCCCTCGAGGCGTCGGTGCTTCGCTGGCTGCGGATCGATCGGGTGGCGCCCGAGGAGCGGCGCCCGATGATCGCCGCGGCCCTGGGGGAGGCGCGGGCCGACTCGGTGTCCGCGCTGCTCGATGGCACCTTGAAGGACTCGGCCCGTCGCGGGGTCGTGCGGGCGCTGGTGAAGGCGGCCACGACGGAGCGGCCGCTGGTGTTCTGGGTCGATGATGCCCACGAGCAACCCGAGCTGCTGCAGCTGGTCGCCGATCTGTCCCGGCTGGAGGTGGCTGCGCTGTTCGTGGTCGTGGTCACCGAGGAGGCACTGGCCACGCGCGTGGCGGAGTCGCTCCTCGTCGATCAGCTCGAAGGCGAGGTCCTCCAGCTGGAGCCGCTGACGCTACCGGCGCGGCGGGAGCTGCTCGCGGGCCTGGTGGGGCTCGACCCCGACCTCGCCGAGCCGCTGGCCCTTCGCTCTGGCCACCCGCTGTTCCTCGAGCAGCTGCTGGGGCAGTGGGCGGCCCGTGGGCTGCTGCGGCCTGGCGACCGTGGCCTGGTGCTGGCCCCGGGTGCGCAGCTCGAGCTCCCCGACGATCTACACGGCGCCTGGCTGCAGCGGGTGGAGGAGGTGCTGGCCCCGCTGGAGCCTGCTGCGGGCTGGGACCTCCACGTCGCGTCGGTCCTCGGGCGTAGCTTCGAGGAAGGCGTGTGGCACACGGCCTGCGACGACCCCGAGGGGGAGGGCTTCGGCTGGGAGGCCGAGGGGCTGGCGCGCCGGCAGGCCCTGGTGGAGGGGCTGGTGGCGGCAGGGCTCCTTCGCTCCGACGGGGAGCGGTTCACGTTCACCCACGGGCTGCTGGTGGAGGCGCTGGAGCGCCAGTCTCGGGAGATGGGCCGCACCCAGTGGCTGCACCATGCCTGCGCCCATGCGCTGCTGCTGCATCAGGTCGGCGACGGCGCGCGGCTGGGTCTGCACCTGCTGCGGGCCGGGGAGCCGGAGGGCGCGATCGGGCCCCTGCTGGAGGCGGTGGTCGAGCGGGCGAGGCGCCGACCCACCGACGCGCTGCAGGTGCTGCTGGTCGCGGAGGAGGCCGCCAACGAGGCGGCGCTGCCGCCGACGAGCTTGGTGTCACTGGCCCTGTTGGTGACCCGCGCCGAGGTGCATCTCGCCGCCAAGGAGCGTCCTGAGGCGCTGCGGTGGTCGCGGTGGGCCCAGCAGGCGGTCGTGAACCACGGCGTGGAGGCCGACCCCGCCGAGCATCCCCGGTGGCAAGAGCACCTGGCTCGGGCGATCCGGGTGGAGCACGACGTGTTCGTCGCGATGGGCTCTCCCGAGGAGGCGCGGCGTGCCCTGATGCGCCTAGAGCCCGTGGTGCGTCAGCTGGGCGAGCCCAGGGCGGTGGGCGATGTGCTGCTGGCGCGTGCGCGCTGGGCGGAGGGGGCCGACCTGCAGGAGGAGGCAGGGGCCTGCCTGCGGGAGGCACTGGACTGCTACGAGGGCTCGGCGGTCGACCAGGCCTCGGTCCGACTGCGCCAGGGGGCGATGGAGCTGTCCAGCGGGCGCCTGGACCGCGCCGCGCTGGCCCTCGACGAGGCGCTCGCGATGGCCGAGGAGCTCGCGAGCGAGCGGGTGCTGTGGGGTGGCCTGCTGGCGCTGCGCGGGGAAGTGGCCTTGCTCCGCGAGGAGGAGGCAGCGGCAGGGTGGCTGGAGGAGGGCGGGGCCGTGCAGGCCTCCACCGGAGCCGATGCGTCGCGGGCGCGCTTGCTCGCCTCGGTCGCCGTGGGGCCCAACGACCCGGCAGAGGGCGCCACCGCGGCCCGGCACGCCGCCCAGCACGTGCCGACCCGCGCTCGGCTGCGTCCGCTGTGTGAGCTGTGCCTGGCCATCGCGGAGGCCCGGGTGCGCCGGTGGCCCGCGGTGCACGAGGCGGTGGCGCGCTGGGAGCTGCGACCAGGAGGCGACCACCCCACGATCGCGTGGTTGGCGGCCCGCCTCGCCGACGACGCCGAACAAGCAGGCTTTCCGCAGCTGTCGGAGCGCGTGCGCGGTCGCGCGTCGCGATAGAGGGCCCCCTTGCCGGAGGTGTGCGTGGATGTATTGGTCGACCGTGAGCTGCTGTTCGGCAACCCGGAGCGGGTGCAGACCCGCATCAGTCCCGATGGGCGCTGGGTGTCGTGGCTTGCCCCCGTCGACGGCGTGAAGAACGTGTTCGTGGCCCCGGTCGACGACCTGGCGGCGGCGAAGGCGATCACCGCCGACACCGAGCGCGACATCCGGATGCACCGGTGGGCGAGGTCCTCCACCCGGGTGCTCTACCTGCAGGATGCCGGCGGCGACGAGAACTGGCACGTGTTCGCCGCGGATCCCGCGACCGGCGAGGTGCGCGACCTCACCCCCGGCGACGCGGTGCAGGGCCAGATGCTCCACGACAGCGCCCAGCACCCTGCCTACGTGGTGCTCGGCGTGAACGACCGCAACCCGCAGCTGCACGACTGGTATCGGGTGCACGTGGAGACCGGCGAGCGCACGCTGCTCCAAGAAAACCCCGGCTTCGTGGGGGGGGTGTTCGACCATGAGCTGCAGCCCCGGCTCGGGCTCGCCATGCAGCCCGACGGCGGGGTGGTGGCGATGCGCCTCGACGGCGACGAGCCCACCCCCTTCCTGCAGATCGGGCCGGAAGACAGTGCCACGACGGCGCCGCTGGGCTTCACCGCCGACGGCGCCACGCTGTACCTGCTCGACTCCCGCGGCCGCGACACCGGCGCGTTGGTGGCCCTCGACATGGCCACCGGGAGCACTGAGGTGCTGTTCGAAGACCCCCGCGCCGACCTGTCGGATGCCTGGGTCCACCCGACCACGGGGCGGATCGAGGCAGCGGTGACCGACTACCTCGCTCCCCGCATCGAGGTGCTCGACCCGTCGGTGCAGCCCGACGTCGATCGGCTGCTGGGCTGGGCCGAAGGCGCCCTCGACGTGGTGGCCCGCACGGCCGACGATCGGCGCTGGGTGTGTGCCTGGAGCAACTCGGCCGGTCCGGTGCGCTATGCGCTGTACGACCGTGATGCCGAAACAGTGACCCACCTGTGGGACCACGCTCCCGCGCTCAGCACGGTCCCCCTCACGCAGCGGCACCCGGTGGAGATCCCGGCACGGGATGGGCTGACGCTGGTGTCGTATCTGTCGCTGCCACGCTGGCTCGACGAGGGAGGGCGGCCGCCGGAGCCGCTGCCCATGGTGCTGCTGGTCCACGGTGGCCCCTGGGCGCGCGATCACTCGGGCTACGAGCCGCAGCACCAGATGCTGGCCAACCGTGGCTACGCGGTGCTGTCGGTCAACTTCCGGGGCTCCACGGGCTTCGGCAAGCGGTTCATCAACGCCGGCAACTACGAGTGGGCCGGCAAGATGCACGACGATCTGCTCGATGCGGTCGACTGGGCGGTCGAGCAGGGCATCGCGCAGCGCGACAAGGTCGCGATCATGGGGGGCTCGTACGGCGGCTACGCGACGCTTGTGGGGCTCACCTTCACCCCCGAGGTGTTCGCCTGCGGGGTCGACATCGTCGGGCCCAGCAACATCATCACCCTGCTCGAGACCATCCCGCCGTACTGGGCGCCGGCCATCGCGCAGTTCACCTCGCGGGTCGGCACCCACACTACCGAGGAGGGGCGCGCCGCCCTGTGGGCCCGGTCCCCGCTGTCGAAGGTCGACGCCATCGTGCGGCCGCTGCTCATCGCGCAGGGCGCCAACGACCCCCGCGTCAAGCAGTCGGAGAGCGATCAGATCGTCGAGGCCATGCACGCCCGCGACATCCCGGTCACCTACGTGCTGTTCCCCGATGAGGGCCATGGCTTCTCCGGCGACACCAACCGGCAGGCCTTCTACGCCGTGACCGAGGCCTTCCTCGCCGAGCACCTCGGCGGCAGGGCCCAGCCCAGCGATGGCGTGGTGGAAGCCAGCACCGCGGTGGTGTCCTGATGTCGATGGCGAGCCGGCCCGAGCGGGTGGATGCGGTGGTGATCGGTACGGGCCCTGGCGGAGAGGGCGCGGCGATGCGTCTGGCCAAGGCGGGCAAGAAGGTGGTGGTGGTGGAGAAGCGCGCTGAGGTGGGGGGCGCCTGCACCCACGTCGGCACCATCCCCAGCAAGGCGCTGCGCCAGTCGGTGAGCGAGCTGGTCACGATGCGGCGCAATCCGCTGTTCGCCGCGCTGGGCCACCAGGCCGACATCACCTTCCCCAAGCTGCTCAACGCCGCCTCGTCGGTGATCGGCCGGCAGGTGCAGATGCGGCGCGACTTCTACCTGCGCAACCACGTCGAGATCATCCACGGCGTGGGGCGCTTCGTCGGGCCGCACCTCGTCGAGGTCGAGGGAGACGACGGGTCGGTGCGCCACCTCGAGGCCGCGCACATCGTCATTGCGACCGGATGTCGCCCCTACCGGCCCGCCGAGATCCCCTTCGGCCACCCTCGGGTGCGCGACTCCGACACCATCCTGTCGCTGCCCGAGACCCCACGGGAGATCACCATCTATGGCGCGGGGGTGATCGGCTGCGAGTATGCGTCGATCTTCCGCAACATGGGCGTGAAGGTGCAGCTGATCAACGGGCGGTCGAAGCTGCTGTCGTTCCTCGACGACGAGATCATCGATGCGCTGGCCTACCACCTGCGCGACCAGGGCGTGATGATCCGGCACGACGAGCAGTTCTCCCGCGTGGAGGCAGGCGACGACTGCGTGATGCTGCACCTCGCGTCGGGCAAGCGCATCCGCTCCGACGTGCTGCTGTGGGCCCAGGGGCGCACCGGCAACACCGATCGGCTGCAGCTCGACAAGGCGGGCATCACCGCCAACCGCCGCGATCAGCTCGATGTCGACGAGCACTTCCGCACTCCGGTGCCCCACATCTACGCCGTCGGCGACGTGGTGGGCTCGCCGGGGCTCGCGTCGGCCAGCTACGACCAGGGCCGGTTCGCGGCGGGCCACATCCTGGGCGTGGGGGGGGAGGAGCGGCTGGTCTCCGACATTCCCACCGGCATCTACACCGACCCGGAGATCAGCTCGGTCGGGCGCACCGAGCGCGAGCTCACCGCAGATGGGGTGCCCTACGAGGTGGGGCACAGCCTGTTCCGGTCGCTGGCCCGCGCACAGATCGCCGGTCAGCGGGTGGGGATGCTCAAGCTGCTGTTCCACCGCGAGACGCTGCAGCTGCTGGGCATCCACTGCTTTGGCTACGAGGCTAGTGAGATCGTGCACATCGGCCAGGCCATCATGGCCCAGGAGGGGGAGGCGAACTCGCTGATGTACTTCGTCAACACCACCTTCAACTACCCGACGATGGCCGAGGCCTACCGGGTGGCGGCGCTCAACGGGCTGAATCGGCTGTGTTGACGGTCAGGGCGCCACGGTGACGGTGGGCAGGGTGACGCGCGGGCCGGAGTCGAGCCCGTCGTTGCCCTGCACCTGGGCATACACATCGATCCCTGCCGTCAGGTCGGCGCCGGGCACTTCGTCGGCGACGAGCTCCGTGCCGTCGACGAACCAGCGGACCCGCGTGCTCTGTACGAGGTCGCCCTCGGCATCGGAGAAGGTGACATCGAGGCGCAGGGGCTGGCCCGCGCGGGGCGGATCGGGCAGGTAGGCGGCGTCGACGACCTGGGGCCCGGCATTGCCTACCTCGGTGGCGATGGCGTAGACCTCCTCGCCTTCGTCGAGCCCGTCGTCGGGCACGGCGGTGGCCTCGAGCAGCTGCCCACGGATCACGCTCACCGGGAGGATCTCGCCGCTGCCGACGAACAGGCCGTCGACGAACCAGTCGATAGCGACGTCGACGGCATCCCCGTCGAGGTCGAACGCTCCCTCGGCCAAGGCATGCACCGGGTCGCCGGTGACGGGCGCGGCCGGCTCGAGCACGAGGGCTGACAGCGCGGGGGCCACGTTGCCGATCTCCACGGTCTGCGACCACTGGGGCTCCCCCTCCGACTCTCCGTCGGTGGGGAAGGCCAGGCAGCGCACGGAGTCGCCGCGGTCATAGTCGGATCCCCCCAGGGCCAATCCGACGTGGGTGAGGACTTCGTTGACGTACCACTGGGCCCGCACGCCCTCGGGGTCGCCGTCGGCATCGAGCCAGCCCTCGACGGTGCAGCTGGCTGCCAGCGCCTCGGTGAGGACCTCGGGCACGATGAGCGCGTCGTCGATCTGCGGAGGGGTGTTGGCGACGCGCACGGCCGGGGTGACCGTGGGCCCCACGACGATACCCGCCGCGTCGACGATGACCTCGGCGTAGACGCTCTGCCCTCGCGAGACGGTGAAGCGGGGAAGGGACGCGCCGGTGTGCACATGCACGCCGTCAGCGAACCAGGTGGCCTCCACCACACCCCCGGCGGGCTCCGGGAACAGCTGCAGGGTGGCCTCGTCGAGGGCTGTCAGGGGGTCGGGCTCGATGGCGGCTGCGTCGAGGCGAGCTGGCAACTCGCCGACGGTGTAGGCGATCTCGACGGGCTCGCCGGTGACCTCGCCGTCGTCGGGCACCAAGGTGAGCAGCCACTCCTGGCCCGTCTCCAGCAGCGGCCAGCCGACCGTGAGGACCCGGCTGCGGACGGTTCCGTCTCGCACCCAGCTGGCGTCGAGGGCGACGGCATCGCCGTCGGGATCGGTCGTGATGGGCACTGCCAGTAGCCCGTCGGTGGTGTGGACGATGCGCGCCTCCACGGAAGGGGGACCGTTGAGGATGCGGGTGGACCGCTGCACGGGCTTCGACCGACGCCGGCCCTGTACACGCACGACCTCCACCGACCACCGCTCCCCCCGCTCGGTGCGGGACGCGGGGACGGTGCGGTCGAGCAGATCGGGCTGCACCGTGTCGTCGACAGCCCACCGGTAGGTGAAGTGCTCGCCTACCTCGGGCGGGGGCTCGACGACGAGGTCGTCGGCGGAGGTGGCGGGCTTGGTGAGCGTCAGGCTCGGGGGGCTGGGCCTGCAGGCCAGCAACAGCACGAGAGGAAGCATGGATGCGCCTATCCGCCTCGCCCGTGAGGTGCTCGACGTCGAGCGCCCGCCCGGCGAGGCCGGACGGGCGCGGTCGGTCGACGGAAGCGCCGACTACTCGGTCTTCTCTGCCTTGTCTTCCGCCTTGTCAGCGGGAGCAGCCTTGTCTTCGGCTTCGTCGGCGGGAGCAGCCTCTTCCTTGGCTTCCTCGGCGGGAGCGGCCTTGTCCTCGGCCTCCTCGGCGGGAGCGGCTTCCTCTTCCGGGGCTGCCTCTTCCTCGCCCTTCATTTCGTCTTCACCGTCGACCTTGCCGCTCTTCTTGAGCTTCTGCTTGGCCTTCTTGCCCACGTCGTCGGCGGAGATGGTGAACTCGACACGCCGGTTCTGGTCGCGGCCTTCCTTGGTGTCGTTGTCGCCGACGGGCACGGTCTCACCGTAGCCCTTGGCGTTGAGCCGGCCCGCCTTGATGCCCTTCTCGACGAGGTAGGCCACCACGGCGTCGGCGCGGGCCTGGGACAGCGTGAGGTTCTTCTCGTCGTTGCCCTGGCTGTCGGTGTGACCGGCGACCTCGACTTCCTTGATGCCCTTGTACTTCTCGAGCAGCTTGGCGACGCCGTCGAGCAGCTCGTGGCTGTCGCTCTTGATCGTGGCGGAGCCGGTGGCGAACTGCACCTTCTCGGTGATGCGGATGGCGCCGTCGGAGACGTAGGCCAGCGCGGGGCAGCCGTCGGACCGGAGGGGGTTGATGCCCTCGTTGGCCTTCTCGTCGGGGCAGTCGTCGCGGTGATCAGGGACGAGGTCTTCGTCGGCGTCGGGGCAGCCGAAGGACTCGGCGGGGCCCGCCTCGTTGGGGCATTCCTCGCGCTCGTCGTTGTCGGCGAGGCCGTCTTCGTCGCTGTCGGGGCAGCCGTTGGTCGCCTCGGGGCCAGCGTCGTCGGGGCAGCTGTCGTCGCCGTCGATGATGCCGTCGTCGTCGTTGTCGGTCTCGGGGCAGCCGTCGGTGTCTTCGAATCCGTCGAGATCCTCGGCGTCGATGGGGCAGCTGTCGTCTACGTCGACCACGCCGTCACCGTCGTTGTCGGTGTCGGGGCAGCCGTCTTCGTCCTTGAACTCGTCGATGTCTTCCGGCTCGTCGACACACTGATCGTCGTCGTCGATGATGCCGTCTTTGTCGGAGTCTTTCGGGCCGCCGGGAAGGTAGTGCAGACCACCGGTGAGCTCGTAGTCGAGGAACATGTCGCCGCGGTTCTGCCAGTTCTCCGAGCCGATGTTCAGCAGCCAGTTGAAGTCGGCGCGCAGGCCGAGACCCGACGTGCCCAGGGGCACGAAGAAGCCGGGGCCGGCCGCCCCGAGTACGTCGACATCCATCCCGGTGGTGGGCAGGCCCAGCGTGTCGTCGGGGTCGTCGATGTTCTTGAAGATGCCGCCGATGCCCGCCGTGAGCAGGATCTGCAGCGGCTTGTCTTCGAAGACGCGGCCCGTCATGTTCAAGCGGGGCGTCATGCCGAAGTAGGGGAGGAACTCAGGCGTGCCCACCTGCGTCTGGCCGGCGGGCATGAACCCCAGATCGAGCTCGAAGCCGATGGTGGGGTTGATCCAGTAGCCGCCGCGGGCATGGACGCTGAAGGCGGAGCCGATCGCCTGGAGCTCGTCGGCGAAGTAGCCGCCAGCCGCCGCACCGAAGGAGGGCGATCCATCGGCGGCGTGCGCGGTGGTGGTGCCGAGGACCAGCGCGGCTAGTGCGCACAGGCTGTGGAAATGGCTCTTGGAATTCATGTTCTCGCGCCTCCGAGGCCGATCTCGGGCAGGATGCTGTGTGTCGGAAGCCGGGAGAGACCCGGCGCGCCGGAGCGCATATTCGCAGGATCGGTCGACCAAGGCAACGTCGTAGTGCCGACGTTGGGGGCGTGGTCGAGGGGCTTCCGGTACAAAGAGTCGGTTGAGGGTAGGGTTGGTCGAGCCGCCCCGTAGCTGGCCCGGCGGTCCGATGCACCTGCTCTGTGCGGCTCGACGCCACCGTGTTCACGGTCGCGGCGCTACGATCGGCTATGGGACCCAGCCAGGAGCTGCCTCATGACGACGCTCACCGTCGACGTTCCGGCGACCCTTTCGAACCTGGGTCCGGGCTACGACACCCTCGGCCTCGCCCTCGACCTTCGCAATCGCTTTCACTTCTCGGTGGCGCCGGGCTGGTCCGCGGAGGGGCAGGCGGTGGATCCGGACAGCCACCTCGCGCTGCGCACCGCGCGGGAGGCGGCGGCGCGCTGGGGCGGGGTCCTCCCGGGGCTCCACGTCACACAGACCGAGCGCGTGCCACGGGCCAGGGGGCTGGGGTCGTCGGCTACGGCGCGGGTCGCGGGGCTGATCGCGGCGCTGCAGCTCGGCGGGGCGCAGGCCGATCCGACGGAGCAGCTGGCCTTCCTGGCCCAGGGCGAGGGGCATCCCGACAACGTCGCCCCGGCGCTGCTCGGCGGCCTGGCCGTGGTGGCCTTCGACGGGGAAGCGGTGATGCACCGAACCTGGCCGGCCCCCGCTCTGGAGGTCGCGCTGGCGGTGCCCCGGCTCGAGGTGTCGACGGCAGCGGCTCGGAAGATCCTGCCGACACAGGTGCCCCATGACGATGCGGTGTTCAACCTGGGGAGGCTGGCCTTCCTGCTGACGGGCTTGCTGCGGGGCGATGCGAAAGCACTGCGGTATGGGCTGCACGATCGCCTGCATCAGCGGTGGCGCGCCGAGCTCATCGGGCCGGTCGAGCAGGCCTTCGACGCGGCTCTCGCAGCGGGGGCGCTGGGCGCCTTCGTGAGTGGCTCAGGCAGCACCCTGGCGGCGTTCGTGCCGGAGGGCGGCCCGACCCTGCAGGTGGCGGAGGCCCTGGCGGCGCCGTTCCGTGGTCCCAACGGGCCCGGTGCCGACGCTCTCGTGGCTCGCCCCTCCAGCGAGGGGGTCGTGTGGGCGACCGGGGCGCGATAGGGCCCCCCTCTCTGGAGGGCTCCATGGCCATCATCGACGAAGTCTCCGCAGGCATGAAAGACGCGATGCGCGCCCGCGACAAGCCGCTCACGGCCGCCCTGCGCAACATCCGGGCAGCGTTCCTGGAGGCCATGAAGGCGGATGGCAGCGACACGCTGGCCGACGCGGCCGCCATCCAGGTGCTCACGCGTCTGGGCAAGCAGCGAAGGGAGTCCATCGAGGCCTACTCGGATGCCGGGCGCGACGACATGGCGGCGGCTGAGCAGGCGGAGCTGGAGGTCATCGAGCGGTGGCTGCCCACCCTCGCCGACGAAGCGACCACGAAGGTCTGGGTGGCCGAGGCTGTCGAAGCCACCGGCGCCGCGGCCCCGTCCGACATGGGCAAGGTCATGGGGCACCTGATGAAGCACCACCGTGGAGAGCTCGACGGCAAGCTGGCAAACCAGCTGGTGCGCGGGGCCCTCGCCGGCAGCTGATGCGGGCGTCACGTCGCGACACATCGTGAAACACGACGGGCGGGCCCAGGCGTTCTACATCTCCTTCATGACCACGGAGGACCCCATGAACGCCTACTCCGCCCCCGCCGCCTCGGCGGCCGAAGCCATCGACTTCCGCGACGCGGTGCCCAACCTGGCTGTGAAGCTGGCGGGCTTCACCCTCGGTGCCGCAGGCTTCTTCGTGTCGGGCTCCGGCCTGCAGCTCCTGGCCTTCTTCGAGCTGTCCTGGGGCATGCTGGCGGCTGCTTCGATGCTGCTCACCCTCGGGTCGGTGTCGGTGCTGGTGGCCCCTTTCGTCATCAAGGGGCGTAGCTGGGCCTCCATGCTGGCCGTCCCGACCGCGGCGGTGATGGCGCTGACGACGATGGTGTGGGCCGTGCTGTCGGTGTCGATGCTGTTCTTCTCGCCGCTGGTCGTGGTGGGCGCCCTCACCTCGGCGGCGGCCGCGCTGGTCGCTCCCTTCGCGGTGCCCGGCGCTCTGCGCGCCACCCGCGCACGCAACGCCCTGTACGCCTAGGCGCGCAGGGCCGCCCACGCGGCGGCCAGGCTCTTCCACATCGCCTCGACCTCGAGAGGTGGGCCGAGCTGGTGGCTCTGCGGATGCCACCGGGCGACGCGCCCCGCTCCGTCGATGCACCAACCCCCGTCAGGCAGGGCCACGACCCACCACCACGCGGCGGGCTCGAACAGGATGTCGTTCTCCCCGAAGCGCACGGTGGCAGACAGAGGCCTTGCGGCCGACGCCGGCCACAAGGCGGGGGCCACCACGGGCGCGCGCGCGTCGCCGGTGACCCCGATGCCGTCGTGGTAGCGCCACACGGCCTTGAGGACCTCGGGGAGCGGCGCGCCGACGTGACGCCAGGCCGCGTCGGGCTGGCCGTCGCCGGGAGGCAGGGCGGTGAGCTGGTGCTGGCCCGAGCCGAAGCGCACGCCGCCCTCGGCGTCCTCGCGGTGCCAGTGCATCAGCTCGTCGTGAAGGGCGGCAGGCCAGCCGGGGGAGCGCATGCGCCATCCTAGCCGGTGGCGGATCCATATTTTGCATAGATAATAAGTTGTTTGCTATGCAAACAGGGTCCTCTTACAGATGAAGGCATCTGTCTGGAGGTGGGTGATGGCATCGCACCCAACGGCTTCGAGTTCGGAACCCTTGCATCATCGTTCGGTGTGGCGTCTTGCATGGCCCATCATGGTGTCGATGCTGAGCTACAGCGCGATGAGCGTGGTCGACACGCTGTTCGTGGGGCAGCTCGGCACCGAGCCGCTGGCTGCGGTGGGGGTGGCGGCGTGCCTGGTCCACCTGAGCGCGGCCTTCCCCAACGGGTTGTTGGGCGGGGTGCGGGTCCGGGTGGCCCACGCCGTGGGGCAGGGCCGGCTGGCGACCGCGCGTCGTGTGGCGTGGCAGGGCCTGTGGCTGGCGCTGGCGATGGGGGTGGTCGTGGCTGCCCTCGCCCCGCTGGCCGCGGCGGGGCTGCCGCTGCTGGGGGCGAGTCCCGAGGTGGCCGACCTGGGGTCCGACTACGTGCGGATCCGGGTGCTCGGTGCGCCGGTGCTGTTCCTGTCGACGGCGCTGACCGCGTGGTTCCAGGGCCGCGGGCAGACCCGGGTGCCGATGGTGGCCAACGTGGCGGGCAACGCGGTGAACGTGGCGCTCGACCCGTTGTTCATCTTCGGGCTCGGTCCCGTCCCAGCCATGGGCGTGGGTGGGGCTGCTCTCGCGACGGTGCTCGGCATGGGCGTGGGCGTGCTGGTGCTGGCTGTCGCTGCGTGGCGGCCGGTGCTTCGGCGGCCCCATGGGCCATCGGGGCCGCTGGTGCGCGCAGTGGCTCGGGTCGGGGCACCCCAGGGAGTCCAGTACACCCTCGACGTGGGCAGCTTCACGGTCTTCGCGGCGCTCCTCGCGCATGCTGGCGACGTGCACCTCGCGGCCCACGTGGTGGTGGTGCGGATCATCCTGGTCACCTTCTTGCCGTGCCTCGCTCTGGGGCAGGCGGCAGGGGTGCTGGTCGGTCAGGCGCTGGGTGCGGGGCGTCCCGGGCGGGCGCGTCGCGCGGTGCGACTGGCGGCCGTGCAGGGGGTCGGCATCATGGCGGTCATGGCGGTGGTCTTCGTCGCTGTGCCCGACCTGCTCACCGGGGTGTTCGGGGCCGAGCCGGCCGTGCAGGCACTCGCTCGCCAGGTGCTGCTGCTGTACGCGGCGGTGCAGGTGTTCGATGCCCTGGCGGTGGTCGGGCTGGGTGCCCTGGGCGGGGCGGGCGACACCCGCTTCGTGCTGTGGCTGAGCGTGGGCATGGCGTGGCTGGTGAAGCTGCCCGTGGCGTGGTGGCTGTCGGTGGGCCTCGACATGGGCGTCGTGGGCGCCTGGGGAGGCTTGGCGACCGAGCTGCTGTGCCTCACCGCCGTGGTGTGGGTCCGGCTGTCGGGCCGCTCCTGGCTCGAGCAGCTCGAACCGGAGCATGCGGAGGGCACCCCGTCCCTGGCTGGCTAGCCAGGGGCGGGAAGCCGCCCGTCGGAGGGCTTGTGGCCTGCTATGGTGCGCCATGAGCGAAGGACGCGTTCTCGCAGGTCGCTACCGCCTCGGCCGAACCATTGGCCGGGGCTCCATGGGCACCGTCTTCCTGGCCGAGCGCCTCGCCGACGGCGCCGAGGTCGCCGTGAAGCTCGTGCACGACGATCTGGTGCGCGACAGTGAGGTTCGGGCCCGCTTCGAGCGGGAGATCGACACCACCGAGGCCGTGCATCACCCTGGCATCGTCGGCGTGCTCGACCACGGTGACGACGAGGGCACGCTGTTCTTGGTGATGGAGTTCCTGCGTGGGCGCACGCTGGGCCAGGTGGCGGCTCAGGAGGCGCCTCTGCCACCCGAGCGGGTGGCGCGGCTGGGCCGGCAGATGGCCGAGGCCCTGGCGGCTGCCCACGCGGCAGGTCTGGTCCACCGAGATCTGAAGCCGGAGAACGTCATGCTGCTCCGGGATGCCTCGGGTGAGCGGGTTCGGCTGATGGACTTCGGGCTGGCCGTAGGCATCAACCCCAACTCTCCCCGTGGCGCACGCATGACCGCCCAGGGGCTTCGGCTGGGCACGCCGGCGTTCATGGCGCCCGAGTACATCACCACCGGCGACATCGACCACCGCTCCGACCTGTATGCGCTGGGCTTGATGCTCTACGAGCTGGCCTGTGGGGCGCTTCCGTTCACCGGACAGGGGTTCCAGCTGATGCGCCACCACCTGCTCACCCAGCCCGATCCCCTGGCGAGCCGCTGCGACGCGCCGGCCTGGCTCACCTCGGTCATCGACCAGCTGATCGTCAAGCAGCCCGACGAGCGCGTGCAGTCGGCCGCAGAGCTGGCTCGGCGGCTGGCAGGAGGGCAGTCATGAGTCGTCACGAAGACCGTGGAGAGCTGGGCCGTGGGGGGATGTCGGTGGTGCGGCGGGCCTTCGACCCGCTGCTGCAGAGGGAGACGGCGCTGAAGGTCCTCGCGCCGCGTGGCGACCCAGACACCGCGCGGGAGCGCTTCCTCGACGAGGCGCGGATCACCGGCACCCTGGAGCATCCCCACATCGTGCCGGTCTACGAGTACGGGCAGGAGTCGGGCAGCGACTACATGACGATGAAGCTCATCGAGGGGCAGACCCTCGCGCAGCTCATCAAGGACCAGGGGGCCGATCGCCTCGACCCCGAGACGCTGGCGACGACGCTGGAGGTGCTGCTGCGGGTGTGCGATGCCATCGCCTACGCCCATCATCGGGGGGTGGTGCATCGCGACCTGAAGCCCTCGAACATCATGATCGGCGAGTTTGGTGAGGTGTACGTGGTCGACTGGGGCATCGCGATGCGCCTCGACGACCGCAGGGTGCCCGACGAGCCTGCCGACACGACCCTCGGCACGCCTTCCTACATGGCCCCCGAGCAGATCGAGGCCCCCGACTCGGTCGACGAGCGCGCCGACATCTACTGCCTCGGCGGCTTGCTGTACTACGTGCTGACGGGTCGTGCGCCGCACCACGGCAAGGCGCCCATCGCACGGATGACGGTGGCGCTGTATGGCCGCATCCAGCCTCCCGAGCAGGTGGTCGACGACCCCCGGCTGCCCGCCGCCTTGGTGAGGGTGTGCCGCAAGGCGCTGAGCGTCGACCCCGAAGACCGGCACGACAGCGTTCGGTCCTTCCGTCGCGACCTCGAGGCCTTCCTGCGCGGTGCGTGGGCTCTCCCGACACGCCGGGTCGCCGCTGGGTCGCCGGTGGTGCGGGAGGGCGACGCGGGCAGCGAGGCGTACGTCATCAAGTCGGGGCGATGCGAGGTATCGACGCTGGCCTCTGGGGTGATCCGCGAGCTCGGCCCCGGCGACGTCTTCGGCGAGCTGGCCATCCTCGCGGAGCGAAGCCGCACGGCGACCATCACCGCCATCGATGACGTCGAGTTGTTCGTGGTCGACCGGTCGACGCTGGAGGAAGGCCTCGGCCTGAACTCGTGGATGGGGCGCTTCGTGAAGGCGCTGGCGACGCGCTTCGCCGACCTCGAGTCGGAGCTGCGCTAGCGACCCGGGCTCACTTCTTGTTCTTTCGGCCGAACAGGCCACGCTTCTTCTTGGGCTCGGGCTCGGGCTCGGGCTCCGGAGGTGGT
>CBDUIC010000068.1:0-42188 GCA_965367245.1 uncultured bacterium | reverse complement strand
AGCCAGGATGCTGGAGGACCTGGAAGTCGCCGGGGTGGGTGAGGACGAGCTGGTCTTGGTGGAGGAGGTCGTCGCGGCCGTCGCCGTCGACGTCGGGGGCGAGGGAGAGGAGGTCGGACGTCACGCTCTCCGCCAGCACCTCGAGCGTGAGGTAGTCCATCACGGTCTGGTCGACGGATTGGTGGCCGACCAGTCGGTCTTGCTGGCCCGGCTCGGGCAACATCGCGTCCCCTTGCGGGTCAGAGACCAGCTCGATGTGGTTGATCTCCTCCAACTGAGGCCATGAGATGAACAGGAGCGAACCGCCACTGACCTGAATGAGGATGGTGGGTTGCGGGCCTTGGACGAACAGCCGCCTAGGTTGTGAGTCGATCGGTGTCACCAGCGGTGGCGAGCTGGTGGGTTGCTGGGCGTGGGCGGTGCAGAGCAGGGCCGTCAACGCGGTCGCGCTAGTCATCGAAGACCCCGACGCTGCACAGGCCCTCGACATAGCCGTCGAAGAGATAGACGTCTTCGGTATCGGCACCCGGGGGTTCATCAAAGCCATTGAGTAGTGCGTTCGGCAGCGCTTCGTCGCTCATCATGGACGCATGCAGGCCCTTGTTGTTGGCAGGCTCCTGATCGGTCAGCAGGATGGTGTCGGTACCGAGGGTCACCTGGCCGGTGTCTTCGTAGCTCCACACGCGGTTCTCGTCGCCCACGCCGAGCGGCTCGAAGGTGAGCGGCAGGTCTTCGTAGTCGGGATGGGTGTGGCTCTGGTTGGGCCAGTTGGGGGTGGAGGTGTGGATGGCGATGAACGTCTTGCCGATGGGAATCGGTCGCAGGGTGCCGTCGGCGTGGTCATCGTCGTCCCAGACCTCGTAGTAGTAGGGCGTCGGCCGTCCGTCGCTCAGGTCGGTCGGTACATCGCAGAAGTCGCCGAACAGCTCGGCGCCCCAAAGCCCGTGCACGGCCACCGGTGGTGGCGGCGTCTGGGGAAGCCCAGTATCGGCAGGATCGCCGTGCTCCGCGATGTGGTCTTCCAGGGCTTCGACCGACCGGGTGTAGTAGAGCCACTGGGCTTGGGAGCCCCCCATGGAGCCCCCGGCCATGACGACATCCTCGTAGGTGAGCCTGGAGCCGTAGGTGTCGTCGGGCTCGCAGTAGTCGGCCCAGTGGTGGTCGTCGTTGGTGTCGGCCTCGTCGAGCGCCTGCAGCGCCCGGGTGGCTCGGCGCTCGATGCTCGACCAGTAGCGCCCGGTGTAGCCCGCTTCCCAGTCCTGGGGTGCGGAGGGGTGCGACTCCGTGGTGTCGTGTGGTGTCGCGGGGTCGTCGACGCCGGTCCACATCTCCTCGTGCAGGATGTCTGCGCAGTCGTCGTCGGGGTCGCACACGCCGCCGAAGGTGAGCGTGGTTTCATTCGGCGTGCAGCGGCTGAAGGCGGCGCTCTGAGTGTCCCAGCTGACGGAGAGCACGTCGAAGCCCGCATAGGCGGCCATGTAGAGGATGTGTCGGTTGTTGTCGGGCCCGTTGTAGAGGCCGGGCAGCCAGAAGAAGAGCTTGCCCTGCTCCCGCATTCCGTCTGGCACCAGCGCGATGTTGGGGTCGCAGCTGGCGTCACTTGCCTTGCGGTTCGTGCACTCGAACGGCACGAGAAACTCACCTGGGTCGTCCAGCGCAAGGCCCGTGTCGGCTGGCAGCGCCGGCGGGTCGGGCACGCTGTTGGCGTACGTCCTGGTGAAGATGGGGCAGCAGGGGCTGTTGTTGATGACAGGCCCGCCCACCGGGCTGCACTCAATCGCGGCGGCTGGCCTGGCCGGGAGCAGGCTCAAAGCGGCCGCCGTGCCTACGGCTGTCGCGAGGAGGGACGGCCAGGGTGGTGGGTTGAACATTCTCTTCCCTTCGCTGCTTGCCGAACGATACTTGCCTTTCCTTGCGCCTGCAAGTGGCCATGGGCCGTGAAAACCGCAAGCAGTCTCGAGGTCAGGCGCCGTGAGGTACTCACTGGGCGATCGCCGAGTCGGGGGCGCTGGGCAATCCGGGTTCGGTAACGGGCGGGGCCGAAGGCCAACCACAATGGTGCGAAGCAGTGGTGGAGCTCTCCTACTGTGCTCTCCTCGGAGCGCTGCGGTTCAAGGAGCACGTGCTTGGCTCGGGCGTCGTCGTCAGTCTCAGCGTGGTGCGGTGCCCATCGGTGAGGTTCTGCAGGGCACCCCGCCGCGCTTCCTCGAGGTCCAACCAGGTCGAGTCGGGAGTGCCCGCAAGTCGGCTGAGTGGCGTCTGCTTGTCGTTGCTCGCGTGCTGCGTGGTCGTTGTATGCAGCGACGTCGTTGTGGTCGAGCTCAGCGCTAAGCGTTGCGCTGTGTGTGCCGGGTCCAAGGCAGCGCCCGCCGCCTAACGGCGGCAGCGGCTGCCGAACGGCCCTCCGGGCCTGGCTCGCAGAGCTCGCCTCGCAGCCGAGCCGCGCGTTGGGCACGGGAGCGTGACGTCACGGCGTTCATGAGGGCATCCTCAGGTGGCGGAGGTGGTATGCGCTGGTGGGTCTTGGGGTTGGTGGCGTGCTCGGGTGGCGCTGGTGAGGAGAGCCTGTCCACGGGTGTGGTCGACACGTCGGTGGGCGACACGTCCAACGACACGGGGGTACCCTTGGTCGATGTGGCTGAGACCTTCTCGGTGGAGCGCTCTGTCGACCTGCTGTTCGCGGTCGACGACAGCTGCTCGATGGCTGACTCGCAGGCGGTGTTGGCCGACGGCTTCTCTCAGGCCTTCTCGGCGTTGGTATCGTCTGGCATCGACTACCATGTGGGGGTGATCAGCACCGACATGGATGACGCGACGCAATGGGGTGTGTTGTCGGAGGCCCGTGGGCATCGCTGGATCGAGCCCAGCACTCCCGACCCCGAGCTGGTGTTCCGGGAGCTGGCGCTACTCGGCACGGATGGCTCCGGCGCCAAGCTGGGCCTGTCCGCCGTCTTCGCCGCCCTGGGCGGCGACGCGGCCACCGGTAGCAACAAGGGCTTCCGACGGCCCGACGCCTGGATGCAGGTGGTGGTGGTGAGCGACGACGACGACGAGGGCGACGGCCCGCCCGTCATCACCACAAAGGAGTGGGCTTGGTGGTTCGATCACCTCACCGCCACGCCCGAGATGTCGGCCGTGCACTCGGTCGTCGACTCGACCCGCCCTACGCCCTACGTGGAGTTGTCGCAGATGACGGGTGGCTCCATCGCCGACATCTCCCAGGTCGACGAGGCTGACTACCTCGCGCTGCAAGAGGTGTTGCTGCCGCCGCCCACCACGACCTTCCCCCTGGCTCAGGTTCCGGTAGAAGGCACGCTGGTCGTGGAGCTGTCGGTCGGCGGAGCGTCGCCGTTCCTGCTCTCGGCAGGCCTCGACGCCGACTACATCTACGACGAGACGCAGCAGGCTGTGGTGTTGAACACGCGGGAGCCGGCCCATGGGGATGTAGTCAGCGTGAGCTATCAGGCGCTGCCCTAGGCTGCGCCGACGGGTTCAGAATCGGTACCCGACGTTGAACTGACATGCGAGGTTGAGTCCTACCTTGTCGAACAGCCCATCCTTGTCGAAGCCCGGGTAGGGGTTCTCGGACGCGCGCGCGTAGGTGAACAGTCCACCGGTGACGTTCGTGCCGACATACGACCTGCCGTTGCTGCTGAGCACCAGACCATAGCCAGCGTTCAGGAAGAGGTAGTGGTAGGTCGTCGGGTAGTAGCTCTCGAGAGCGTTATTCACATAGGAGAAGCGGCCGATGAGGTACGGACTCAGGGTCTGTTCCGTGGTGTTCGGATAGTACTTGTAGTTGAACTCCCCACTCCATACGCGCTGCTCCTTACGGATGAACGGATGGATGCCGACACCTGCCTCGAACTGGCTTCTCCCGGTGGCATAGGTCGCCGTGGGCACCAGCCGCAGCGGGTAGACCTCGCCATTGAAGCTTGTGTTCAAGGCGATGCCGAAGCGCCCTGACTCGTCGGGTGCCTCCGCGTGGCTCGTCGCTGGCAGCACCACGAGCAGAAGCCCGACGAGCCAGCGCGTCAGGGAGGTCGTCGCTCTCTTCATCGCAGGGCCTCTCGCTCGACGATCGCCACGACCCGGCCATAGACCCGCTCCAGCTCGGTCCAGAACAGCGGGCCACGGCTCGTGTTGACGAACTGCACGACGACCGCGTCGGTGTCGGGGTGGTAGCGGACGATGCTCGTGTACCCCATCACCCATCCCGTGTGTTCGTAGGGGTAGACGGAGGTGTAGATGCCCTGCTCCTTATTGGTGAACAGCGAGCCGTCGATGAGGGCGCGGACGAACACCCCGACGTCTGACGCCGTGGCCACCATCGAGCCCCCGGGGCGGGTGTGGTCTTCGAGGGTCTTCATGTCTGGGCCGTACCCGATGTGGTACCCGCTCATGACGTCGCCTGGATCGACCTCGGTGAACAGGCTGTAGGTGTCTTCGAGGCCCAGCGGGTCGAGGATGTTGCTCGAGATGTAGTCGTGGTGCGAATAGCCAAGCGTCCGATCGAGGATCTCGCCGATCAGTAGGAAGTTCGTGTTCGAGTAGCGGTACTTGGCGTCTGGGGGGAAGTCGGCAGGTTGATCGTACACCAACGACACCGTCTCCATGTAGGAGTCCTCGGGGTCGTTGGTGTAGCCCGGCAGGTAGATGAAGTCGGGGAGACCGCTCCGGTGCTGCAGCATCATTCGCAGGGTGATCTCGTCGGCGTGGTCGATCTTCCCGCCGACCTCGGGCACCATCTCGATGAGGGTGCTCTCCAGGTCGAGCTCGCCGTCGGCGACCAGGAGCGTCGTGGCGGCCGCTATGTACAGCTTGCTGATGCTCGCGATCTTGAACAGGTCCTCCGGGTCTGCAGGAACCTGGGCGTCCCGGTCCTTCCAGCCGGCACTGTGGAGCGACGACCCTCCCGGTTGGTCCACGTAGACGATGATCCCATCGAAACCACGGCTGACGGCGTCTTCGAGTTCGGCATCGACAGAAGGCGCCAGGGGGCGCAGGCTGAGCATGCACGCAGGAGCGGCGAACGTTGTGAACGCCAACACGAAGGCGATCGCGAGATCGGAGCGCGTGGGTGTCTGCATGGGGTGGACCGTACCCCGGGCCGTTCGACGCCGCCATGGCCGTCAGCGCCCCGTCGAGTGGCAGGAGGGAGACGCTTCCGACGACAGCCGAGGCCAGCGCATCCTTTGCCTGTTACTGCCACGGACAGGAAAGGGCGGGGCCCTCTGTATGCTACGGATGTGATGGCTCCGCTTGGAGGAACGCGTTCATGGACAATGGCATGGTACTGATGGGTGGCTTTGCGGTCGTCTGGCTGGTCGCGTTCGTCATCCCCTCGGTCTTGGGGATCTCTCGGTGGCGTACGCTGTGTCGCTTCTACGACGCAGGGAACGCTTCCACGACCGCTGCCGAGCCCGTCCGGGTACTCACCAGCCCCATGTTCTACGCCAAGCCCTGGTGCAAGGTGGAGCCACGCGACGATGGGGTCCTCTTCGTTCCCCTCACGCGGTTCAGCTATTCCCACGGCCCCCTCTTGATTCCGTGGTCCGACCTCAGCGCCACGCCCGCACGTGTGATGTTCCAACCCGCCGTCGCCCTCCAGTTTGCCAAGGCCGAGGGCATCACGGTTCGGGTCGGGGGTGACGTCGGTCACGCCCTTCTCCAACGGCTCGGCTAGCCCCAGCTCGGCGAGCAGCGGGCCCGCTGCGGGAGTCTGCCTCGAGGCATGCGGGTGTTCATGGACCTTCGCCCCTTCGAAATGTGTGGCCACTTCCGCTCGATGGCTGGCCGCGTACGCGGGTTCGGCCTGGTCATGATGGCGGGGCTGCTGTTCGTCCACTTGGTGCGGTCCTGCGGTGGGGCTGGCGCTGGCGTGCGCGACTCGGTCAGGGGCAGGAGTAGGTGATGGTGGCGGTCGCGGTGCCGACGCCATCACCTCGTCGGTGTTCATAGCGCCGCCCCAACCGCCAGCGCTGCCCCAGCCCGCAGTCCCGCAAGCTCTGCCGTGGCTGCCTGCATCTCGGTACTCCACTCCGCCGAACGGGCTCCAATGCGAGCTGCCGTCTTCTTGGCCTTTGCAGAGCCCTTGAACGACGCGAGCGCCTGTCTACAGTCCTCGCTCACTCTGGCATTCAAGCGAACCCCGAGCTGCTCTGTCAGCTCGAGCAGCTTGCCGTAGTCGCGCGGGGGGTGCTGCATCACGGTGGGCAGGGCGTGGTCAAGGGCGAGGAACACGACTGCGGCGTGGGCGTTCGAAGCGTCGGCGACGGCGGCGAGGGTCTTGGCGTAGCGACCGAGCTTCACGAAGCTCTTGGGCAGCAACTCGCTAAGCACGCGCCCGAGGTTGTCACTGCCGAGGCGTCCGTCTTCGATGGCGGTGATAGCGGCGTCCGTAGCAAGCAGGTGCTCGCCGGGCTCCTTGGCCCCGAGGCCGATGGCGAGCAGCAGCAGGCCCATGTCGCGCAGCGGGGTGCGGGGGTCGAGCAACGGCTCGAGCAGCGCTTTGTGTTGCCATTCAGCGCCCCACCAGTCGATGTTGGTGCCGAGGGCGAGGGCAGCGCCGGCAAACAGGGACTCCCGTGCCTGCGGCCACAGCGTCGCCATCCAGCGAATCGAGCCCTCAGTGCCGCTGCCCACGCTGCCGCTGCCCCAGGTTGGCCCCCGTCGGTCGGCATGCAGGAGCTGCGGTAGGCAGTCGCTGTGAATGCTCTCTACGGCTGCGGGTTCGGGACCGGTGAGGTATAGGCCGTGCCGCTCATGGGCCTCGATACTACCGTAGATCGCGGCTTCTCCAGCGTCGGGTCCGCCGCTAGGAAACAGCTTGAGCACGGCGGGATGATCGTGCCAGGGGGCGCGGGCCCGACTCGCACAAATCCAGAGTGCGGCGTTGCTTCCGAGCTTCTCGGTGCCGCCGAGGGCGTAGCGAAGGGCGTGAAGCCACTCTGGTCCTGCTGAGGGTAGCCCAGCGAGGGCCTCATCGCGGCGCTCGGGGGCGAGGCGCAGCATGGCGAGCACGACCTCGCTGGTGTGGGGCGCTTCGCACGACCCGGCGCTCACCTTCCCCACCAGCACCCGTGGGTCGAGGAAGCCACCTTCGTGGGTCGGCAGCGCAAGCAGCGGCTGGGCGATGCCGCTGCCCACCTGCTGAGCAAGACGCAGCACACGACGGTTCATGAAGTCTGTGATGGAGGTGTTTTGCACTGCGCCACGCGAGTACTCCTCGCCATCCACGACCACCACTGCGCGGTCGTAGTGTTCTCGCTTCTCGATGTGGGTGGTGGGGGGGCTGCCGGTGAGCCAGGCCGTCACCACTCCAGCGAGGTCAGCGCTCGGGTCGCCACCGAGAAAGGGAGCGTCGCGCTCCAGGACCTTCTTCGCGCGCTTCGCTATCGGACCCACGCTGCGCTCGAAGTCGGCTGGGCGCTCCGTGCCAAGCCGCGCGATACCGTCGAGGGTGCGCTCGAGGTCGAGGGGATTCAAGCTGCCTTCGAGCCCTTGGGCGATGAGGTCGAGCAGCTCGCTAAGGTCGGCCACGGGTGGTGTTGCGGGGCCTGTGAGGCGCGGCAGGTCGGTGCCGTCGAAGCGTGCGGCGGGTAGCGTCCAGCCGGCTTCGCTGGGCTGCTGGAGTACGTCGTCTACAGCGTAGAGATGCCGTAGCGATGCTGAGAGCTCGGAGACGTCGGGCAGCTCGATGGGCGCTCTGGCTTCCGCCTCCACCCCGAGCCATGCGTCGAGTTGAGGCTGGAGAGACGGGGCTACCAGTACGCGGTAGGCTTCGAGCTGCGCGACCAACTCGGCGTTGCTACGGTCTGCCACTGTCTCTACAAGGTCGAGCGCGAGCTGCTGCACGTCTTGGGCTTCATGACCGAGGGCCTGAACCGCACACCGAGCCACCTGGGCGTGAACGGCGGTGCTCTTGGCGAGCCGATTGAGCAGCTTGAGTGCTTTCTTGACGATGCCTTTGGCGCGCGCGCCCATCACCGGCTCGAGAGCGACCACTAGCGTGCTGGACTCGTAGGCACCGCTGCGCGCGAGCCTCGCCACCTTGGTGTAGGCCCACGACACCACGGGAGGGACCGACAGGCGCAGCAGTCCGAGAAGAAGCTCGGCGCGGGCTCGTAGCTCTTCGGCACTAGGCTCCAGGCGGTCGAAGAAGGTGGTGAACCAGCGCGCGCGGTAGTGGTTGAAGTCGCGCTGCAGTGCAGACAGACAGCTGTCGAGCAGGCGCTGACGGTCGAGACGTCCTTCCGCTGAGAGGTGCATTAGAGCATCGCCCCAGCCGTCTCTGCCCCATCGGTCTACATTGGCGAGACTGTTCTCGCCGGCGCCTTCTTGCTCGAAGAGCTGCCAGATCTCGTGGTCGAGCAGGTCTGGGTCGGCGCGCAGCTCGTCAATCACCGGGGTGGGCATGCCGGAGATCATCGAGAGTACATAGTTGGGCGACGTTGGCCGTTGAATGCGGCCTTCACGCAGCAGCCGTCGCACCAGCGTCCAGGCGAGCCAGTAGCGCTCTTGGCTTAGCAGATGAGCGGCCCACTCGTTGAGCCACGTTGGGCTGCGGTCTACCAGCAGGCGGTAGGCGAGGTCACCGCGGGGCAAACTGTGAGAGGGGAGCCTCTTGAGCTCGGAGATCGAGCCGGTACTGATTCGGAGCACCGGGGCACACTTGCTTGCAGCCGAGAGCTGGAAGCTGTTTCCGGTCTGCACCCAAGCGTTCTTCTCGATGTCGCGCGCCACCTGGAGCAGCTGCGGTGCGTGCGCTCGTCGCTCGGCTTCGGGCATGCCTGCGAACCATGCCACACAGGCTTCTACGTCGCCGACTTCCACCCGCTTCAGGAGTTCTTCCACGCTCGCGCTCATTCCTGACCCACCGTGAGTTGTACTGCGAGCGCATGTCTGCACGGGCCACGCTCCGTCTTGTGCTTTCCGAACCATGGGCAGGAGCAGCTCCACGAGTCGTCGTGAAGCCGAACCCGGTGCTCTATGCCTGTACCGCGCACCCAGGCCTCCACACGCTGCTGCTTGCGAGACGTCACGTTCACGCCGCCCTCGGCCATCAGCTTGCGTGCGGCGCGCAGTCTCGGGTGTAGGGCCTCGATGCTCGACAGGTCGAACGGCAGCTCCCGATGAAACCAGCTCGCGGCGTGCAGGTCGAAGCCCACTAGGCCACGACTACCGAGGGCCGCTAGGGCACGCTCGGCCATCTGGGGCTCCACCTGCGCCTGCGTGGCGAGGGCGTTGGCATCGATCTGGGAACGCCACGAGAGCTGAGCACGGATCCTGGAGATGACCGTCTGCCAGTCGTTCGCAGCGAGGTCTTCGAGAGCCTGTCCTTCTCCCGAGAAACCTCGCCAGACCTCAGGGCTGAGTACCAGCTGGAACTGGGCGTCTTCAAAGTCGAGTACCCACCCCGAAGCGCCGGTGAGCGTGTCGGCGTAGCCATCCAGCTTCAAGGCACGCGCCGCGAGTGGCTCTAGCAGACGCAAACGCTCCAGTCCGCCCACCCGCAGGGCTGTTCCACGCGGCTGCACTTGGGAGAGCCGTAGTCCGCTGGCCGACGGCACCACCCACGTCTCCCGACGGTTTGTCTTTACGCGAGGCAGGGAGCGCAAGAAGCGCTGAGCGGCCGGCCCCGACACCGAGAACACCCGCGTCATGCGGCGCTGACAGGATTGGACCTCCACGAAGCTCTTGAGCCAGCGCACCGGAAGACGTACCTTTCGTTCCACCACCGTCTCGTTGGCCATCTCCAGCTCTACGCCATGCCGCCCTACTGCCAAGGCTACCGTGTCGGACGGCCCAATGCGTGAGAGAGCGGCGAGCATTGGAGGATTGAAGTCTACGTTGGTGGTGCCCTTTCCGAAGGTCTCGTCGCGCACCGAGGCCGGGTGCAGGTCCACGCGACCATACACACCACCGCATGCGGAGAACGCCTCGAAGCGCAGCCGCTCGGCGCCTGCCGTCACCACCGGATCCCACTGCCGCGCCATCTTCGCGAGCATCGCTGAGGGCACATGAAAGCGGGCCTGCACCACCGACATCAGCCCGAGCAGCTGCTTCGCGGTGTGGTCGGCACGAGCCAGTTCACCCTCGAAGAAGAACGTGGAACCCTCTGCCGTGCCCCCGCTCGTCGCGAGTCTCAGCCCGTCAGACGTGAGCGTGCTCGGGCGCGCGTAGCGATAGTGGTGTGGGCTTGCTTGGGCCATTGCTGGACTCCGGGCGCAGAGGGTGGGGGCCGCGCGGAGAAGGATCGTACTGTGGTCATACCGCGGCACCACAACGGACTTCGAGCACGACGACCCCATCGCTCCCAACCTGTGTCAGGTGGAGGTGGTATGCGCTGGTTGGTCTTGGGGTTGGCGGCATGCTCGGGCGGCGCTGGCGAGGAGACCCCTGCGGCGAAGATGGTCATCCAACCGGCCCACCACTTCGCGTAGGTACTGGCGGGGCTTGATGCCCTGTAGAAAGCAAGTGCCGATCAGCGCGTAGAACATGGCGGCGACCTGGCGAACGTGCGCCTCCGACTCGAATGCGACGTGGATGAGGGCCAGCATGCCGCAGCCGACAGCCGACGACGGACGTCCGTCGCCGACGTCCGTCACCCTACGTGCCAACGCCGGCAATTCGCCGGAACGGGGCTTGCTCCAACAGGTAGGCATCACGGAGGTCCCCATGTCTGCCCACACCCAGCGCCGAGCCAACGACGGCTCCAGCCAGGAACAACGCCAAGAGTCAGCCCCCCAGCAGGAGCAGCAGCAGAGCAACAGCCAGGCGATGGAGTCGATGGGCGTCGAGGGCAGCGGCGCTGGCGGCGGCGCGTTCGGTCCGGTGGCAGAGCTCGACCCAGGGCTGGCGCAGGAGCTGGATGGTCTCACCACCGTCGCCAGCATGGTCCTCGACGACCGGGCGCCGCTGTTGGTGGGGTTGGAAGCCGAGGCCGATGTGCAGGGCACCTACGATGTCCTCGACTTCATCGGTCAGGCCGTCGGTGACTTGGAGGATGCCCTCGACGCATGCGACGAGGAGGCGCAAGACCAGTGCCTGGTCGACCTCGCCATCTACGGCGCCAACCTGGTCGACGCGACGAACCTGGTGGAGGCCGAGGGAGACACGCAGAAGTGCCTGGAAGACTACATGGTAGAGCAGGGAATCGCTGCCGCCGCCGCGCTAGCGACGGGCATGGCCGGCCTCGAGAGCGTCTCGGTGGAGCTCAGCGACAGCGAGCAAGCGATGGCCAGCTACATGGCCCTCATGGAGGAGGCCCAAGAGGAGCTGCGCGGCCACGCGGCCTCGGCCCTCGTCGACTCCATCGTCGACGCGTTCAAGGAGATGCTCCTGGTGGCCAACGGAGGCGGCAAGGTCATCGCTACGGCGGTCTCCATTGGTGTCGACGCGGCCTCCGCCCTCACCGCCGACATGATGAAGAAGGCCTTCTCCACGGGCGGCGACGGCTTCAGTGCTCTCAACGAGGCTGTGGTCGTCGGCACCAGCCTGCGAGACAGCGCCGTCGACACCGCGCTCCGCCTCGCAGAGATGGACGCAGTGGCCGACATGGTGGGGCAGTTGGGAGGCCTTGTTGGTCAGCTCGAAACCGTCGACGAGGTCACCGGCGCTGTGGAGAGCTTCGCGCTCGCGGCGGAGGGCCTCTTGGAAGAGGGCCACCACCTGCTGGCGGGGCCCATCCCCCGTGCGAACGCGGTCCTGGGTGCAGACGCGAAGACAACGCTGGAGGAAATCTCGGTCTACCTTGTGGAGAACGGCGCCAGGGTTCGCGACACCTGCGCGGCGCACTACGAAGAGGCGCAAGCCATCCGCACCCGCAACCCCGGCCGCTACGACCCCCTGTAGGCGACACAGGGCGACACCTTCCCGCCCTCGGGGCGTCACCGTGGGTACGGCCGCCAGGTCGAACTCATGGAGCAGGCGAGGTCGCTCCCGGAAGGCACGTCCTCGGGTACGGTGTGTATCGACGAGGGGGCGATGCATGCGGAGTCAGACACGGCAGCGACCCCCACGACCGATTCGGCGCTCTCGCCCACCGGCCCGACCGCGGACACCGGAGCGACCACGACGCCCGCGGGTCGAGACGCCGACGGCGATGGCGTGCCAACGCCCGCCGACTGCGACGACGACGACCCGCTCACCTATCCGGGTGCGCCGCAGCGGTTGCTACACGACGCTGACTGTGACGGGTTCGTAGAGTCTGACATCACCCTGGCGGAGGAGACGGCGCGACGGAGCAGGTCGTTGGCTACCTCGACACGTTCCACCTGTTTCCATCGGCGCAGATGATGCCCGGCACCGTCTTCGAACAGACGCATTCGATGCCGGTGGCGGGGTTGTACGACGTGTTCCTCCTCGGGGATGTCGACGGAGAGGGCGCCCGCGACATCGGTGTGGCCCCCGATGACCCCGGCGGGCTGCTCGTGGTCTCGGGGGGGGGGGATGACGACCCACGGCGTACGCTGTTTCGCCTCTACGACGCCGGGAACGCTTCCGCGACGGCCGCCTCGTGGATGGCCCATGTCGAAGCGTGGGTCGTCGAGCTCGCGCCGCTCCCCTACGACCTGAGCCTGCCCCTCGAGCAGACCCCAAAGAAGCGCTGCCCTTCTGGGAGCTCGAGGCGACCCTTAGGGCTCGTCCAGCCCGAGCGGTCGTAGTTCCAGCAGGCGCTCTGCGCGGCTGCTGGAGGTGTCTTCGGTCTCGAGCTCGCCATTCCAGCCAGCGGAACCGTCGACCATGCCCAGCTCGTCGAAGTCCGCGTTCAAGAAGGTGGACTTGTTGGTGTAGTCGGCCGATGCGACCTCGCCCTCCGGCAGCACGGCGTCGTCGAAGGCCCCATCGAGCGACACCCGCAGCCAGGCCTCGTTCGGGCGGTCGGTCGCCACGAGCCCGCTGGCGAAGACCTCCAGCTGCCCATCGATGGAGAGCACCTCGCCGATGAGGGGCACGCGCAGTGCGTTGGGGCAGCGCACGAGCATGTCGTTGCTGCCCCCGCCGATGCCGAACGAGCGGGTCGTCTCGCTGGCCTCGGTCTGCTCGATGAACGTGGCGGAGCCAGTGCCCCTGCCCAGGAAGACATCGGCTTCCGTTGCCTCTCCTGTGGCCCACACGGCAAGCATTCGTTGGTCTACGGCGACCCTGGCGAGCAGGTCTGCCGCGCTCCCGGCCGCGGTGACCTCAGTGTCTTCGACCTCCTGCAGATCCAGGGTCTCGCAGGTGGAGCTGGTCACCGCGTGGAAGCACCCGCCCATCAACGTGAGGGGGAAAAGCAATCGAGTCATGGTGATGTCCTTGGTGCCGAGCGCATCCTATCCGGGGGCTCCGCCCCTCGCTGGACCGGTGCGGCTCGGGCGTGGCACCCACACAAGTCCTCTTCGTTGCCGTCACGCGGTTCAGCTCAGCCCGGCGAGCGCCGGGCGTGGAGGAATCTGGTACGGGGCGTGAGGCGCCGGAAGGTAGGACACTGCATCGTGCGGGTCCTGAGGTGAAAACGGCAGATCTCCCCGTCCTCGGGTACGGTGCGCATCGGCGAGGGGGTGATGCATGCGGAGTCTGTGGTTGCTTGCTGGGGTGGTGGGGTGCTCGAGTGGCGGAGGAGAGCTGACGGGTACGCCTGCGGCCACGCCATCCGACACGGCAGCGACCCCCACGACCGATTCGGCGCTCTCGACCACCGGCCCGACCGCGGACACCGGAGCGGCCACGAGCCCCACTGGTCTCGATGCGGACGGCGACGGCGTGCCAACGCCCGCCGACTGCGACGACGACGACCCGCTCACCTATCCGGGTGCGCCGCAGCGGTTGCTACACGACGCTGACTGTGACGGGTTCGTAGAGTCTGACATCACCCTGGCGGAGATCTTCGTGCCGCTGCCGATCACCGGCTTCATCGGCACCCAGGTGGGGCGGGCTGGCGACGGTGATGGCGACGGCCGGGCCGACCTGTGGATGTCGATCAACCTCACGGCCTACCGCGTCGACAGCTCGCTGCTGGCCGACGGCTACGACGTGACCACGGCGCCGGTGTCCATCGCGCCGCCCGCGGGGTCGCATTGGTCGATCACCAACTGGCGTACCTTGGGCGACATCGACGGAGACGGCGCGACGGAGCAGGTCGTTGGCTACCTCGACACGTTCCACCTGTTTCCATCGGCGCAGATGATGCCCGGCACCGTCTTCGAACAGACGCATTCGATGCCGGTGGCGGGGTTGTACGACGTGTTCCTCCTCGGAGATGTCGACGGAGACGGCGCCCGCGACATCGGTGTGGCCCCCGATGACCCCGGCGGGATGCTCGTGGTCTCGGGGGGGGTGATGACGACCCACGCCACCATCGATGCGAGTCAAGCCATCGCCATGGTCGACGCCCCACACGTCACGTTCGTCGGGCTCGACGACGTCACGGGAGACGGCCTTGCCGATGTGCTCTTCGGCGACGAGATCATCTCGGGGGCGGAGCTCAGCGGTTCCGTTTCCTGGCCCCTTCCCGCGTGGGGAAGCCTGACGTTCACGAATGGGCGGGCGCCGGGCGACCGGTCGCTGCTTCGCCCAACCGGCGATGGGCAGATGTGGGACGTCGATGGCGATGGCGTCGGCGATCTGCTGCTCGTGGACAACGACGACGAGGCCCTCGTGGTCTCGGGCGGCTCCCTCGGTGTGGGCGGAAACATCGACGCCAACCAGATCGCCTTGGCGACGATTCCGTACCCCCCGACGGCTGGCAAGGGCGGCATCTACGACACCCCGGAACCCGCGTATGCGCCGGCCGGTGACCTGGACGGCGATGGGCTCGACGAGCTCGCGTTGATCTGGCCTACGGGCGCGGACACCGAGGCGGTCTACCTGTTCAGCGGTGCCCAGCTGGCTGGCGGGGTCCACCTTGCTCCACCGGATGCCATGTGGCGTATCGATGCCCCTGCGGACGCGACGATCTACACGGTCCTGGCTGCGGGCGATGTCAACGGCGATGGCCACGAAGACCTGGCGGTAGGCACGTTTGGCACGATCGAGGGCGTGAGTTTGGTGTGGGGTGGGCTGTAGCCTTGCCCACAGAGTCGCGAAGCCATGTTCGGAGCACACACCGGGGCTAGGATGACCCATGGTCCCACTCTCCCCATCCGAGGTGCCTGACGTGCTTCGGCCGTGGGTCTCCCACCCCCTCTCGTTTCCAGCGGAGCAAGGGTGGACCTCGACGGTGGCGTTCTCGGGGGATGTCGTGCTCAAGCGGTGCACCGATCCGCGCTACCGCGACTGGCTTCGTCGCGAGCACGAGGTCCTGGGGAAGCTGGCGTCGACCGATGTGCGCGCACCGCGGGTGCTGGGCTTCCACGACGGAGGGGCCGAGGTCTGGCTGGTCATGACCCGGCTGCCCGGCGACAGCTGCTCGCATGCGATTCGACGGGCCGACCGGCCCACGCGCGAGCGGCTCTATGCGGCGGCCGGAGAGGCGCTGCGCGGGCTGCACGCCCAGCCGATCCCGACCGGCTTGCACGCGCCGGAGCCGTTCCTGCAGCGCCGGCTCGACGCGGCTGAGCGACACCTCGCATGGTGCGATGGCACGCCGGAACGACTCGCCGAGCTGCGCGCCAGCCGGCCCGAGGCCGTGCCCGACCGCCTCGTGCATGCCGACCTGAACCTGGACAACCTGCTGGTGCACGAGGGCCAGGTGACGGGCTTCATCGACTGGGCTGGAGGCAGCGCCGGCGACCCGAGGATCGACGTCGCCCTCGCCCTCGACGTGGGCGACGAAGACGAGGCAGACGAGGCGTGCTGTGCGGCCTTCTTCGAAGCCTATGGAGACCGGCTGGAGCGGGCGGCGCTGGTGTGGTTCCGGGCCCTCTACGAGTACTTCTGAGGGAGGTCACGCCATCACCATCCACATGGTGAGGCCCCTCATGGACTTGCCCGTCAGTCGTCGGTCGCCCTCATCAGGGTGACTTGGGGCCAGCCGTCCAGCGGCATGCGCACGTACCAGGTGCGGGGGCGGTCGGCCTTCACGAGCAGAGAGGTCGTTGCCTCTCGGTAGTGAGACATCAGGCACTTGCTGCCGTTCACGGCAGTCGCACGCCAGCGCCCCGGGGGCACGCACACCGTCGCGCAGCCCCGGTCGTCGAGGGATGCGTCGATTCGCTCCTCGTCTGGACCCTCTTCGTCGAGAGCCTGGCGGTGCAGGAAGAGGTGGGCGGAAGAGACCGGCCGGTAGTCGACTTCGCCTCGTAGGCAGACGGTGTGCAGCTCCCCCGGACCGAGGCCCCACAGGACATGTTCCGGACAACATGGCATCCTCAGGTGGCTCGATAGACTGCGAGCAGGAGGTACATGGAGGGTGGAGATTCCGCTTCACAGATGGGGAACGGTGGCGCGACCACCACCCGACGAGCCAGGGGTCGACCGGGTTCGTGTCGAGGCCTCCGGCGATGCCTTCCTGGTGCTCGTACGTGACTCGGGCACGGTCTTCGACACATGGCTGGAGACGGCCGACGAGGTCGAGGACTACCTGCGTTCGATGGATGTGTCGTGGGAGAAGCCGCAGGAGCCAGAATGGCCCTCTACGGGAAACGAGATGCCGTCGTGCGATGAGTGCGGAAGCCAGTTTCGTGCCTCGTCATCGCCATGCGCGGCCCTGTGTGTCGAATGTGCTCGCATCCTCTACGGCCACCCACGATGCCCTCACGCCTTCGAAGAAGGTCGGTGCGTTCGGTGCGGATGGGATGGGAGCAGCTCGGCGTTCACGCGTTCGCAAAGCCTGACGGATGCCTCATGAACGATGCCGTCGCCTACAAGCTCATCAACGATGCGCTGGGCGCCTGGCTCCAGTTCTCCCATGACGAGCTGTCTCAGATGATCGGAGATGCAGCGAGCTCGGAGTCAGTAGCCCTCCCCGGAGGACGGGCAGAGCTGGTCACCGAGGTCACCTGGGCAGACGAGCCTGGCGGCGACCTTCGGGTGAGCGCCCGTCTGCTCGGGCCCAGTTGTTGGTCGAGCCAGCGGTGGGAGCAGGCCGCGGTGGTGCCGAGGCCAGATTCGGGCGGCGCACGCAGGCGAGGGTAGCCGGAGGCTCTGATGTTGGTCGCCGCTGGCCGGCGGTACCGTATGGCCGATTGGTGGACTCGCTCCTGGATCGGCTCCATCCTGCCGTCAGCGCTCCGGCGGCCCCACCGCCCGTCTCGCCGCCTCCATCGCCGCCAGCACCCCTCGGGCATGCCCCACGAACCGCCGCCCCGCGTCGGTGAGCTCCATGCCCCGCGCCCGTCGCACGAACAGCTGCACCCCCAGCTCGTCTTCGAGGGCCGCCAAGCGACGGGTCACCGGCGGCTGCGTCAGGTGCAGGCGGCGGGCGGCGCGCACCACCGCCCCCTCCTCCGCAATCGCCACCACCGTCTCGAGCTGCTCGACCGACATGGGCACAGTCTACCTGGGACCCCGCTCGTGCGCGCCATGCTCAGTCGGCATGGGTCCACCCGGCGGGCCTCGGCTACGGCTCGTGGAGGAGGACTCCGCCATGGTCGCCACCCGCTCCGTCGACATCCGAGGCATGCGCCGCGCCGGCCGTTCGGCCGCCCACACCCTCGACGCCGCCTGCGCCCTGGTGCGCCCCGGGGTCACCACCCTGGCCCTCGACCGCTTCGTCGCCGACGACACCCGCCGGCGACGGGGCCGCTGTGCCCAGCACGGGTACCGGGTGGGGCCGCGGGTCTTCCCCGGCCACCTGTGCACCTCCGTCAACGAGGTCGTCTGCCATGGCGTGCCCTGCGAAGAGGTCGTCCTCCAACAAGGTGACCTCGTCAACCTCGACGTCACCACCCAGCTGCGGGGCTACCACGGTGACACCTCCCGCACCGTCCTCGTCGGCCGGCCGAGCCCCGAGGCCGCCCACGTCACCCAGGTGGCGCAGCGCGCTCTGCAGCTCGGCATCGAGGCCGTGCGCCCCCACGGGCCGCTGCACGCCATCGGCCACGCCATCGACGCCTTCGTGCGCAGCCAGGGCTGCTCGGTCGTCACCGACTACGGCGGCCACGGCATCGGCCGCCGCATGCACGAGGCCCCCCACGTTCCCCACCACGCCGCCCCCGGCGACGGCCCCCGCCTCGTGCCAGGCCTGTGCTTCACCATCGAGCCCATGGTGTGCCTCGGCACCGCCGCCCTGCGACACGATCCCGATGGGTGGACCGTGCGTACCGCCGACGGAAGGCTGAGCGCTCAGTTCGAGCACACCCTGCGGGTCACCGACGACGGCGTCGAGGTCTTGACCGCAGCGCCCTGACGCGCCGGCCAGCCATCCGCGAATCGCCGGCCACGCCGAACCCGAAGTGGTGTGGCCTGCTCGAACCCCTCGCATCAAAGACGGCTACCAACACAGGGTGAGCGGCACGCTCTCCACGTCCAACCGCTGGCCTCCCCGACCACCGTCGAGGGTGAGCGTCGCGCGAGGCTCCGGACCAACAGGAAAGTGTGCGATCCCGTGAGCTTCCATCGATTGAAGCGTTGGTGAACCTCTCTGCACCCCGACGATGAGCCGAGTGACCTCCCTGCCGATGGACTGCCGTCGAACGCGAAGCCGGTCGGGGCGAGAGGTCACCAGGGAGGCGAATACCAGTGGCTCGTCCAAGTTGGCGCTGGAGGCAGCGACCGGCATCGGGATGGCATCCGGTGGAAGAAACGGGAGCGGCCAGGACCAGGTAGGCACTGGCATGGGAGCCTTCGTGCCTTTCACGCGTCGGAAGGACACTCCGAACGGAGAGGCAGTACCGTCCGAGAGTCGTTCAAACAGCCTCGTCCTTCGGACGCTCTCGGATCGTATCTCAGAGACATCATGGACCCAGAGTAGCTCCAGGTACACGTTGTCGAAGTAGAAGACGACGTTCGCAGTGCCAACTCCGTGGTGGACGCCTGCCTCGCCCTCCACCAACCCTGCCGCGCGAAGCTCCTCCCGCGTACCCGCTGGGTCGAGGGCTCTGATCCACACGTGATCCAGTTCGAACACCGACACTCCGTGCAGGACGAGCATAGCTGCAGCGCCAACGCAGTCGCCAGAGGTGGAAGAGCTGGAAGCCCTCTCAGCCCGCGCTGGAGGTCATCACAGGGGCCGCGCCTGCCTCCACCTCGGGGCGAAGGGCATAGGACACCCCCAGGGGCAGCAGGAAGACCAGGGGCGTCACCATGCTCACCACGGTGTCGCTGGCCGCCGCGTGGGCGAAGGCAGCGCCGGTCAGGTCGAAGAAGAAGCCGGCATAGGCCCACTCGTTGAGGCGGCGGAACCGAGGCTGCGCCAGGGCGGCGATGCCGAGCATCTTCCACACGCCGAGCCACGCGATGACGGGCATCGGCATGCCGATGATCTCCATCGCGTCGACCACGAAGGAGGGCTGCACCACGTTGAGCACGGCGCTGGGCGCGATGGCGGCGCAGAACAGGGCAGTGGCGACGAAGTAGGCGGTCTTCTTGGGCTGGGTCATGCGGGCCTCCGAGGGTGAGAGCAAGGTAGGCCTGACCAGAAGACGACACAATGGCTACTATGGGGCTTCACTAGACAGGAAGGTTGCCTAATGGCTGCCGCGGATGGATTCGAAGAGTTCGTGGCCATCGTGGAGCAGGGGAGCCTGACCGCCGCGGCCGCCCACCTGGGCCTGGCTCGCCCCACCTTGGGCCGTCGGCTGGACCGTCTCGAGGAGCGGCTGGGCGTGCGCCTGCTCCACCGCACCACCCGACGCCTCACGCTGACGCGCCACGGCGAGGGGCTCTACGCGCGGGCGCAGGGGGTCGTGCACGCCGCCCGGGAAGCGGAGGCGGAGATCCGGCGTCTCGACGGAGTCCCCCGAGGGCTGCTCCGCATCTCCATCCCCGACGAGATGCCCCAGTCGCTCTTCGTGGGGTGGGTGGCCGACTTCCTTCGTGCCTGGCCCGAGGTGCAGCTGCAGGTGCTGCCCTCGGGCACCGGGGTCGACTTGGTGGGGGAGAGGCTGGATGTGGCGCTTCGCCTCGGGGTGGTCGACGACCCGAACGTCATCGTCAAGACGCTGCTGTGGCAGCACCGGATCGCGGTGGCGAGCCCTCGCTACCTCGAGGCTCGCGGCGTGCCGGAGGAGGCCGTCGATCTCGCTGGGCACGACGGCATCGTGGGGTTTCGCCCCGGGGGGCTGCCCGTCAGGCGCTGGCCGCTGCTCGGAGGAGGCACCGTCGATGTGGCGGGTCGGGTGGCCTTCCATCAGGAGGGCACGCGGGTGCAGGCGGCGCTGCAGCACCTCGGCATCGCCCTCGTGGTCGGGTATTCCGCGGCCGACGCCCTGCAGCGTGGGGAGCTGGTGCAGGTGCTTCCCGACGTGCTGGGGCAGCGTGATCAGCTCTGCTTGCTGTACGCCGACCGGCAGTTCGTCGACCCCAAGGTGCGGGTGTTCATGGACTTCGTGGCCGAGCGGATTGCCGCGGTGCGGGCGGCTCGGCGCTGAACCCTGTGAAACGGCGAGTGGCCTACGGGCGGGCCCCTCCCCTGCGGATCCTGCCAGGGCGCCGTGCGGATTCCGCAGTCCGTGGCCGACGACGGCAGGAGAGTCGGCGTTTGCTCGATATCCTGTTGTGGCATGCAAGTTGCGTTCAACGCTTCGCTACGGGAGGACCCCATGGCCAAGCTCGCACCGTCCCTGCTCGCCTCGCTGTCGCTGCTCGTCGCCTGTGGGGGCAAGGCGGAGGTGAACCTCACGGCCCTCGACTGTGCCGAAGAAGGCGTCAACGCCGACCCCTTCACCGTCGACCACGCCCTCGCCGACAACGCCGGCGACCACGAGGAGCCAGGCGACTACAGCTACGACGCCAGCTCCGCCACGGCCATCACGCTGTCGGGCACGTCGGCGACGGTCAGCGGCTCGGGCGCGGTCGCGAGCGGCGGGGTGGTCACCATCGAAGCGGCGGGCACCTACATCGTCAGCGGAGAGCTCAGCGACGGCCAGATCGTCGTCGACTCCGACCAGGACGGCCTGGTGCGGCTCGTGCTCGCCGGGGCGTCCATCACCCACAGCGGCGACGCCGGCATCCGGGTGATGCAGGCCGACCGGGCGGTCCTGGTCCTCGCCGACGGCACCACCAATGCCGTCACCGACGGGAGCACCTACCCGGTAGACGCCGAGCAGAACGCCGCGGTGTGGAGTGACGACGACCTGTCCATCGGTGGGGGTGGGGCGCTCACGGTCACCGCCCGCTTCGAGGACGGCATCGCCAGCAAGGACGGGCTGGTGATCGGGGACGGCACCATCACGGTGGTCGCTGCCGACGAGGGCGTTCGCGGCAAGGACTACCTCGTCATCCGCGGCGGCACCCTCGACGTGAGGGCCGACGGCGACGGCCTGCAGTCCGACGAAGACGAAGACCCGGAGCGCGGCTACGTCCTCGTCGAGGGCGGTGTCATCACCGTCGACGCGGGCGGCGATGCGGTGTCTGCGGCGACCGACGCGCTGGTTCGTGGCGGGACGCTCTCCCTGCGGTCGGGTGGCGGTGCGAGGGTGACGGCGAGCGAGGACACCTCTGCCAAGGGCCTGAAGGCTGGGGTCCTCCTGGTGGTGGACGACGGGGTGATCGATGTCGACGCCTCCGACGACGGCCTGCACAGCGACGGCGACATCGTGGTCAACGGTGGCGCCATCGGCATCGCCACCGGCGACGACGGCGTGCACTCCGATGTCATGCTGACCATCAATGGGGGCGAGGTCGCGGTGACCGACAGCCAGGAGGGCATCGAGGCCGTCGCCGGTGACCTGGTGATCAACGGGGGCGTCATCGACGTGACCGCCCTCGACGACGGCTTCAACCTGTCGGGCGACGGCGACGACGCGCCGGGGGTGGAGTCGGCGGGAGACCCCTACGACATGGTGTTCAACGGGGGCCGCGTGTCTGTCACCTCGGGAAGCGACGGCATCGATTCCAACGGGTCCATCGTGATGACCGGGGGATGTCTCGCCATCCGTGGTCCCGTGCCGGGGACCCATCCCGAGCAGGGCGCCATCGACTACAACGGCAGCTTCGAGATCAGCGGCGGGGTGCTCGTCGCGGCGGGGGCCGCAGGGCGGATGGCCCAGGCGCCCAGCACCTCGTCGAGCCAGCCGTCGGTCGCGATCACGTTCTCCTCGGAGCAGGAGGCTGGCACCTTCGTCGCCCTCGACGACGGGACGCACGCGGTGGCCTTCGCGCCAGACAAGGTCTTTCAGTCCGTGGTGATCTCGGCGCCGTGGCTGGCGGTGGGCGAGGGGGTGTCCGTCTTCGAGGGGGGAGAGCTGGCGGACAGCTCCGCCACGGGCCTGGCCGACGGCGGGACCCTCGTGGGGACCAAGCTCGAGGAGGCGGTCACGCTGTCCCCCTCCGTCACCGCCGTGCAGCTGTAGCCCCGCCCTCGAGCCCGCCGGCCTACTGGCAGGTCAGCTCGGCGTCGCTGTTGTTGCCGCTCGGAACCACGGGGGCACCGTTGGCTGCGGTGAAGATGGAGGAGGTGAACAGGGTGTAGGTGCCGGGCTCGTGGCAGGTGACGCGCCACCGCGCGATGAGCTCTTCGGGGCGGTCGTCGATGGAGTCGAACAGAACGTCGGGCGCCAGGTTGTCGTCGGTCGGGTACAGGAAGTGGGCGATGCCCGAGGGGTTGGCGCTTCCCGGCTCGAAGCTCAGGTCGCCCGTCCAGTCGTCACGGTCGTCGACCGGCGCAAACCCCAGCGAGATCTGCACCGTGCTGTTCTTGGGAACGTCGACGGTGCCCGACACCTTGACGAGGGCCCCTTCCCCGATGGCGAGGGTCGACGCGTCGGTGGACACCTTCAGGTCGTACGAGGAGCTGCAGGCGGTGAGGCAAAGAACGGCAACCACGGCACGGAACATGTTTCCTCCAGATGGGGTGACGACGCGCCAGGGGGCGCGTCACATTCCTCTGGGCTATCGGGCCTGGCTGTTACAGATATCGTCGATATCGTCGCGCTGTGTTTTCCTTGGATGCAGGCCGACGATCTGTCGCACGAGCCCTGCCGACAGGAAACGACAGGAGGGCAGGTCGTCGAGGGCCGACAGGTCGCGGACGCCCCGAACCACCTCGACCACCGCGCGGCTGACGTCGGGTCGAGGGCCGTAGGGCGTCAGCTCTCCGTCGAGGGCGGCGAGCAGCGCGTGGAGGATGCCGGAGGGTCGGTCCTTGGGCACCCGCCGGGTGACGTCGCGCGCGGCGTCGATCTGGCCCTGCGCCAACAGCCACAGCCCCCGGGCGAGCAGCCGGTGGGCGTCCCAGGCCGGAACGAGGTCGGCGTCTCTCAGCATCGGCCAGAGCGCCTCGGCCTCGCTCCAGGCGCCGGCACGCACGTACGCGAAGAGCAGATCGATGGCGCCGTAGCGCACCGACTTGTCGCCTCGAACCGACACGATCACCTCGAGGGAGCGCCGCGCCAGCCCCAGCTGGTCCCGCGCGAGGGCCGCGACGCCCAGCGCCCAGCGCAGCTGCAGCCATGCGTACCGTGCCTTGGGCTCGCCGCCGATCAGCGAGACGCGCTCGACATGGGCGATCCCGTCGATCAGCTCGTCGATCGCGACCGACGTGGGCTCGCGCAGCACTCGGGAGGCCATCCACTCGCTGCGCACCCACATGTGTTCCTCGGGCGCCTGGGTGGCGAGCCACTCTCGGGTGTCGCGAAAGCAGTCGAGCGAAGCTTGGCGGTCTACGGTCCACAGCGCGTAGGCCAGCTCGACCTGAAGCTCGTGGGCGGTGGCCTCGGTGCTTGCTTCGTCGATCGCTTGTCGCAGCAGGTCGTGATCGGCGGCCGGTGAGAGCAGCCAGCGCGCGTAGCTCAGGTCGGCCCGGGCGTTCCCGTCGGTGCAGGTCTCGTGGGCTCGCCGCAGCGCCCCGTCGTCGGCCCACAGGCCCGCGTGGAACGCAGCGGACGCCAGCCCGTGGGAGGGCAGCCCGCGTTGCTGCAGCGCGTGGAGCAGCGCCACGGCTTCTGTGCGGAGGGGCGCGGTCGTGCCGCCGCTCTGGTCGGCCAGATGTCGCTCGAGGATGGTCGATGCGAGGGCCTTGCCTCGCTCCACCCACTGCTCGGCGGACCATCGCGACCTCAGCACCGTCAACACGGGCAGCGCCACTCGGGGCGGCTCGTGCACGAGCCATCCCTGCGCTCGGGCCAGGGCCAGTGCCTCGCCCTGGAGTGCGGAACCCTGTGCCACCTGGTCCAGCAAGGCCGTGGGCACGCTCTGCGCGGAGTCCAGCACGTGCCGTCGCTGGGTGTCGTCGGGCAGCGCTGCGAAGGGCAGGCCATCGAACCCCTCGACGTCACGACCGGGGAAGGTGCGACGCAGGCGACTCGCGGGCCATGGTGGATGCGCCACGTCGATGCTCGCCGACGCCAGGGGGCACCGGGCGGTCACCAACAGGCGGTGCCCGCCCTCGACGAGGGCCTGCAGCGCTGCCTGGAAGCGTCTGGGGTCGCCCGCGCCGTCGATCCACAGCCGGCCCGGTGGGCTGGCGACCAGGGCGGTCAGCCTCCGACGAGCCGTGGCGACGGGCATGCCCTGGATGCGGACCAGGCGGCCGCCCTGGCGCTCGGCGAGGTGCGTGGTCCCCACTCCGACGGGCCCCCACAGCACCACCAGCGGGTGGGTCTCGAGGGCGCGGTGGAGCTGTACCGACACGCCATCGTCATCCTCGAGGCGGTATCCGCCTGGCTCGTGGAGGATCGGGTAGCCCTCCCGTCGCAGGCGGTGGATGCGGGTGCGGAGGGCGGGGCGGGTGCATCGAAGCAGCTCGCACAGTCGCTCGGTGGACGTGGCCTGTTCGGTGTCGAGGAGGGCGACCAGTTCGGGAGACGAAACCGGGCCGGTGGTGCGGAGCCGCCATCCTCCGCCGTAGCGACGCTCCACGCAGCGCCCGAGCGACCGGCGGAGTCGAGCCGCCAGGCTGTGGAGCGTTCCCGGACGCGCTCCGGTGCGGCCCAGGGCGGCCAGCACCTCCTCGTCGTCGTGCCATCCGCCATCCGCCAGCACCCCGAGGAATCGCAGCTGCAGCTCCGGGAGGCTGCGGCGCTCGTCGACGAGCTCGACGACGCCCTCGTCGAGCCACAGGGTGCCGTGGGGAAGCGGTAGGGAGCGTCCTTGTAGAGGAGGGAGCGGTGGTGCCATGGGTGCAGGTTGTCATCTGCAGCCATCCAGCGCACCCCTGTCGGCGGACGACGAGATGGCGTGGTGCGCGGATCGACGGCTACCTGGCGAGCTGGAGGTCCCCGTGCACTATGCCCTCAGCCCCGACGTCCTGATGGAGATCGACCTGCGGGTCCGCAGCGGCCTGCACAACCTCGAGGAGGTCTTCTACATCGTCGGGTCCCACATGGAGCTTCCGCAGGAGGTCGAGCACCTCCTCGATGCAGACCCTGCCATCTTGAACGACCTGGCAGCCGCCATCGACGCGGCGTTCGCTCGGATGGCAGGTGCGGGGGAGCACGTCGAGCGGCTCGCGGAGCTCGCGCGGCGCCTACGCGGCCGGGGGATCGTGTCGGTGTTCGGTCGGGGCGGCACCCAGGCCGACGCCCGACAGCTCGCCGCCCACCGAGCGTTCGGGCTGTTCGAGAACGGGCCCGACCAGGGCTACGCGACCTGCTCCCAGCAGGATGTGTGGAGCTGCCTGGAGCGTGGCGTGCTGTGGGTGGCTTTCGGTGGTTGGGCAGACTCCGACACCGACAGCGCCCGAGTGGGCCGCACCATCGTCGACCTGGCGCACGAGGTGGGTCTGACGGCCCGGTGGAGCGGAGCCGTGCGGGAGCGCATTCAGCTGACGTCGTTCGCCTGGGATCCGGTCCCCGTCGCGATGGACCCGGCGAAGCTCGCGTCGTTCCTGGACGACTGGCGCGCCATCGTCGCCGCGCTCCAGGTCGGTCCCGACGCGTGGATGAGGCTGCTGGAGCAGACCGCGAACCAGACGTTCGAGGGGGTGCACGGGTTCAGCAAGGCGTGGATGCAGCGCGTGATGGAGGCGGGCGTCGCCGTCCTGGACGAAGCGGTGCAGGGCGAGGCCTCGTGGACCGAGCCCACGGCGAACGACCGCCTGAGCGCCGCGCTGGCTGCGCTGGCCACCCACGGCATCGTCGCGATCGAGACGGATGGTCCTACGCTGCTGGATGCGTGGGCCAACACCTTGAACAGCCACGGGGCGGTGGGCGGTGCGGTGTTCACCTCGGCTGAGGACGCGCTGGATGCGGTGGCCGGGCAGCCGCTTCGCCTCGCCTTCGGCGTGGGCTCGCCTGATGCGACGCCAGCGCAACACGGGCAGGTAGCGGCGACCGCCGTGGCGGTGCTGCGAGACAACGGTATCGACGCAACGTGGTCAGGGGACCCCACCCGCCGCATCGAGATCGCACCGATGCGCTGGCGGCGACGGCGGTGGTCGGCACCCCCGCTGGTCCCCCGACCGACGCCCCTCCCTCCGACGCGCCCAGTGCTGGCCCTCGAGGCGCCCTTCGCCCCCACCGAGCCGTCCTTCTTCACGGCGGCCCAAACGGAAGCCTGTGTCCCTCCCGCCTGGTCGCGACGGCTGCGCGCCGCGGCAGGTCCGGGGGCCCAGGCCGCCCGCTACGGCCTTCCCATCGGCTACCTGCGCACGGGGGTGGAGCACGCCCTGCGAGCCGCGCCGGCCACCCTCAACCCCCTCGACGAGATGGCGGCCGTCTGCCGTCGCGTTCTCGGTGCCTGATCCGTTCGACCACGCCTCGGGAGGTAGTCAGAGGGAGAGCCCATGAGTCCGAGCACGTCCGTCCGGGCCCGCATGGTGGCCCTCTTCCTCCTCCCCGACAGACGCGACGCGACGCCCTGACCATTCGGCCGGGTGACGGCCGGCACCCGCGGCGCCATCCTTGGGCATGTACACCGAAGACTACCTGCTCCGCATGATCCGACGCCTGGCCGAGGCCGTCGGCCGCTTCCTCCGCGGCGATGCGGAGCTCGGCGAGGTGGAAGGCTCGCTGCAGGAGTGCTTCGGCCTGTCGCTGGCCACCCTCGATCTGCTGCCCGTCGCGGCCCTGCTGGGCATGCTCGAGCGTGGGGACACCTTGGGGGCTCAGCGCGTGGAGGCCGTCGCCGACCTCCTCGACGCCCTCGCGACCCGCGCTCCCGACCACCCGCGCGCCGCGACCCGACGGGCCAAGGCGGCCGCGCTGCGAGCGGCTGCCGGCTGACGGCGCCCTGACCGAGGGACCTGTGGGCCGACAGGACCCCCGCGGGTGGCTACGATGCCCCGAGGCAGGGGGTGAGCGTTCATGCGCTGTGGTTGGCTGGTCTTCGCAGTGGCGTGCGCAGCGTCCTCCTCTCCTGGGTCAACGGCCGACTCGACGGACACCGGCTCCCCCACACTGCGGGCCTCCGAGGTGGCGGGCGCCTGGGCCGGCACGTGCTCCGCGACCGATGACTGGTCGCTGCAGCTCACCCTCGGCGAGCTGAGCCCCACGACCCTCGCTGTGGCCTACACCCTCGACCGGTCGGTCGACGATGGCGACCCGCCCCTGCAAGGGGAGGCCGATGGGGCGATCGAGGCCGGGCTTCTGGTCGTGGCCGCCCCCGTGATGACCTACACCACCGGCTACGTCATCGACGTCAACCTCGACATGGCGCTGGAGCTGCAGGCCGACGGCACGCTGACGGGCACGGCCAGCTCGGTGTTCGACGAGGCGAGCTGCACCTTGTCACGCGTGTGAGCGTCAGTCACATAGCTCATGAGCGGGTTCGCTACTCGGTGGGAGACGGCTCGGTGGTGGGCTCTGGGGCGAAGCGGAGCACGTACTCGGCCATGGAGCTGCTGACCTCGTCGGTCTGCTGGCTGCCGCCCCAGCCGGCGCTGCCCTCGAGGAAACCCACCTCGTCGTAGTCGAGGTTGACGAAGGTGTACTTGTCGTTCCACGCGTCGGGGTCTTCCTCGCTGGGGGGGAAGGTAGACGACGCGAAGTCGCCCTTCAGGTCGACGATGGGCACGCCCGGGCCGTAGAACGACTCGCCGTCGGGGTCGGGGAGGTAGGCGTTGCCGCTGGCTGCGACCCCCAGCGACCCGTCGAGGGAGGCCACGTCGGCGACGAGCGGCAGCTCCAGCTGGTTGGGGCACACCACGTAGATGGCGGGGGTGAAGGAGCCGAAGCCGAAGCTGCGGTTCTTCTCGGTGATGGACTGCTGCTCGACCCACTCCGCCGGGCCATCCGGTTGCACGAGGACCTGGGCGGTCGCGTCGCGGCCGTCGAACCACGTGCCGGGCAGGTCGGTGTCGAGGGCGACCATCGCGATCAGCTCCTCGGCGGTGCCTGCTGGGGTGACCTCGTCGTCGGCGACCTCGTAGCGGTCGACCTCCTCGCAGGTGGGGTTGTTCACCACACGAAAGCAGCCGGTAAGGAGGAGCGGAGCAAGGAAGACAAGGGCGCGCATGGAAACCTCTCGGGCGTACGCCCTATCCCCCTGCAGCCTTCGTGCCTGCCCCGGTATGGCAGGTTGGCCGGTGACGTAGGCTACGGAAGCGGGGCAAATCCTGACATGCCTGCCGTGGTTTGGGCGGGTGCTGCGGGGTAGGCCGTGGGCTGTACCGGACGGAGCGCCGAGACGATGCCCGAGCCATCCGTGCACGACAGCCGCAGGCGACGGGTCCGAGGGCTCGCGGTGCTGCTGGCGCTGGGGGTGCTGCTGCTGCTTGTGTGGTACGGGCGGGCTCCGAGTGGTGCTGGCGAGGTGGTACAGCACAGGGGGCTCGCCCCGTCTCCGGGTGTGTCACCGACAGGGGCGACGCCTCAGGAAGAGAAGGCGATGGAGGCGTCCCCGGCGGAGTCCACCCAGCGGGCCGCTCTTCGGATCTGGCTGCACGACCCTCATTGGGTCTGGTGGACTCGACGCGTGCCGACTCAGCGATACGCGGAGCTCGAGCTGCCGGCCGCTTGGCAGCTCGAGGTGGGCGAGAGCGCCACATGGGCCGCCCTGCAGGGCCGTAGCTGGCGTGACATCGAAGACGCGATGGCCGACGACGAGCTGGCTACCCGAGACCTCGAGCATCCGGCCTGGGCCACGCTGTCGTTGTTGGCCAAGCTGGAGGTGGCTCGTGGCTCCTGGCATACCTCCTGGTTGGCTGCCATCGATGAGGTGCTTCCGGCGGGTGAGACCTGGTCGAGCATCGGCGTCGAGGCGCGAGACCAGCACTACCGTGAGGGGCGCGTGCCGCGGGGGCTCGATGAGGAGGCCCTCCGTGACGAGCTGTCCCTGATGCGGCAGCGATGGCCCGACGAGCCCTATCTACGAGACGTCGCCACCGTGCTGGAGGTAGCGCTCGCCCTGGAGGGGGCGCAGAGTCGGGAGGAACGCAGCGGCGGGGAGCGCGAGGAGCTGGCCGTCGCGCTGCTCGACACCATCGACGCTGAGGACCTGAGCGAGGTCACCGCCGAGATCATCGCCGACCGGGTCGGCCGGCCGGAGTCCTTGGAGTCGGTGCAGCAGGTGCTGGAGCATCTGCCAGCGGGCCCCTACCGGAGGGCCCACATGCAGATGTGGGCGATCGACGCGGCCGTACAGCGGCAAGACCTTCCACGCATGGAGCGCTGGTCTCGCGATCTGATGGAGGGCATGGAACACGCCTGCGCGGCGGCCGACGACCATCGCGCAGACTTCGCCTGCCCCAGGTACCAGACGGCTGTCGACTCCGTGCTAGCGAGAGTGGCTGCCTTCGGGGGGCGCGCACCGGCCAGCTGGAGGCTGGCGCTCATCGGCGAGGCCTGGCGTTGCTGCGAGGAGCTGGGAGGCGTTGGTGTGCTTCGTACAGGCACGTCGGCCGTGGAGGCGCGCTGGGACGGTGTCGGCTGGCAGTGGGGGCCATGGCCTGACGACCCTGGGATCGGCGACTGCCTGCGCCGTGCGCGCCCCGACCCGACCCCCTCCCGCCCCGTGGTCGTGGACGTGACCGTAGAGGTCGGTCGCTGAGGGGGAGAGGGGTGGGGCCTCAGGCCAGCTGCTCCTGCAGTGCCTCGATCTGCTCTCCGAGGGCCTCCCAGCGCTCCATGGCCTCTTCCAGGGCCGCCTGCTTGTCGCGCTGCTCCTGCTCGAGCACCGAGGCCGCGTCGCGGTCTGCTGCCACCTCGAACAGCTCCCCGTCGATGGCTTCGATCCGCGTCTCCAGCTCCGCCACCTCGTCTTCGGTGCTGCCCAGCTCGCGCTCGGCCCGCCGGAGCTCCCGCTGCAGCGCCTTGCGCTCCTCGTAGGCCAGGCCTGCCTGGGGGACCTCGTCTTCCTCGGCGGCATCACTGTGCGCCTCGATGGGAGCGAGGTCTTCCGGGCGCACGCCCGCGCGCACGGTGACGGTGCCGCCCTCCACGCGGCCGACATGGCTCGCCAGCTTCTCGGCGACGTAGCGGTCGTGGGTGACCAGCACCATGGCCCCGGTGAACCCCTCCAGTGCCCGCACCAGCACCTCCACCGTCTCGGCGTCGAGGTGGTTGGTGGGCTCGTCGAGGAGCAGCACGTTGCTGGGGCGCACCACCAGGGCTGCCAGGGCGACGCGAGCCTTCTCGCCGCCGGACAGCTGGCTGATCGGTCGCAGCGCCATCTCCCCGGGGAGCCCCAGGGCGCCGAGGACCGCCCGCAGCCGCTGGGGAGGCGTGGCGGGCACCAGCTCGCTGAGGTGGGTCAGCGCGTCGGTGTCGGGGGGCAGGGTGGCGGCGAGGTCTTGGTCGAACACGCCGATCCGCGACCGGTCGCCCACGCGACGCCGGCCTCCCAGCAGCTTCAGGCGCCCTGCCAATGACTGCAGCAGGGTCGACTTGCCGCAGCCGTTGGGCCCCAGCAGCACCAGGCGCATGCCGCGCTCCAGCGTCAGCTCGATGTCGCTGAGCAGCGGGGTGTCGCCCCAGCCCACCGACGCCTTCTCCAGCTTCAGCGCCTCGAAGGCGCCCGCGGGTGCCTCGGGCAGCTGGAAGCGGGGCAGGGCGGCCTGACGCTCCGGAGCGACGACCTCGCCGAGCTTGTCGAGCTGCTTCTGTTTGGACTTCGCCTGCCGCGCCTTCGTCGCCTTGGCGCCGAAGCGGTCGACGAAGCCCTGCAGCTTGTCGCGCTCGGCCTGCAGCTTCGTCGCCGCGGCGGCCTCCTGCTGGGCGCGCAGCTCGCGCTCCACCAGGAAGCGCTGGAAGTTGCCGACGTAGACGTGCAGGCGGTGGTTGCGGGCCTCGACGATGTGGTCGACCGCGACGTCGAGCAGGTGGCGGTCGTGGCTGACCACCACGAAGGTGAACGGTGCCCGTGACAGGTGGTGGGCCAGCCAGGAGCGTGCCGTCATGTCGAGGTGGTTGGTGGGCTCGTCGAGCAGCGCCACGTCGGGCTCCGACAGCAGCATGCGCGCCAGGGCGATGCGCATCTGCCAGCCGCCGCTGAAGGTGTCGCAGGAGCGCGACCAGCTGTCCTGGGGGAAGCCCAGCCCGTGGAGGACCCCGCCGATGAGCTCGTCGCGGCGGTAGCCCCCGGCGAGGCGGAAGGCCTCCGTGGCGTCGGCGAGGCGCTGGGCGGCGCTGTGGTCGCCCGCTTCCACGAGGCGCTGAGCGTGGTCCACCGCTTGCTCGAGACGGGCCAGCCGCTCCATCCGGGAGGAGGCTTCGTCCCACACCGACGCAGAGCTGCCCGACACGGCCTGCTGCGGCAGGTAGCCGATGCGGATGCCGTTGCGCACGACCACCTTGCCCGAGCTCGGCGACAGCTCGCCGGCCAGGGCGCGAAGCAGGGTGGTCTTGCCGGCGCCGTTGCGGCCCACGAGGCCGACGTGCTGGCCCTCGCGAAGGTGCCAGGTGGCGTCGACGAGCACGTCGTCGCCACCGGGAGACAGGGTCAGGTCGGTGAGGCGGATCATGCCCGGCGACGTAGCCGGGCAGGGCCGCAGGTCAAGGCGACGGGCGGGTCAGCCGTAGCGAGCGACCCGCCACCGGCGCACCCAGTCGTCGATGTCGAAGGGCGCCAGGCGTGCGGTGGGGCCGCCCATGTGCCGAGCATTGGCATGGGCGATCCGAGCGTTCACGGCGGCGAGCCCTGCCCGCACCTCCCGCTCGTCGTCGCTGGCCCGCAGGCGCTGCAGCTCGTTGGCGACATCGACCTTGAGCTGCAGCCCGGTCGGTAGCGGAAGGCTGAGCCCCTCGTCGGCACACTTCTTCTCGAGCCAGCGGTCGACCGCCGGCCTCCGGTCGTCGAGGTCGGGGATGGGCTTGCCGGCGCCCTGCAGGTTGTCGAACGCACCGTCGGCGGCGGCGCGGCGCATCATCTCTTCGAGGGCGTGCATGGAGACCTCCGTGGGATGTACGCATCCCGTATCGGCGTGGAGGACTCTCCAGGTGCAACGCCGCGTTGCCGCAACCCTGCGCTGCGATCGGCTACTTCTTGGCCAGCGCCGCCTCGAGCTTGTCGTAGTCCTGCGGCATCAGGCTGCCGGAGACGGGGCCTACGTCGACTCGGATCGGGCCGGCGCTCTGGCCGCAGAAGGCACCGAAGGTAGCGAGCATCTCGTCACCTTCGAACAGGGTCGCAGTCACCGTAGGTAGGCATCGGGGCGCGCCGGCCTCCACAGGGGCGTCTCCGAGGGCCTCTCGCAGCAGCGTGACCTGCTCGTCGGTGAGGTCGCGCGACCACGCCGGCTTCTCCATCTTTCCCGAGCGGGCCTCTACCCGGGTGGCGCGGTCGAACAAGGCGGCGAGGTCGGCGGCGGTGGGCAGCCCTGCGGGCACCGGGGCGGCAGGTGGGGGAGCCGGGGTCGCCGCGACCACGGGTGCGGCAGGGGGCGGCGCGGGCTCGACGGGCGGAGCCTTGGAGCCACAGGCAGTCAGCCATACACACCCAACGATCCACCGCATGCATCCTCCCGTGGGCGCATCCTACCCCGAGGTGTCGAGGCGCTGCGGCTCGCTAGCGGTAGGCCCGCTCCAGCGTGTCGTGGAGCCACTGGCGGGCCTGTACGGGGGACATGTCGGCGAGGGGTTGCAGGGCTTGCTCGCCGGGATCGCAGCCGTCGAATGCGAGGCCGTGGGGCCAGAAGCCGAGCGAGTAGGCTTCGGGATGGGGCTCCGGCTGCAGTCGCGCGGTCGTGGGGGGGCAGCCATGCAGACGGATCTGGGCCTGCCGCCCGTCGGGGCTGACGCGGAAGGCCGGGTAGCCGCCCTGGGTGTGCGCAGCGACCAGCACCTTTGCTGTCTCGATGATCACGACCTGTCGGGCCATCACCTCGAGCTCATGGTCAGCGGTGTCGCTGTCGGCGTGCGGGATGGCGTAGAAACGCAGCCACTCGGCCACTCGGTCTTCCAGCAGGCTGAACGCATGCGGACGCGGACGAAGGTTGGCCGACGGGTCGGCGGCGAGGTCGAACAGGGCTGTCAGCCCTCGCGCCACCAGCTTGTGGGGTGACCCGTGGCTCATGGCGCCGTCGGGGGCGGGACGCTGGACGCCACGTAGTAGCGGTGCACCAGGAAGCGGTCGCCGAAGCTCTCGACGAAGCGAACCTCGTGCAGCTCGTCGTCGATGACGTAGCCGAAGGCGTCGCCGTCGAGCTGCACCAAGGGCAGGGGCGGCTGCTCGGCGAACGTGATCGCCATGACCCCGTCGATGACGCTGACGACGATGTCGCCGTGGGCGTAGTCGGGCCCGAAGTCGTCGAGGGGCTGGTGGTAGGAGCCGACCCAGCGCTGCTGTAGCTCGAGGGAGGTGAACAGCGGCGTGTGCGCGGTGTCGTCGGTGTCGATGCCGAGGAACAGGTCGAGGAGCTGGTTGCGCAGCCCGGCGGTGTTCGCGTCGTCGCGGTTGACGACGAGCACGATGCCCAGGCCCTCCTCGGGGAGCAGCGCGATGTGGCTGGCGAAGCCGGTGACCCAGCCGTCGTGGGACCACATCCGGTGCGCGCCCCGGTAGTCGGTGCGGTAGAAGCCGGGCCCCATGCGGTGGGTGCCGTCGCCCCACCATCGGGTGTCGACCGCACGGGCCATGCCGTCGTGCAGGCTCTTTGGCGCGACGTCGGACAGCGTATACTCGGCGAAGCGGGCAAGGTCTCGAACGCTTCCGTGCAGCCATGCGGGGGGGCGGCTCACCCCGCAGTCCCACTCGGTGAGCTCGTAGGTCTTCGCGCCATCGACCCCGCCCAGCCCGTCGGGGGCCCCCAGCGCCGCAGCTTCCTCCGGGCGGTAGGTGGCCGTGCGCATGCCCAGCGGCTCGAACAGCTCGGCAGCCATGAGGTCGGCGAAGGGCTCGCCGGTGGTGGCCTCGAGCACGGCGCCCAGGGCCGTGAAGTGGGTGTTGGAGTAGTTGTGGAACGCGCCAGCCGGGGCCATCAGCGGCGGCTGCCAGCCCCCATCGAACAGCGCGGTGAGGGGCGCCTCGGTCTCGTCGCACGACCACACCAGCTGGTCGGGCAGGCCGGCGGTGTGCTCGAGGAGCTGGCGGAGGGTGGGGTCGTCGGGATGCCAGTTGGCGGCCGTGCGGAAGGCGGGGAGGTGGGCCGACAGCGGGTCGTCGAGGTGCAGCACGCCGTCGTCGACCAGCTGGTGCACGACCGTCGCCACGTGAGGCTTCGACACACTCGCCCAGCGAAACACCGTGTCGTCTTCGATGGGGACTCCGTCGATGCCGCCCAGGCCCTCGCTGTAGGCCAGGCGCCCGTCGACGATCACCCCGAGGGCCATGGCCGTGGCCCCCATCCGCACCCGCCAGTCCTCGGCCTCGCCCACCGCTCGTAGCCACGCCTCGTCGACCTCGGCGGGGGTCGCCGGAGGTCGCGTGACCGGCCGCTCAGGGGTGCAGGCGAGGGCGAGCAGGAGGAGCATGGTCTCAGGGGTAGCCTGCGGGGTCGCCCGCGGCCGGTATTGCCCTCCAACCTCCGCATGCCGTACACTGTGGAGGTCCGGGGCGTGGTTCCACGACAGGCTCTCCTTCCCCCCGGCGGTCATAGGCTTTTCGCGGGATGACGTGGGCTTGGAGGGCCGCTTCCGCTGCAAGGCGCACTGGTGCGCGCTGCAGCGACAAGCGGCTCGAACAACCCAATCCCACACGGCGCCCCGGAGCGCCCGAGAGGTCCCTATGAACCCGACGACGAACCCGTCCTTGCCCACCCCCCCTTGGCGTATGGGGGTGTCCCGTGGCTGATCAGCGCCCGCGCAACCAGCGCCCCCGTAAGCGTGGTGGAAAGAACCGTATCGCCGAGCGTGCCGTCGTTCAGCGGCACAACCAGCACATCTCGGCGCTGCAGGAAGCGCTCGAGCCCGAGGCCCTGTCGCTGGCGAGCACGACGCCTCGCGAAGACGTGGTCCACCAGATCCGCGCCCGGGCGACGGCCCTGGCCCGGGAGCGCCTCGATGGCGAGGTGGAGGGTGTCGTAGAGGCGGCACTCGACGAGATCTTCGGCCTCGGGCCCCTCGAGCCGTTGCTCACCGATGGCGAGGTCCGCACCATTCGGTGTGTGGGGTCCGAGCTGTTCGCGAATGGCGAGGCGGTGGCCCGTGGCTTTCGCGACGACGACCACGCACGCCGGGTGTTCGACCGGATCCTGGCCTCCGTGGGGAAAGACCTCGCGGCCTCCCCCGAGGGGGTGAGGGTGACGATGCTCGACGGCAGCCTGGTAGAGGCTCGGCACGACGCGTCGGGGCTGGTCGTCGACATCACCAGGGCGCCATAGCGCCTGGCTGGGGGCGATTCGTCAGGCTCTGGCGGCTCGACCCAGCTGTTGGCCTTCCTGCCAGCGTGGGTCGTCTTCGGCGAGACCCAGCTGGCGGGCCAGGCGGTCCCAGCGCCGCCAGTCGATGAGGGCCTGCTCGCGTAGACCGGCCGCCAGACGCTCGGCTACGGTCGCGCGGTAGCCCGCCTCAGACCGTTCGATGCGGCCCGCCCAGTGCTCTAGCGCCGCGCCGCAGAAGGCTTGCCAGCCCCCTTCATCGGCACAGGCCCGTGCCGCGTCGAGGAACCGACCCTCCTCGATCATCTGGGTGCGTACGGCGCGTCGCAGGTCGGAGACCCTGGGCACGACGCCATCGGCACGCTCACGCACCCACCCCTTGCGTAGGAGCACCTGCAGCGCGTCGGGGTCGACCCGCTCCGGCGGAACGGGCTGCACGATCACGCACACCCGCTCCAGGGCCGCCCATGCCGGAGGCGCCACGGTCTCTCTCCATGCATCGACGCGCTGCTTCCACGAGGCGCTGGTCCGCAGGCGGAGCTCGGTGCGAAAGGACGGCCGACGCACCAGCCCGTCGGGGCTGTCGACGATGTCGCCTCGCTCCGCGTGGTAGGCGAGCATGCCCAGCGCCACGCCCTCACACCCCTCCACCCGCTCGGTGAGCTCCCGGCGCAGCTCAGGCGACAGCGGCGGGTCGCGCAGGCCCTCGTACAGGGTGCTGTCGTCGAGGGCCTCCAGCGGCAGGATGCTGGGGGCCGCGACCGTCGGCTCCTCCCCGAGCGGGTCGCGGTAGGAGACCGCCAGCATCGGCACGTCGCGGCCCTCCAGGGCGGCGAGGCCGCGCCGCACCGACGCCGTCGGCTCCTCCAGCACGGCCACCACCATCCGCTCGGCACCTGCGGCGCGTAGCCAGGGCTCGATCTGCTGTTCGACCGTGCCTTGCTCCAGCGATCGTGCCAGGCGCTCCAGCGAGGCGCCGTCGACCCGCCACGCCCGCGCCCGGGTGGCCAGGGCACGACGCAGGGGCGCCCCCGTGAGGCCAGCCAGCCCCAGGGGGGTGGCGACGGCCTGCGTGATGTCCTGGTCTGCCTTCACCAGCACCGGCGCGGCGACCCCCACCTCGTGGGCGCGAAAGGCGAGCCACTCACACAGGGAGGCGACGCGGAGCCCCGGGGGAGCGAGCAGCTCGACCCATCGACTGCGCCCCGTGGTGTGGACCTCGTGAAGCAGCTGCCACAGCTGCCTCCGCTCGGTGTCGCGGCCGACCACGACCGGGGCCCGGTGGGCGAGGAGAGCCACGCCGGGCCGGACGCGGGGGGTGGGGTCGGCGGGAGGCAGGGGTGGGCAGGAGATCCTGGGCTGGGAGGGGGACCCCGCGGGCTGAGTCGCGCCGGCCGCGATGGGCAGGAAGGGCTGGGTGATCATGCCGTCCAGAACCCAGGTGTCGGGCGACGACAGCTCGACGTCGGTCACGGCGGCGTGGGCGGGTGGCCGCATCGGTTGCCCCTCCAAGGCCTCGAGGGCTGCGGCGGCGTCGGCCGCGCGGAGGAAGCGGTCGAGGGGGTGCTTACGCAGAAGCCGGTGCAGCCAGGCCTCCAGGCCCTCAGGCACGGCGCAGATGGCTCGCAGCAGAGGCGGTTCGCGGTGCAGGTGCGCGTCGGCGAGCTGCTCGCGGGAGCCGCGGAAGGGCGGGTGGCCGGTGAGGAGACCCATGGCGAGGCACGCCAGCGCATACAGATCCGTCCAGGGCCCCACGATGCGCCCCTGCCCGCGGAACTGCTCGGGGGCCATGTAGTGCGGTGTCCCTCCGACCAGCTCTTCGGTGCCCACGTCGCGAAAGCTCCTGGAGATGCCGAAGTCGGTGAGGGCGATGCGGAGGGGGCGCTGGGGCGTCTCCCACGCGACGAGCACGTTCGCAGGCTTGAGATCGAGGTGGACCAGGCCTCGGGCGTGGGCATGGGCCAGGGCATCGAGCAGCACCCGGAGGATCTCCCGGGCGGTGGGCCAGTTGACCCGACCCCGCAGGTCGTCGAGGGTGCCTCCCTCGATCAGCTCCATGGCGACCCATGGCGACCCGGCGAGCAGCGCGCCGTCGCTCAATGCCTCGGCCGAAGGCGGAACGAGCCCCGTGTCGAGCACGTCGACGATGGCCTCGTGGCGCAAGGCAGCCACCTGGTGGACCTCGCGCTCGAGGGAGTCGGATGCCTGCTGCGACGAGCCGCTTCCTCCGTGGTCGCCGGAGACGACCTTCACCGCCACGTCGATGCCGAGCACCTCGCCGTGGGCACGCCACACCGTGCCCATGCCCCCGCGCCCGAGCACCTCGTCGAGCCGCGCATCGCCCAGGTGGGGCTTCACCCCGAGAGCACGCAGCGACTGCAGTGCGGCTCGGTCCTCCTCGAGCTCGGCGGCGTCGGCCCCGGCTCGGGTGAGGTGGTCGAGGGCGAGGCCGTGCAGCGCGGCGGCAAGCTCGTGATCGCCAATCTCGAACAGGTGGCGGCCGACGCCCCGAAGGACGACGGCCACGTCGGGCTCGAACACCACCGCACCGTCCAGAAGGACGGCTCGCCCCAGGCGCACGGTGCTCCACGCGGCCTCGCGGTCGGCCCGCCTCCCGGGCAGGGCGAGCAGGTGCAGCATCGCGTCGAGCCAGCCCTTGTGGCCGTCGCGGCCCTCTAGGAGCGACTCGGCGCGACGCTCGGCGGCCTGCACGTGCCCGAGCTGCAGCTCGACGATGGCCAGGTTCAGGTTCACGAAGAAGCTGCTGTCGGCGCCGAAGCCACCGCTCTGAAGGAGGCCCAGGTACAGCTGCTGGGCCTCGCCTAGGCGACCGGCACTCCGGAGGATCTCGGCGCGGTTGATGGCACAGTCGGCCGCGAACGGCCGCATCCCGGCAGCGGCGTACGCCTGCTCCGAGCGGAGCAGTTCCTGCTCGGCGAGGGGCAGGTCGCCGCTCAGCCACGCATGCTGGGCCCGCAGGGTGTGCAGGGCGCCCAGCCGCGAGGGGTTGTCTGCCTGCTCCAGCAGACCCTCGGCGAGGTCGAGGAACGCCGCTGCCTCGTCGAGTCGCCCCTGGCGCAGCATGCTGTTGGCCTGCTGGACGCGCGCCGTGGTCTCCAGGTCGGGCCGGCCCTTGCCCTGGAAGATCTCGACGGCCTGTTCGAGGCGCGCCTCGGCTCGCTCGACGTCGCGCTGCACCACGTCGAGGCTGGCTTGGCGCACCAGGACACGGCCGTGGGGCGAGGAGCCCGGGGTGACGAGGCGCAGGGCACGCTCGAGCAGCGCCGCGACATCGGCGTCGGCCCGCTGGTGCGCTCGCGCTTGGGCGTGCACCAGGATGGCCTCGACCTCGAGGTCGTCGTCGCCTAGCGCGCGGGCGTCGGCCAGCGCCGCGCGGGACAGGCGACTGCCTTCGTCGGGATGAGACGACTGCACGTGGATCATCGCCTGCACGAGCTGCTCGAGCACTCGCTCCCCGGGGCCGCGGGGCACCGCCTCCTGCACGAGCTGCGTGGCCGAAAGCACGTCGCCGCGCACGATGGCGTCGTAGGCCTTGGCGATGGGGTGGTCGTCGCTCACGCCCAAGGTTCGCCGATGCTGCCACCGTCGTCCAGAGCATCCAGGACCGCGCGGAGCGCCACGGCCCAGCGGTGGGCCATCGCCCCGGTCGTTCGCGACGTTCTTGTCGCGGTGCGCGTGATTGTGCAGGGAGCATCATTGGCCCTGGCCTTGCACCAGGCCGACCGCCCCGAGCGCGCTCTCTGTTTATCGCGCGCCGTGGTCCCCCCTGTCGATCTGATCACACCACTCTCGAGCCCCCGGAGGGCCCTGTGATGCGTGTGATCTGGATCGTTGCTCTTGCTGCTGCCTGCCAGCCCCGCCTACTGTCCCCCGAGGCACTGGAGGGGGCCGAGGGCCGGTCGCTGTTCGCGACCGACAGTGCGGCGGCGCGGTCGCTGGCGGAGCGCCTGGCGACGGAGCACGTCGAGGCCCACGAGGGGCGGCTGCTGGCAGGGCTGTCGCCGGCCCAGCGGGGCATGGCCACCCGCGGCATCCGCATCGCCCAGGGCAAGGCGCACGTGCGTCTCGACCAGACCCTCGACGGGGTGCCGGTGTTCGGCGCGCAGGCCATCGTGCACCTGGCCTCCGACGGTGAAGTCAGCGACGTGACCGATCGGTGGGCCCGCGACCTGGTAGTCGACACGGTGCCCCGCATCACGGCGGGCGACGCCATCGCGCTGGCCGAGCGCAGGGAGGGTCCCTCCCTCGAGTCTCCCGATGCCGACCTGTTCGTGCTGCGTCACCGCGGTCGCGACCACCTGGTGTGGCGGGTGCAGCTGCAGCAGCTCGACGGCACGGCACGCTCGGCGATGCCGGTGGTGTTCGTCGATGCGCACACCGAGGAGGTGGTTCGCCGCTACGACAACCTGCAGACGGCGTCCACCGGTCACGCGAGCACCGCCTACAACGGCGACATCAGCTTCCCGGTCGACCAGATCTCCGGCAGCTGGCACCTGCGCTCGAGCGACGACGGCGTCGGCACCTACGACCTGCTGGGGGGCACGCCGAGCTGGATCAGCTCGAGCAGCCTCACCGACGTCACGAGCGCCTCCGTCGACGGCTTCGGCGATGAGGTGGCGGTCGACGCCCACTTCGGCGCGGTGCAGACCCACGCCTACTACGCCGCCATGCACGGCCGCGACGGCATCGACGGCTCGGGGGGGCCGAACCTCTCCGACGGGGTCACCGTGTCGGCGGTTCACTACGGTGAGGGCTACGCCAACGCGTTCTGGAACGGCTCGGCGATGGTCTACGGCGACGGTGACGGCTGGAACGCGGGGCCCCTCACCAGCCTCGACATCGCCGCCCACGAGATGACCCACGGCGTCACCCAGCACACGGCCGGGCTCATCTATGACGGCGAGTCCGGGGCTCTCAACGAGGCGATGTCTGACATCTTCGCGGCGTTGGTGGAGCAGTATGTCGAGGGCGATGGCCCCGACCGGTGGAAGATCGGCGAGGATTGTTGGACTCCGAACACGGCGGGCGACGCGCTTCGCGACATGAGCAACCCGACGGTCGACTACGCCAGCCGCGATCACTACGACACCCGCTACACCGGCCTGTCCGACAACGGCGGTGTGCACTGGAACAGCGGCATCGCCAACCTCGCCTTCCACCTGCTGGTCGAGGGCGGAGTCCACCCCAACCCCACCCATCGGGTGGTGACGGTGCAGGGCATCGGGTGGGACAAGGCGGGCGCCATCTTCTACGGCGCGCTGACCGAGCACATGACGCCGTCGACCGACTTCTTCGGGGCGCGCGCGGCGACGATCGCGGCGGCCGAGGGCCTGTATGGCGCGGGAAGTGCCGAGGCCGACGCGGTGGCGGATGCCTGGGCCGAGGTGGGGGTCGGGTCGCCCGCCGGTGGCGACACGACGCCGGTGGAGCCGCCGCCGGAGCCCGGTGAGTTGGTGTCGGCCCTCGACCTGCTGTTGTCGGGTGACAAGGGCGAGACGCAGCCCTTCGCCATCGAGGTGCCGGAGGGCGCGACGATGCTGACCGTGCGGCTCACCGGTGGCAGCGGAGATGCCGATCTGTACCTGCGCCATGGAGAGGCGCCGACCGACACGGTGTTCGACTGCCGGCCCTACCAAGGTGGCAACGAGGAGCTGTGTGAGGTGGAGGCCCCGGCGGCGGGGGTGTGGCACGTGCAGGTGCGCGGCTACCTGCCGTTCACCGACGTGCAGCTGCTCGGCGAGGTGACGGCGCCCGAGGGGCCGGCTCCGGAGCAGGGGTTGGACGAAGTGGTGGCCGGCGCCAAGGGGGAGGAGGCGCTGTTCTCCATCGACGTGCCGGAGGGGGCGAGCACCCTGACGGTGACGCTGTCGGGGGGCACGGGGGATGCCGACCTGTACGTCAACCAGGGCGCGACGGTGTCGCAGAACGACTGGGACTGTCGGCCCTACAAGGGCGGCAACGAGGAGAGCTGTGTGATGTCGGCGCCGGCGGCGGGGCCGTGGAGTGTGTTGCTGCACGGGTGGTCCGACTACGCGGGCGCGACGCTGACCGCGACGGTGGAGTAGGTCGGGCCTGCGCCCACACGCCCACCGCGAGCTGCGCGGCAACCCGTAGTCGGGAGACCGCGCCAGCGAGGCCGACTCCGCCTACGTCTGCTCGCCGTCACACCACCGCTCGCCGACGCACGTCGCGGGTGCAGGGGCGCAGCCCTTGCCAGGGGGGCGAGCGGGGGACGGAGTCCCCCCGGCAACCCGTGGTGCCGGATGGAACGCCCTGTCCTGCGTGGGCAGCTCGTCCTCGATCCGGACCGAGCCGGAGGAGCAGCAGAGCGCTCTGCTCGACCACGTCACCACGCATCTCCCAGCGCTCCCGCCCCGCCGACGCACGTCGGGGGTGCAGGGGCGCAGCCCCTGGCGGGGGGCGAGCGGGGGCGGAGCCCCCCGGCAACCCGTGGTTCGGATGGAACGCCCCGTCCTGCGTGGGCAGCTCGTCCTCGATCCGGACCGAGCCG
>CBDUIC010000067.1:0-42480 GCA_965367245.1 uncultured bacterium | reverse complement strand
CGTCCACCTGACCGATCGGGCAGCCTCCCCGACCGGGCAGCTGTCGGCACCCTGCCCCGGAGAGCACAGTAGGACCATCGAACCCCGGAGTCCCCATGTTGCGCGCCCTGTCCGATGAGCTCGCCGCCGCTGTCGCCGCCATCCAGCCCAGCCTCGCCCAGCACCGCGGCCGCCGAGGCACCTCCACCCTGTTCGCCATCGACGAGCACCATGCCGTCGGCTCCGCCCACGGGCTGCGCCGCCTCGGCGAGGTGAGCGTCGGTGGGCACGCCGTCGATGCCCATGTGGTGGGGCGAGCCCAGGGGCTCGACCTCGCCCTGGTGCGGGTCGACGCCGCCATGGCCCCGACACGCTGGGCCCCGCTGCCCCAGGTCGGCCACCTGGTGCTGCCGGTGGCCGCCGGGCCCCGCGCCACCCTCGGCCTGATCGCCGCGGTGGGGGGCGAGTGGCACAGTCCCCACGGGGCGGCCATCGATGCCTGGATCGAGGTCGACGGCACGCTGCCGCCGGGCTTCTCAGGGGGTCCCCTCCTCGCTGCCGACGGCGGGGTGATCGGCATGAACACCCGCCGGCTGGTCCGCGGGGGCACCACCCTGCCCGCGTCCACCGTCGACGCGGCCGTGCAGGCGCTCCTGGCCCGCGGCTCCGTCGACCCGGGCTTCCTGGGCATCGGCGCGGCCCGTGCCACCCTCACCGACGAGCAGGCGGCCGTCGCCGGGCAAGCTGCGGCGCTGCTGGTCGTCGCCGTGGAGCCCGGCAGCCCCGCCGAGGGCGTGCTGACCGTCGGCGACATCGTGCTGTCGGTCGCCGGGCAGCCCGTCGAGGGGGTGCCCTCGTTCCGCGCCGTGCTCGACGCCCACGCCCCCGACACCGAGGTCGCCCTCGCCGTGCTCCAGGGCGACACCGTCGTCACCCGCAGCGCGACCCTGGCCACCCGGCCGTCGCGCTGCTGCTGAGCCCCGTGCTACCCTGCTTTCATGGACATCGAGGTCGGTTCGAGCGGGGTGTCGACGGGCTGCGGCTGCGGGGGGTGCCTCAGCAGCCTCACGGGCCTCGCCGTGATGGGCCTGAGCGTGGTGATGCTGGTCGGTGGGCTGGCGTTCATCCCGCTGTCGCACACCGGCTCTGACCAGGCCGCCGTCGAGGCCTTCGAAGACTGCCCCGCGGTCACCGACGCGCTGGGCTCGCCGCTGGAGCGGGTGCCCTACAGCATGGGCTGTGGCGAATACGAAGGCGGCGGCGGTCACGCCGAGAGCAGCTGGACGATCACGGTGCGGGGTCCCAAGGGCAGTGCCTCGGGCTGGTACAGCGCCAGCTACACGGGAAGCCAGCCGTGGGTGGTGCACTCCGCCACCATCGACCTGCCCTCGGGCACGGTGTCGGCGGTGCCCTGCGCTGGCGGGTCGCGCCCCGAGCCAGCCCCTCGGCGCGGCCGCGACCGCGACCGCGACGACGCCGAGCGGCCCCGGCGCGGCAAGCAGGGCAAGCGCCGATGATCCTGTGGATGTGGCTGGCCTGTGCGCCCAGCGAGGCCCCGCCGAAGGCGGAGTCCCCCGAGGACACGTCGGCCCAGGCCCAGGCGACCGCCGACAGCACCCCTACGCCGCGCACCCTGCGGGTCGTCACCTGGAACACCGGCACCACCGAGGGCCTGCCCCACGACGCCGAGCCCGACGACGGCTACAGCTCCGCCGACGCCACCCTGTCCGACACCTGGTACGGCGACGGGCTGGCCTGGCAGCCCGCCGTCGACGCGGCGAGGGCCTGGCTCGGGGCCACCGACCCCGACCTCGTCGCCTTCCAGGAGATGTTCCTCAGCGACGACTGTGCCGGCATTCCCCCCGAGGCCCACGCCAACTTCGTCTGCGCCACCTGGCAGCCCGGCGACGACCCCGTTGTGCTCGACATCCTGGGCCCTGCCTACCAGGTCGCCTGCCACCTGGGGAAGTCCGACAAGTGCCTCGCCGTGCACGAGCGCGTCGGCACCCTGCGGGGCTGTGAGGGGCGCCTGTGCCTCGACGGCCTCGAGGGCTCGACCGTGGAGGGCTGCGGCTCGGGGAGCCGGGTCGGGCTGGGCACCCTCGACGCCATCGGTCTGTCGGTGGTGACCGTGCACGGCACCTCCGGGCTGTCCCCCGACGACCAGGCCTGCCGCACCGCCCAGGTCGAGCAGATCTTCGTCGATCTCGGCGACAGCTCCCCGGCCGTGAGAGGGCCGAGCAACCTCGTGCTGGGCGACCTGAACACCGATCCGGGCCGCTTCGCGGGCTTCGACCCCAGCGCCGCCCGCTGGCTCGACTTCGCCGGCGACGGCCTCCCCTTCCAGTTCCACACCGAGATCGGCGAAGACGCCCCCGGCAGCTACCAGGGGCTCACCGACATCGACCACGTCCTCAGCGACGCCCTCGACGGGAGCTGCTGGATCGCCGGGGTCAGCGATGGTCACCCTGCGGTCCTCGAGGCCGTCTACTTCGACCACCACCCGGTGGTGTGCGACCTCACCCTGCCCTGATCTTCAGCGAGCCACGTCGCGGATGGTGAACCGGCACCGCTCACCGCCACCCGCGATGGTGGTGGGCCGGACAAGCTCCGTCCCCGGCTCGATCTCGCCGAAGTAGCGCCCATCGCCCACACAGAACAACGGAGCCAGCTCGGGATGGCCGGCATGGGCCACCAGCTGCACCAGCCGGCAGGCCGTCACCTCGAACACCACCTCGTGCCGGGTCACCGTCTTCCACACCACCGTCGCGTTGGGGAATGCGGCGGCCTTGCCCTGGGCCCACGCCTCGCGCTCGGCGGGGCCCATGCCGTCGAGGGCCCCTCGGTCCAGGGGACCCAGGGTGCGCCCGAGAAAAGCGATGGCGCCCTCTTCCACCGCTCGCCCCGTCAGCCGCAGGGCCTCGGCGCCGGCGACCCGCCTCCCGAGCGCCCGGTACAGCAGGACCGCTGGCCCCGCCTGGGCACGGCTGCCCGCTTCGTCCGCCGTCGTCGCAGGGGGCAGGTCGGCGAAGGGCGCACCGCGGGCGCTGGCCCACTGCACCGCCAGGCCTACGCGCAGGGCCCCCAGCCAGCCCAGCGCGTCGACGAGCACCCCCAGCCCAGCTCGCTCCTCGGGTCCGAGCACCCACGCCTCCCGCTGCTACCCTACCCGCGCACCGCTCATCCCCCGCCGCTGAACGTGCGCCAGGCATAGGCGACCGTTCGGCCGCTGGGCAGGTCGTAGCCTACCTGCACGTCGTACGAAGGGCTGCCGAGGAGCCGGTCGGGCACCGGGCAGGTGCCCTCGTGCTCGTCTGCGCGCCGCGCGTCGTGGTGCCCCTCTTCTTCGTCGGCATCCTCGCGGAACCGACACCACAGGGCGTACCCGGTGTCATGGGCGTCGGTGAGGCCCCAGCGCCCCTGTGCCGGCACCGCTCGCAGCAGCGGCAGCGCGGGCACGGGGGTGGCGGCGAGGCGGGCCTCCCAGTCGGCGACTACGTCGTCGAGCTGCAGGCCGCAGCGCTCCGCCGCGGCGTACCAGACCGCGAGCCCCGCGCCGCTCTCGAATGCCACCGCATCGGCGCCGAAGGCCTCCAGCAGGCAGGTGGGAGCATCGGCATCGGCGTCGACCAGCGCCAGCACGAACACGTAGCCGAGGGCATACAGCTGCCCCTCCTCGTGCTGGCGGATGTAGGGCACCGACTCCACCAGCTGTGCGAACCGCCCCTGCCCGGTGCGGCGGATGGCCGCGGCGTGGGTGAGGATGATCTCGTGCTCCGCGGCATCCCCGGCGACCTGCTGCTCCACCCAGTCTGCGTGCCCCTCGAGGAAGAAGCGCAGGGGGCCACCGAGGCGCTCCATGGCCTCCCCGCTGACCGCGTGCTGGTGGGCGTGGGCGAGCTCGTGGGCCAGGGTGCGCCGCCCCCCCTCCGAGCGCATCCGCACCTTGCCGAAGGTGAACACACCGCCCTCGGTGGGTGACGCCCCCATGAGCTCCACGTCGAGCTCCAGGCGCGCCGAGCTGCCCACCAGGCGAGCCACGTCGGCGTCGAGGGCGGGGAGCGCCTGTGCCAGCGCCGGCCCGACGGGGTCGTCGGCGATGTGCAGCAGGTGAAACCGCCCGTCGACATCGACCCGCTCGGTCGAAGCCAGCACGGCCGGCAGCCCCGCCACGGCGATGAGCAGCCCCCCCAGCCCCAGCAGCAGGCTGGCACAGCCCAGGCCCGCACCCGCCAGGAGCCGGAGCCCCGCCGACGCCCGCGAGCCGGCCTTCACCAGCAGCTCCCCCGGCCCGAGGAAGGCGCCCACCCCGCCCAGCACCCCGACCCAGCCCACGACCATGGCGAGGGCGGGCCCGCGCCAGTCGGCGACGACCTGGGTGCCCACACCATCGATGAGCCAGTAGCCGTCGACGAGGTTGAGGAAGCTCCACCCGGTGACCTCCCCCACCAGCGCTGCGCCGAGCACGAGGATGAACAGGGCTCCCCAGGCGAGTCCCCCGACCCACGACCCCAGGCAACCCAAGCCGAAGAAGGCCCAGACCAGCGCCCCGTAGAAGGCCCCCCACACCCAGATCCACTCCCCCGGCTGCTCGGGCGGAAGCCCCGTGGCGTCGCCGACCGCCCAGGCCCTGCCCACCACCCCCATCGCCCAGCTGGCCACCAGCGGCGCCAGCAGCGCGGCGAGCTTGGCCAGCACCACGCCCACCCGGGAGACGGGCAGACCGTCGAGGAACTCGAGATGGTCGCCGCGGTGCTCCGACGCCAGCCGCGCGTGGGCGAGCCAGAAGGCGAGGAGCGCCGACAGCCCACCGATGAGCTCGAAGCCCTCGGCCACCAGCTCGGTCCCCGGCACCCGCGGCTCCGAGGTCACCAGGGCGAAGGCCGCGACCAGCCACAGCGCGAGCCACCACGACCACAGCTGCCGGGTCTCCTTGAGAAGCACCGGGATCATGGCAGCACCCGCCAGGGGCCGCGCACAGACCCACCGAGCGCGTCGACCGCGACGGCCACCGCCAACCGTCGACCGGGATTGGCCGCCACGAACAGCTCCCCCTCGCGCCCCTCCAGGGCGCGCACGCGCTGGGACTGCCCCGGCAGCACCTCGCTGTGCAGGGGGTCGAGCTCGGACCACACCAGGTGAACCGCTCCGTTGGATGGCGTGTCGAGGCTCCAGGCGATGCCCCCGTCGGTGCGGGCCAGCCGGGCGTCAGGCACCACGACGGGGTCGACCCACTCCGCGTGCTCGCTGCGCAGGGCGTCGAGGCGTGCCCGCCACGCCCGTCGGTGCGCCGGCCCGGAGAGGCCCGTCGTACGCTCCAGCACCGCATCGAGGGGCTCGCTCCGCAGCTGGCGAGCGTCATCGTCGTCGCGCACCTCAGGAAGGGCCTCGCGCAGGAAGTCGAGCAGGGCCTCGGGCCCCACCTCGTCGGCCAGCACCTGCATCCCCACCGCCGCCACCGCATCCGCCACGTCGTCGCCCACGGCCAGCTGCACCGAGCGGAAGCGAGCCAGCTGCTCCTCGCGCACCTGACCAGCTGCCCAGGCCGCCCGTCGCTCCACCACGGGCTCCAGCCCCAACAGCGCGTCGGCCGCCCCCGGCGCGAGCCAGCAGCGCTCGGGGTCCCATGACAGCCAGCTGCCCGCGTGGTTCGCCAGCACGAGGCGCCAGGCCCTGCGCACCACCTCGTCGACCTCGGCGTCGTCGGCCACGTCGAGCAGCACCACCTGCTCGGCGAGATCGAGGTCGACGCCGGCGCCCCCCTCTCCGAGCAACACCACCTCGACCTCCACCATGTCGGCCAGCGGGAGCGCGCCCAGCTCCTTCGACACCTGCTCGGCCAGGGCCCACCTCGTCGAGCCGGGCGTGGCCGCCACCCGCACCACGAGCCCTTCCTCGCCCTCGAGGACCGCCGGCAGCAGATCCCAGCCACGGGGCACGTCGTCGTCGGTGACCACCAGCACCCCGACCAGCACCACCCCAGCCACGAAGCGCCCGAGCCACGACAGCCCCGTCGAGGTGGTGGACCAGGCCGCCGCGACCAGGCTGCCCCCCTGCCACAGCGCCGCGGTTCCGGCGACCGTCACCAGCCCCGCGCTCCACCCGAGCGCCCACCCCATGGCCCCCCAGGGCGGCGCGAAGCGATGGTGGTCGAAGGGGTGGCCGAGGCAGTCGATGGGGCCGCCCTCGGGCTGCAGCACGATCATCGTGCCCACGACCGACACCCCCACCCACCAGCGCACCTGCCCGGCCTGTGCCGTCGACCACGCCACCGACCAACACCACACCGACCAGCACACCGTCTGCAGCGACAACGTCACCAGCCAGGCCCACGTGATGACCTCCTGGCGCTGCACCACGAAGGCCGACCCCAGCAGCAACACCAGCAGGCTGCCCGCCACATACCCCTGGCCCAGCCCCCACTTCACCGCCTCTCGCTGCCCCGCCGACACCGGCAGGCCGGCGAGGAACTCGTGGGTCGCCTGCTGTCGCTCTCGCACCACCAGCCGCGACGCCGCCAGCATGGCCAGGAACGGGCCGATGAGCTGCAGCGCACCCCCCACCGGGCGAAGGAGGGGGATGCTGCGCTCGTCGAAGGCGTCGCCCACCCACACCAGCAGCAGGCACGACGCCAGCCACAGCCCCCCGACCGCCATCCCTGCGTGCTCTCGGAGTTCTTTGAGCACCAGCGCGAGCACGCTCATGTCGCGCGCACGATAGCGAGGAAGGCGTCTTCCAGACTGCCGCCTGCCTGCGACCGGAGCCCGTCGAGGGGGCCCTCGTAGGCCAGCGTTCCCTCGTGGAGTACGCCGACCCGATCGCCGATGCGCTCGACCTCGCTGATGTGGTGCGTCGAGAACAGCACGGTCTGGGCATGCTCGTCGGCCTGCTGCCGCAGCAGGTCGAGGACCTCGCGTCGGGTCACCGGATCGACCCCCGCGGTGGGCTCGTCGAGCACCAGCAGCGGGGGGCGCGGCGCCAAGGCCAGCGCCATGGCCAGCTTCATCCGAGTCCCACCCGACAGCTGCCCGACCTTCTGCCGCCGCTCGATGCCGAGCTGCTCCAGCAGGGAGCGAAAGCGAGCGTGGTCCCAGGTGGGGTAGAAGGCGCCGACGAAGCGACCCAGGTGGTCGGTGCGCATCCACTCGTAGAAGTGCTGGTGCTGGCTGACGTAGCCGATCCGGCGTCGCATGCGCGCCGAGGTGCGCCGGACCGTCTGCTCCTCGAGGGTCAGGGTGCCGGCGTGAGGGGCCAGGATGCCCAGGATCATGCGCAGGGTCGTCGTCTTGCCCGCGCCATTGCGGCCGAGGAAGCCGTAGACCTTGCCCCGAGGGACCGCCATGTCGAGCCCTCGAATCACCGCTCGCCGCCCGAAGCGACGCACCAGGCCCTGGGTCTGTAGCACCAGCTCGGTAGGAGGCATGCCGCATCATGCCAGCAACCCCACAGGGGCATGGTTCGTATCGACCTGTATCGGGACGCCGCCCACGCTCGACACGGTCTGCGCCCCACACTAGATGCGGGCCACGAACCCCGGCAACGGACGCCCCTCATGCGCACGCCCTCTCTGCTGCTCTCTGCACTGACCCTCCTGGGAGCCTGTGGCCCCACCTTCGTCGCCCCCGACGAGGGCAGCGAAGGCCGGCGCACCGGCGACGACGTGCTGCCCATCGAGGTGCTGTTCAGCCCCCACGACGACACCCTCGCCCACGAGCTGGAGCAGATCCGCTCCGTGGTCGACGCCCGTGCCGCCGATGCGGCCACCTACGTCGACGGCGCCAACCCGTTCCGCATCCGCTACGGCGTCTACAACCTGCGCAACGCCGCCATCGTCGACGCCCTCATCGACGCCGAGGCCCACGGTGTCGACGTGCAGGTGCTCATGGAAGACGACCAGCTCGACCCGGCGCGCGACTGGAACTGGGCCGACGAGGCGCTGATCGACGCCGGCTTCAGCTTCGCCCCCGACCACCGCGAGCTGTCCCCCGAGGAGCGGCTCACCACCGACCTCATCGGCATCGGCGGCTCGGGGCTGATGCACCTCAAGTCGAGCCTGTACGAGACCCCCGCCGGCGCCACGCTCATCACCGGGTCCCAGAACCCGGGCGACAACGCGATGCTCAACGACGAGAGCTGGCACCTCGTGCGCGACCCGGCGCTGGTCGATGCCTACGTCGGCGCCTACGACGCCGTGCTGTTCGAGACGGGCCTGCACAACGCCTGGCACGACGAGGCCGCGTGGAACGTGCTGTTCAGCCCGGAGGCGAGCGGTCCTGCGGCCGGCGACCAGCTGCTGCGCTGGCTCGCGGAGGAAGACGAGCAGATCCTGCTGATGGTCTACTCGGTGCGCGACCTCACGGCCCCCGGCCACGCCAGCTCCCTGGTGGAGATCCTCGGCGACCGGGTCGCCGCCGGCGTTCCCGTGGTCCTCATCACCGACCGCAAGCAGTCGGATGCCTGGGGCGACACCACCGAAGACCAGCTGCGCGACGTGGGCGTGCACGTCTACGAGGCGACCAACGCCACCACCGAGTTCACCGCCATGCACCACAAGACGGCGGTGCTGGGTCGCACCTCGCTGCGGGTCGTCACCGACGCCGCCAACTGGTCGACCTCGGGCCTCGGCAGCACCACCCGATCGGCGAGCAACGTCGAGTCCAGCTTGTTCCTGGAGCCGTGGGGCGACGACGGTCGCCTGGGCGCCCGCTACCTCGCGGCCTTCGTGCGCACCCTGGAGCGCTACGCTCACCAGTCGGAGGCCGACGGGGAGCCCAGCTACGACGAGCTGATGGGCGAGCTCATGGCCCACGCCGACTGGCCCACCCTCGACGTGGCCTTCGTGGCCGACGAGGCCCACACCTCCTGGGGCGAGACCATCCGCGTGCTGGGCGACCACGACGCCCTCGGGGCCTGGGGCATGGCGGGCTCCGGCGTGCCCCTCACCACCGATGCCGGCAGCTACCCGATGTGGTGGGCCGACGGCACCGTGGCGCTGCCCATCGGAGCGACCGTCCGCTACAAGCTCGTCGCGGAGCAGGCCGGAAGTTGGCGCTGGGAGTCGGGGGCCGACCTCGAGGCCTTCGTGCAGCCCGCCGCGTTCACCGAGGGCACCGTGCTCGAGCTTCGAAGCAGCTTCCGGTAGGTCGACGCCTCCGTCGTGACAACTCCCGACCTCGCCGCCCGCCCGCTGGGGCTACGAGTCATGGGCAACCTCACCGTGGAGTCCCCCATGAACGACTGGACCAAGCGCCTGATCGCCATCGCCCTGCTCTCCGTCCCCGCCGCGGCCTACGCCGCCAGCGCAGCGGCCGTGGGTGGCTGCCCCCTGGGCTTCCTGATGGGCTGCGGGGGCTGATCAGGCCCTGAGACGGGCGTCGAAGGTGTCTGTACAGGCGCACCCTACCTCGCGAGGCGTCGGATCTGTGCGAGGGAGGCCGTCATCGGCGCCCCCCCCCAGGCCAGCGCACGCAGGGCCAGCAGCCGGCGCTGCATCGACGCCCGGTCGTTGGTGCGCGGGAAGGGTGTGGTGGGCACCGGCAGGTCGAGGAAGCGACACAGGGGCTCCCACCCATCGGAGACCTCGAAGACCAACAGCTGGTCGGCTGGGACCTCGGATCGCACCCTCGTCACGTGCGCTTCGTAGACCCGAAGCGCGTGGTCGCGGTCGAGGAACCGACCGTCGAAGGTCCCGTTCCAGATGGTGGCATCGACCATCACCTGAAACCCGGACCATCTGCCGGCCGCCGCGAGCAGCCACCGCTCGGGCCTGCGGTTCAGCGCCTCGCTGAAGGCATAGATCGTCTCGCGCGTGGATCGGTACCAAGCCTCCGGATCCCGGTACGTGAGCACGACCCGGGCGTCCGGAAAGTGGGCGAGCAGCGCGCCATAGTGAGCTGCCACCGGCCAGTCCACGCCGGCCGCGTATCCGTGCAGCAGGCGACCCCAGTCGACGGGCTCGCCGCGGGCCGCCGCGTGCCACTCGGCGATGTGCGAGGGCGTCCGCAGCACCGCCTCCATGTGGTAGCAGCGCCCCCCTAGCAGCTGCTCCAGAGCGTCGCGCAGCGACATCGTCCCCGTCCGACCGAAGCCCGCGCCGATCACCTGCACGCACACCCCCGTGGGCCAAGCATGGCATGCTTCGCCGCTGGGCACGCCGTCATGCCCCCACCCCTGGAGGCTCGTGCACCTCGACCCCGCCCTCCCTCGCCTCGTTGCCGCCCTGTGGGTGGTCGTGCTGCTCGCCCTGGCGGGGCGTCGCCTCGGCCAGCCCATGCCGGTGATCTACATCGTCGCCGGCGTCGTGCTCGGGCCCTTCGGCCTGGGGGTGCTCGACGACACGGTCCTCCTCACGAGGATCGGCGAGTTCGGGGTCATCCTGCTGCTGTTCCTGCTGGGGGCCGAGATCCGCCTCGAGCGGCTCCTGGCGGCCTGGCGCACCCCCGTGCTGGGGCTGCTGATGCAGGTGGCAGCCAGCGTGCTGTCGGTGGGGCTGCTGGCCTGGTACGCCGAGTGGTCGGCGGGCCGAACGCTGCTCATCGGCTTCGCGATCAGCCTGTCGAGCACCGCCGTGGTCCTCCGACTGCTCGAAGAGCGCAAGCTGCAGCACACGCCGCTCGGCGGCGACATCCTCGCCATCCTGCTGGCGCAAGACCTGGCCCTGGCGCCGATGGTCGTGACGATCGGGCTGCTGGGCGGGGGCCACCCCGACCCCCTCGAGATCGGGCTGCAGGCGGTCGGGGCCACGGTGCTGCTCGGCGCGGTCGGAGTGGTCGCCTGGAAGGGCCACTGGCAGCTGCCCTTCGCCGACGCGCTGCGCGCCGACAACGAGCTCAAGGTCTTCGTGGGGCTGCTGTTCGCCCTCACCGTGGCGCTGTTTGCCGCCCTCGCTCATCTCTCGGCGGCCTTCGGCGCCTTTGTCGCCGGGGTGTTGGTGGGGGCCACCGAGGAAGACACCTGGGTGGAGCACAGCCTGCATCCCCTGCGGGTGGTGCTGGTCGCCGTGTTCCTCGCGGCCGTCGGCACCCTGCTCGACCTGGGCTTCCTGCGAGAGCACGCCGCCATCGTGGCCACCCTGGCGGGGCTCGCCCTCGTGTCGAACACCGTGATCAACGCAGGCATCCTCCGGTTCCTGGGGCGAGGGTGGTCGGAGGCGTGGCTCGGGGGCGCCCTGCTGTCGCAGATCGGCGAGTTCAGCTTCGTGCTGGCGGCCATCGGCCGCGAGGTGCAGATCATCACCGACCAGGGCTACCAGCTCGCCCTGTCGGTGATCGCGACGACCCTGCTGTTCAGCGCCGTGTGGATCACCGTGGTGACGTGGATGACCGCCGCCCCCGTGCAGCCATCCGCCGCGGGCGACGGGCCATGACCCCCTGATCAGGCGGCGACGGCCTCGGCACCCGGGCGAGGGATGCGGAAGGTCACGATCGTGCCCCGACCGGGCTCCGACACCACCGACACCGACCCGCCCATCTCGTAGCAGGCCTCGCGAACGGCGCTCAGGCCGACGCCGCGTCCGGAGTACTCGGTGGCCGCGCTGCGCGTCGACAAGCCGTCGACGAACAGCGCCTCTACCAGGTCGTCACGGCAGGTGGCGTCGAGGCCGAGCTCGGTGGCGCGGTTCGCGACCCGGTCCCAGTCGATGCCCCGCCCGTCGTCGGTGCAGGTCACCACGATCATGTCGTCGATGGCCCGCGCCTCGAGGGTCAGGCAGCCTTGGGCCGTCTTGCCAGCGGCCACCCGCTCCTCGGCCGGCTCGAGGCCGTGGTCGAGCGCGTTGCGCACCACGTGCACGAAGTTCGACCAGAACGGGCCCCAGCCATCGGGGGGCAGCGCCAGATCGTGGTCCTCGAAGTCGACCTGGAGGTCGTCGAGCCCCAACCGCTCGCCGATGCGCTCGGCCTGCTTCGCGATGCGCTGCAGGCGCGCCGCCACCGGCTCGAGGGGAATGGACCGCACCAGCTCCAAGACCTGGGCCGCGGGTCGCTCCTGCGCCAGCGACGCCTCGATCTCGGCGTACAAGTCGGGGGAAAGCTCGAGCATGCGCTCGGCACGCTGGCCGGTGAGCATCGACACCGAGCCCTGCACCAGCCACCAGTTCTCCATCAAGTGGTCGACCTCTACGACCGTCGGCACGCGCCCCTCTTCCATCACCAGTGACTCGAGGTTGTGCAGCAGGTGACCGAAGTGGTCGAGGCCATAGCTGAGGGAGTTGCCCTTGAGCGTGTGCAGCAGTCGGTGGCTGATCGTGGCGTCTTGCTCGCCGCGGAGGCGCTCCAGCAGCCGGGTCGCGTCTTCCATGAACTCCAGGAAGCCGGTGCGGTCGGACAGGAACTGGTCGAGCATCTTCAGCGTCTGGCGGCGCTCCGCCTCGGCCGCGGCCTGTGCGAGCTCGGCCGTCACATCCGACATGACGACCAGCATCCGAGCGAACTCGTTGCCGTCGCGCTCGATGGGCACGTACTCCACCTGCAGGGTGCGGTCGCCAGCGGTGACCCGCTTGGGGAGCTGGTCGAGGGTGACCTCCAGCGGCAGGAAGCCCGACAGCACATCGGGCCAGCCGATGTCGAACCACTCCGCAGCATTCTCGTCGACCTGGGCGAGGCGAGGCCCGAAGCCCGCCTCGTCGGAGGCACCGAGCCAGGCATCCACCCGGGCGGAGCGCTCGGCGCTGACCACACCGTCGCGGTCGAGGGTGAGCAGCCCCTGGTCGACATGCTCCATCACCAGCCGCATCGACCGGTTCGCCTCGTCGACCTCGGCCGTGCGCTCGGCGACGATGGCCTCCAGGCCGATGACGTTGTCGAAGAACGAGCGGGCGATGTAGACCGCCGCCACCGACTCGACGACCACGAAGGCCGCGTGCACCGCGACGACCCAGATGGAGGCGTCGTAGTTGAACACCGAGGCGGGGATGATCGCCCAGATCACCGTGTGGTGCAGCGTGACGGTGACCGCCGCCGCGATGATCACCATCGGATTGCCGAAGGCCGCCAGGCAGGCGAGCAGGCTGAAGAAGTAGAAGTGCATCTCGATCTGCAGGGGCCCCTGCCCGAAGTGCACCAGCAGCCCACCCATGCACATCGCCGTGACGCCCTGCACCACCGAGATCGTGCGCTGGTTGGTCAGGGTGAGCACCGCGACCGTGGGGCCCGCGAGGGTCAACAGGGTCAGCGCAAAGGCGAACACCGAGCCGGTGCCGTTGAGGAAGGCCACCGCGAGGAACACCGGCAGGTTCACCCACCAGAAGCCCAGCGCGATCCGGTTGGTCTTTCTCAGGTGCGCCACCTCGAACGGGGTTTGTTCCTCGGGAAGCAACAGGTACGACAACACGATCACCCTCCTGGCTTCGGTGCACATCGGATCGTCGACCCGCGGATTGAGAAGGATCTTCAGACCTTCCCGCCAGGAGCCGATGAGGCGGGCGGAGGAGCTACATGGTCACCCGCTCGTTGCTCGCGATCGGCTTGCTAGCCTGCCACTCGTCGCCACCCGACGTGCTCGACCGCACGCTGGTGCCCATCGGGGGCCGGGCCGTCGACGGCCTCGAGCTGTCGACGCCCGACGGGGCGACCTACACCGCTTCCGACCTCATCGGCCGGTGGACGGTGGTCGCCTTCGGCTACACCAGCTGCCCCGACGTGTGCCCCTCCACCCTGCTGGGGGTCTCCGACGCCCTCGACCGCTGGCAGGCCGACGGGCGGGCCGTCGACACGCTGTTCGTCGCCGTCGACCCCACCCACGACGCCCCGGTGCTGGAGGCCTACCTCGACCACTTCCATCCCTCCCTGAAGGGAGCGACGGGCACCGACACCACCCTGCAGCAGGCCGCCGCCGCCCTGGGCGCCTCCTTCCGCATCGCCACCAGCGAGACGGGCGAGCGCCGCGTCGACCACAGCACGTCGGTGTTCGTGGTCGACCCACAGGGGGTCGTCGCCGCCGTGCACACCCGCCCCTCCGATGGCGAGCTGCTGGCACGCGAGGTCGGGGCGTTCATCGACGGGTGGGAGCCGACGCTACGCCTCGAGGGATGGATCCGGCGCCCTCCGCCCGGTGCAGGGGCCGCCGCCGGCTACGGCACCTTCCACAGCGCGGCGACCGCCGCCCGATCCATCGCCGCGCTGCGCTCGCCTCAGGCGGAGTCCATCCACACCCACGAGACCGTACAGGCCGATGGCGTGGCCTACATGCAGCCCGCTACCTTTCGGGTCGACGCCCACGGCGAGCTGGCCCTGACCCCCGGCGGCCGGCACCTGATGATCGGCGGCCTCGACCCCGATGCGCCCGAGCTCGACCTGCACCTCACCCTCGACGACGGCACCACGCTGTGGGCGCGACTGCCCGTACGGAGCCGCTGAGTGCGCTCCCTCCGCGAGAAGCTGGGCATCGCCTTTCTGTTGCTGTGGGCACCGCTGGCCATCGGCATCATCGGGCTGCTGATGGTCAACCACACCGTGGCCATGCCCTCCCCCACCCGCCTCGACCGTGTGGAGGCTGCCCTGCGCACGGTCGCTCCGGACGGCCACCTCGTCGTGCACGTGATCTTCGCCGGCTGCAGCTGCACCGACAGCCTGGTCGACCACCTCATCGCCCGCGGCGCCGACCCCTCCCGCCGAGAGGTCGTGTGGTTCGTGGGGACCATGCTCCCGCGCCACCAGCCCCTGGGCGCCGCGGGCTACGAGCTGCGCACCCCCACGGCCGAGGAGCTGTCTGCGGAGCTCGACCTGAAGGCCGCACCGCTGCTGTTCGCCCTTCGCGACGGGCACCTCGCCTACGCCGGCGGCTACTTCGCCCTGCCCGCCGCGGTGCGCCCCCTCGATCAGCAGCTCCTCGCCGCCCTCGACGACGGCGAGGCTGCCGACCCCCTCCCGGTGTTCGGCTGCGCGATGGACGCCACCCTCCGCCGGGCCGTCGACCCGCTGGGCCTGCAGGCGGTCTCGCGCCGCTGACCGACGTGCAACGCCCACGAAGGGCTCGTACCACCCCTTCGTATCCGTAGCGCATCGACGTCGCGCTACCCTCGGGCATGGCCAACACCTGGCACGCTCCACCCCCTCCCGTCGACGCACGCGCGCGCCTCACCCGCGGCCTGTACCGCCTGGCTGCCGTGACCCTCGTGGCGGCCTCAGTGCGCGACCTGGCGTTCGGCGCGCCGTGGGTGTGGCTGCCCCCCGCCCTCGGCGCCCTCGCCACGGCACCAGCGGCCATCGCCGGGTGGTCCGACTACCGGGCGCGCGCCTGGCTGTTGCTCGTCGGCCACATCATGGTCGTGTCGACGGTCGGGGTGCTGGGGGCGCCGACCGCCGTGCCCGTGGTCCTGGTCTGTGCGCTGCTGGGCTTCCTCACCCTCGACCTCGACAACGAGCGCTCCACCTTGCGCGTGGCCGTCGCGGCGTCCACCGCGGAGCTCGTCGGGGTCGCGCTCCTCCCCGTCGTCTACCCGGGCCCCGCGAGTCAGCAGATCTCCGACCCTCAGCAGTTTGCGTTCGTCGTCGTCTTCTCGGGCGGCACGCTGATGACGGCCTGCGCCTGGCTGGCCAGCACCCTGGCGGCCGCGACGAGGCGCGCGGAGGCCCGCGCCGACCAGCTGTCCCGCGCCATCGATGCGCGGGCCCGCTTCCTCGGCACGATGAGCCACGAGCTCCGCACCCCCGCCGCCGCGATCCTCGGCTTCGCCGACCTGGTCGACAACGAAGCCAGCGACGACGCCAGGGCACGACATATCGCCGTGATCAAGCGCAACGGCAAGCACCTCCTCGCGCTGCTCGACGACCTGCTCGACCTTACGAAGGTGGATGCCGGCGAGCTCGCCGTCCACCTGCAAGACACCGCCCTCGCGCCCCTGATGAGCGACGCCATCGTGACGGTCCGTGCGCAGCACCCACGCGCCGACCTCACCATCGATGCCTCCACCCAGGGCGAGGTGCCCGCCACGCTGCACACCGACGGGCGCCGGGTGAAGCAGATCGTGCTCAACCTGCTCACCAATGCCTCGAAATTCGCGAGGGCACGGGTGGTGGTGTCGGTGTACCCCGAAGGCGACCAGCTGCTGATCTGTGTCGACGACGACGGGCCGGGGGTGCCCGACGACGAAGCCCCCTACCTGTTCGAGGCCTTCTGGCAGGGCACCTCGGGCAAGGCCAGCAAGAAGGGCACCGGCCTGGGCCTCATGCTCTCGGCTCGCCTCGCCCTCGCCCTGGGCGGGTCGCTCACCTACGAGCCCACCCAGGCCCCCGGAGCGCGCTTCGTGCTCCGCCTGCCGCTGCGGGCCCCCGGGCCCTCCCTGCCCCCGCAGTCCATCGAGGCTGTCGCCGCTCCCGCCCCGCCGGTGTGGCGCTGGGCCGATGGCCTGCGGTGCCTGGTGGCCGACGACAACCCCGATCTGCGGATGCTGATGACCCACGAGCTGTCGCGCCGCGGCGCCATCGTCGTGGAGGCCGCCGACGGCCAGGAAGCCGTCGACGCCATCCTGCAGGGGGTCGACCTGGTGTTCATGGATGTCGACATGCCCCACCTCGACGGCCTCGCGGCCACCCGCGCGGTGCGGCAGGCCGGGCTCACGACCCCCATCGTGGCGCTGACGGCCCTGGCCATGCGGGGCGACCGCGAGAAGTGCCTCGACGCCGGCTGCGACGACTACCTCGGCAAGCCCGTCGACGTCGATGCCCTGATGACTATCGCCGCCAGGCTCTCGGGCAGGTCCCGCTCCACCACCCTCCCGGCGAAGCGTCGGGGCCAGGCGAAGCTGGCCGCCCTACGCTCCATGTATGCCGCCAAGCTGCCCGGCATCCTCGACGAGCTCGAGGCCCTGCACGCCGAGGGCGACGCCGAGGCCCTACAGGCCGCCGCCCATCGTCTCGCCGGCACCGCGGGCAGCTTCGGACTACCCGAGGTCACCGATACCGCTCGCTCCCTCGAGGAAGCCCTGCGCACCGGCACCGAGCTGGCCCACACCGCCTCGCTCCTCGCCGCCGTGCGTGGCGCCGCCGAGCGGTCAGCGGGGGGCGCGCCGCCGTAGCCGTGCCGTCACCGGGTAGTGGTCAGAGGCGCTCACGTGGCGGAGCACCCGCGCCCGGGTGCTGACAAAGCGCGTCACCGGCCCCTCGCGCACGAACAGGCGATCGAAGCGAGCCTTGCCGTACACCGAGGTGCCCCGGTCGGGCTCGACCTGCACCACCTCCACGAAGCCCGCGTCAGCGAGGCGCGCCAGGCTCGCATCGTCGTGGGGCTCGGAGGCGTAGACGTTGAAGTCGCCCATCAGCAGGCACGCCCCTTGCCCCAGGGCAGCCAGCGCCTCGTCGAGCTGCTGCCCTCGCACGTCCGCGTTGCGGGAGCCCGAGCCTGCCTGCAGGTGCACGATGCCCAGCGTCAGTCGCCCCAGCTGGGGGACCTCGATCACGCCGCGCACCAAGCCCTTGGCCTTGAGAGCATCGACCCCGCGCTGGGCCGCGAAGGGCACCAGGGTCAGCGGCTCGACCAGGGGGTGGGGGGTGTACACCGCGATGCCCGAGTCGCGCCGCCCCTCCGGGAAGTGCACCTGGTCCGAGGCCAGCAGCGACCGAGCGCCGCGCCACACCTCCTGCAGCCCCACGACCGCGAAGCCCCCCTCCTCCAGCCACCGCGACACCTCGGCCAGCCGCACCGCGCGCCGCTGGGCCAGGGGCCAGGGCAGCCCGCGCACGTTGAGCGTGCCCACCCGCGCCTCGGGCTCGGCGGCGCTGGCGACCGACAGCCACAGCATCCACAGCAGGCCCGAGATCAAGGGCAGAAGCCCTCGAGGCCGAAGGGCCCAGCCTGTTCCGGCAGGCGGCCGAGCAGCGGGACCTCGGGCTCACGGGCCACGTAGCTGGCGCAGATGGCCGGCCGGTCGGGGGCCAGCCCGTCAGTCAGGGCCCTGCGCACCCGTGGGCCGTAGACGGAGGGGTTGGCGAACTCGTCCCACTCCCAGGTCACCCACGCCGACCAGTCCCAGTCTGCCACCCGCACCACGCACGCCTCCTCGCTGAGCTGCACCACCGAGTCGGGCCCGAGCAGCCCCGCATAGAACTGGTAGCCCGACCAGTTTGCCGACAGGTCGCCGTAGCTGAACGCCTTGCTGGTGAGTCGGCCCAAGAACAGGTGCTCGGTGCGCACCCCGCGCCGCACGGCCCGGTCGGGGCGCTCCGTCCACCGGCTCCAGCGAAGGTAGTCGAAGCCCGTCGCCAGGAAGTGGTCGACCTTGTCGGTGCCGACCAGCGTGTCGCCCAGGCGCACCGTCGCCGCCGTGCCCGCGAGGGCCAGCACCGGGGCGTCGAGCAGCCGCACCTCCTCGAAGATCCCAGCCGTGCCCGTCGTGACGCGAGCCACCTCCGGCGCGGTCTCCAGGTAGGCCGAGTAGGTGCCGTGGCCCAGCGACGACAGCCCGGGCCGGCCGGCCACCCGAACCCGTCGCGCCGTCTCCCGAGCGACCGCCCGCCCCACCAGCCGCTTCGTGCGCTCCGGATCCACCGGGCAGCGGCGACGCACCCGCTCCAGGGCTCGGTCGAGGTGGGCCTCCATGGCGGTGTTCGCCACCTGGCTGCTGTCGAGCAGCGGCAGGGTGCGGGGCGTCCAGGCGTCGACCTCGTAGGCGAGGGCCATCGATGCGAGCCACCACATAGGTCCTCCAGACGGTGCGTCTCTGCAGGATGTGTGCCCGCTCCCAGCCCGCCATCTGGGGCGGGATGCCCCAAGGAGCGGCGTTGGGGCATCTCGCCCCCACGTCGTGCGCCTGCCGCCGCCGGGATAGACCGGCCCATGCCCACCCCGACCCTCCTGTTCGCCGACGCCACCCTCGTGGCCGTCGACAAGCCCACCGGCTGGCTCGTGCACCCCGCGGGCACCGAGGCCCCCGACCTGCTCGGCTGGCTCGCCGACCAAGACGTGCCCACCGGGCTCGCCCCGGTCCACCGGCTCGACCGCGGCACCAGCGGCGTCACCCTGTTCGCCCCAGGCGACCACGCGGCCCGCTGGGCCGGCGCCTTCGCCTCCGGCGACGCCGACAAGCACTACCAGGCCCTGGTCTTCGGCGTCACCCGCGACAAGGGAACGGTCCGCCGGGCCCTCGCGGATGGCCGTCGGGGCAAGCCCCTCGACGCGGTCACCCGCTACCGAACGGTCGAGCGCTTCACCAAGTGGTCGCTCCTCGCCGTTCGCCCCGAGACGGGCCGCAAGCACCAGATCCGCCGCCACCTACAGGGCATTGGCCACGCCGTCGTCGGCGACGCCCGCTACCCGGTCCGCGGCAAGAAGACCGTGCCGGCCTTCCCGGGGCGGCTGTGGCTGCACGCCGAGCGGCTCACGCTGGGGGAGCACGACTTCGTCGCCCCCCTCCCCGCCGAGCTGGCCGACCACCTGGCCATCCTCCGGGAGCGCGTCCCCTCGAGCGAATGACCCCTTCGCATCGGATACACGGCAGCGGGGAGAGCGGATGTGGTGGTGGTGCTGGCTGCTGGGCTGTGGCGGGGCGAGCGAGTCGCTCCCGACCGCCCCTGTGCGCGACGGCACCTTCGAGATCACCCTGTCGGTGCCCGGCGAGCTGGAGGCCGTCGAGGAGACGCTGCTGCTCGCCCCCCGCTTCCAGGGTCGCCTCGAGATCGCCTGGATGGCCGAGCAAGGCACCCGCGTCGAGCAAGGTGATCGGCTGGTGGTCTTCGACCGCGACGAGCTGCTGAAGAAGCTCGACGAGGCCCGCACCGAGCTGGAGCTGGCGCGCACCAAGATCGAGCAGGGCCGCACGAAGCTGTCGCTGGCGGTCGACGAGAAGGAGGCCGACATCGAGCGAGCCACCCTCGACCTGCGCCTCGCGGGCATGCGCCGTACCGACTCCGACACCGTGCCCCTCGTGGAGCGAGAGGAGGCGCGGATCAGCGAGACGAAGGCGAAGATGGCCATCGACGCCGCCCAGGGTGCCCTGGCCTCCGTAGAGCTGGAGGCACGGGCGGAGGCCCAGCTGCTGCAGCTCGAGGTCGCACGGCGCGAGCGCGAGGTCGTCGAGCTCGAGGAGCAGATCGACAAGACGGTCATCACCGCCCCCACCGCGGGCGTGGTCCTCCTGGAAGAGAAGTGGGACGGCGTGTGGACGGTGGGCAGCCGCCCATGGGCCTCGGCCGAGCTGATCAGCTTGCCCGACCTCGCCGCGATGAAGGTGGCGGCCAAGGTGCACGAGGTCGACGCGCCGCGGGTCGCGGTGGGGCAGCCGGCCCGGGTGGAGCTCGACGCCTACCCCGGCCAGCTGCTCGAGGGCGAGGTGGTCTCGGTGGCCGATCTCGCCGTGCCGCAGGGCGACGACGAGATCAAGTACCTCGACATCGAGGTGGCCCTCACCGGAGAGAACCGCGACCTGCTTCCCGGCATGTCGGCACGGGTGGAGCTGGTCCTCGACACGGTCGACGAGGTGGCGTGGGTGCCCATCGAGGCGGTATTCCGCGACGACGACGACGAGGCCTGGGTGTTCACCGAGTCGCTCACCGGTTGGTCGCGGGCCGAGGTGGAGACCAGCGTGCACAACGACACCCACATGGTGGTGGAGGGGCTCGAGCCCGGGGTCCGGGTCGCTCTGATCGATCCCACTGCCGCCGAGGAGCGCCCCGCCGCGGTGCGGCCCGAGGAGGGGGCCGAGGCGGAGTGAGCCGTGCGGCTACCCGCCCTCCAGCGACACCAGCAGCCCCGCCGCCTGCTCGGCCCGCAGCACCGACAGCTGCAGCTGGATGCGGGCATCGAGCTCGGCGGCCTCGGCGCCTCGCAGCGCTTCCAGCGCGTCGACCACATCCCGGGTGGCTCCCCGCCCCTCGGTGAGCAGCTCACGCTGGGCCGCCAGGGACAGGGCCGCCACCTCGCGGGTGGCCTCGGCGTTGACCAGCGCCGCCCGGCTGCGATCGAGATCCCGCGCCGCGTCGGCCACGAGCAGGGCCACGTCTTGCTCCACGGCCTGCATCGCCAGCTCGGCCTGCTCCAGCCCCACCTTGGCGATGGCGTGGTCGGCGAGGGCCTGCCGGGGAATCAGAGGCAGCCCGACCGACAGCCCCACGCCGTAGGAAGGCGCCGGGTTGGCCCACAGCTGCTCGCGCACCGCCGCGGGCTCCACGCCCCCCGACGACAGGCTGGCCCCCGCGTCGAAGGTGAGGTCGGGGAGCGCGCCGTTCTTGCCGCGGCGGGCATCCCGCCGGGCCTGCTCCAGCACCCGGCGAGCCAGCTCCAGCTGCGCATTGTTCGCCATCGCCTGCTCGAGCAGCTGCTCACGCCCGGGAAGGGCGTCGGGCACCGTGGGCCGGTCGGTGAGCTGCAGGTCGGGCCCTTCGCCCACCGACATCCCCAGCAGCCGTGCCAGGCGGTCTTCCGCGCTGCCCACCGACGCCGCGATGTCGACGCGGGTGCGCTCCGCCTGGCCGAGCGACACCTGCACCTGCAGCACCTCCCCGGAGCCCGCGAACCCCTCGGCCAGCCGCTCCTGGGTCGAGGCCAGCTGCTCTTGTGCCAGCTGCACCCCTCGGTCGGCGATGGCGAGCTGCTCGCGGGCCGACACCAGCCCCCAGTAGGCGTCGGAGACCGACAGCACCATCTGCTCGAGCTGCTGCCGCCACACCACCTCCTGGGTCGACGCCGCCAGCTCCGCGTCGCGCAAGACCGCCAGGTCGCCCTGGCCGATCCCGCGCAGCAGCGGCTGCGACACGCTCACCCCCACCTGGCTGGACACGAACCGAGCCGACAAGGCGTTGGTGGAGTCGGTGCGGGTCTGCTGCTCGCTGGCCGAGACCGCCAGCGCGCCCCCCGTGGGCAGGGCCTGGTCGAGGCCAGCCGACCAGCCCGTTGACGAAGTGGTGACCACCGACGCCGGCCCGCCCACGTCGGTGGCCTGGTTCGACGGCGTGCGGCTCTGATCGGCGGACACCCGGGCCGACAGGCGTGGGTCGAACCCACCTCGAGCTCGCACGAGCTGGTAGTGGAGGCGGTCGTTGTCGAGCCGCTGGCTGGCAAGCTCGAGGTTGGCCTGAAGCGCCTGGTCGAGGGCCGCTTCGAAGCTCAACGGACGCGCCAGGGCTTGCAGGCACCACCACCACATGGCCGGCGTCTAACCGGTTATCGACCGACGGATGTGGCTGTGGCTCCTCGCGTCGTGTTCGGCTCCCCTCGACCTGCCCACCGCGGTCGCGACGCAGGGCGACCTCGAGGTCCGCATCGAGATCGAGGGCGAGCTGGCCGCCCGCCACACCGTCGACATCGTCAACCCCATCGAGGGCTGGAGCGAGCTCGACTTCCTGGTCGAGGAAGGCGCGCGGGTCGAGCCCGGCGACGTGGTGCTGCGCTTCAAGACCGAGGAGCTCGCCAAGGAGCTGGAAGAAGCCGAGGCGAAGCGCGACGTGGCGCTCACCCAGGTGGAGCAGGCCGAGGCGCGCCTGCGCCTGCAGCTCGGCGAGGCCCGGGCTCGCATCGTGCAGGCCGACCTCGACCGCCAGATGGCCGAGTTCCGCCAGACCGACTCGGAGACGGTGCCCAGGGTGGAGCGCGCCCGCGCCGAGATCGAGGCGGCCCAGGCCCGCCTCACCACCGAGGAAGCCGACACCCTGCTCGCCAAGGTGGAGGCCGATGCGCGGGCCGAGATCGAGGTCCTCCAGCTCGAGGTCGTGCGCAAGGAGCGGGCGATCGAGCGCCTGCGCGACCGGCTGGGCCAGTCGGAGGTCGTCGCTCCGTCGCCCGGCGTGGTGCTGATCCTCGAGCGGTGGGGCCGCGAGACCTACCGCGTGGGCCACGAGGTCTACCAGGGAAGCACCATCCTGCAGCTGCCCGACCTGAGCGAGCTCGACGTGGAGGCCTGGGTGCACGAGGTCGACGCGCCCAAGGTGGCCCTGGGGCAGCAAGCCCGGGTCACCCTCGACGCGGTCCCCGGCACCGTGGTCGACGCAGAGGTCATCGAGGTCGCACCCCTCGTAGTCCCCCGAGGTGAGGAGCAGGTGAAGCACCTGGGGGTGAAGCTGGCCCTGTCGGAGACCAGCGAGCGGATGAAGCCGGGCATGACGGCCCAGATCGACCTGCTCGTCGACGCCGTGGAGCAGGGGGTGCTGCTGCCCCACGAGGCGGTGTTCGCCGGAGCCGACGGGGCCTTCGTGCAGCGTCCCGACGGCACGCGCCTCCCCGTGGTGGTCGTCGCCGAGGGCAAGGAGGCCGTGGCGGTCGAGGGCATCGAGGCGGGCATCCGGGTCGTCACCATCGATGCCGAGGCCTGGGCCCGTGGCGAGCGACCCGCGGGGTCCGACCCATGACCGATCTGATCAAGGAAGCGCTGGCGTCGCTGGCCTCTCACTGGGTGAGGACGCTGCTGTCGGGCCTGGGCATCCTGTTCGGCGTGGCTGCCGTGATCGGCATCCTGTCCATCGGGGAGGGAGCGCGGCGCGAGCAGGAGGCGCTCATCGCCCAGCTCGGCATCCTCAATGTGCAGATCAAGGCCGCCAAGCTCCCCGACGACAAGGAGGAGCGCCAGGCCATCCTCCGCCGCACCCAGGGGCTGTCTCGGCGCGACGTGGCGGCCCTGCGCTCGCTGCTCAGCGACGCCGTGAGCGTAGGCGGGCTCCGGGTGCTGGAGCCCTCGACGGTGCACCCGCGCCCCTCCAGCCGCAAGGGGCTGCGCTTCGTCGGCGTCGAGCCCGGGCACCTGTCGGCCACCCCCTTCACCCTGGCGGCGGGTCGCCCTCTGTCCACCGACGACGAGGCCCGCAGGGCGCGGGTCGCGCTGGTCTCGGAGACCGCCGCCCGTCGCCTGTTCGGGCGCCAACCCGCGCTGCATCGCTGGGTGCGACTCGGCGATGTGTGGCTGCAGGTCGTCGGCGTGGTGCGCACGCAGACCGGAGGCAGCACCGAGCTGGAGGGGGTCACCATCGACGACCGCTCCGCGGAGGTGATGATGCCGCTGTCCACCTCGCTGCTCGTCGAGCCCCACACCCTGGGCCAGGCCGAGCTCGACGAGGTGCAGGTGCAGCTGGGCGCGGTGCCCCAGGTCATGCCCTCGGTCGACGTGATCGGGCGCTACCTGAAGCGACGACACCGCGACCAGCCGGTCTACGAGCTCGTCGTGCCTCTGGCCCTCATCGCCCAGAGCGAGGCCCAGCAGGCCATCTTCAACCTGGTCATGGGGCTCATCGCCGGCATCTCCCTGCTCGTCGGCGGCATCGGCATCATGAACATCATGCTGGCCAGCGTGATGGAGCGAACCAAGGAGATCGCCATCCGCCTCGCCGTCGGCGCCTCCCCCCGTGACATCCACCGGCTGTTCGTCGTCGAGGCCTGTCTGATCAGCCTGCTGGGAGGCCTGCTGGGCATCGGCGCCGGCTTCGTGGTGAGCTGGGTCGTGGCCTGGTTCACCGGGTGGTCCACCAGCGTGTCGCTGCAGGCGGTGCTGCTGGCCACCGCCACCTCCATGGTCGAGGGGCTGGTGTTCGGCTACCTGCCCGCCCGCCGTGCCGCCCAGCTGCAGCCCGCCATGGCCGTGAGGATGTGATGGAGCCCGTGCTCGAGGCCGTAGGGCTGCAGCGACGCTACGGCGGAGCGGGTGGGGTGCTGGCCCTCGCCGGTGCCGATCTGACCGTCTACCCCGGGCAGTTCGTGGCCCTGGTGGGCACCAGCGGCTCGGGCAAGTCGACGCTCCTGCAGCTCCTCGGCTGCCTCGACCGCCCCGACGCCGGGTCGCTGAAGATCGAGGGCGAGGAGGTGAGCACCCTGTCCGACGAGGCCCTCGCCAAGGTGCGCAACCAGCGCATCGGCTTCGTCTTCCAGAGCTTCCACCTGCTGCCCCGCCTGCGCGCCGACCAGAACGTCGCCCTGCCCCTTCGCTATGGAGGCGTGCCCGAGCGGGCGCGGCTGGCCCGGGCCCGGGAGCTGCTCGAGCGGGTAGGTCTGGGGGACCGCGCTCACCACTTGCCGTCGGAGCTGTCTGGGGGGCAGTGCCAGCGCGTGGCGGTGGCCCGCGCGCTGGCGGCCGACCCTCCCCTCCTCCTCGCCGACGAGCCCACGGGCAACCTCGACACCCGCTCGGGCGACGACGTGCTGGCGCTGTTCCAGGAGCTCCACGCCGCGGGCCGCACCATCGTCATGGTCACCCACGACCCGGCCGTCGCCGCGCTGGCCGACCGGCGCATCCACCTCGAAGACGGCCGCATCGTGCGGGAGACGTAGCCCGCGCCCGTCGAGCTGACAGGGCGCGCCCGATGCCGCATGATGGGCCATGGTCATGCTCTTGCTGTCATGGGCCTGTGCCCCTGCGCCGATGCAGCCGCCCCCTGCGCTGGGCGGCTCCACCCAGGTCGTCGGCACCGTCGGCGGCCCGGCCCCGGTCACGGTCCCGCCGCCGACCGGCGACACCGGCGCGGCGGGCCTCACCGCCGACACGGCGACCACCCCGCTGCCCACGCCGACGGGCACCACCGGCTCGACGGGCACCACCGGCGACACCGGCCTCGAGGGCTGCGTCGACCCCTTCGACCCCAACGACGATGTGGCGGCCGCTGTGCCCCTGCCCATCGACACGCCGCTGCGCGTCGACGACGCGCATCCCGACTGGTTCACCCTCACCATCCCGCCCGGGGAACGGCACGATCTCGCTGTCTACCCCTTCGAGGTGGAGCTCACCGTCACCAGCGCCGACGGCACCCCCGAGCGCTACCCCCGCGCCTGGCTCGCCCTGGGGAACAACAGCGACGCCGACCACGTCGTCCACCTCGAGGCCACCAGCGACGACGGCACCTGCCTCGACTACACCGTCTCCGCCACCGTCGTGCCCGAGCCGCCCTGCGGCCCTGACGGGGTCGGCGACGACCCGGCCAGCGCCACCGCGCTGCAGCGCTACCTCGTCGGCTCGACGACCTTCTGGGCCGAAGACACCGTGGGAACGGCCGACGAAGACTGGTACGTGCTCGATCTGCCCGCGGGGTCCACGCCGCGCATCGAGGTGTGGGGGCGCGACGAGGGCGTGATGGCCGAGCTGTTCGCCGATCCGTCCGATCCGCCCATCGCTCGGCACGACGGCTTCTACAGCTACGACTACTTCACCGTATACCTGCCCCAGCCTGCGACGGGGTCCCCCTACTACCTGCGCCTTGCCTCGGTGGGCAGCTACGCCGGTTGTCCTCGGATGCAGGTCTACGTCTCGCCGTAGGGGCGGCCCACCCGGTTACGCCTCAGACATGGACCGCGTCGTCATCCCTGGTCGAGCCACCACCACCCGCCTGTCGCTCACCGACGTCGCGGTCGGCGCGCCCCTCGCCTCCCGGCTGCTGCTGGGCGCCACCGCTCCCGGCCAGATCCTCGCCGCCGCCAGTGTCGGCTACTACGCCGGTGCCGCCGCGCGCGACTGGTGGGCCCGCCGCGAGGTCCGCTACGTCGACTTCCGGTCCTGCTTCGGCGCCGATGTCGACCACCTCGAGGCCCAGCCCGCCGACGCCCGCCGCTGGGAGATCGAGCTGCTCGGCCACGCCCTCAACGACGGCTACACCCGCGCCGCCAGCCCCCTCGCACCCCTCGCCGAGCGGGTCAACGCCCGGCTCACCGCCTACGTCGCCGGCCTCACCGGGCAGGAGGTCGTCACCACCAGCGCCATCCGCCGGGTCACCCTGGCCCGCTTCCTCGTGCCCCAGGCCCTCGGCAGCTGCGACCCCATCAGCGGCGACATCGCCATCTTCGAGGGCGTCGGCCCCCTCACCCCCCACGTGGTCGCCCACGAGATGTGCCACCGCAAGGGCTACCTCAAGGAGCTCCACGCCCAGGCCCTTGCCTACCTGGCCTTGCGCACCTCCGACGACCCCGAGCTCGTGCAGGCCGCCCGCCTCGAGCGGCTCCACCGCCAGCTCAAGGTGCACCAGCGCCTCAGCGAGGCCCCCCTCACCCCGCGGCAGCTCCTCGACCTCGCCGGCCTGCGCCCCGAGCTGCGCGAGGTCGTCGGCGAGTGGCTGCCCGAGGCCGACGAGGCCGCCGAGCGAGGCCTGATGATGCGGCTCTACGACCGTCGCATGCGGCTCACCGGCCAGAACGGCCTCACCGACTACGACGAGGGCTTCCTGAACTTCTTGTGGACCTTCCGTCACGCCGCGCAGGCCACCCAGCCTCGGGAACACACCGAGCCCTAGCAGGTCGTTGAACTAGCCAGCAGGAAGCGTGTCGCAGGTGGTGCCTTCGGGCACCCGCACCATCGTGAACGAGCTGTCGTCGGGCACTGGCACGATGACCGGGTTGCGCACGAACAGCCGGTTGGCCGCCCCCAGCGTGCGCTGCACCAGCTCGGCCTGCCGCGCGGTGCCGGTGACCCGCTCTCCGTCGATGACCCCGTCGAGGACCAGGTGGGTGCGCTGCGCCACGTACAGCTCCACGTCACCGAACAGGGGCGCCCACACCGACATCGTCGCCCCCGGCAGGCCGTCGCCTTCGTGGTCGACCACGGCTGGATCATCCGCCGCTTCGGGCACGGTGGGGCCCGTGTGGCCGATTCGCGACAGCCCCATGTCGACGCGCAGGGTGTCGCCGGTGACCTCCATCCGAGCCTGGGCGGGCTCGATGGCACGCGCGAAGGCGGTGGGGATGGTGGGGCGGCCGATCCGTCGCCGCGTGATCGCGGTGATGGAGCAGTGCTCGTTGCGCATCTGGTCGCCGTCGACGCGCCACAGCTGCACCGTGTGCGAGTCGCTGCGGGAGGTGCCCAGGACCGGCACGCTCACCTCGTGCACGAGGTGCAGGTCGACGCGCCAGGTGCCGCTCAGATCCGTCGCGGCGGCGAGGGAGGTCCACAACAACCACATGCGGCCAGGATAGCGCGGCGCCCCCCTCACGGGCACGCAGGGGCTGTCGAGGGGCCCAGCAGGGGTGAATCGGGTGGGTCGGATCGGCCAGCGGGGTCGAATCGGGCGTCAGGAGGGCGGTGCGGCCTGTTCGCAAGGAAGCGCCACGAAGGAACCTTCGGAATGCGCCGGCACGCGAGGCGGACTCGCGCGCAACGTCCGATTCGACCTGGCTGGGCTCAGCGGGGCAGCCGATTCGACCCGGCTGGCCGTTGCCGCCGCCGGATCAGCTCCGTCGCGGAGGCATCCCCAGCGCGGCCAGGCCGTCGAGGAACGCGGTGAGGGTCTCGTCGTCGACCGTCTTGTAGTGCTTGGACTTCGCCTTGCGGAACCACGGCGTCAGCGCCCGTGCCCCGACCTCGCGCCCACCGGCCGCGAACACCTTCACCAGATCGTCTTCCCGCAGGTCGAGGGCGATGCGCAGCTTCTTGAGCACCAGGTTGCCGTCGACCCGCGGCCGCGCACTCGGCTTCGTGGGACTCGGCCCTCGCCGCCACACGATCAGCCCATCGAGCAGCTCGAGCAGCTGCGCATCCGACAGGGGGACCTCCCCATAGCGGGCCACCGCCTCCGCCGTGACCGGCGCTCCGCCTGCCCCCAGCAGCTCGGTGAGCTCCTCGTCGCCCAGACCGAGCCCCTGCCGCAGCCGCGTCACCACCTCGTGGTTGTCCATCTCACCCCCTCGCCGCGCGGCTAACGTCAGGAGCGCTCTCCCTGCCATCGCGAGCTGCCCACTGCGCCCAGCCGGATCGCGTCGTAGCCGAAGCGATCGCGCACCGCGTCGATGGCCGTGCCCATCTTCGGCCGCCCCGACCCCAGGGGAAGGGCGAGCTGCGGCCCCCTCGACACCAGGCTCGACAGCTGCACCCCCACCAGCCGCACGGGGCGACGGCGACGCCAGGCCCGCCCGAGCAGCTGCGTCACGGTGGCGAACACCGTGCGCTCGTCGTCGGTCGCCTCGCTCGTCAGGCTGCGCTGCACGGTGTGGAAGTCCGACGTGCGCACCTTGAGGGTGACGGTGCGGGCCCGAACCCCTCGCCGCCGGGCCCGCCAGCACACCCGCTCGGCCAGCGCACGGAGCTGCGCGAGCACCCGCTGCCGGTCGCCCAGGTCGGCGTGGAAGGTGCGCTCGTTGCTGATGCTGCCGACGGTGCGGCCGGACGGGTCGTGCTCGAAGAAGGCGGGGCGGTCGTGCCCCAGCGCCTCCCCCCGGCCCCCCGCTGCCGCCGCGGCGACCATGCCCTGCAGCCGCCCCACGCCATGCCCCTCGGGCAGGTCGAGGAGCTCGCCGAGGGTGCGCACGCCCAGCGCCTCGAGCCGTGCCTCCGCCGACGGGCCGATGCCCGGGAAGGCGCGCACCCCCTGCGGCGCCAGGAAGGCCCGCTCCTCCCCCTGGGCCACCACGAACACCCCCGCCGGCTTCGCGTGGTTGCTCGCGATCTTCGCGATGGGGCGGCACGAGCCGAGCCCCACGCTGGCGGGCAGCCCCACCTCGGCCTGAATCGCCTGTCGCATCTGCCGCACCACCCGCACGACCGTCGCGTCGGCATCCACATCGCCGGGCCGATGCCATAGGCGCTCCGTGCCGCGGAAGTCGAGGAAGAACTCGTCGATGCTCGCCGTCTGCACGTCGGGGGTGAAGCGCTCGATCACCGCCCGCACCCGCTTGGCGTAGGGCGCGTAGGTGCCGAAGCGGCTGGGCAGGTAGACCGCCCCCGGAGCCAGCCGCACCGCCTCGCCGATGGGCATGCCGGAGCGAACGCCGCGAGCACGCACCTCGTACGACGCCGCGGTGACCACGCCACGCTTCCCCGGCGTGGCGCCCACCACCACCTCCTTGCCCACCAGCGACGGGTCGAGCAGCCGCTCTACCGACACGAAGAAGCAGTCGAGATCCAGGCAACCGATCCGCGGACGCATCACGCACCCCTCTGAACACCTGTCCAGTGTAGGCAACGGATCCGCCACAACCTGTCCGGCTACTCGAAGGTGCCCATCCCAGCGCGCCAGCTTCCTGGAAAAGCCTTCAGCGAATCCGTCTGCGCTGCGGCGCCCTGCAGCGGCGCGAGCTCCATGGTCGGGGTGACCCCGGCCGACACCAGATCGTCGACCGCCGTGGCGTCGGGGTGAGCCATCGCGGGGCGCTGCAGCAACCAGTCGAGGTTCGGGTCGATCACGGCCCTGCGGGGGGGCTTGTCGTGGGGCCACCGCACCCGCGCGACCCCCACCCCGTCGACGACGGGCACCGTCACCCAGGCCGTGTCGGCCCCCCGCTGCACCCGCACCGGCGCATACAGCGTGCCGAAGGGCACGTTGCTGGTCACCGTGACCACCTCGCCCTCCAGCGTCGCGCTCATCTTCGGGGCCAGCTTGGCGATGAGCTGCGTGGCCACCACCCCGTCGAGGTCGAGGCCCGTGGCAGCCTCCAGCGCCTGGTGCAGCCCCGCATACGTTGGGACCTCCCCTGCAGCCAGCACCGCCCCCAGCGCCCGGGCCACCGGCTCGGTGCCCACCAGGCTCGGCAGCGACCGCCCCAGCGTGAACCCACCGCCCCAGGAGCTGTCGTCGAGGCCTCCCCACGGCTCCGCCTCGGCGCGAAACAGGCCCCACCACGGCTGCACGGCGTCGCGCCCCTGGCCTCCCTGCACCATCAGGGTCGCCACCGCCAGGGCCGCGGCATGGCCCGCCTCCGGGTCGCCTCCGCGCTCCGCCCACGCCGACGCGTGCAGCCCGTAGGCCAGCAGCCAGGTCGACCAGGTGTCCTGCACCGCCACGTAGCGCTCCGCCTCCTGCCGATGGAAGGGGGGCGCCGCGTAGGGGTGGAAGGCGACCATGCCCGGCGCCGCGACCACGCCCACCTCGCCCACCAGCGCGTGCAGCTCCACCACCGTCAGCGCCTCCGGGGGGGCCAGGCCGAAGGCCCGGTCCTGCAGGTGCGCGAGCCGGGAGACCGCGTCGGGCACCCGGTCCGCCCCCTCGCCGAGCAGGTGGGCCCGCAGCGGGGAGGGCTCCGCATCCTCCTCCTGCCCCGCCGCCCAGCGCCCCAGCACCACCGAGCCGCCGGGCGCCACCGTCTGCACCACGTCCCACCGCACGCCATGGCGCACGCTGCCCCGCTGCCACCGCCCCGACGAGGCCGCGACCTGTCGCCCGTGGGTCTGCGGGGACCCCACCCTCACGAGGGCGGGCAGCGGCCGCTCCTCCGCCGGGCGGGGGCCGCCGAGCCGTGGGAAGGCCGGCACCAGGCCTGTCGTGGTGCCGACAGGCTGCACCGTGGAGCTCGTGCCCACCGGCGAGCCTGCCGACAGCTCGATCGCGTGGGCGTAGCGCTGCCGATCGAGCCAGCGGGCCTCCACCCGAGCGGAGTCACCCCGCTGCCGATCGATACGCACCGCGACGACCACCTCCTCGGGGCCCTCGGCCAGCAGCACCGTGTCGGCCTCCTCCCCGTCGACCGACAGGGTGCCCAGGGCGAAGCCCGGGGCGAGCTCGGGCATGCCGCCAAAGGCCGAGGGGCGGACCCGTGGCACCCGCAGCACCACCGCCGCCACCGCGCCCCTCACCGCCGCCACCTCCAGGTCGGCACTCACGCGATGGTAGGCACCGACCTGGTGGACCTCGGGGGACAGCTCCACGGTGGCAGCCGCTCCCCGCAGCACCGCGTGGGGCCCCACATCGCCCGCCGCACTCAGCACCACCTCGCGACACCCGCCCACGTCGCAGCCCGACGCGACCACCGCCTCGGCGCGGCCCGCCGGGACCCCTCGCCCTCGCCGATAGCTGACCCACCCACTCCGCAGGCCCCGGCCGGTCACCGCCGACCAGTCGTGGACCGTGCGAACCTCCCCCCACATCGGCACCTCGGCGCCCGGGTCGAGGGCGCGGGCCCAGCGGTCCACCTCCATCCATCCGTCGGGATGCACCCCTTCCTGCCGGCGCCGAGCCTCCCAGCCCACCAGCAGCTGTCGAGCGATGCGCTCGGCCGCGGGCAGCGCACGGTCAGCCGTCACCACCACCTCCACCTGGCCGTCGTCGTCGACCCGGGTGACCAGCCGCCCCTCGCGCTCAACGGCCACCCCATCGCGCGCGAGCCGCTCCCACGCGTCGAGGCCTACGAACACGCCGCGGTCGGCCTCCAGCGCGAGCCGCCCGCTGTCGACCGCGGGCCGCAGCCACTCGGCGTCGACGCCCCCCCGCACCGCCAGCAGGTTTGCCACGGCCAGACGCTCCAGGGGCTGCTGCAGGTCGACGGTGAGGGAGCCTCGCCCCACGAAGGCCGCGCCGACCGTCTGCCCATCGGCATCCTCGACCTCGAACAGCCAGCCTTCATCGGCGAGCCACGCCGCCGCCGGGCCCTCCCACCCCGCCGCGGGCAGGACGCGCACCTCGTCGCCCAGCTGCCATCCGGCAGCGGCGGCGGCCATCGCCAGCAACCAGCAGCCCATCTCCCTCCCCTATGCAGAGGTACCGCGTGATGGGGTGTTGTTCACCCGGAGGGAGCCTGTGTCGTCCCTCGGCCCTCCGACTCACGGCCCGTCGACGCGCTCCATGGTCGGGTACACCACAGCAGCTCCCTGCCCTGGCGGAGGCAGCCAGCGCCCGCGTCGCACCGAGGCGCCGGCCGGCAGTTCCCGCACCGTGACGTCGACCGACGCCGCGACGCCAGGTGCCCGGGCGATGCCCTCGCCACCGGGCTCCAGCAGGACGGCAGGGGGTGCCTTGGGGGCGCAGGCGACGGCCATCCACAGCAGCAGGGTCGACAACAGCAGAGCCTCCGAGGAACGGCCGCCTATCCGCTGCGCGACAGCAGGTCTCGCCAGGCCGCTGCTACGATGGCCTCGGGCTCTGCGCCCAGGGAGGGAAGGCATGCGTCCGGGGCTGCGACTGGGGCCGTTCCGCGCCACGGCGCCCGCCGCTCACGGGGGCAGCTCCGAGGTGTGGCGTGGGGAGCACACGGGCACGGGCCGCGAGGTCGCCCTCAAGCTCATCCACACCGACGGCCCCGCTGCATCGCTGCGGGAGGTCGCCGCCTGTGGCCGCCTCGACCACCCAGCCATCGTGCCCATCCTCGACGTGGGGCTGCTCGAGGAGCGCACCTGGATCGCCACACCCTGGCTCGACGGAGGCACCCTCGCCCAGCGACCGAGCGACAGCTGGGTGGAGCTGCGAGAGCTGGCCCTCACCTTGCTCCGCGCCCTGGGCCACGCCCACGCCCGCGGCATCCTGCACCGCGACGTGAAGCCCGGCAACGTGCTGTTCGACCCGGCCCGGAGCCGGTGGGCCCTCGCCGACTTCGGCATCGCCCGGCTCATGCACTCCGAGCACAGCGACACCCACGTGCTGGGCACCCCCTGGTACATGTCGCCCGAGCAGATCACCGCGCAACGCGCCCGCCAGCGGCCCTGGTCCGACCTGTACAGCCTCGCCTGCATGCTGTGGCACCTCGCCACCGGTCGCCCCCCGTTCGCCGGCTCCACGCCTGAGGTCATTCAAGGGCACCTCACCCAGCCGCCCCCTGCCTTTCAGCCTCGGTTCCCGGTGCCTGATGGCCTGGAGCCGTGGCTGCGCACGCTGCTGCGCAAGCGCCCGGAGTCGCGCGCAGGCTACGCCCCCGACGCCGCCGCCGCGCTGCTCGCCCTCCCCGACCACGCCGAGGCACGCCCGAGCCCCGAGGCGTGGTCCCTCGAGCCCAACGACACCATCGACCTCGACGAACCGCACGCGGCACCGGCCCATGACGCATCGAGCGACCCGATGCCTCCCGCGCCTCCCTGCCCTCTTCCTCCCTACGCCGGCCAACCACCGCCCCCCGAGCTGGCCCCCGGCGTGGCGGCCTTGCGCTACCCCGCCATCGCTCGGCAGCGGGTGCAGCCCGGCTGGGATGCTCTGATGCGCGTGCGTCGCACCGAGGCCAGCGAGGTCCTCCGCTTCGAAGACGTCGATCTCGCCCTGGCGGTCGGCGGCGCGCTGGGCGTGGCGGCGTCCGAGGCAGGGCAGGCCTGGCTGCTGTTCCTTCCGGCCTCGCAGTCGCTGGCCGACGCCGTCCTGGTCGCCCTCGCTGCACCGCGGGAGCTCGAGGCGCTGCAGGAGCACCTGCAGGCGCGGTTCGACGTGGGGGCCGAGGAAGCGGCGAGCCTGGCCGACGGCGTGCTCGGAGGCGACGCCGAGGTCGTGGCCGACCTGTGCGACCGGGCCTCCCGGGAGCGGGCCATGCTGGTGCTCATCCCCCACGCCGCCACCGACAGCCACCGCGACCTCGTCGCCGCCCTGCTCCATCGTGAGCGGCCCATCCTGTGCCTGCAGAGCGGCGCACACGTCGGCGCTCGCTACCCGGGCGACTCCCTCGGCATCGACGAGCTCCACGCGCTGTTCGCCCATGCCTGTGTCGGTGAGCCCGAGCGCCTCGAGGCGTGGTGCCGCCGCGGCTACCAGGGCGCGCGGTCCGCCTCGCTGGCCTTCGCCGACACCTGGCTGGAGCGAGCCTCCGCCGACCGCACCTCCACCTGACCCCCGTGGTCGGCCCCGTCTTGCCGGCCTGGCGCTACGGAGCCGTCTGGAACACCGACACGCGCTCGAGCAGCTCGGCCGGCCGGAACGGCTTGGCCAGCAGATCGATGGTGGCCACGTCGATCCCGCGAGCGGCCAGCGCCCCTGCCGCGTAGCCCGACACGAAGAGCACGGGCACATCGGGCCGAATGGCTCGGATGTGGTCGGCCAGCTCCAGACCGCTCATGTCGGGCATGACCACGTCGGTGACCAGCCCTGCCAAGGGGCCGAGGCCGTCGAGGAGGGCCAGCGCCTCGGCCCCATGGGCTGCCTCCTGGATCTGCCAGCCGGCCTCGCGCAGCACTCGTGAGGTCAGGCGCCGCACGGCGTCGTCGTCTTCCACCAGCAGCAACAGCCCACCAGGGGCTGCGGTCGCCTGCCGCGGGGACCGGGAGGACGGCGGGGGCAAGGCTACCTGCACCTCCTCCGGGATCCACACCGTGAACGTGGTTCCTTGCCCCGGAGCGCTGTCCACGAGCAGGGCCCCACCCCACTGATGCACGATGCCGTGAACCGTCGACAGGCCCAGGCCCGTCCCCTCCCCTTGTGCCTTGGTCGTGAAGAAGGGCTCGAACACGTGCTCGACCACCTCGGACGGCATGCCCTCCCCATCGTCTCGCACGACCAGGGTGAGGTAGGGACCAGGCGGAAGCCCCGCTGGGCCATGGGCCATCTCCCGGGGCAGACGCCGTGTTCGCTCGGTGGACAGCGACAGCGACCCACCTGACGGCATGGCATCGCGCGCGTTGACCGCCAGGTTGACCAGCACCTGCTCGAAGTGCGTGCGGTCGACCCGAACCGCGCCGTCTGTGGCATCGAGGTCGAGGGCGAGCTGCACATCCTCGCCGAGAAGCCGCCTCAGCATGTGTGCCGATCGCTGCAGCTCGGCATCGAGAACGACCACTTGGGGGTGCCCGCTGCTGCGGCGGGCGAACGCCAGCAGATGCGAGGTGAGGGCCTCGGCGTGCTCGGCAGCTCGAAGGATCGCACCCAGATCTTCCGCCTCTTCCGGCGACCGCACGCTGTCACGCAGAAGCTCTGCCGACACCGAGATGACCGTGAGGAGGTTGTTGAAGTCGTGGGCGATGCCGCCCGCCAACTGGCCGATGCCCTCGAGCTTCTGCGACTGCCGTAGCTGCTCCTCGAGGGTGCGACGCTCGGAGATGTCTTGCAGGGTTCCGTGAAGCCGCGTGGGCCTCCCACCTTCCCGATCGACCACGCCGACGGCGCGCACCTGCACCTCGCGCCCGTCCTGGCGCCGAATCGCCAGCTCCATGTCGTAGGGGATGCCGTCACGCAGGGCCCCCTCGACCGCCTGGCGGATGCGTGGCACGCTCTCCGGCGTGTACCGCTCGATCGCCGTGGCCAGATCAGGTGTGTACCCGTCGGGGTCGAGCCCATGGATGCGGTAGGTCTCCCGACTCCAGTGCAGCTGCTCCCCCTCGAGGTCGACCTCCCAAGCCCCCACGTGGCTGAGCCGCTGGATGCTGTCGAGGAACCGCCTGTCACGCTCCCGCGCGCGCTGTTCCTCGTCTCGCACACGAAGATCCTGGATGTAGGCCTGCACCACCTGCCCGCCGTCGGGGAGCCCCACCAGACGGATACGACAGGGGAGCAGCTCGCCTGAGGCGCTCAGGTGGACCCAGTCGAAGCTGCACTGACCTTCCTGCATGGCCCGCACGAGGTGGACGCCCGCGGCAGCGTGGGACGACCGGCCATCAGGCTGGCAAGGCGGGCTCACCGACCACGGGGCCTGGCCGATCAACTCGGCCCGCGTCATGCCGAAGAAGCGTTCCGCCGGCTCGTTGGCCTCGATCAGCCCCCCGTTGGCCATATCGAAGACGACGATGATCTCCGCCGCGTGCCGCAGCGCGCCGACGTAGCGGGCGCGCATCTCCTCGAGCTCCTGCAGCGCGCGACGGCGGTCGGTGATGTCGACCGCATAGCCACCCACCGCGACGATCTCGCCCTCTTCGTCGAGGAGCGGGAACTTGGTAGATAGGTAGGTGCGCAGCTCGCCGTGCACGGGCGCTACCTCCTCCACAGTGATGGAGGCACCCAGGCGAGCCACCTCGCGGTCATTCGCCGTGAACGCGACGGCGAACTCGGGAGGGAAGAGCTCGTGGTCGGTGCGGCCGAGCACTTCCTCGGCTCGGGTGCCGAACAGGCGGTGGTAGGTCTCGTTGGCCATCAGGTAGCGGCCGTCGAGGCCCTTGATGAACGCGACCAGCGGCGCGTGGTCGACGATCTGCTTCAGTAGGTGAGCTGGCATGACTTCCTGCGACGTGCCGCAGTGTACGATCCGCCCGCTTCGGAACCAGTGAAAAATAGCCGCCACCGTCCGACGTCGGCCGGCACCTCAGGCCGCCGTCATCCAGGGTGCTGTGGCCAGTCCAGCAGCGTCCGGTTCGTTGCCTCGGGCAGCTCCTGCTCGCGGGTGACGAACGAGTCGGAGGGCACGGCCCATCCCGCCAGGCCGAGCCTGCCAACCCCACGGCGGATACAGCGGGCCATGCCTGTCCCCGACGGAATCGAGGGGGTCGACGGCGTGCCCCGCTGCTGGTGGGGCAGCGCCGATGCCCTATACCGGCGCTACCACGACGAGGAGTGGGGGGTGCCCACCCACGACGACGTGCGCCTGTTCGAGAAGATCTGCCTCGAAGGCTTTCAGTCGGGCCTGTCGTGGCTCACCATCCTGCGCAAGCGCGACAACTTCCGCGCCGCCTTCGACGGCTTCGACTTCCGGCGTGTCGCCACCTACGGGGAGGCCGACGTGCAGCGCCTCCTGGGCGACGCCGGCATCGTGCGGCACCAGGGAAAGATCCGCTCGACGGTGAACAACGCAGCGCGAGCCGTCGAGATCGTCGACGCCTTCGGGTCCCTCGACGCCTACTTCTGGCAGTTCGTGCCTCCGCCGGAGGAGCGGCCCGCCGCGATGACCAAGGCGGCGCTGTCACAGCTGAACCACACCCCGACGAGCCGACGGCTGGCCGCCGATCTGAAGCGCCGCGGGTTCACCTTCATCGGGCCCACCACCGCCTACGCTTTCATGCAGGCCATGGGCCTGGTCGACGACCACCTCGAGGGGTGCGCCTTCCGTCGCACGAAGGCCACGACATGACCCCCACCGACCGCACCGAGTGGCTGCTCACGACCGCGGCCGCCCTGCTGGCCGTCGGCGCCGTCATCATGGGCCAGGGCTCGGGCCTCGCGTGGTTCGCCACCCTGCCCTGCCTGGCCTTCGGCGCCGCCTGCATCGCCTGGCACCGTAGCCCCGACGAGTCGATGGCAGGGGTGGTGCTGCTCGCGGCGGGCTTCGTGCGGCTGATGATGGGTCCCATCGGTGTAGGAGCGCTGCTGCTGGTGCCGGTCGTGGGCCTCCGCGCCGACCCCGAGGCGCGCCACCTGGTGGCCGCGGCAGCCGGAGTCCACCTGGCGGTCTTCGCAGCCCACCAGCTCGCCGTGGCCATCGGCGAGCCCTTCCCCGCCCTCACGACCGTGTCGCCGGGCGAGGCTCTGGGCGGTCTGGCCCTCTTCCTTCCGTTCACCCTGCTGGGCCACGAACCAGCCTGAGCCACGGAGCACTCCCATGAAGCTCGAAGAGATCACCGAGTTCTGGCTCGACTGGGGCAGCGATCAGCAGCTCACCGTGCACGAGGGCCTGTCGGTGGCCACCGACGTGCTCAAGGCCGGCCCCCTCCCGGTGCAGATCGGCACCCGGTCGACCACCTACATGGCCCTCGGCCCCGAGGTGCCCGGCCCGTGGCTGGCGCTGTTCCAGGCCGCCGTCGACCCCACCGCGTTCCAGGTCGACACGACCTTCACCGCACGGGCAGAGCGCGGGGTGCTGGTGCAGACGCTGTCGCTGGCGCCCTGCGAGCGGGGCGAGCACCTGCATGCATCGGTCACCATCAGCCGGGTCGTGCCCATCGAGGCCACCGAGACCGTCGAGGATGCCCGCTCGCTGCTCGTGGAGTCGTGGCGAGAGGTGGGTGATGCCATGGGCGAGGTGCACGAGGCGTGGTTCGAGCCCTTCGTCGACATCGCCCTCGATCTGCAGACGCTCCACGGCGGCGAGTGAGCCCTCAGAGGCTGTCGACGAGCCGATCGTAGACGGTTCGGATCCGCCTGCTGGTGCGCAGCTCGCGGTGGCACACCAGCCACATCGGCACCGGGATCGAGGGCAGCTCGTGGAGCACCCGCTGCACCCGTGGCTCGGCGTCGCCCACGTCGGCCATCATCATGCCGATGCCCAGCCCGTGCTTGCACAGCTCCCACTGCACCAGCTGCTGGGCGGTGACGACGGGGAACTGGTCTCGATGGACCACGATCCCGAACCGGGCAAAGCCCTCGATCATCTGGTCGGTGCGGTCGAAGCCCAGGATCTCCGCCCGCGCCAGGTCGTCGGCCGTGGCGAGCCCCCCCACCCGCTCTACGTAGGCCGGCGACGCGTAGAAGTGGGCCTGGGTGTCGCGGACCTTGCGGGCGATGAGGTCGGGCTGCGTGCCAGAGACGTTGCGGATGGCGATGTCGGCCTCGCGCCGGTGCAGATCCCGCAGCGTGTTCGAGGCGACCACCTCGAGCTCGATCCCCGGGTGGTCACGGCGTAGCCCCGCCAGGATGGGCGGCAGCAGGTGCCCAGCGATGACCTCGCTGGCCGTGATGGTGACGCTGCCTTCGATGGTCTCGGCCTGCCCCGCCGCCAGCCGCGACACACGGGTGGCCGACTCGCCCATCGCCCGCACCTCGTCGACCAGGGCCAGCCCGGTGGCGGTGAGCTCGAGGCGCCCGGCCACCCGCTCGAACAAGGTGACGCCGAGCTCTTCCTCGAGGGCGGCGACCTGCCGGCCGATGGTCGGCTGTGTAGAGCCCAGCGACCTCGCCGCCGCCGAGAACGAGCCCTCCTCCGCGGTCACCAAGAAGGCCCGCGCGCGGTTCCAGTCGAAGCGGACGGTGCGCCAATCCATACGTTCACGTATACCACGACAACGAAATCGCACCATCCTCTATGTCATCTCGCATGGCTACATCCAAGACACACCAACGAGGAGTCCGCCATGCATGCCGTCCACACCCCTACCTACGGCGCCCCCCACGTCCTCGAGCTCCGCGAGGTCGCCGCCCCTCAGCCCGGCCCGGGCGAGGTGGTGGTCGATGTCATAGCGAGCCCGGTCACTGCCGGTGACCGCCGTCTACGCAGCGCCGACTTCCCCGGCTTCACGGCCCTGCCCGGGCGCCTCGCCATCGGGATGACCGGCCCACGGCGTGCCGTCCAGGGGACCATGTTCTCGGGCCGCATCCGCGCCCTGGGCGAGGGCGTCACCGAGTGGTCGGTGGGCGACGCTGTCTTCGGCGCCGTCGACTACGGCGCCTGGGCCGAGCAGCTGGTGGTCGCGGCCGACGCCGTGGTGGCCGTGCCCGCCGGCGTGTCCTTCCCGGATGCAGCGGCCGTCCCCTACGGCGCCGGCACCTCCCTGTACTTCCTGCGCGACCTCGCCGACGTGCAGCCCGGCGAGCGCGTGCTCATCCTCGGGGCGGCCGGCGGCGTGGGCCGCTACGCGGTGCAGGTCGCCAAGCACCTCGGTGCCTCGGTCACCGCCGTGGGCCGCTCCGAACAGTTCGACACGCTGCGGCAGCTCGGCGCCGACGAGCTGCTCGACTACCGCACCGACGAGCCCGGCGCCGGCGGCCAGCGCTACGACGTGGTGTTTGACATCGCGGGCGCGTCGAGCTTCCGCCAGGCCCGGCCGCTGCTCACCGACACCGGGCGCTACCTCACCGTCTACATGAGCCTCGACGTGCTGTTCTGGATGGCATGGACGGCCCTCACCGGCGGGCCGAGGGCCCTCACCGGCGTCGCCCTCGACAACGACCTGGCCACCATCGCAGCGATGATGGCCGACGGCACCCTGCGAGCGCGGGTCGTGCAGCGCTTCACTGGGCTCGCCGCGGTCGCTGATGCCCACCGTGCCGCGGCCGTCGAGCGTGAAGGGGAGGTGGTGATCGACATCGCCCCCGCTGCCTCGCTGCGGGCCGTGGGCTGAGGGCCTCAGGGAGCGACGAACAGGCAGCGCGTCGCGGGCTGGTACACGTCGAGCAGGGCGACCAGGTAGTAGCGCTCCCCCGGCTGCAGCGCGGGGGCCTCGCCCGAGCTGGGGTAGGCCACTCGCGTGCCCGGAGGAGCATCGCCGTAGCGCACGCCGCTTGGCACGGGCTCGGCGGTGTAGTCCACATCCAGCCGCCACAGGGTGCCGTCGGGCAGGTCGAGGTTGGGGGGCACACCGGGTGAGTCGCTGTCGGCCTGCATGACGTAGACGTAGCGAGCTGGGCCCCCCGTCCACGACAGCGTGCCGTCGGCGCCCAGCCCCTGGCCGTCACCACAGGGGCCGGGCTCGTAGACGAGCTGGTCGTACAGCGGGCCACCGAAGGGCGGCGTGTCGACGAAGTCTTCGGGGTACAGGCCACGTCGGGCCAGCTCCGACTCCAGGAAGCTCACCATCCGCGCTACGTCGGTGGTCGGGACGCCGGTGGTGGAGCGGTCGAAGCCGTTGTTGTCTTCGGGAGCGAAGGCCCCGAAGGCGGTGGAGTCGACCCACCCAGCGAGCATGGCGAGCCCGTCGTCATCGACCCCGTCGAGCCACACCGGCTCGTCATCGAGAGACCACCCCGACGGCCCCGACGGAGCGGTGGTGTCGCTGTGGCAGCACGAGCACGAGGTGGCCTCGAACTGCGAGGTCACCCACCCGAACTCCTCGACCCAGGCGGGGTCGTCGAGGCGGTCGTCGGCCGGGTCGACCGGGATCGAGACCTCGTAGGGGTAGTAGGGCCGCTGGGAGAAGATCGGCTCGCAGGAGGCGTAGTCGACGAAGCGACGGCCCTCCTCGGTGGCCCCTGACACGGCCTCCCAGGTGCACACCTGCCCACCCGGGCCGTCGCCGGCTGGGTCGCCGGGCAGCGGGTCGACGCACACCTGCTGGAAGGGCACGAAGGCATCGGCAGACGCCACGCCCTCTGGCTCTTCGTCGCCATCGCACGCCTCGGTGGGGGTGAAGGTGCCCCCCAGGAAGGTGCACCCCAGCTCGGCGCCGCCGCAGGCCCCCGCATCGGTGCCGGGGAAGACGGTGATGGTGTCGAGCCCCTCTTCCGCGGCCGCCTCGCAGGTGCCCAGGTAGGCGTCGCGGTCGCACGCCAGACCGGGCTCGTAGATGCCTGCGCCTGCACCGGGAACGGGGGCCGCACAGTCGGCCTCCGCGGCCTCCATCGTCCACGCCGAGCCCGTGTACTCCTTGCACTCCGCGCCCTGGGAGAACGGGTTGGTGTAGCGGCACCGGTCGACGGTCGCGTCGGTCGACGGCTCCGACAGCGACGGGCTCGAGGTCGACACCAAGGTCTCACTGGACAGGCCCGTTGGGCTCGCGGTGCCCGAGCCACCATCGTCGCCCGTCGAGCCACACCCCACCAGCGCCAACCACACAGACATCCACCGCATACACCCTCCGCGCAGAGGTTGTACCCTGTTTGTATATGGTTTGTACAGCCTGATTCGAAAGGATGGCTACCGGGTGAGGTCGGCGAAGGAGTCCATCGGGTGGTCCCATGACGACAGAGCCACCGTGGGACCGCCGCCGACGGGCTGCAGCAGCACGTCGCTGAGGCCGAGCGCGGCATCGCTGAACTCGGGCTGGGAGTTGTGCGCATCCACGTCGATGATCGCTGTGCCGGCGATCGCGACGTACTCGGCGTAGACCACGCCGCTGCCCGTTCCAGCGCACCAGCCCAGATCGACCTGGTCGCCGACGATGACGCGGAGCCGAGAGCCGTCGACAGAGAGGTCTACCGTGAACACCTGGTCGTTCCCTGACGACAAGGCGGGCGCGGTGATGTCTTCGGCGTCGAAGTCCATGCCGAGGGTGCCGTCACCCGACACAGCGTAGAAGTGCGTCAGGCAGGCAAACAGCTCGGTGAGATCGGACTCGAACCCTACAGCGAGCAAGGTGGGCGGCGGGGAACCGGTGTCGTTGCTGTCCGTCGACGGGTCGGTGTCGGCATCTGTGTCGCTGTCGGCATCCGTGTCGCTGTCGGCATCCGTGTCGCTGTCGCTGTCGGCATCCGTGTCGCTGTCGCT
>CBDUIC010000066.1:0-42929 GCA_965367245.1 uncultured bacterium | reverse complement strand
GTGGATCAGCACAGATCGTGCCAGGGATTGTGCAGGGTGGCCGTTGCGAGCAGGGGGAAAAGGCACAGGGGCCGCGTGGAAACCACCATGGGCGTGGACTCGTCGGTCGTGCCCCTACGAGGAGAGCCCTGGCGGCACCTCGATCTCGAAGTGCCGGCACACGGCGGCCACGTAGTCTCTCTCGACCGGGTGCACGACGCCGTCGGAGCCGACCACCGCGATCACGTCGTCGGCCACGACCTTCCGTGCCGCTTCGGGCAGGGCCTTGGCGAGCTTTCGGCAGTGCCGGTCGAGGGCGGGCATCACCGTGCCGGCCTCACGCAGCTCGTGGTAGTGCGCCACCACGGGCTTCAGCAGTGCGCTCGCCCCCTCAGCTCCCTCGATCTCGGGGTACTCCGCCAGCCGCTGCCGGATGCGGCTCACCTCTTCGGGATCGAGCACGCCGTCGATGACGCTGGCGCCCACCAGGAGCAGGCCGATGGAATGGTAGAGGCTCCAGCCCTCGGGCGGGCGGGGGGCGTCGGGCACGGGACCTCCTGGCACGTGGCAGCCTATCGCTTCGCGGTCGCATCGGGACCCGTACGGGGTGGTCCGTGGCATGGCCTTTTTGCGAGTGGTTGCTCGCTAAGTTAGTCGCTTCCATGGCGACGGAGGAAGCATGGCGACGTTCGAGCGGGTGATTCGGTCGGGGCTCTGGTTCGACGGCAAGGGCAGCCTCCCCGCTGTGCGCGACCTGGGCATCCGTGACGGTCGGGTTGCGGCCGTCTCCGCGGAGCCGCTGGAGGGCGACGAGGTGATCGACGCCGAAGGCAAGTGGGTGATGCCCGGCTTCATCGACAACCACACCCACTACGACGCCGAGGTGCTGGTGGCGCCGGGGCTGACGGAGTCGGTGCGCCACGGGGTCACGACGGTGGTGATGGGCAGCTGCTCGCTGTCGGCGGTGTTCAGCGATGCCGATGACGTGTCCGACCTGTTCACCCGCGTGGAGGCGCTCCCCCGCGACTACGTGTTGCCGCTGCTGCGGCAGACGAAGGACTGGAGCTGCCCCGCTGGCTTCGTGGAGCGCCTGGAGTCGCTCCCGCTGGGTCCCAACGTCGCGTCGTTCATCGGGCACTCCGACATGCGCGCCGCGGTGATGGGGCTCGGGCGGGCGACCGACCCCGACGAGCGTCCGACGGAGGAAGAGCTCACCAGGATGGAGGCGATGCTCGACGACGCGCTGCAGCAGGGCTTCCTCGGCCTGTCGACCATGACGAACCCGTGGGACAAGCTGGATGGGGAGCGGTATCGGTCGCGGGCGCTGCCCTCCACCTACGCGCCGTGGAGCGAATACGCCCGCCTGTCGCGTCGCCTGCGGGCCGCCGGGCGGGTGCTGCAGGGCGCGCCGAACCTCACCACCAAGTACAACCTGTTCTTCTACCTGTGGGAGAGCCTGGGCGGGCGCGGCCCGGCCCTGAAGACCACGCTGATCACCGCCGCCGACACCAAGGCCGACCCGTGGATCTTCGGCGGCGTGCGGCTGCTGCTGCACCTCGCCAACCGGTGGCTGGGGGCCGACCTGCGCTTTCAGTCGGTGCCCGCACCCTTCGAGGTCTACGCCGACGGGATGGACCTGGTGGTCTTCGAGGAGTTCGGCTCGGGGGAGGCAGCCCTTCACCTGGCCGACGAGCTGCAGCGCAACGAGCTGCTGCGCGACCCGGCCTATCGCCGACGGTTCCGGAAAGACTACGACAAGCAGTGGGGGGCGCGGGTGTGGCACCGCGACTTCCACGACGCCGAGATCGTGGCCTGCCCCGACCGCGAGCTGGTGGGGCTCAGCTTCGGCGCGGTCGCGGAGGCTCGCGGCGTGCACCCCGCCGACGTGTTCCTCGACCTGGTGGTGGCCCACGGCAGCCGGCTGCGCTGGCGCACCACCATCGCCAACCATCGCCCCGAGGCCATCGAGGCGATGATCACCGACCCCAACCTGCAGCTGGGCTTCGCCGACTCCGGGGCCCACCTGCGCAACATGGCCTTCTACAACTTCGGGGTGCGGGTGCTCAAGCTGGTGCACGAGGCCGAGCAGGCTGGGCGGCCGTTCACCACGCTGCAGCAGGCGGTGGCCGCCCTCACGGGCGACCAGGCCGACTGGCTGGGCCTCGACGCGGGCACCCTGACCGTCGGAGACCGCGCCGACATCACGATCATCGACCCCGCCGGGCTCACCGACGCCGTCGACGACTACCACGAGGCCCCCATGCCGGAGATGGGCGGCCACCTGCGGATGGTGCGCCGCAACGATGCGGCGGTAGCGGCCACACTGGTGGCGGGGGAGGTCGTGCACACCTACGGTAGCTTCGTCGAGGGATACGGCCGGTCGCGGCGCACGGGTCGCTTCCTACGGGCAGGTGAGGCCCGTGGCACCGTGCTGGCGCCCGCCACGGTTGCTGGGCCGGTGGAGCTGGCCAGCAAGTGAGCCGACGCACCCAGGCGCAGCGGCGCACCGAGACCATCGGCAAGCTGGTGCAGGCCACCATCGATGCCATGCACGAGGTCGGGTACGCCGCGACCACCATCAAGGAGATCTGCGCCCGGGCCGGCGTCTCCCAGGGGGGGCTGTTTCGCCACTTCGCCACGCGTCACGACTTGATCGTGGCGGCCGCCGACGAGGTGGCCCGGCGTCAGGCCGGTGCCTTCGAGGGCGACCTGGCACGGGTAGAGGGCGACCCCATCGAGGCGGCCGTGCGCTCGGTTCGTGCGCGCTGCCACAGCCCGATGAACGCGGTGTGGCACGAGCTGATGGTGGCCTGCCGCACCGATCCGGCGCTGCGGGAGGCGGTGCAGCCCGCTGCGGATCGCTACCGCGACGCCATCGAGGCGCTGGCTGGGGCGGTGCTCGAGGTCGCGCCGGGGGTGTCGGCGGCGGCGGCGTGGTTCGTCATCCACTGCTTCGATGGCGAGGCCGTCGGCGGCACGCTGCTGGGCGACCCCGACGGTGCGGAGCGGCGTGTCGCCTGGGTGGTCGACACGCTGCGGCGCGAGCTCGTCGGTAGCTAGGCCACGAGCACGGCGTCGTCGGGTGCGTCGGCGAAGAGCCGGGCCACCTCGCCAGCGCGGTGCCGCAGCACGCCTCGCTGGTTGGTGTAGCCCTTGTCGGTGGTCTCTCCGTGGTCCATCGACAGGGGGCCGTCGAGGACCAGGGCGCGGGTGATGCGGGTGCTGTTGCTCGGTTGGCTGCGGTTGTGGGCCTGCAAGCGGGCGAGCAGCGTGGCAGGGTCGAGGTCGATGCCGGGCGAGGGCACGACGAGCACGCCGAGGGCGGGGCGGTCGTGCCCGGCGATGATCACGTCTTGGACCTCGGGCCCGAGGGCGTCGACCAGGGCGACCCGCAGCGGGCCCACCCGAACCCACGTCCACGACGACAGCTTGAAGTTCTCGCCGAGCCGGCCGGCGAAGGCCACCCCCTTGGCCGGGTCGTCAGGGTCGACGAGGTGGCCCGCGTCGCCGGTGGGCAGGAAGCCGTCGGCGTCGCGGGGGCCGGGCTCGATGGCGCCGCCGGGCAGCCAGGTGCCGGGGCTGACGTGGGGCCCCTTCACACGCAGCTCGTGCAGGTCGCCGACGCGGGTGAGCGCAAGCTCGGTCCCAGGAACGGGGAGCCCGAGCACGCCGGTGGTCTCGGTCTCGAAGTGGGCCGAGGTAGCCAGCGGCGCGGTCTCGGTGGAGCCCCAGGCCGAGGTGAAGAACACGTCGGGTCGGCCGGCCGCCGCGGCGAGGCGCTGCAGCCGGTCGCGGGTGGTCGGGGTGAGGGCGGCTGCGGCGTAGAAGATCAGCTGCAGGTGGCGGAACACCTGGCGTGACAGCTCGGGGTCGGCCTCCAGCACGTCGACGGCCTGGTCGAAGCCCCGCGGCACGTTGAACCACAGGGTCGGCCCGACCTCGGCCATGTTGCGCAGGGTGGTCTCGATGAGGCCGGGCGCTGGCCTTCCCGCGTCGATGTACAGCGTGCCCCCGTTGCGCAGCACCAGGTGCACGTTGTGGTTGGCCCCGAAGGTGTGCTACCAGGGTAGCCAGTCGACCACCACGGGGCGGTGCTGTCCCAGGAACGGCCAGCACGTGCGCAGCATCTCCTGGTTGGTCGTCAGCATGCGGTGGGTGTTCACGACCCCCTTGGGGACTCCGGTGGAGCCCGACGTGAACAAGACCTTGGCCACCGTGTCGGGCCCGATGGTGGCTCGGCTCGGCCCTGGCGCCGAGCGGGCTGCGTGCACATCGTCGGCGGTGACGGGTTCGGCCACGCCCAGGGCGCGAAGGGCAGGCTGGAACGGCTCGGATGCCTCGGCGAACACGACCGATGGGCCGGTCAGCTCGTGGAGGAGCCCCAGGCGCTGAAACGTGGTGGACTGGGTCGCATAGGCGACCGAGACGGGCACGACGGGCGCACCGAGGTGGTAGGCCGCGAAGGTGACGAGGGCGTGGCTCAGGCTGTTGCCCGACAGCAGCATCACGGGTGCCCCCGGCCCGGCGCCGCGTCGGGCGAGGAGGCCGGCGACGCCTGGTAGCGCCGCAGCGAGCGCGCCGTAGGTCAGCGGCTGCCAGGCCCCGTCAGCGCCTCGCTCGGCGAAGGCGACGCGGTCGGGGGCCTCGGCCGCCCACCGATCGATCCACGACAGCACCGTGGGGTCGGCCTCGGGAAGGGGGGCGGTGGACTGCAGGACGAAGCCGTCGGCAGCCTCCACCCGGCGAACGGAGGGGGGGAGCAGGTCGAGTGCGGGCATGGTGCCTCCGCGACGAGCATACGGCGTCTAGAAGGAGCCGTGCAGGCGCACACCGACGTGGTCGGGCGCGACGACCGGGGCGACCTCGACGGTGGCGAGGGCCCGCTCGTTGACCCTGTGCTGGGCGACGGAGAAGGACACCGAGCTCAACGCGGCGCCGTACAGGGCGGGAGGGAACGCGAAGCTGGCTGCGGCGCCTCCGATGCCGGTTGCCGTGGCCACACGGCCCAGGCGGCGGTCGGCATGTACCCCCAGGTCTGTCAGTGCCTGGCGCTCGAGGTGCAGACCGCGGGCTACGACCGCCGGCGATGCGGCCACCATGCCCGCCCCTCCGAGTGCTGCCGCACCTCCGCCCACCGCCATGGCCACGTACCCATCCCCACCTACGAAGGCGGCTCCGACCACCCCGACGGCGGCCACACCGCCTCCGACCACCAGCGCCCCCGTGCCCCCCCACAGCAGCCCCTGGCTGGTGCGGACCGCCCGCGCGCCTCGGTCGAAGCGTTCCTCAGCCCGGTCCATCGTCGCGTCCGAGACCCTGGTGTCGGTGAGGTGGGGCGTGCCGGTGGCCTCGGTCGGCACATGGGCCGGGTCGTGGGCGAGGGCGGTGGCGAGCATCAGGGTCAGCATGGGACCTCCTGCTCCGGGGTGAAGCAGACCTCGGTCCAACGGGCCAACCTGCTATGTGGCGGCGTACACGGCTTCGACAGTCAACGAACGACGACACCCCGTCGGAGGGGTGTCACGGATCGGAGACGGCGCCGGCCTTGGCCTGTGCCTTCGGCAGCCACACGTCGAGCTCGGGGTGCTCGGGCTCGTGCTTGGCCACCTCGCCCCAGGAGGCGGCGGCCGCCGACCAGTCTTCTGCCACCCAGTGCACCCAGCCCAGCTCCCAGTGGCAGCCGGCGTGGTCGGGCGCGTGCTCGATGCAGGTAGACAGCTGCGTGCGCGCTTCGTCGTAGCGCTTGCCTCGCAGGGCCTGGTAGCCGAGCCGGTAGGCGGTCTGTTCGGGGGACTCTGCCTGCGGCGGGGCACCCGGGGGGCCCGCAGCGAACACGGCAGGGTCGACAAAGGCTTCGGCTTGCACGTCGTAGACCAGGTAGTCGGGCCCGTCTTCGACCAGCACCCACCGGGCCTCGACCGTGCGGGCGAGCCGTGCTGCGTTGCCGGGCTCGACGAGCTCCTTGGTGTACAGCGCGAAGGCCTTCATGAAGTTGGCCACCGCCTCCGACGACACCACGGACGGGCAGTCCTTCGTGCGGATCCGGCGTTGCAGGCCGGCCGACAGGGCCACGCGGCCCTCGGCGGTGCACACCTTGGTGGCGTCGGGGGAGCCGGCGAGGGCGGCGGGAACGGCGAGCGAGGCGATCAGGAGCATGGGAGCCGACTACCCGGCTCGATCTCGCGGCGCCAACGGGGCCTGTCGGTCAACGCATCGCATCGCGTGTCGCCAGATGTCCGCGCCGTGAAGTCGGGTCGAGGGGTTGCGTCTGGGTTGCATCGCTGGAACGGACCGGCGGAACAGGAGAGACCGATGCGGACGATGACGGGGATGGCGATGGTGCTGGCGATGACCACGGGCTGCGGGCACAAGGTGAACGTGGGCTGGACGGCCCCCGCCGAGATCGACCTGCCGGCCGATGCCGAGCGCATCCTGGTCCTCAACCGCGCCGTCCCCGGCAACGCGGGGGAGGTGGTCCTCGACATGACCGAGGGGCTGCTGACCGGCGAGGGCTTGAGCACCGACCGCGACACGTCGGAGCTGGCGCTGACCGCCCTGGTCGATCTGCTGCAGCAGACGGAGCGCTTCGACGTAGTCCCCGTCTTCGTGGGACCCGACCGAGCCGATGCGTCGCTGTTCGATCAGGCGATGGACACGCAGACCGCCAAGCGCCTGTGCCGCCAGCACGACTGCGACCTCATCGTCAGCCTCGACGCCCTCGACACCGACACCCTCGGGCAGATCACCCGAGAGGGCCATGGGCGCGACGCGGTGTGGACGGGCCGGGTCGACACCGAGCTGCACGCCAGCTTCCGGGTGTACGACGGCGCGAGCGGGGTCCTCCTCGACGAGCAGAGGCTGTACGACGCGGGGGCCTTCGAGGTCAGCGGCGACCGTGACGAGGCCCTGGCGGGGGTGGCCCTCGCCGGCGACCAGCAGGCCGACCTGTCGCAGGGGGTGGGCCTCGCCTACGGCCAGCGCATCGCCCCTCACGAGGTGTTCGCCAGTCGGTCGTACTACAAGACGGGGGACCCCACCCTCCGCGCGGCGAAGCAGGCGGTGAAGGACGGCCAGTGGGGCCAGGCGAAGCGGCTGTGGCGCGAGCTGTCGCAGGGCGACGACCCGAAGCTGGCGGCGAAGGCGAGGCACAACCTGGCCCTGGCGGCCGAGGTGGAGGGCCGGCTGGACCGCGCCCACGCCCTGGCGCTGCAGGCCGTGGACCTGTGGGGCAAGGGGCGCAACGAGCGCTACGCCAAGGCGCTGGAGCAGCGACTCGACGACGCTGCGCGGCTGGAGGGCCAGCTGGCGTCCCACGACTGAGGCCGGGGGCTCGGGAGGCGTGCACAGCGCCTCCCCCTCGACTATGCCGCCCCATGGCTACCCTCCGACCCCGCAAGACCGCGTCGGCCCCCCGCCGTCGCTCCTCTTCCTCGTCCACGCCGACAGCGGGCCCCGCCCACGTCCTCGAGGTGCCCTTCAGCGCCCGGGCCGTCGCCACGGGCCACGGTGCCCGGTGGGACGCCACCCACGGCGTGTTCGTGTACCGCGGTGCGGAGCTTCCTCGGCCGCTGCACCCCTTCCGCGCCAAGCCCTACTCGTGGGAGGCCGCGGTGCAGCGCCGCCTCGATGGGGCGACCCGGTCTGTGCCCTCCACCCCCACCGCGCCGCTGACGCCGCGCCCCCACCAGGTGCACGCCATGGGCCTCATCGCCGCGTCGGTGAAGGCGAAGCGGGCCGGCTTCCTCCTCGCCGACGACGTGGGGCTCGGCAAGACGCTGACGACCTGGGAGGCCGTCCGGGCGATGCCCCGGGTGAAGACGGTGCTCATCGTGTGCCCGCTGTCGGTGGTGCCGCACTGGCGGCGCACCATCGAGGCCCAGGGCGATGGCGGGCTGCAGATCGTGGTCCTCAACTACGAGCGGCTCGGCAAGCTGTTCGAGATCGAGCCCGCCAAGCGCAAGAAGGTGCGCTCGAAGAAGGGGCTGGCCAAGGCCGCGAAGGCACCCTCTTTCGACGTGGTGATCTGGGATGAGAGCCACAAGTGCAAGAACCCGACGGCCGCCCGCACCAAGTTCGCCATCAAGCTCAACGCCAAGGCGGGCTTCGTGCTGTGGCTGTCGGCGACGGCGGGTCAGAACCCCCTCGAGCTGTCCTACCTGGCGCCGCTGCTCGCGCAGACCACGGGGAGCAAGGCGTCCGACCTCAAGGAGTTCGAGGCGTGGTGTGCGGCGCTGGGGCTGGGCGTGGCCCGCGGTGCCTTCGGCCGGTGGGACTGGCGAGGCGACCCCGCCGACTGCGAGCGGGTGCGTGAGCTGCTGTTCGAGGGGTCCACCCCTGCAGGCTTGCGCCGTCGCCCCGAAGACATCGCGGGATGGCCGGAGATCAACCGCATCCTCACCCCTCTCGAGCTCGATGCCGAGGCTCGGGAGCTGTACACCCAGGCGTGGTCGGAGTTTCGGGCGGAGCTCGACCTGGAGCCCTCGGGCCGCGACCCCAGCAACGCCCTCGCTGCCGCGCTGCGGCTACGCCAGAAGAGCTCGCTCATCCGGGTCGACAGCACCGTCGACCTCGTGCTGGAGCTCCTCGACAACGGGCACCACGTCGCGGTGTCGGTGGCCTTCGTCGAGACGCTGGAGGCGATCCGTGACGAGCTGGCACGGCACAAGGTGGCGAGTGCCAGCGTGTATGGCGGGCTGGGCACCGAGGCGCGGGAGGCCGAGCGGATGCGCTTTCAGACCGGGGAGGTGCCGGTGGTGCTGTTCACGGTGGAGGAAGGCATCTCGCTGCACCAGGGCGAGCACGACGAGGTGCCGCGGTCGGAGGTCATCCACGACCTGCGGTGGTCGGCCATCCAGATGGCGCAGATCGAGGGGCGGTGCCATCGCAACGGTCGGTATGCCCCGGTGTACTGGGCCTACGCCGACGACACCATCGAGGCGCGCATCGCAGGCATCGTGTGCGGGCGCATCGAGTCGATGAAGTCGATGGTGGGCGACGATGTCGAGACGGTGAAGGAGATCGCTGCGCTGCTGGCTCAGTGACCCCGCGCCGGGCGTGCGACCCGCTCGAGGGTGCGCCGGGCCATGGCGTGGAACGCCGGGTCGTCGCTGGAGGTGGCCGCGAAGACGGCGCCCAGCGCGATGGCCCATCCGCGGGTGCGGGCCTGCAGCTCGCAGCCGGCGCCGTAGGTCGTGAAGAAGGCGTGGCGCACATCGTCGTCGAACAACATCCAGGCGACGGCGAGGTCGGACGCGGGGTCGCCCTGGCACACATCGCCCCAGTCGATGACCGCGGCCAGCGCCCCGTCGTGCACCAGCAGGTTGCCGGGGTGGGGGTCGCCGTGAAGCCAGACGGGTGGGTGGGGGCAGCGAGGGCCGCGTCCGAGGTCGAGGAAGGTGCTCCACAGGGTGTCGACGATGGGACCCAGCGGGTCGCGCAGCGACTCCAGCGCCGCCCACGTGCGCTTGCCGCGCTCGATCAACGGGATGCCGCGGCCGAGGTTGTGGGGCGCGTCGGCGGGGGCGGGGCGGTGCACGGCGCGGAGGAAGCGAGCGAGGGCCTGGGCTACCTCGACGCAGCCATCCTCTGGCTGGTCGGCGGGGCGCCCGGGCAGCCAGGGCAGCAGCGACCAGGGGGCCGCGAAGGCCTCGGTCGGGGCGCCGTGGTGTAGCGGGACCGGGACGGGGAGGGGCAGGTGGGGGGCGAGCTCGGGCAGCCATCGCTGCTCGTGGCGTAGCAGCGGGACGGCATCGTGGCGTCGGGGCAGGCGCAGCACGCGCGGCGGGTCGGAGGCGACTCGATACATCGTGTTGTCCCAGCCCTCCCCGAGGGGGGTCAGCGGGGCGGTGAGCCCCAGGGGCTCGAGCAGGGCACGGGCGATGTCGGGGCCGGTCGACCAGTCGGCGGCGGGGCGGTCAGCCATTCGACCTCCGCCTGCCTCATACCCCGAGGGCCTCGACGAGCCGTAGCAGGTCGGCCGCTACCAGGTGCTGTGCGTAGGGGTCGTCGGACCCTGCTGCTGCCCCGCCTGCGGCCGCCGCCTCGCGGAGCCGGGGCAGGGCGGCTGGGGTGATGACCCCATGGTAGAGCGACGCGGCGAGGCCCTCGGCGCCGTTGCTGGCGAAGTGCAGCGCGCCGGAGTGGAGCACCGCGAGGTCGCCCGCCCCCAGCCACACCAGCGACAGGTCGGGGTCGTCGAGGAGGTCAGCCTGGCGGGCCGACAGGGGCCGGTCGGTCGGGACGTGGGTGGCGCCGTCGTCGATGGCCCCCGTGTCGCCCGCGCCGCCGTGCTCGGCGACCAGGCGAGGGGTGGCGGGGTGGGAGGCGACGCCCAGCACCTTCGTGCCGACGAGCCCGTGGGCCAGCTGCACCTGGGGGCAGATGTCGATGTGGGCGCAGGTGACCGAGCCCGGGGCGCCCACGAACAGGCGGGGGATGGGCTCGCGCCACAGCAGTGCCTCACCGCACAGCGCATCGAAGGACGCGCCCACACCGGCGTCGTCGGGCACCGATGCCCCCAGCGCGGCCAGGGCGGACGCAGCGGGCAGCTCCACGGCGTACCACCGGTCGAGGGGGGCGGCGGTGGCGAAGACCAGCTCGACCCAGGCCCCCGCATCGCGTTCGAGGTCGAGGGCTTCCAGGATGTCTTCGAAGGGCAGGGGGACTCCGCCTTCCCTCAGCGACCGTGACCCCAGGTGGGTCACCACCATGCCCGGCCGCACGCCCGCTGCCTCCGCCGCGCTGTCGGGGTCGACCTCGCCGACCTCGACGCCGGCGCCTACGGAGGCCTCGCCCTGGGCCGGTCGGCCGGCGAGCACGTCGGCGCTGGGCAGCTGGGGGGCGAAGCCGAGCCCCATGGGCTCGTCGGGATCGAAGCGCACCCGGAGGGGCCCGCTGCCCTCGGCGGCGCATAGCCCCTCAGCGATGTCGGACCCCGCCTGCACCAGGTCGCCCCAGGTGGAGGCGCCGATGAGCCGGCCCTCGCCCTGCCAGGGGGACGAGCCCTCCAGCGCGTGGTGCAGCAGGGAGAGCACGCTGGGGTGCTCGGCGCAGGCTGCCGCGAGGCCCTCGGTGGCGACGGCGAGCCTGTCCAGGCCCAGCCTCCGCGTGGCATCGGGGAACAGCAGCGGATGGTCGAGGGCCGAGCCGGTGAGCTGGGCGAGGAACCAGGCGGCGTCGAAGGCGAGGGTGCACGGGCCCGCAGCGCGCCGGCGGGCCAGCCGCTCCTGGATGGGGGCGGGCCAGTGGGGGAGGGCCGCCGCGACCCGAGCTGCGGCAGGGGCTGGCTCGCCGAGGGCCCGGGCGAACAGCGCGTCGGGGTCGCCCAGGGCTGGCAGGTGGCGGCTGGGGTGGCCGGCGGAGGTGAGGTCCCACGAACCTTCCCCGACGAAGTGCAGCTGGCCTGGGTGCCAGGGGGCCGTCGGCGCTGCGCGGAAGGAGACCTCGTAGACCTCGCGGCCGTCGGCAAGCAGCTGCAGGCCGAGGAGCTGCAGGGTGGTGCCGTCGCCGTGGAGGATGGGGCCAGCGGACGGGGGCATGGGCAAGGCGGTCCCCTGGGCGGACGGTGTGCGGGCCAGGTAAGCACCCCGTCGGGAAACGCAACGCGGGCGGAGCCTGGGGCTCAGCCCTGGACCGACCCACCTGGCCCCATCGGGCCGGCGCTGCGCACGGCGGTGGCACTTCGGACGTAGCAGGAGCCCGCGATAGTCGTTGCCATGGGCTGGTCGACGTGGTGAATCCCGTGCACGCTGGCGTCGAGGAGATCGCGTCGTACTTCGACGCACACCCCGACGTGCCCGCACTGCTGGGTCACGATGGCCTGCAGTGCTTCCTCGACACCGCGCGGGGCGCCCCCGTGCCGCTCCGGCATCGGTGCAACGACCTGGCGAGGCAGTGGTTCGATCCGGTGGTGGAGTGGGTGGCCGAGGACTACGGCGCGCTGCTCCCGTTCGTGGTCACCGCCCATGAGTTGTTCGGGGACGGGCCGCGCACCCTTCAGCTGCGGGAGACCGTGAACGACCTGGTCGCGCCGGTCGACGAGCTCATCGGCCACGACTGGCAGCAGGGCAGCGACTACCAGCTGCTGCTGTGGCTTGTGTGCCTGCTCGATGCCGCCGCGGTGCCCGGCGTGCAGCTGCCCCCCGACCTGGCACGGTTCGCTCCAAGGGTGTGGCAGCGGCTGGTGGACCACCCCTTCGTGGATGCCGCGGACTGCGAACAGGGCGCGATGAGCGACGCCTTCTACGACGCGGCCTACGTCGCCACCCACATCGGCTACGTGCCCACGGGGTATGGCCGGCACCGGCTGAGAGAGGCCGACCATCCCCGCTTGTTCGCCTACCTGCGGCGCAACTTCGACGCGGTGCTGCAGATGGGCGAGCTCGACCTGGTGGCCGAGTTCGTCGACCTGTTCCGCCAGGCGGGCACCGATGCACCGCTCGTCGCCCGCGGCACCGAGCACCTGCTTGCCCTCCATGAGCAGGCAGGCTCCTGGATGGGCCACACCGAGCCTTGGGACGAGCTCGAGCCCCCGCCCTACGATCTGGTGCACAAGGCGTGGACCGGCATCGCGGGCGTGCGCCGTCGAGCGCTGATCGACCACGGGCCCTATCGGGAGGCCTTCGAGCGCTGGTGCCTGGAGGGCCGCTAGCCTCGTCGCTGGTCCGACGCGGCCCTCACTCGATGATCCGCGGTGCCTCTGCTTGTCCCGAGGTCGCCTGAGCCTCGTGGTGCAGCCGCTGGCTCATCACGTGGCCGTCTTTGCAGTACAGCGCCTCGAGGGAGACCTCCTGAATGCCTCGCTCCAGCTCTCGCTTCCGGTCGCTGTCGGGCAGATCGCTCACCTCTTGCACCACGGGCTGCAGGGCCTCGAGGAGCCGGTCGCCCTGCGCGGCGGCTTGTGCGGGGGGGAGCTGGCGATGGAGGCGCTGCCGGGCGGCGGCCAGGCTGAGCTGCGACAGCGCCCGCAGGTGGCGGTCGGCCAGCTCGGCCCGCAGCACCTGACGCTGGGCCGCTGCAGGCTGCCCCTGCAGCTGGGAGAGCAGATCGTCGCGGAGGATGTCGAGGATGCGGTCGCGGGGAGGCTCGTCGCCGGCCTCACGGGCCCAGTCGACCAGCAGCTCGTCGACCTGGGACTTCACCTCGGCCTCGACCTCGCCGTCGTGGGCCAGGGCGAGGAGGACTTCCTGGCGGATGGCTTCGATCATGGGGGACTCCGGATGCGCAGCATGGGTGACAGGAGCGCTGCTGGCCAGCAGCAGGGCAGTGAGCAGCAGGCGCCTCACGCCTCGAGCTCGAGGTGGGCCTTGGCCGAGGCCCAGTCCGACTTCTCGGTGGCTTCTTTCACGGCGTCCCAGTCGCCGACACACTTGTCGTCGACCCAGTCTGCCACGACGCGCTGGGCGCCCCCGTTGAGGTAGCAGTCGAAGAACGTCGGCTCGCTCACGCCGGTGTCGAGGAAGGCCTCCACGACCTCGAGCTGGCGCGCGTAGCTGTTGGGGGACCGCAATCCAGCAAGCCCCAAGGCATGCTGCTTGAGGTAGTCGGTGCTGCCCTCGGTGAACGGCGAGCCGCAGACGCCGTAGAAGTCGGGTGCGGTGTTGCTGTGCAGCATCTCGTGGGGGACGGTGCCGGTGTTCGCCGAGTCGGTGTTGACGTAGTTCACGCCCTGGTGGGCGAAGCCGTTGAGCCCCTTGAGGCCGCGGCCGACGACGAACAGCTCCCAGTCGTGAGGGCCACCGCCGTAGATCTCCTGCCAGGCTGCCTTGATGCCGTCGGAGTCGAGCATGCGCACGTCGCCCGCCGACATCGTCTTGTACTCGCCGAAGGCTTCCTGGAGCAGCTCCACGCTCCGCTGCTCCGACAGGGGCCCGCGGCGCAGGCCGAACAGCTCCAGCAGCGGGTTGCGATCGTCGCCGCCTTCGACCACGGCGTGGGGCGCGTGCAGATGGCCGCTGCCGCCCTCCACCTCTTCGTGGTCGGCTTCACCGTGGTGGTGGTGGTGGTGGATCACCTCGGCGGCCTCGAGCAGGTCGTGGTCGTCGTAGCGGTCGAGGTCGAGGTCGTCGGCCTTGCCGCCGGCGGCCTGCACGAGGTCTTTGGCCAGGTGGTTGCCGAGCCACTCCAGGTGGTCCTGCAGGGCTCCGGTGAGGCGGACGGTACCGTTGACGAGGTCTTGTACCGGCTTGGGAACCTCGGTCTGGGTCTGCTCTTGGACCTCGGCTGGACGCTGGCGCTTCGAACCCACGACACCCCCTCGATGACCACGGATCCGTAGCCAGTACCGGGGGGGGCCGACGGCGGTGTTGCACGGTGTCACATGGCGGCGACGACATGCTGTCGCTCGACCCCGGCCTGCTCCGATAGGTAGGTGGGCCTGGCGCGCCCCCTGGAGGACCGATGACCCTGCCCCGTCCGCCTCGCCCACCGGGGAGCACGGTTCGACACGTGCTGGCCATGGGCCGCGACCCGCTGGGGAAGCTGCCCTCGTGGTTCGAGGCCCACGGCGACATCCTGCGCATCGATGTGCCACGGCTGCCCACGGTGGTGGTCGGCAACCCCGAGGCCATCCATCAGGTGCTGGTGGTCGACGCCGCCTCCTTCATCAAGGACCACTACACCCGCTCGCTGTCCGACGTGCTGGGCGAGGGCTTGCTGGTGTCGGAGGGCGAGTTCTGGAAGAAGCAGCGGCGCATCGTGCAGCCCTCGTTTCATGGCGCTGCGCTGCGGTCGTATGCCGACGCGATGGTCGACCACGCCGTGCAGCAGGTCGAGGCCTGGGGGCCGCGCACCGAGGTCGACCTGCACCACGAGCTGATGGGGTTGACCCTGCGCATCGTGGCCTCGACGCTGTTCGGTGTGGCCATCGACGACGCCGACGCACGCGCCATCGGCGACGCCCTCGACGAGTACATGAGTGCCTACATGGGGCTGCTCGGCACGGGCATCCGCGTTCCGTCGACCTGGCCCACCCCCGACAACCGCAAGCGCCGCCACGCCATCCGGGCCCTCCACGACGTAGTGCAGGGGCTCATCGACCGGCACCGAGGTGCCGCTCGCGACGGCCACTCCTTGCTGTCGCGGCTGCTGGCGGCGACCGACGAGGGCATGTCGGAGGAGCAGCTGCTGAGCGAGGCCCTCACGCTGCTGATGGCCGGCCACGAGACGACGGCCTCTGCCCTGACGATGACGATGTACCTGCTCGCCCAGCATCCCGACGTGGAAGAGCGCCTGCACGCCGAGGTCGACCAGGTGCTGGGGGCGCGTCGTGCCACCCTCGACGACCTGCCCGACCTGCCCTACACCGCCGCCGTCGTCGACGAGGCGATGCGGCTGTACCCTCCGGCGTGGGCCGTAGGTCGTGAGGCGACCTGCGACATCGAGGTGGGGGGCTACCAACTGCGAAAGGGCGACCAGCTGTGGCTCGCGACCTGGGCCGTGCAGCGAGACGGTCGCTTCTGGGAGGCGCCCCTGGCCTTTCGCCCGCAGCGGTGGATCGACGGGGTCGAGGTGCCCAAGGGGGCCTACCTGCCCTTCGCGCTGGGGCCGCGGGCGTGCGTGGGCAAGCGCTTCGCCCGCATGGAAGCCATCCTGGTGCTGGCCACCCTCGCCCGCGGCGTGGCGGCGCGGCTGACGCCGGGGGAGACACTGGAGCTGCTGCCCAGCGTGACGCTGCGGCCTGTCGACGGCTTGCGCATGACGGTGACGCGGCGGGCGACCCGCGAGGCCGCAGCCGGTGGAAGCGTCCCGTCGGTGGCGCGGTGATCTACACCGACAGCTTCCGCCACGCGCCCGACATGTGGTGGCTGTGGGTGGCCTCCATGGTCGTGCTTGTCGGTGCCGTCGGCGCGGCACGGATCCGTCGCGGCCGGGGCCCTGCGCTGGTCGCGCTGGGGGTCGTTTCGCTGGTGATGGTGTGGTTCGTCGGTGACAGCGTGGCGTCGACGTGGCGCGGCGTGGGGGCCACGCTGTCGGCGTCGCTGTATGTGTCGGGCACGGCGGGCCTGTTCTTTGGGGTGCCCGTGGTGCTGGCCTGCTTCGGCATCGTCCTCCCCGAGGCCCTCGAGGCGTGGGATGTGTCGATCGAGCGGCCGGGGGCGCATGTCGTAGCGGTCATCGCCGGGGCGCTGTCGGTGGCGCTGGCGCTGGTGGGCCTCGGCGCCGCCCCTCCGACGGCGCTGCTGACGGGGGGCGTGGCGCTGTCGGGCCTGCTGTGGATGGTGCACGTGGCGACGGTGGCCGAGCCGCGGCACGCCTTGCTCGTGCCCATCGCCGTGGTGGCCGTGTGGTGCGCGGTGACCGGGGCCGCGACCCACGCCGTGCTCGATGGCATGGCGGGAGGGGGTGGCGTCGTGGTCCGCGGCGTGCCGTGGGCGCTGCGAGCGGTGGTGTTCGGAGCGGCGCTGGCCTACGCGCTGCTGGTGGAGCGCCGATGGGGCACGCTGGCCCTGCCGGTCGTGGTGGCCATGCTGTGGGCGGGGTCCCCCATCAACGTGCTGAAGGCGCTGAACACGCCGGTGGCCGAGGGTGCAGATTGGCGCGACGCCAGCCACTGGTGACGCCCTCACCGGGTGGCTGTCAACCCCAGGCGAGCAGCCCGAGGGCTGCGACGCACGACCCCACGTAGACCACCGACGGCAGGGGATGGGCCCACGCACGGAAGGGACGCGGCAGCTCGGGCTCCACCCGACGCAGCCATCCGTGGGCCAGCACCACCAGGGAGCCCGCGACCAGCATCGCCACCGTCGTCCACGCCATCAGCACCTCGAAGGTGCCGCTGAGGGCCATCCCCACGGCGAGGGCACCCTGCACCCACAGCAGGCGCGCAGGCGTGCCGTGGCGGTCGAGGGGGGTCAGGGCCGTGAGATCGAGCTGGCTGGCCATGGCCCAGGCCAGGCGGGCGCCGCCGAGCACCGTGGCGTTCACCGAGGCGAGGAGCGCGAGGGCCACCAGGGCTGCGACGCCGACCGCCGCCTCCTCACCGAGGAGCGCCCGGGCCAGCGCCGTGCCGGCTTCCCCGGAGGCGGCGAGCTGCTCGAAGCCCAGCACGGCCACGAAGGCGGCACACAGCAGGCCATACAGAACCGCGATGAGGGCGGTCCCCCCGAGGACGGCGACGGGCAGGGTGCGGCCTGGGTCACGCACCTCTCCGGCGACGTAGAGGATGGCCGGCCAGCCGGCGTAGGCGAAGTACACCCCGAGCCAGGCCTGACCTACGTCGTGGACCTCTCCGGATGGTGGTGCGAGCTGCGCCTGACCGTTGGCGATGCCCCACAGCCCCAGCGCTGCCAGGCCGACGACCGGCACGACGGTGAGGGCGGTCTGCACGGCGGTCGACGCCCGCGCTCCCAGCCCGTTGACGGCGGTGAGCCCGACGATCACGGCGGCTCCCAGCAGCTGGTCGCCCCGCACGCCGGCCACCCAGGCCGCAGACAGGTCGGGCGCGGAGCTCCCCAGGGCGGCCCCCAGCAGGGTCTGGGTCTGGTAGGTGCACAGAGCGACCGACATAGCGGCGAGGGACCCCGCGAACGCGCCCACGAAGACCACGGCTCCGACCAGCACGGCCACGCCCCGCCCGAAGGCCCGCCGCAGGAAGACCACGTCGCCGCCCGCCTCCGGGAGCATCGCCCCGAGCTCGGCGTAGACCATCCCGCCACACGCTGCCACCACGGCGCCTGCAAGCCACATCGCGAAGAAGCCTGGCAGCGACGGCACGCTGTCGGCCACCACCGGCGGCGTCAGCAGGATGCCGACGCCGAGCATCGACCCCGCCACCACCGCGGTGGCTCCGACCGGCCCCACTACGCGCGGTGCGCTCATTGCTCCTCCGTCGTTGGCGGGCCTCTATTTCGCGTGGCGGGACGGGCCAGGCTCTGCCTCGGTGGCGCCACGGCAAGCTCGATCGAGGCGCCGCGACGCGGATCGCGCAGGCTGGGTTCCCACCTGGCTGATCGGCTTTTCTCACCTGGAATCGAATCGATCCCGTGGACGAGCGTCCCCGGGGGGCGCCGGGCCAACCTCTGCGCTCTGGAGGTTCCTCTTGTTGCTCTTCACCGCTGCGGCCCTGGCCGGCACCCTGCACGTCGGCCCCACCCAGGCGTACCAGACGGTCCAGGATGCCGTCGCCGCTTCGTCCCTCGACGACACCATCCTCATCGAGCCGGGAACCTATGACCTGGGAGGCCTGCTCTACCTGCACGACCGGCAGACGCTCCGCGGGTCGGGGCCTGGCGAGGTGCGGCTGGTCGGCGCGCTGTACATCACCGCGGGCGGTCGCCTCGAGTCGGTCACCATGGTCGGGCTGCCCCACCTGGCCGGCGTCTACGTGTCCACCGACTACGAGGTGCACGACACGGTCTTCGAGATGGCGGTCGGCGGGCAAGGCCTCTTCGTCGATCTTCAGTGGGACCTCACGGTCGACGGATGCCGGTTCGTGGATGGAGACACCGCGATCACCGGGGTCATGTCGGGGGAGACCCTCATCCACGACAGCCGCTTCGAGGGCCAGCGCCGAGGCGCCATCGAGCTCGACATCGGAGACATGGGCCAGGACCGGAAGGTGCGGGTCACGCTGGCTCGCAACCGGTTCGAGCAGGTCGGGTGGGGAGCCAGTGAGGCCAACGGCAGCGCGACCGACGCGCGTGGGGTCGTGTCGCTCACCGAGGTCGACGTCACCAAGGCCCTCGATGTGGTGCTACGGGCCAATCGGGTGCGCGGCTCCCACGTGAGGGGCGTGTACGTGTCCCTCGACGAGGGCCGGTTGATCGCGACGAACAACGTTCTGGTCGGCAATCGCGACAGCGACGACGTGGTGGGTGCCGGGCTCACCGTCGTGAGCCAGGGGGGCGGCACGGTGCCGGCGCGCGTGCGCGACAACACCTTCTTCGCCAACCAGGCGGGCCTGTCGGGCGTGGGCAGCTCGCTGTACCTGGGGGCCGGCGTGGTGGGCGACGTGCAGAACAACGTCTTCGCTCTGGGCACCGCCCACGCCGAGGAGCCTCCCGCCGCGTGGAACTACAACCTCACCTACGGGCTGTCCGACAACGGAGGGCTCGCCTACTCGGGCGCTGCCTCCGCCGGCCCAGGTGGCGTCGACGTCGCCGGGGGAGAGCCGCTGTTCGTGCTCCCTTCGGTGCTTCCGGGTCGGGGAGACTTCGGCCTGCTGCCCGGCTCCGCCGCCATCGACGCGGGCAACCCCGCCTGGCTCGACGACGACGGCACCGTCAGCGACATCGGCGCGCGCTAGCATGCACCGACGCGGCACGGGGAGTAGGGCGTGATGACCTTTGCGTGGGACGGCCGCAGTGGCTCGCTGGCGGCAGCTCTCGTGCTGCCGACGGTGCTCGTGGGCTTGATGGTGGCCGCCGGGTTCGCCCTGGGCTGGCAGCTCGTGGTGTCGGTGCTGATGTCGCCCTGCCCCCTGCTCATGGTGGCCCTCGTGGGCTTCGGCGTGTGGAAGGCGGTGCAGATCCCGAGCGTGGTCGTGCTGGAAGACGCCCACCTGCGGGTGCCGGCGCAGGGCACGCGCGCGGTCTACGCCATGCTCGACGAGGGCTACCAGTACAGCTGGAAGAAGCGGGTGCTCACCGTCCGCGTGCCCTACGAGCGCATCACGGGCGTGCGCCGGGTGACCCGCCTGGCCGAGAAGCAGCGGATCGGCCTGCGGGGTCGGCACTACACGACGAGCGTGAAGTTCGGTGCGACCTACCAGTCGATCACCGTGCGGGGTCAGTACCCGATCGTGGGGTCTGGGGCCGAGGAAGGCGCTGCGCGGCTCATCGCTCACGAGCTCGACACCTGCTGGGTGATGAACCCCGACCACGCCGTGGCCATCGAGATCGACCGAGTCCCCCATGCGAGCACAGTGTGGCCGAGCTTCCCCGACGAGCTGCGTGACGTGACCCTGTACGTGAGCTGCACGGAGCCCGACGAGCTGGTCGAGGAGCTCATTCGCCGCATGGGCCGGTGATGCGCCGCCGGTTGTAGGTGGGCTACGCTTCGGAGGAAGGGACGATCGGGCCCGACAGCCGCACGGCCAGGCCGCCTTCCGGCCCCAGCTCGTAGCGAATCACCCAGCCCAGGCGGCGCACGACCTCGTTGGTGATCGCGAGGCCGAGGCCCTGGCCCCGTCGGCGGGCAGGGTCGTCGGAGAAGGTGCGCTGCGCCAGATCGGCCAGCTCCACCTCGGGCACCCCGGGGCCATCGTCGAGCACCTCGAGCTCGAAGCGGTCGCCGGCCACGTCGAGGAGCACCGCGACATGCTTCGCGCCGTGCACCGTGGCGTTGTGCACGAGGTTGGCGACCGCCCGCTCGAGCAGCGAGGGCTCGCAGGCCACCACGATGTGGTCGGCGATGGCCGAGGTGCCCACCTCGACGCCTCGGGCCGCCCCGATGGCTCGGAAGCGCGCCTCGACGCGACGCACGACCTCTGCGAGGTCGGCCTGCCCCACCGAGGGGTCGAGCCCGTGGCGAAGGCGGGCGGCCTGGTGGAGGTTCTCGACCAGGGTGGCGAGGTAGGCGGCGTCGGTGAGGGCACGGCGAGCGGCGGTCTGTGCCTCGGTGCCCGCCACGGCGTCGACCTCCTGCAGGGCGAGCAACAGCGAGCCGAGGGGTGTGCGCAGGTCGTGGGCGATCTCGGCCAGGTAGCGCTCGAGGGCCTCCTGGCGGCGCACCAGCTCGGCGCGGTCGGCGGTGATGCGCGCGTGGCTGCGGTCGAGGACCCCGGCGATGGCCGCGAGGTCGTCCCCCACGGGGTCGCTGGCGGGGTGGTAGCCGTCGGCGCCGACCTTGGAGCCCGCCTCCCGGATGCGCTCGATGCGCCCCAACAGGGGAATGACGGTGAACCGGTAGGTGGCGAAGACCGCTGCGAAGACGGCGAGGAAGACGCCGACGGCCGCGCCGGCCAGGAAGGCGTTGCTCAGATCGCGGCCCGGCCCGAAGCTGAAGGCCGCCACCGCGCAGGGGCCGTCGTCGGCCAGCCGTCGGTAGGCGGTGCGTCGCCCCTCGGCGTTGGCTTGCTCCACCGTGGTGCCCAGGGCCACGTCGACCTCCACGAGGGCCCCCGACACCGACCGCCCGTCGCCGTCGTAGAACCGGATGGTGCCGGGCCCGAAGGAGGTGACCTCCCAGGCCGCCGGGTCGGCCTGGCACGCCGCCACCACCACCTCGGGGATGTAGACGTCGGGCGACCCGACCACCTGGTCGATGGTCAGCCTCACCGAGCCATACACCAGCAACACGGCGAGCAACGCGGTGGTCGCGGCCCCCAGCAGGATGCGGGCTCGGAACGACCCTGGGCTCACGGCCGTGGCTCGTAGCGGTAGCCGATGCCCCAGACCGTCTTGATCAGGGGCCCGTCGTCGCCGAGCTTGCGCCGCACCCGCGACACGTGGCTGTCGACGGTGCGGTCGGAGGCGGCCTCGAGACCGAGGGCCTTGGCCGCCAGCTGGCTGCGTCGCACGGCCTTGCCGCTGTGCTCGACGAGCCAGGCCAGCACGTTGAACTCGATGCTGGTGAACCCGAGGTCGACGCCGTCGCGCGACACCACTCGGGCATCGAGGTCGACGACACACCCGCCCACGCCGATCTGCCGCGGTGGCCGCTCGGACTCCATCGCGAGGCGCACCCGGATGCGGGCGACGACCTCCTCGAGGAAGAAGGGCTTGGCGACGTAGTCGACGGCGCCGAGCTCGAAGCTCCGCAGGCGGGCGTCGAGCTCGGTGCGGGCAGACAGCACCACGACGGGGGTGTTCACCCGGCCGCTCATGGCCTCGAGCACGTCGAAGCCCGAGGCTCCTGGCAGCATCAGGTCGAGGATGACCAGCTGAAACGACGGGTCGACCGCGCGGGCGCAGGCCTCGGTGCCGTCCATCGTGACCTCGACCTCGAAGCCCTCCCGGCGCAGTCCCCCTAGGAGGCCCTGCACGACGTTCACGTCGTCTTCTACGACGAGGATGCGTGGGCGGTCGCTCACGAGCGCATCATACGCCATCGGGGCCTCCCAGACGCCCCTCGAGGCGCAGCAGGTTCAGCTCGGCGCGGGCTCGGTCCGCCTGGGCAGCCACCAGGTCGGCCTCAGCGTCGAGGCGCGCGTTGCGGGCGGTGAGGAGGTCGTCGAGGCGACTCTGCCCCTCGTCGACCCGCGCCTGCTCCCCCGCCTCGGTCTGCCGGGCCACGTCGAGGAGGGCGAGCGCCAGCTCCACGCCGACCCGGCTGGTGTCGACGGCGTCGACGGCGGCGCGGACGTCGGTCCGTACCTGCTCCTCGACGGAGGCGAGGGCGAGCTCGGCGATGTCGAGCTCGGCCTCCGCGCTGCGCTGGGCGCCGCGGGAGGCACGCCCTCCCAGGGGCACCGACAGGTCGAGTCCCACCGCCCATCGGGGCAGGCCGTCGTCGGTGGCGAGGTCGCCGAGGGCCGCCATCGCGTCGTCGGACAGCGACGCCATGCCCACCGACCCGCTGGCGGTCAGGTCGGGCAGATCCGAGCGGCGGGCGTCGCGCAGGGCATGCTCGGCGATGTCGACCTCGGCCCGGGCGGCGGCCACGTCGGGGTTGGCCTGCAGCGCGACCTGCACGCTGGCTTGCACGTCGGTCTCCCCGCCGGCGATGGCGCCTTCCCCGATGGGCTCGATGGACTGCCCAGGGGCCTCGCCCATGGTGAGCAGCAGCTGGTCGGCCGCCGAGCGCACGTCAGCTCGGGTGGTCCATACCTGCTGCTCGGCCGCCAGGCGCTCGGCGGTGGTCCGCGACACTTCGAGCTGGGCCACGTCGCCCTCGTCGTGCCGGGCGATGGTCTGCTGCTCCAGGGCCTCGGCTTCCTCCAGCGCTCGCTGAGCGGTCTGGGCGAGTCGATGGGCCGACGACCACGTCCACCAGGCGTCGGCGATGGCGACCACCGCGTCTTGCTGGGCCTGCTGCGATGCCAGCTCGGCGGTGCCCACCCGCTCGGAAGCCTGACGGGCCGCGATGGCGGTGTCGCTCTGCCGGAACGGCGCAAGCACGTCCTGGGAGAGGGTCAGGTCCACCAGGCCGTTCCAGTTCGATCGGACCTGCTCGGAGTCGACCCCGCCGAGGCTCGACACGGTCGTCATGTGGTTGTAGCCGAGGTCGGCGCCGATCTCCCAGCCGGTGCCGGTGGAGGTGGTGCCCCCTACCGACACACTGGACGAGCTGCTCAGGGCGGTGGAGTCCATCGGGAAGCCTGCGACGAAGCCCGACGACTCGACCCCCGACACCTCGGTCGATGCGGAGAGGGTGGGGTCGAACGAGGAGCGGGCAACGATCTGCTGGGCACGGGCGGCGTCTTCGGACCGCTGCACCGTGCGCAGGTCGCGGTTGCCGGCCACATGGGACAGCGCCTCCTCCAGGGACAGCTCGCGGCCCCACGCAGGCGTGGCCAGGGCCACCAGGGCGAGCCATCCGGCCGTTCCAGCGATGCGGGTCATGGGTTCCTCCACCTCCTCAACCTGGTCTGCAGAGTGTGGAGAAAGTCGTGAGGGCATCGATGTGGAGCGCGTCCACGGTTTCTCCACAACTGCGGTCGTAGATCAAGACATCCCGTGGAGCCGCCATGCCTTCAGCGAACCGAGTCATCGCCTACGACACGCCCTCAGAGGCCGACCTCGCCGAGATCCAGCCCGTGCGCCGACGCGGCCGCTGGGTGGCGTTCGCGGGAGGCCTCGTCGCCCTGGTGGGGCTCGGGCTGTGGTCGGCCAGCGGCTCGTCGAGCGACACCAGCTACCAGACGATGCCGGTGCAGCGGGGCACTCTCGACGTGCGCGTGACGGCGGTGGGCACCCTGGAGCCCGAAGACCTCGTGGAGGTCGGCTCGGATCAGTCGGGTCGGGTCACTGCGGTGCTCGTCGACAAGAACTCGGTGGTCGCGGCGGGTGATGTGCTCGCCCAGCTCGACGCTGAGCCCTTCGAGCATGCCGTCGCCCAGGCGAAGGCCCAGCTGTCGTCTGCCCGGGCGGCGGTGGCCAAGGCCGATGTCGAGCTGCAGGACGCCATCGTGCAGCGCGATCGCTCGGCGCGGCTGTTCGAGCGCGGCGCGGTGAGCGCGACCACCCTGGAGGCCGCGGAGCTCGCGGTGCGCACGGCCTCCGCTGCGCAGCAGTCGGCGTGGGCGCAGCGAGATCAGGCCCTCGCCACCCTCGCGGATGCCCAGGCCGACCTCGAAGACACCACCATCACCTCGCCCATCGATGGGGTGGTGCTGCAGCGCTACGTCGATCCCGGCCAGACCGTCGTGTCGGCGATGTCGGCCACGGCGCTGTTCGAGGTCGCCAGCGACCTGTCGGCGCTGCAGGTGGAGGTGGCGGTCGACGAGGCCGACGTGGGCCAGGTGCAGGCAGGGCAGGAGGCTCGGTTCACCGTGAGCGCCTACAGCGACGCGACCTTCTCGGCGGAGGTGGTCTCGGTGGACCTCGCTCCCGACCCCGACGAGACGGTGGTGTCGTACCCGGCGGAGCTGCGCGTCGACAACCGCGAGGGCCTGCTCCGGCCCGGGATGACCGCCACGGCCGACATCCTGGTGGCGTCGCTGGAGGACACGCTGCAGGTGCCCACCCTGGCGCTTCGCTACCGCCCCCAGCGCGAGGGCCCGGGGGCCTCGACAACTGCTGGCGAGCGGGTCTACGTGCTGCGCGACGGGGCGCCCACCGCCGTGCCGGTGGAGATCGTCGGCACCGACGGGCTGCAGACCGCCGTGGTCGCCGAGGGGCTGTCGGTCGACGACGCCATCGTGCTGGGAGGTGGCCGATGAGCCTGCTCCGACTGCGAGGCATCGCCCGTGTCTACGGTGAGGGCGCGGCCGAGGTGCGGGCCCTCGACGGCATCGACGTCGACATCGAGGAGGGCGAGTTCGTCTCGCTGATGGGCCCCTCGGGGTCGGGCAAGTCGACCGCATTGAACGTGATGGGCTGCCTCGACGTGCCGACGGCGGGGTCGTACCGATTCCGCGGCATCGAGGTCACCGAGCTCGAACGGCAAGCCCGCGCCCGGCTGCGGCGCGCATGGATCGGCTTCGTGTTCCAGGGCTACAACCTGCTGGAGCGCAGCACCGCCGTCGAGAACGTGGAGCTGCCGCTGCTCTACCGTGGGGTCGGGGCTGCTGAGCGCCGAAGCCAAGCCCTCGCCTCCCTCGACGAGGTGGGCCTCGCCGACCGTGCCGACCACCTGCCGAGCATGCTGTCGGGAGGCCAGCAGCAGCGCGTGGCCATTGCTCGCGCCCTGGTCACGCGCCCCAGCGTGCTGTTCGCCGACGAGCCCACCGGCAACCTCGACACCGAGCGCAGCGAAGACATCATGCGCCTGCTGGTCGAGCTCAACGAGGAGCGCGGCCAGACCATCGTGATGGTCACCCACGAGCCCGAGATGGCGGCGCTCACCCACCGGATCCTCCACTTTCGCGACGGGCGCATCGAGCGCGACGAGCGCCTGACCTCGAGGGAGCTGACATGCCACGCTTGATGAACGCCTTGCGCCTCGCGGTCACCGAGCTCCGCCGCAACCTGGGTCGCACCTTCCTCACCTCGCTGGGGATCCTCATCGGGGTGGCTGCGGTGATCGCCATGGTGGGCATCGGCCGGGGGGCCACCGCGTCGATCGAGGCGGACCTGGACTCGATGGGCACCAACCTGCTGCTGGTGGAGTCGGGGGTGGGGCGGGGCCCGCAGTCTCGCACGGCGACGCGGCCGTTTCAGGCGGGGGACGTGGCCCGCATCGCGAGGGAAGTCCCCCATCTGCAGGCGGTAGCGCCCACCGCGAACAGCTCGGAGACGGCAGCCTACGGAGGGGTGTCGTACGACACGACCGTCACCGGGTCGACCAACGACTACCTGATCGCCACGGGCTGGACGGTGGCGGAGGGCCGCAACTTCACCAGCGGGGAAGAGCTGTCGGGGGCGCCGGTGTGCCTGCTCGGCGACACCGTGCGCGAGGAGCTGTTCGGCGATGCCGACCCGCTGGGCACCAAGGTGCGGGTGGGCGAAGCGAGCTGCACGGTGGTGGGGCTTCTCGGGGCCAAGGGCGAGAACACCATGGGGATGGACCAGGACGATCTGGTGTTCGGTACCCTCGGCATGGTGCAGCGCCGCCTGGTCGGGAACACCGACCTGAACACCATCTTCGTGTCGGTCGACGACACCGAGAACATGGACATGGCGGTGCTCGCCCTCGACGCCACCCTCCGCGACATCCGCCACGTGCGCTCCGACGACACCGTCGACTTCACCCTGCGCGACACCCGCGAGATGGCGTCGAGGATGTCTGGCATCACCACGCTGCTTACCGGCTTCCTGGCTGCAGTGGCCGCCGTGAGCCTGATCGTCGGTGGCATCGGCATCATGAACATCATGTTGGTGTCGGTCACCGAGCGCACCCGCGAGATCGGCATCCGGATGTCGATCGGCGCACTGGAGGGCGACGTGATGCTGCAGTTCCTCACCGAGGCCACCGTGCTGGCCGCCCTCGGCGGGGTGATGGGGGCGACGCTGGGGGTGACCCTGACGGGCATCGGCTCGGTGGTGCTCGACGTGCCCTTCGTGGTCGACCCGCTCATCGTGGTGGGCAGCGTGGGCTTCTCGGCGCTGATGGGGGTGTTCTTCGGGTGGATGCCAGCACGACGTGCGGCGCGGCTCGAGCCCATCGACGCGCTGCGGAGCTGAGGAGCCTCGGGGTACCCTGCGGCCACGTGGGGGGTGCCATGCGCGCGATGATGATCTGGTGTCTGATGGCTGGCTGTGGGACCTCGGAGGAGCCGAAGGCCGAGGGCGACACCCCTTCGGTCGACGGCGACGCCGACACCGATGCTGACTCGGACACCGACACCGACACGGATGCCGACACCGACACCGACACCGATGCCGACACCGACACCGACAGCGACACGGATGCCGACACCGACACCGACACGGATACCGACACCGACACCGACACCGACACCGACACCGACACGGATGCCGACACCGACACCGACACCGCCTCGACCGGGGACACCGGGGGCAGCGAGATCAGCGGCTGTGCGGTCGACCGGTGGGACCCGGCCGACTTCGCCACCGTGATCGACGTGGGGCCCGGTCACGCGGCGACCACGCCGTCCGATGTGCCGTGGGAGAGCCTGTCGGCCGACACCCTGGTGCGCATCTGGCCCGACGGCTCGCCCTACCACCACAAGTGGGCCATCGACGCGGCGGGCACGGCCACCGACCCCATCGTGGTGCTGGGCGTGTGCGACCCGGTGACGGGGGCGTTGCCGATCATCGACGGCGCCAACGCCACCACACGCACGGCCCTCGACTTCTGGTCGGAGACCCGCGGGGTCATCAAGATCGGCGGCACCAGCACCGGGGGAGGGGTCGTGCCCGCCCACGTCTACGTGGAAGACCTCGACATCCGCCACGGGCGCTCCGCGTACGGGTTCACCGACGACGGCGGGAACGCCCAGACCTACGACGACAACGCCGCCGCCATCTTCGTGGAGGAAGGCGACGATGTGGTGATCCGGGGCAACGTGCTGTCCGACAGCGGCAACGGGCTGTTCGTGGCGAACGCCGCCAACCGCGTGCTGGTGTCGAGCAACTACGTGCACGGCAACGGCAATGTCGGCTCGGCCTACGAGCACAACAGCTACACCGAGGCGTTGGGCATCACCTTCGAGTACAACCGCTACGGGCCGCTGTGCGCCGGCTGCGATGGCAACAACCTCAAGGACCGCTCCGCGGGCACCGTGGTCCGCTACAACTGGATCGAGGGCGGCAACCGGCAGCTCGATCTGGTGGAGTCCCACCAGGTGCGGTTGATCGGCGACCCGAGCTACCGCGAGACCTTCGTGTACGGCAACGTGCTCGTCGAGCCCGATGGGGCGGGGAACTCCCAGGTGGCCCACTACGGCGGCGACTCGGGCACGACGGCCGACTACCGGGCGGGCACGCTGTACTTCGTGCACAACACGGTGCTCAGCGAGCGGCCCGGGAACACCACCCTGGTGCGGCTGTCGACCAACGACGAGCAGGCGGTGATCCACCACAACGTGGTGGCGGCGGGGAACCTGGCGGTGCTGTCGGAGCACGGGGTGGCCGATCTGACCGACAACTGGCTGCCCAGCGGCTGGGTGAGCTCCTTCGACGGGGGCTTCGACGGGTCGGTCAGCGACAGCGGAACCCTGGAGGGGAGCGACCCGGGCTTCGTCGACGAGGCAGGGTACGACCTGCACCTCGATGGGGCGTCGGTGGCGGTCGACGCGGGGGGCGTGGCGCTGCCGGCGATGGCCGCTCATCCGGTGGACCGGCAGTACGTGCGGCACCAGGGGTCGGAGGTACGGGTGGATGATGGCTTGCCCGACCTCGGGGCCTTCGAGCGCCCATGACCGGGGGGCGTGGATCTCGAAGCTAGCGGTTCGATCGACGATCTGCCTTGTGCGGCGGGTCGGGACGGGCGACCCTGGTCCGACGTACCTACGGGGGGAACGATGACGACAGCTGATGCGCATCTGACCGCGGCCGCCGACCGGCGACTGGGCAACGACCCCGAGGGGCAGCTCGTCGAGCTGCTCTTCGCCTGGATCGAAGAAGACCGGCCTCGCTGGCTCACCCCGCTGGTGCAGCGGGAGCTGTGGCCCACCGAGCTGCGGTTCGAGTGGCTGCTGGCCCGTCCTGACGTGCGGGCGCGGGTCGTGGCCACCCTCACCGGCATCTCCGAGGGAGCGTCGCGTCGCCTCGACCCCGATGCGCAGATCGCCCTGGTCGATGCGGTGGTCGACAACGGCGACGTGTCGGTGGCCTCGTGGGCCCGCTCCTTCCAGCCCCGCGAGCTGGCGGCTCACGCCCCTCCAGGGGCCGTGCATCGCCACATCCGCGAGCGCTTCCCCTGGGAAGCCACTCCCGACGACGACAGCCGCAACTTCCTGTATGCGTGGCTCGAGGCCGTGCTGTCGACGGGCGACGGCAATGGCCGGTCCCGCGAGCCCATCCTCACCCCGCTGGCCTTCCGCGCAGCGGTCGAGCCCGCGTCGTGGCAGGGGCTGGTGCCTCTCGAGGTGCGTGCCTCGGTCGATGCCGCGAGGCTGGCCGCCGAGCAGCTGGGCAAGCCCTTCGGGGCCGCCCAGGAGCTGGCGTTGGTCACCCTCCAGACGCTGGTCGAGCACCTGCCGCACCGCGAGCTGCGCCCGGTGCTGGAGGCGGCCGAGCAGGTGCTTCGCCGCGAGTCCGAGCAAGACTTCGAGGAGGCGATGCGCACGGGCGACATCCTCGTGCCCACCGTCGAGGCGGCGTCGAGCGAGGCTGAGGCGGTCGAGGAGGAAGACGATGGCGGCGACGACGAAGAGACGCTCCCAGCGATGGACGTGACCCGCACCGACCACCTCACCGAGGAAACGCCTCGGGCGTGAGGGCGCGCGCCTCAGGCCCCTGAGGCCGTGCTCGTCGTGGGCGCGTCGCGGGCCGAGTACCACAGCTCGCGCGGCGCGCAGTGGTCGCGCACGGCCTGAGGGAACTCGTCGAGGGTGCTGCCCTCGTCGAGTGACAGGCCGCCGCCACCGACCTGCAGCACGATGGATTCGCCGAGGGTGACGCGCTGAAGCGCTGCCTCCACCTCGGCGAGGTGCTCGTCGTGCCAGATGACCACGGCGTCGCCGACCTGCAGGCAGCCGTCGACGGCCGCGACCTCGCCGCCGTGCAGGGCGTGCATCTCGGCGTCGGGTGCTTCGGCATAGGTGAACACCCAGACCCCGTCGAGTTCCTGAGCAACCACGTCGACGTCTTCCGGCCCGTCGAGGGGCGGGGCGCAGGCCGTCGCCAGGGCGAGGGCGAGGCCGACGAGAGGGCTCAGTGCCCCAAGGCGGGCATCACGAGCCAGAGACATGGGCAGCCACGACGCGCTTGGGTGCCGAGCGGCGCCACTCGGCTTCGATGAGGGTGCGGAGCACCTCGACAGGGAGGGGCGCGAGCCGAGCGAGGACCGCCGGGCTGCCGTCGAAGTGCGGGACGGTGAAGAACACCTCCGGGAACGCGGCGATGAGCTCCTCGGCGTCGGCCACGTCGGCGGTGCGGAGGCCGAGGATGTCGCCTGCGGGAGCGGCGTCGCCCAGGGCCTCGAGATCGGCCTTTCGCAGCGGTCGCTCCCACGCCAGCATGCGCTTCTTCACGCGCCAGGCGCGGTATCCGTAGGCCGTGGCCTGCTCGGTGGCTGGCAGGGCCGCCACCACCTCGTCGATGTCCTTCCAGGTCGCCATGGGGCCATCGTATCGGACGGAGACCGGGTCGTAGTGAGCGGTTCGGCGTCGGGCGCCGTACGGTGGGGTGTGTCGGTGTGACGAGGAGGTCGACATGGTGTGGCTTTGGTTGATGGGCTGTGGCGGGCCGGGCTTTGCCGACGGGGTGCTGCAGGTAGAAGACCCTTCGGGCGAGGTGGTCGAGCTGTCCTTCGACGCGGGCGCCCTGGCCTGGACGTTGGAGGGGACGAAGGGGGTGGCCCTGTCGACGGTGAAGACCGGGTTCACCTGTGACTATGTACGCACCGGCATCGAGAGCCTGGCGGGCAAAGACGTCGACCGTCGGCGCGACCACCAAGACCTGGTGTGGAGACAGAGCGACCCGGGCACGGCGGTGGTGTGGTGGAACGAGGAGCACGCCCTCGGCGGTGGCGGAAGCCTCGGAGCCACCGAGCTCGAGGCAGAGATGGTGTTCGATCCGGGGGAGCTGAGCGGGGAGCTGGTCACCGAGGCCGGCACGGTGGTGTTCGAGGCGGAGGACTGCGGGGCGCTGTGAGGGGGGCCATCGGGTGACGCTGCCGGAGATCCGGCCTAGGGTGGCGTGGGAGGTCTTCATCCCGCAACTACCACCGGATGCGGCCCAGGCGTGGGTCGTCGACGAGCTCGGCTACCTGATCGACCGGTGCGGGCGCGACCGCTTCGTGCAGGCTCCGCTCCGCTTGCCCACCGAGGCCGACTTCCCGGATCCGTGGCAGGGCGACATGGCGAGCCTGGAGGCGTTGCTGCAGCGCTTGCTCGGCTATGCCGACCTCGGTGGGCTTCGCCTTCAGGTGGAACGGTTCGCTGGCGAACGCTCTGTCGATCACGTCGATGCCCGCGGCGAAGCCGTGTACCGGCATCACGGGGCCGCCGCGTGGTTCGGAGGCCTGGACCGTCGCTACGGCAGCGCCGACACAGCCCGCTTCGGGTGCGAGGAGCGGCTCCTCGGTGAGGCGGGGGAGGCCCTCGTGGGCGTGTTGGCTCACGAAGTGGCCCATGCGTTCCGTCATGCGCACGGCCTCGTGCGGGATGCGCGCGAGGAAGAGGAACAGTTGACCGACTTGACGACGATATACCTCGGCTTTGGGGTGTTCACGGTCAACAATACGCACCGCTACCGCACGGGCATGACGGGCGACATGGCCTCGTCACAGCAGTGGTCGCGCGCCGGCTACCTGTCGCCGGAGACGATGTCGTTCGCCCTGGGAGCCCAGCTCGTGGCCCGGGAGCTGTCCTGCTGGCAGGCGTGGCGGCTGCTCCGCTGGCTCGAGCCCAATCAGCGGGGCTATACCCGAGCCGCCCTGGCGTCTCTGCGCCCTGCCGATGTCTTGTGGAATCGCCTCGTTCCGCCCGAGCCTCCCATCGTCGACCTGGGGCTGGGCACACAGGCGTCGGGCAACCGCCCCCCCGCGGAATGAAGCGGCTACGCGCTGAGGGCGCGCAGGTGCAGGGCGAGCACCGCCGTCGCGACCTGCAGCGAGCTCAGCGTCGCCTCCGACAGCCCGTCGAGTGGGCGGATGCCCACCGTGAGCGTCGGCCCGTCGAGGCGGACCTCGTTGCCCGCGAGCTCACCGGCTCGCAGCCCGCTCAGCAGCAGCAACAGCGCCGACTGCACGCCCTCGTGCGCCAGCAGCCGCGCCGCCTCGTCGGCGTCGGAGGTTCGCACGAACACCGCGTCGTCGAAGGTGGACTCGCCGACCTCGACCTCCTGAGAGACCCACTTCGCCAGGCTGTGGTGCCAGCGCTGGGGCACGCACTGCAGCACGAAGCCATCCGCCCGCCCCGGGATGCCGATCCCCGCGGAGAAGCGCTGCAGCGAGGTGTTCCACTCGGCGGCGAACCCCTGTGCCTGCAGGGCCGCGGTGGGGTCGTGGGCCTGGCACGACAGGCACAGGTCGACACCGGCGACGCGCACCAGGTCGGCAGGGCGTTGGCGACACAGGGCGCAGGTCATGGGGCAGCTCCTTGGAGCAGAAAGGCAGCGGTGATCGGCTCCACCAGCTGGTCGACCAGGCGGCGGAGGGCCTCGTCGTCGGTGCGATCCCACCTGCCCGACCAGATCTCGATGCAGATGCCGTGGGTGACCACGCTGGCGCGCCAGGCGAGGGCGTCGCGCTGTCGGGGGGAGAGGTGCCCGAAGCGCTCGCTGCGCTCGAGGCCCTCGGCGAAGGAGCGGCGCACCCGCACCCAGTCGGGCGGGTGCGCATGGGGAAGCAGGAACAGCGCCTCGTAGAAGGTGGGGTGGTCGGCGGTGAACCGGGCGAAGGCGAAGGCGGCGGCCCGCAGGGGGTCGGGCCCTTCGGCGCCCTCGACCGCCGCGACCAGCAGGCCGAGGATCCGCTCGACCACCGCCTCGACGAGGGCCTGCATCGTGGGGAAGGCCGACGACACCGGGGCGGTAGAGGCCTCGAGGGCCTTGGCGACCGAGCGTGCGCTCACGCTGCGCAGGCCGTCGTCAGCCACCACCTGCAGGGCAGCCTCGAGCACGTCGTCGCGGGTGTAGCGGGTCTTGGGGGGCATGAGGGCGGTATAGCACGTGGACTCGACAAGTGACGCTCGTTATATTACATCTGTCATGCAACATGGAGATGCCGACATGATCGCCGTCCTGCCTACCCCCAGCGCCGCCTCCGAACGCCCGGCCGAGCTCAACCTGCAGCGCAAGGCGGCCCTCGTCGCCGGGGGCGCGGTCGACCACGCGGGTCGGGTTCGCGTGGCCCGCATGGAGGGCTTCGACATGGGGCGCACCATCTTCGGCAGCCTCGAGGGGGCGCTCCCGCGCCTGATGATGGCCGACAAGCTCGGCAAGGAGCCGTTCTGGAGCGATGGTGCCGTGGCCTCCATCGAGTCGGCCTACGAGGCGTCGGAAGAGCAAGCCCCCACCCCGGCGATCGACCCGGCCCTCGTCGCGTTCATGCAGTCCGAGTGCGACTTCTCCATGGAGCACGCCGACGGCACCTTCCTCGAGCACCTCGTGTTCTGCCACGACTACTCGGCGCGGCACTACCCCGAGGTCTCGCCCACCATCGCGCTGCTGCACTCCATCCTCGGCACCGGCACCAACACCTTCGCGATGGGCGTGGAGAAGTGGCCGAAGCTGTGCGAGCTGCTCACCGACGACGAAGCCAAGCAGATCGAGGCCTTTCCCACCCTCGTGCGGCTGTTCTACGATCAGGCGCTGCTGGCCGAGCTCACCGCCAACCTGCACCGCCTCGACGACCTGGTCGCGCTGCATGCCCACCGGGTCATCGACAACGCCCCCATCGTGCTCGACGCCGAGGAGCTGTGGGTGCAGCTCAACGTGCAGCTGATGCACTTCGTCGACTTCATGCCCCCCGCCAACTGGGGCGCTCGTCGGGCCGATCCCCTGATGCTGCAGTTCCGCGCGCTGTCGACCTTCCTCGACCAGGCTGGCCAGCGCCGCGCCCGGGTGCAGGTCGACTTCCCCGAGCGGATGGCGCTGCCGGTGGGGGAGCGCCCCACGGTGGTGTCGACCGTCGCCGGCATGCTGCCGCCTCGGCTCACCCTCAAGCTCGCCCGCAAGAGCATCCGGAAGTACTCCGCGCAGATCGGCCACAGCCTCGACTACCGGCTCGAGTGGCGCTGACGCCGCCCGGGCCTCAGCAGTCGGCGAGGCCCACCGGCAGCTTCAGCTTCACCGCGAGCCCGCCCAGCGCGGTCTCCTTGTAGCGGTCCGACATCTGCTCGGCGGTGTCCCACATCGCCTCGATGACCTCGTCGAGCGACACGCGGGCCCGGGAGGGGTCGGTCTGCTCGGCGAGGGTGGCGGCGGCGATGGCCTTGATGGCGCCCATGGCGTTGCGCTCGATGCAGGGGATCTGCACCAGGCCGCCGACGGGGTCGCAGGTCATGCCCAGGTGGTGCTCCATGGCAATCTCGGCGGCGACGAGCACCTGCCCGGGGGTGCAGCCGATGAGCTCGGCGAGGCCGGCGGCGGCCATGGCGCTCGACACGCCGATCTCCGCCTGGCAGCCGCCCATGGCGGCGGAGATGGTGGCGTTCTGCTGGAACAGCGCACCGATCTGACCGGCGGTGAGGAGGAAGCGCAGCACGTGCTCATCGGTCAGCTCCGTCGCGCCGAAGCAGGCCTGGTACAACAACACCGCCGGGATGACCCCTGCCGCGCCGTTGGTGGGTGCGGTGACGACCCGGCCCATGGCGGCGTTCTCTTCGTTCACGGCGATGGCGAAGCAGGCGACCACCCGCACGAGCTGGGTGAACGGCAGGTTGGCCTCACGCACGGTCTTCACCAGCTGGGCGATGTCTTCGCGCTGCAGGTCGTGCACGATGTCGCGGAGCAGGCCTGGTGCTCGGCGGCTCACCCCCAAGCCGCCGGGCAGCTCGCCCTCGAGGCGGCACCCGCGACGGGCGGCCTCGCGCATGACGCTCCAGATCTTGGTGGACTCCGCCTGCATCCACGCATCGTCGTGCCAGGCCCGCTCGTTGTCGCGGACGACCTCGGAGATGGGGCCGCCGGTCTCGGTGCACCACCGGAGCAGGTCGGCGCCGCTGCGCACCGGGCGAGGGGGGACCGTGCGGGGCACGTCCTCGCCGCTGTCGTCGTCGGCCGCGGCGATGAAGCCGCCGCCCAGGGAGAAGTAGATGCGCTCCAGCCGCTGCTCGCCCAGGGTGGCGATGCACCGGATGGTGTTGGCGTGACCCGGGTGGCGCTCGGTGCGACACATCCGGATGTCGGTGGCGCGGTCGAAGGGGATGGCGATGCCGTCGATGGTGACCTCGCCGGCGGCCTGCAGCGCCTCGAGGTGTGCCGGGACGGCGTCGACCACCACCGTGTCGGGCTCGAGCCCCAGCAGGGCGAGGCAGATGGCCTTGTCGGTGGCGTGGCCGCGGCCGGTCAGCGCGAGGCTGCCGAGCAGGTCGAGCTGCAGGCGGCAGCCGGGCTTCAGCAGGCCGGCCCGGCGAGTGTCGCGCACGAAGCGCTGGGCGATGCGCCAGGGGCCGAGGGTGTGGGAGCTGGAGGGGCCGATACCCACCTTGAACATGTCGAATGCGCTGACGGTAGGCACGGGGCAGCGGGGGAAGGTGCGGCCGGGCGGCGGCGGGGGTGGAGAGCCGAACTGTAGCTCGACGGCGACGCCCGAGCTGCCGCTGGATGGGTCGCCGCTGCCGCGGGCGCGCTGGCTAGGGAGCGTCGTCGGGGGGCGGGGCCGTCCGGAACTGGAAGCTGGAGGCTCGGTAGCACCCGTCGAAGCGGGATGCCTTGCGGCCCGTCGCCTCGGTGAGCGCGGCCACGAGCTCCTCCCCCGCGCAGCTCTTGCCCTCGACACCCCAGCGGAAGCCGCACGAGGGCTTGGGCAGCACGCGGACCGGGATGCCTTCGACCCCCTCCACCTTCTGGTCGTGGTACCCGATGAGGACGATCTCGGTGAGGGCCGCTCCCGCCCCGAGCTTCACCTGCCAGGTGACGGGCTCGTAGGCCGACAGCGCCAGCACGTTGTCGCCGGGCAGGTCGAAGGCCACCTGGGCCTCGGTCACCGGGTGCGACCCACCCTTGTGGCCCTTCTGGGCTTCGTAGACCCCCGCGACCCACAGCGCCTCCGACGCGGCCTCGCCGACCCAGGTCTGCACTTCGTAGCCGCTGCTGACGGCGCAGTTGGTGATCACCGGCTGCAGGTCGCCGGGGCTTGTCGGAGGGGCCGCCACAGCGACGCTGGCGGCCAGCAACAGGGCGGTCGAGGGAACGACGCGTGCGACGTACAAGGGGCACTCCTGGTTGGGGGCTTGGGTACGGACGGAGGTCGCGTAGCATTGCGTGTCGCCGCGGGCCTGGCCCACGCTGTGCGAGGGGCCCGAGGCCGTCGCCTCGCCTATAGAGGGAGCCACGCCGGAGTCCCATGCCCTCCTTCGACGCCCTCGGCCTCGACCCCGAGCTCCTCGCCGCGGTGCACGCGCAGGGGATGTCCACCCCCACGCCCATCCAGGTGCAGGCCATCCCTGTCGCCCTCGCCGGCCGCGACCTCATCGGCCAGGCGCGCACGGGCTCGGGCAAGACCCTCGCCTTCGCCCTGCCGGTGCTGCAGCGGAGCACCTCCCGCACGCCAGCGGCCCTCGTCCTCACCCCCACCCGGGAGCTGGCGCTGCAGGTGACCTCGGTGTTCCGCGGCTTGGTGGCAGGCTGTGCGATGCCGGTGGTGGGGGGCACGCCTTATGCCTCGCAGCGCAAGGCCCTGGCCCGGAAGCCACGGGTGGTGGTCGGCACGCCGGGCCGGCTGCGCGACCTGCAGACCCGCGGCGACCTCGATCTGAGCGGGGTCGACGTGGTGGTGCTCGACGAGGCCGACGAGATGCTGCGCATGGGCTTTCAAGCCGACCTGGAGCACCTGCTCGCCGCGACCCGACCCGATCGCCAGGTGCTGCTGTTCTCCGCCACGATGCCCCCCGCCACCCGTGCGGTGGCCGACCGGATCCTGACCGAGCCGGCCCACCTGCAGGTGGAGGGCCAAGACCTCACCGTGCACCACATCGAGCAGCGCTGGCTGCGGGTGCCGGCCGCCCACAAGGTCGAGACGCTGCACCTGCTGCTCCTCGACGCGCCCGAGGGCACGGCTCTGGTGTTCGCGAACACCCGGGTGGGCTGTGTCGACCTCGCTGACCGGCTGGGGGCCCGTGGCCTGGCTGTGGAGCGGCTGCACGGGGGCCTCGACCAGCCGCTGCGGGAGCGGGTGCTGGGCAGGGTCCGTCGCGGGGAGGTCGGTGTGCTGGTGGCCACCGACGTGGCGGCGCGAGGCATCGATGTGTCGCACATCGGCCTGGTGGTGAACGCCGACCTGCCGGAGAGCCCGGAGCGCTACGTGCATCGCATCGGGCGCACGGCGCGGGCGGGTCGGGCCGGGCTCGCCCTCACCCTGGTCACCCCCAAGCAGAAGCGGCGCCTGCGGGAGATGGCCTCGGCGCTGGGGGTCGACATCGCGCAGGGCGAGGTCCCCACGGGGGGCGCTCAGCAGCGTCGTCGGCGCGTAGAGCTGCAGGAGGAGCTCGCGGCCTGCGAGGCGGGGCCCCATGCCGTGGCGCTGGTGCGGCGGCTGGTGGAGAAGGGCCGCTCGGCGGAGGAGGTGGCGGCGGCGGCGGTGGAGCTGCTCGCGCGTCAGCGTGGGCTCGAGCTCGACCCGGCCGGCGACGACGTGCTGCCCGACTGGGTGCGCCCCGTGGTGCCGAGGGGGCCCGAGGAGGATGTCGACGCGGTGCAGATCGTGGTGTTCGCCGGCAAGGAACAGGGCGTGGGGGCGGCCGAGCTCGTCGCGGCGCTCGGGGCCCGTGGCATCCCGCCGACGCGGATCGGGCGGATCCGACTGGGCAAGCGGCAGACCCAGGTGGGGCTGGCGGCCGGGGCGGCAGAGGCCCTGGCGGCGAGCTCTGAGGAGCTGGTGGTCGGCGAGCGCTCGGTGCGTTGGTCGGCGGGCTCTTCTTAGGCGGGCTGGCTCAGGGGGCGGTGGCGCCCACGTCCCACGCTTCCCAGGTGATGTCGCCGGTCGTCCAGCCACCCGACATGGTGAGCACCTCGGTCGCGCGCCCGTTGGTGCCCCCGAAGCGGAGGAAGGACCACCCGTAGGCGTGGTCGACGTTGCCCATGAGGACCCAGTCTCCGGTGGCGGGATCGAGCCGGCCTACGTCGACGCTGGTGGCGATATAGCCCCCGGTCATGCCCAGCAAGTAGACGCGGTCGCAGCTGTCGACGAGCAGATCCAACACCGCGCCCACGCCTCCGTTGGGCCACGGCACGGTCTGTTGGATGGTGGACCAGTCGGGGCGCCCCTCGGCGTCGACCGCGTAGGCGCGCAGCCCATCCCGTGCGGCGGCCCACAGGCCGGTGGCGTCGGCGCGGTAGGCGACGGCGCCGACGTCGGAGGGCACCTGCAGGCCGGTGACGCCGGTGGTGTGCAGCGCGCCGGCAGGCGACACCCAGGCCACCTGCGTCGTGGGGGGGCTGCCGAAGCTGAGGGGTGGGACGTACCAGGCCATGACCGAGCCGGCGGGGTGCGTCTCGATGTCGGTGGTCAGGTATAGACCGGGGCCGTCGGGGAGGGTGGCGACGGCGACGGGGGGCTGGCCACCCTCGGTGCGCCAGAACGTAGGGGGACCCGCATTATCGAGCCACCACAGCGTGTCGTCGCGCAGGGCGAGGGCGTTCGCCGAGTGCGGGTAGACCAGGGTGGACGTGGCGATGCTGCCGCCCTCGTAGATGCCGCCGTTCAGCCCGAACCACACCCAACCGTCGGGGCGCGGGGCGAAGGGAACCGGCGCGTAGCTGCCGATGACGGCGGGGAGCGCGGTGATGGTCGGTGCAGGGTCGCAGGTGACGACGGGAGGCAGCGCGGTGTCGCCGGGAGGGCCCGGGGTGCCGGTGCCTGTGTCCCCCGTGGAGCCCGTGGAGCCCGTGGAGCCTGTGGAGCCTGTGGAGCCTGTGTCTGCCGTGGAGCCCGTGTCGGCCGTCGTGCCCGTGGGGACGCCGCTGGCGCTGGTGTCGCCCGTGCCGCCGCGGGTCGACGTGTCGCCGGTGGAGCCGCTGGGCAGGGCAGGGGCGGTCGAGTCGGTCGAGGCCACCGAGGTGGCGGGCTGCGGCTCGGTGGCAGGGGATGAGGAGGAGGACTCCGCGGAGTCGCCGCCGCACGCCAGCAAGAGAAGAAGCATGGTCATGGCGGTACGGTATCTGCTCTCGCTGCCGTCGGCGACCGACCTGCGGTACGCTCCACCCATGAAGCGCACCGCCACCGCTGTCGCCGCGGCCGCCCTGGCGGTGGCCCTGGTCGTGTGGTCCCCGCGCCCTGTGGAAGTGGCTCCCGCCGTCTCCGTGCCCGCTGCCGTGGCCCCTGCGGTGCGCGCTCTGCCTCCGGTGGTCGAGGTGGCTCCCGAGGCCGTGCCCGTCGCGGCGCCCGTGCCCGAGGCCACCCCGCGTCAGACCGCCGCGGCGTTCTGGTGGGCGGCACTGCAGCCCACCACGGAGCTGCCTGAGCGCTGGCCGGCGCTGAAGCAGGCGGTGGCCTGGGAGCTGCGGTCGCAGGGCGTCGACCCACGGCGCACGCGGCAGGCCGTGAAGCGCTGGTGGCGAGGCTGAACGCTAGGCTGTGGCCGCGTCTTGGGAGGCGAACACCTCGGCCCAGCGGATGTGGCCGGTGCGCTGCATGAGCAGGAACAGGGTCCCCACCAGCAAGACGGTGAGGGTCAGGCCGGTCATGCCGTCGAAGAAGTGCGCGGCGCCGAAGCCCACCTGGTACAGCAGCTGGGCGCCGCCGGCCTGCACGACGGCGAAGCGGGGCCCTGCCACCAGCCGCAGGTAGGACACGGTCAGCAGCACGCTCACCGCGCTCGACAGCGCGAAGGCCCACTCGACCGGCAGGTGGTCGGCGGTGTAGCCGAACAGTAGGTGGAAGCTGAAGAAGGCGGCGGCCACGAAGGCGTGGTTGACCGGGTGGATCTCCACGCCGCGGAGCAGGCCGAGGATCGACACCCACACCATGAACAGGCCCAGGCTGATCGGCGCCGACAGCGACAGGCGGGCCCCGAGCTCGCCGGCCTGCACGCGCTGCGGGGTGACCATGCCCATGCCCTGGCCGGTGATCAGGCGCTCGAAGGTCCAGGTGAGGTCCCAGCCCTCATCGCCCTGCTGGCGGGTGGACGGCGACATGGTGCGGCCGGGGTAGTCGATGTCGGCGAAGTCGGTGTGCAGGTTCATCACGAAGTCCCGCACCTCCCCGGTCTGCCAGCCGTCGACGGGCCGGTAGGTCCACTCGTCGCGACCCCGGCTGTCGTAGGCCACGCGCAGGTCGACCTGCTCCCCGGCGGCGACGTACAGCCGGTGGGTGGCCTGGCCGTTGGCGGGGGAGGTCTCCACGGGCTGGCCGTCGACCTCGAAGCGGAAGTCGTCGTAGATGCCGTCGGCCTGGGGGAACGGGAAGGTGATGGTGACATCGCCTCCCTGGGTGGGGTGCTGGGTGAACGACCAGGTGCCGTCGACCCCCACGTCGTACAGGCTGAACCAGATGAGGCCCTTGCGGCGGGGGTCGTGGCCGAGGGTGACGTCGAGGTGGGTGCGGTCGAGGGGCAGGCGCTCGGTGGCGTCCACCCGAACCACACGCTGCACGGTGCGGGGGGTGCCGTTCGCGTCGTACACGGGCTGGCCATCGGGCCCGGTCACGGCTTCCTGGCGGGTCTCCTCACGCCAGGTGTGCCGGGCGATGCGCGGGGCCTCCTGGACCATGGGCTGGCCCCACAGCTCGGCGACATCGCCCTGCAGGCTGTCCTCGAGGTGGCTGGTGCGGCTCGCCATCACCGCGGCGAACAGCAGCCAGGCGACCGACGTGGCCCCGAAGACGAGGGTGAGGGCGATGAGGTGGGCGATGCGGCGCATGAAGTCCTCCCACAGCCAACCTAGGGAGCGGCCGTGCAGGGCCCGGGGGAGGGGCGCTCAAGGACCGCGCGGCTGGCGTGCAGAGGGTGTGCAGGTGGACGCGACACAGGGTTAGGCGTCGGCGGTCGGTCCGCGACACACGAGGAGTTCCCTGATGAAGCGCACGCTCAGACACCCGCAGACCGGCTCGACGGTAGAGCTGGAGGCCATCGACGACGTGCTGGCCATCACGACCGACGGCGACCTGGCCGTCATCGAGGCCTTCGCCGAGCGGCAGATGCCCGCCGACATCCTGTTTCAGGTCATCGCAGGCGAGCGCCTCGCCGAGGGCTACGTGGTGGTGCTCCCCGACGACCTGCTCGAGCAGGTGGAGCGCGAGCAGGGTGTACAGCTGAGCGGCCGCCTGCGGTCGTTCTACGAGACGGGCGAGTGGAAGGCCTACGAGGGCAAGAAGAGCGCGACGCTGGGATGCACGGTGAGCTTCGTGTCGACCTACTCCATCGGCCCCTTCGGCCAGGAGTTCTGGGACGCCGCTCACGGCGAGATGTTCGACATGGTCTGCCTGTGCTCCCGCACCAACGAGCGGGACTACGAGGAGGAGCAGGCCTGGATTGGGGCAGACCCCCGGCTGGCCGACGGCCCGGTCTACTCGCTGTACACGTCGAACGCCTACGAGGAGAGCTTTGTATCGCTGGATGCCTTCCTCGCCGACCTGGTGTAGGGCGGCAGGAGGGCCAGCTCACTCCGACGGCAGCAGCGCATTGAGTCCCAGCGCGACCAGCGCACCGACCGCCATCCCTGACGTCAGCACGATGTGCAGCGAGGTGGCCAACACCCCCTCGGCGACCCAGCCGGTCAGGGCTGCTGGCACCATGGTCACCCCGAGGCCGAGGGCCAGCGAGACGGCGAGGATGAGCTGCTTGCGGGCGTCGAAGCCATCCCGGGTCACGATGCGCAGCCCACCGACCGCCACCGTGCCGAACAGCACCGTGGTCGCCCCGCCGAGCACGGGCTTGGGCATCGCGCTGATCACCGCGGCGAGCTTGGGCACGAGCCCCAGCACCACCAGCAGACCGGCCACCGCCAGCCCGACGGAGCGGGTCGCGACCCCGGTGAGCCCGACCACGCCGACGTTCTGGGAGAAGGTGGTGTTGGGCAGGCAGTTGAGCAGGGCCGCGAGGGCCGACCCCAGGCCGTCGGCGAGCAGGCCGCCTTGGAGGCGGTCGACGAACACGGGCCCGTCGACGGGCTCGCCGCTCGCCTCGCTCACGGCGGTGAGGTCGCCGATGGTCTCCATGGCGCTGACCACGTAGGCGATGGCGAAGGGCACCAGGTAGGCGGGCTCGATGGTGAGACCGAAGGCCAGGGGCTGGGGCAGGGCCACCCACGGCGCACTGGCGACCCCCGACAGGTCGACCCTCCCGAGGGCCAAGGCGACCAGGTAGCCCAGCCCGATGCCCAGCCCGATGGAGGCGGCCTTCACCAGGCCCGACCCGAAGCGGTTCAAGGCGACGATGGAGGTGAGCACGAGCAGCCCGAGGCCGATGTGGCGCGGCGCACCGAGGTCGTCGACGCCGTGCCCGCCGGCGAGGTCGGTCATGCCGACGCCGACGAGGTTGAGCCCGATGAGGGTGACCACCGTGCCGGTCACCACCGGTGGGAACCAGCGCCGCAGCGGCCCGATGAGCTTCGACAGCACCATCTCGACCGGAGCGGTGGCCAGCGCGGTGCCGAACACCAGGGCCAGGCCGCCGCTGTTCCCGGCCTGGATGGCCGGCGGGACGAAGGTGAAGCTCGTGCCCTGCACCGCGAGGAGGCCCGAGCCCACGGGCCCGATGCGACGCACCTGCAGGAAGGTCGTCAGCCCTGAGGTGAGCAGCGCCATCGCCACGAGGAGGGCGGAGTCCTCCGGCGACAGACCGATGGACCCTGCGACCACCAGGGGAGGGGTCACGATGCCGGCGAACATCGCCAGGACGTGCTGCAGGCCGAAGCCGAGGGTGGCGAGGGGGGAGGGGGTGGACGTCACGGTGTGCCGGGGGGGAGCGTTTCGCTGGCAGCATGCCACGGGCTCGGGCCGTCGGCGGGGGCCATGGCTCGAGCGAGGGCCTGCCGCTGGCTCGCTCGAAAAGCCTGCGACACCGGGGCGTTCGGCTCGGCCTCGTCGAAGCCGTGGTAGGCGCCGGGCACGACGTCGAGGGTGGCATCGACGCCGGCGGCGCGCAGCCGCTCGGCATAGGCGACGGACTCGCCGTGGAACAGGTCGAGGGTGCCGACCCCGATCCAGGCCGGGGGCAGGCCGGACAGGTCGTCGGCTCG